>CAZSEL010000015.1:0-85754 GCA_964605905.1 uncultured Chloracidobacterium sp. | reverse complement strand
GATGGTCGTGCCCGGCTGGGAAGACTCGACGATGGGCAATATGTTTGCCGGCCACGTCATCACCGGCGACATCGAAAACGTCCACACCGTCCGCACCGGCATCGAATATATGACGATGCTCGCCGAGTGGTACACAAACAACGCGACCGACAATTCCACCATCGGCTTTTTCCAAATAGGCGGCGGCATCGCAGGCGATTTCCCGATCTGTGTCGTCCCGATGCTCCACCAGGATCTCCAACGTGACAACGTCCCCGTCTGGGGCTATTTCTGCCAGATCAGCGATTCGACCACAAGCTACGGCAGCTACTCCGGCGCCGTCCCAAACGAAAAAATAACCTGGGGCAAACTCGCGAGCGACACGCCGAAATACATCGTCGAATCCGACGCCTCGATCGTCGCTCCGCTGATGTTTGCTTACATCTTGGGCTGGTGAATGGAACGCCGGCATCTTGCCGGCGTGGGACTACGAGCCGGCAAGATGCCGGCGTTCCATTATGAAAATCATTGTTACAGGCAGTGCCGGGTTTATTGGGAGTGCTATTGTTTGGCGGCTGAATGAGCTTGGGGTTGACGATATTTTGATCGTTGACCGGCTGGATGAGACGGACAAGTGGAAGAACTTGGCACCGGTTCGGTTTGCAGATTACATCGACGCTTACGATTTCATCGAGGATCTGGATGATTTTAAGGACGCGACTGCCGTATTTCATCTGGGAGCGTGTTCTTCGACCACCGAAACCGACGCGGATTATATGATCCGCAATAATTACCAGTACACGCAGGACCTTGCGCGTTGGGCGGTTAAGAACGATATTCGGTTTATCTACGCTTCGTCAGCGGCGACATATGGTGACGGTTCGGCGGGAATGGAGGATGGGACCGATGAATTGAACACCTTGCGACCGCTGAATGTTTATGGTTATTCAAAGCATCTGTTCGATCAATATGCGGCTCGCAACGGAATGTTTGACCGCATTGTCGGGCTGAAATATTTCAACGTCTTTGGCCCGAACGAGAACCACAAGGGCGACATGCGCTCGCTGGTAAATAAGGCATTCGACCAGATCAACTCGACCGGCAAGCTGCAGCTTTTCAAAAGCGCAAACCCCGATTACGCCGACGGGGAATTCGGCCGTGATTTTGTTTATGTGAAGGACGCGGTCGATATGACGCTGCATTTTATGCCGGGAGCGGCCCTTACTCACGTGCGGGCTACTGACACAAGCGGCGGGCTGTTTAATGTCGGCTCGGGGCGGATGAACACGTGGAACGCTCTTGCCGATGCCATTTTCAAAGCTCTCGATCTACCCAAAAATGTCGAATTCATCGACATGCCGGAACACCTGAGAGACCGCTACCAATATCACACACAGGCCGACCTAACCCGCATCCGTGCCGCCGGATACGCTGCGGACACAACCCAGCTTGATGCAGCCGTTGCCGATTATGTGCGAAACTATTTGATGACGGACAAGCATCTGGGCGATTGAGTACGACAGACTGTTAGTCTGTCGCTGGCAGGCTCACAGCCTGCCATACGTATGAAGATCTTTCACGGTACGGAAAACGCGAATATTCAAAAGCCCGCGGTCCTGACGCTGGGCGTTTTTGACGGATTGCATCTTGGGCATCAGCGGATAATGCAGACGGTTGTTGAGCGTGCGAAAGCCGTCGATGCCGTTCCGACAGCAATCACTTTTGACCCACATCCGCGTGCCGTTTTGCATCCTGAATCTGCTCCGCCGCTGCTGCAAACTTTGGATCAGAGACTTGCGAATCTTGAATTGCTTGGGATTGGCCAAACGATCGTGATTCCATTCGACCACGAATTCGCATCACAGCCTGCCGAAGTTTTTTTGCATGAGATCATTCACGACCGGCTCCATGCGAAGGAAGTCTATCTTGGGAAAGGTTTCGCGTTTGGCAGGGAACGTGGTGGCAATATTGATTTGCTCAGAAAAATGAGTGCCGAGCTTGGGTTCCACGCCGACGAGGTGCCTGAGGTTCGGCTTCGCGGACACAGAATAAGCTCTTCGCGCATTCGTGAAATGCTTGCCGCCGGACGTGTGAATTTAACCCGTAGAATGCTCGGCCGGCCATACGGCGTCGAGGGCGTTATCATCCGTGGCAACCGTCGCGGCCACACCATCGGATTCCCGACCGCGAACCTGAAACCGCACAATCGTGTCATTCCAAAATTCGGTGTTTACGCGACCGCAACGCTTGTTGACGGAACGTGGCGGCGAAGCATTACGAATATCGGTGTGCGGCCCACTTTCGAGACGCAAGCCGAGCCTTCGATCGAAAGTTACCTCTTTGATTTCGACGGCGACCTTTACGGCGACGTGCTCCGCGTTCGCTTTCTGCATCGCCTCCGTGACGAGCGTAAATTCAACGGAATAGACGAGTTAAAGGCACAAATCGAAAAAGACTCAGCCCGTGCATTGAACTATTTCCGCCACGAGGGCGTAAGGAATATGCTCGAGATATTGTGATGCAAAGCGAGCATACGATTTTCGCATCGAAATGGGCTTGGGCGGCAAATTGATAGGCGAATGAACGAACTTTCAACAACTGTGGCGGAGAAAACGATAAACGGCAACGGCCATCTTGCGATTGTCGCGACTGAAGCGGCGCCGATCGCTCAGTACGTAACTAACGAACAGCTTATTGCCGAGGAAAAATTCCTGACTGCAAAGGAATCCGAGATCGAGCGTCGCTATACAGGAATTCGCAGTTATTTTCGCATTCTTCATGTATCGGCTGTGATCGGAAAGCTGGCGTTGTATCTGTATCTCGACCAGTACGAAACACATCGAAAGGCGCAGCTTCGTCACGCCAGAGAACGCATGAAAACCGCCGAACGACTGACTCGTGCCGCGGTGTTCGGCGAAAAGATTTACAGTGTCAAGCTGTGGTTTTTTCACGGGATAATGCTTTTGCTCCGGTGGTTTTTTCTCGGCAGCGAAACTAATCGCGAGGTCAATCAGGAAAAGCAGGCGGTTTGGCTAAAAGACAAATTGATCGAGCTCGGCCCGACGTTTATCAAGATCGGGCAATCGATGGGAACACGCGCCGACCTGCTGCCGCTGCCTTTTGTCGTCGCGTTGGGCGAACTACAGGACAACGTGCCGCCTTTTAGCAACGAGATCGCATTTGCCCGGATCGAGAAAGAGCTTGGACGCAAGATAAATGAAGCGTATCAGGAATTTGAGATGCAGCCCGTCGCCGCCGCGTCGCTTGGCCAGGTCTATCGTGCACGGCTGCACAGCGGGGAAGAGGTTGCCGTAAAAGTTCAGCGGCCAAATCTTGAGGCGACAATAAAAGGTGATCTTGAAATTCTGAAAAAAGTGGCAAATTTTGCCGAGCGCTTTCCGCAATTGAATGAGAACGCCGATTGGTCGGGAATGCTTCGCGAGTTTAATGAAACCATTCACGAAGAAATGGACTACGCCGCCGAGGGCCGCAACGCCGAGCGTTTCCTCGAATCTTTCAAAAATTGGGACAACGTTCATGTTCCCAAAATTTATTGGAACGCAACCACTGACAAAGTTCTGACAATGGAGTTTATCCACGGTACAAAGGTTACCGATCTCGAAGAACTGCACAGTCAGAGCCTTTCACCTGAGAAGGTAAACCGCCTACTGATAAGAACTTACTTAAAGCAATTGCTCGAGGACGGCTTTTTTCACGCCGATCCGCATCCCGGTAATCTGCTTGTAATGCCCGACGGACGGCTCGCATTTTTTGACTTTGGAATGGTCGGACGAATATCGCCTGAACTGCAGTCCAAGATGATCGACGCATTTTTCAATGTCGTCGGCAAAGACCCGGCTGGCATCGCTCAAAACCTGATCGAGCTCGATTTTCTAAAGCCCGGAACCGATGCAAAAACCGTCCGACCGGTGGTCGAAAAGATGTTCGAGTTTCACCTGAATCTGAAACTCAAGGATGTAAATTTTAAAGAGCTGACCTACGACCTCGCCGACGTGATGTACGATTACCCGTTCCGTCTGCCGTCAAATTTCACATACATAATGCGTGCGCTGATGACGCTCGAGGGCATTGGCATCATCACCGACCCAGAGTTCAATTTCTTTGAAACCGCGAAACCCTACGCAAAGGAATTTATGCTCCGCCGCGAAGGGAACGATTTCCGCAAGGTATTCGTCAATAAGCTGATGGGCCGCGACGAAGGCGGAAAGATCGACTGGAACCGGACGTGGAAACTCGCCAAAATGGCATTTAAGACTGTCTTGAACACAGGTAAATAATTATTGCATCGATACGCTTATTGTTTTACGATATGTCTATCGATATGGAAACAGTTACCCTTTCATCAAAGTTCCAGATTGTGATACCACAGGTTATCCGCGAGCGGCTCCGATTGTTACCGGGTGAGCGGTTTCGCGTAATTAGCTATGGCGATCGTGTAGAGCTGATCCCCGTAAGGCCGATCAAGGAAATGCGCGGAATTCTAAAAGGAATGGACACCGAAATTGAACGCGAGGATGACCGGCTGTGAGTGGCCGGAACGTAGTCGATTCGTCCGGGTGGCTCGAATATCTAACGGGCTCCGAACGTGCTGAGTTATTTTCGGACGCTATTGAGGACACCGATAATCTTGTCGTTCCGGTCATCTCTATTTACGAGGTATTCAAAAAGACCCGTCGCGAACGAAGTAAAGACGATGCTCTTCAGGCCGTAAGCGCGATGCTCGCGGGACGTGTCGTTGATTTGGATCTTACGCTGTCGCTTGAGGCGGCTCGTTACTCACTTCCGCTTGCTGACAGCATCATTTACACTACGGCCATAAGATTCGACGCAATACTGTGGACTCAAGATGAACATTTCGAATGTCTCCCGAACGTAAAGTATTTCGCAAAGTAGCCTACGACGGAGCCGAAAAAGATCGACTGGAACCGGACGTGGAAACTCGCCAAAATGGCCTTCAAGACTGTATTGAATACCGGGAAATGAAAATAAATCAACGAATAGCCTCAGTGATAATTTTGGCATTGATGTTGGTGGTTAGCTTCAGTTTGTCGTACGGACAGGCCACATTGCCAACGTCGCAAAAGGCGGAATATCCTGAGGTCTTTCAGGCTATCTGGCAAAAGGTCAACGACAATTTCTACGATCCGCAGTTTGTTGGAGTGGACTGGAAGGATGTCGGCAATCGATATCGTCCGCAGGTAAACCGCGTCAGAAACGACGCCGAGTTTTTTGAGCTTATGAAAAGGATGCTCAAGGAACTGCCGGTTTCGCATCTCCAGATCGGAATGCCGCGCGAAAGCGGCCTTGTTGGCGTCGGCGTTCGGACGCAGTTGATCGACGGAAAGCACGTCGTTGTCGATGTTCCAACGGCCTCCGATGCCCAGCGGCGGGGCATACGGGTTGGCGATTCAATTTTGAATCCCGAGGATGAGATCGGCAAGCTGGGAAGTAATGCGAACCTCCGGCTAAAAGGTTGCGATGGCCGGGAACGAAATGTTCAGGTTCGGCGCGAATCTCATTCGCAATCGGAACGGCCATCGATCAGATGGCGGACGTTTTCCGTCGCGGGCGGAGAACGGATCGGATATTTACGTGCCGTACGTTTTGACGATGATGTTGCGCCATTAGTTGATGCCGCAATGGCCGAATTGAAAAGCACCTCCGGCCTGATCATTGACGCTCGGGACAATTCGGGCGGAAATATGTCGTTTGTTCGGCTAAGCAGCTATCTTAGTTCGGGCGAACATCTGGTTGCCGCGCTTCTTACACGTCACTACCTTCAAACCCAGGGCCAGACACCCAAGCAGATCGACCCGGGAACACTACCCAAAGCCGTTCGTACCTATACCGACGAAGGGGTCTTTACGGCAATGCGTTCGAATAACGGAGCCGTTGCGATCTACAGCGAGGATCTCGGTAAAGATCGTTATCGCGGAAAAGTCGTCGTCCTGATAAACGAAGAAACCGCAAGCGCCGCCGAAGGTTTTGCCTGGCACGTCAAGCTGAAAACAGATGCGAAGCTGATCGGCCGAAAGACTGCCGGTGCGTTGCTCGGAGCGGAATATTACACTCTCCCGGGCGGATGGCGGCTCGGCGTTCCGACCCATTCCGGCTGGGGCCCGGACGGAAAACCCGTGATTGACGAACCAGTGACGCCGCACATGGAAACAAAATTGACCATAAGGGATGTCTGTAGCGGAACCGATCCGGACCTATCTAAAGCTTTGGACTTCCTTGCCGGACAAAAGTGACGGGAGGGCAACCGTCTTGAACTGCTTAAAGGAAAACGGGCAGGTCAATACAGCATCCGTATTAGCGAACAGTGGCGAATCTGAAAATCAGACCGTGGCCACAAGCAGTCCGGTAAAAGAACATTTCACCACGAACACAGTTACAAAATGGCCGTCAAGAGTACGAGCGAATGATCCGCCCGGCCAAACGCTTCTCCGATCAACCATCGGCTTCGGTTTTTCTCGCGCGTAATATTGTAGTAAAACACGGTTGGAACACAACCTGTTTTCAGATCGTCAATCCCGGAATCGAGTACTGGTTTGGCAGGGAACAGGAATCCGTAGTCGGGTTTGTTTCGTCAAAAGGTTTTCGTGTTGTGGCCGGTGCTCCGGTTTGCGCCGCGTCTGATCTAAAAGATGTTGTCGCGGCGTTTGAAACCGACTCGCGTGATAAAGGATTTTCGGTCTGTTATTTCGGGGCCGAGGCTCGGCTTGACGGGTTGCTTGAACGGTCTGAAACCCATTCGCGAGTTCTTCTTGGCGCTCAGCCGGTCTGGCGGCCAGAGAACTGGGCTTCGATAGTGGTCGCTAGAAAAGACATCCGCTCGCAGCTAAACCGGGCTCGAAATAAAGGTTTGCAGGTTGATGAATGGCCGGTCGAAAAGGCTGAGAGCAATCCTGAATTACTTGATTGTCTTGAATCGTGGTTTGAGCTAAAGGGCATGCCGCCGCTTCATTTTGTGATCGAGCCTGACACGCTCGGGTGTTTGGAGCATCGCCGCGTGTTCGTCGCCAGTCTCGCCGGCCGTGTCGTCGCGTTTCTTGTTCTTTCGCCGATACCGACGCGTTCGGGCTGGCTGACCGAACAGTTTCCACATCGGCCGGGGGCGCCGAACGGAACTGTTGAATTGATGATGCACACTGCCATCAATACGTTAGCGGACGAGGGTTTCGAGTACGTTACGCTCGGGCTGTCGCCTCTGTCAAAAAGGGCAAAGATCAAACCTTTTGACAATCCGTTATGGCTAAGATTCGTCCTCGGATGGATGCGAAAACACGGCCAGCGGTTTTACAATTTTGACGGCCTCGACTTTTTTAAAGCAAAGCTCGCTCCCGAAAACTGGGAACCGGTTTACGCGATATCAAACAAACCTGTGTTTTCAGCCGGTGCTCTTTACTCGATCGCAAATGCTTTTACCGCCAACCATCCGTTCCGCTCATTCGGGGCCGGAGTGGCAAAGGCTATAGCAACCGAGGCACATACCTTTTCCAGTTGGATCACACGAAAGACAAAATAAATCTCAAATGCAGAATGCTTTATCGATCAAGCATATTTCAAACGATCTGCTGCCCGATGAGTTGATCCAGGCAGGCCGGTCGCAGGAAAATTCGATACTCATCGACAAATACTGGTCGGGCGTTCGGGCGCCTAAAGATCGCTGGTTCAGCGCGGAATGTTTTTGGTCATCGACGTCGTTTTATATCCGGTTTGAAACGGCGCTACCCGAACAATTGGTAATATCCGACAACCCCGATTTGAACACAAAATCAATCGGCCTGTGGGAACGCGATGTCTGCGAGATATTCATCGCACCGGACAAAGACGAGCCGCGCAAATATTTCGAATTTGAAGTAGCGCCAACGGGCGAATGGTTTGATCTCGCGATCGATTTGACAGACGATGAGCGGGTCTCGCATTTTGAATATGAATCAGGAATACAGCCCGCCGCTCGTATCGAAGAAACCAGCGTCTTGATGGCGATGAAGATTCCTTGGGACGCTTTCGCTCAAAAGCCGCAAGCCGGAGATGTTTGGCTCGGCAATATATTCAGATGCGTCGGAAAAGAGCCTGACAGAGGTTATCTTGCGTGGCGGCCGACTGAGACCGAGAAGCCGAACTTTCACGTGCCGTCAGCGTTTGGAAAATTCGAGTTCGAATAATCCCGAATCAGTCTGAAACATGTTTCACACAAGGTGAAACGAAACACGCGGTTAGGTTTGGATGAGTTTTTCGTTGATTAACATAGCGCCCCAGACGATACTGAACAGACCGGCGGAAATCCTGATCGCCTTATTAAACATTTCAAAGCGATTGGCCGTGAACGAAATCGGAACGCTCATAAGCAGGCTCATCAGCACCATTCCACCGACCGAACCGATACCGAAAACCAGAATATAGGTCATCGCAAGCCACGGCGACGAGATGGTTGGAACGACGATCAGCATCAATCCGGCGCTTCCCGCAAGGCCGTGAATCATTCCAACAAAGACGGATCTTGGGCTCAACCCGTGATGCGAGCTTTCCTCTTTTTCCTCTTCGTGAATGTGCAGATGAGCGTGCTTGCTGCCCGAATGAGTATGCTCGTGGACATGAACACGTTCCGCCGTGAACAGCTTTCTTAAAGCGTTCAACCCGAGCAAGACCAGCATTCCGCCGACCAATGCCTCAAGCTTGGATTCGACGCTTTCTGATATCTGAAGTTTCAAAAAGATCACCAATAGCCCGACGGCGAACAGCGAAATAGTGTGACCGATGCCCCACAGGCCGCCGATAAGCGACGACATTAAAACATTCTTTTTCTCGCTAACGATAGCTGCAACAGCCGCAAGATGATCGGCCTCAACGGCGTGATAAAGCCCGATCACAAAACCGATCGCGAGAACCGCAAAAATGGAGCTGTCTGGTGTTATTTCCATATACGAAAATGCAGAAGCCTGACCGGCTCATTTTTAAAAAGCCCAGAATTGTTCAGCGTAGCACATTCGCCGACGATGGTGTTATTTCGGACAGGCTATCCAAATCACTCCTCTTTACCTGCCGCGAAACGTGCGGTTAAATAATATTATGGAAAAGACGCAGAAAGAGCTTGCGTTCATTCGCGACCTGTTTGTCGATGAAGAGTGGACGCGGCGATTTACCGAGCTTGCCGATAAGCACATAGATCTTAAAAAAGCTGAGAACCTGTTGTATATAAACAGCGGCACCGGAACGCACTGCATCGAGTTGAGAAACCGTGCAGATGAGAACTTAGCTATATTCGCGGCCTGTGAAAATGAACACATGCTTAGCATCGCCCGCGACAAGGCGATCGCCACAAGAGCCGATGTCGATTTTTCGATGATCCAGTTCGAGGACGACGCATTTGATGTCGTTGTTGCGGACGCCAGCTTTACGCCGCCGGCCGAGTTGCCGGAGTTTTTGCGTGATGCTGTGCGCGTTGCAAAAGCGGGCGGCAAAGTAGCCGCTATGATCCCGGCTGCAGGCACGTTTGGTGAGATCTTTTCACTGCTTTGGGAAGCTTTCTTTAATACAGAACTCGGCGAGCACGGTGCCGCCGCCGAAAAGATGGTCGCAGAAACTCCGTCAATTTCGCAGATCGAGGAGATGGCTGAGGCCGCCGGTTTGGTCAAAATAAAAACGCACACAGCTATCGAGCTATTCGAATATGACAATAGCAAAGCGTTTCTAGGTTCACCGCTGGTAGCCGATTTCCTGTTGCCGCAGTGGCTCGAGACTTTGAACGAAAACGAAAAAGAGCAAGTCTCGGTTGAGCTTGCCCGCTTGATCGATGCCGAAGACGGCGACCTGACGTTTAGATTTACCGTGAAGGTGACGGTGCTGACCGGCGAAAAAGGCTGATTAGAAATCAGACTCGTTCAAGCCAGCATTTTTCATTAAATGGTTTTGCAGGCCGAACTTGAGGTTTTGATTCTTATGAATAGGAACAGAGAGTCTGACATCGGTTCAGGTTTTCCGAAGATGTGATGACTTCCTTGTATTCTCAAAAGCTGCCATCCATGTCGCTCTAATACCTTGGCAAACTTCTTTTCCGGAAACCGACTTCATACGGCAATTTCCATCAGGCGATCCGATTTACCCATCTTTATTTTTTTAACATCAACTGAAAGACAACCTTCGATCGCTTCGTATAGATTTTTCAGTAGTTCCTCAAACGTCTCACCCTGGGTGGCACATCCCGGAATGGACGGAACTTCTGCCCAGAACCCGCCTTCTTCGGCTTCGTGAACTACGACTTTGACTTTCATACTAATTCCTTGCTTCCGCCCGCCGGCGCATTTCTTCCGCGAGAGCATCGTCGCTCATCTCGGTGATCTTCGGAGCATCAGCCGAACGAAGCTGCCCTTCGTCTGCTTCTTCTAGTTCAGCTTCACGCATTCCTTCCTTGAATGCCTTGCGCGATTGGCCGAGCGATTTCGCCAGTTGCGGCAGCCGCGTCGCTCCAAACAGCAGGAAAAGTACGATCACAATTCCGATAATTTCAGGTGTTCCCAGTCCTAACATAAATATGTCCATCCGTTTCGTCTTGTCTTAGCTAATAATAACCCTTATTTGACGAAGTTTCACATCTTTCGGTCGAAACATTCAATCAAGACGGCTGCTTGAACCGATCCATCGCATCGACCAACGCGGCTGTGATGCCCTTTTCAGACACCGAATGGCCCGAATCCGGCACGACGATAAACTCGGCCTCGGGCAACGCGCGATGCAGGTCCCACGCCGACGTGATCGGGCAAACTACGTCGTAACGACCCTGGACGATCACGGTTGGAATGTCTCGAATTTTACCTACATTTTCAAGAAGAAAGTTGTCGCTCGAAAAGAAAGAACCATTCATAAAGTAGTGACACTCTATGCGGGCGAGCGAAAGCGCTTCGTGCTCGCCTTCCCAATGGTCCATCAGGTCCTGGTCTGGAAACAGCTTTGACGTGGCGCCTTCCCAAGTGCTCCATGCTCGGGCTGCCGATAGCCGCGTTGCCTCGTCATCGCTGGTCAAACGCTTGTGATAAGCGGTCATAAAATCGCCGCGTTCGGCCTCGGGGATCTCATCACGATAGCGTTCCCAAAAATCGGGAAATATCTCAGACGCCCCGTACTGATAAAACCACTCAAGCTCTTTCTTTCGCGTCAGGAAAATGCCACGAAGCACGAGCCCCAGACACCTGTCGGGATGCGTTATTCCGTAAGCCAAGCTGAGTGTGCTGCCCCACGAACCGCCGAAAACGTACCATTTCTCGACCCCGAATTTCACACGCAGGGCCTCAATATCTTTTATCAGGTCCCAAGTTGTATTCTCTTTAAGTTCGGCATGCGGCGTTGATTTGCCAGATCCGCGTTGGTCGAACAAAACCACATGATAAGCCTTCGGATCGAAAAACTGCCGGTACATCGGTATCAATCCACCGCCCGGCCCGCCGTGCAGAAACACGACCGGAATGCCTTTGGGATTTCCGACGCGCTCGTAATAAACGTCGTGAATATCCGAAACCTTGAGCATGCCCGAATCAAAGGGCTCGATCTCGGGGTAGAGTGTTTTCATATATGGAGATAATAGCCGATGCCGTTCGATTAGCCCAAGCCGGAGTTAATTTTGAGTTTTCTAAAGCCGTCCGAGCTCCATTCTTCGCTACCTACGCCATGGTGGACGAAAAAGAGACCTTCTGGATCGTATTTCTTTTTCACTGCGGCTAACCGCGGATAGTTTGTACCCCAAAACGACCTTTGCCAATTTCTTTCAAAAAAATCGCTCTCCGAAACATACGATCCCGGATCTGGGACCAGTTTTAAAAGTGGATCCATCGCCTTTCCAACCAGCGCCGCCTTACGTTGCGAATCGGCTGCGTCGGGTTCGCGTTCTTGTATCCCGGCAAAGGCCGGTTTGCCGTCGCTTGCGCATATCGCGAGTGCAAATGCATCGAGAACGGCCGGATTTGTCGCGGAGTCGCGGGCGGCCTTTATATCCTCAGCTGAAGCTCCTGCAAGGCCTTTATTGAAATGCAATGACATGCTCCAACTACGCGTGCTTTCGAATACGGCGTTTACAAATCGATCCCGGCTGTTTTTTTCCAAAAGTGAGGCCGGAAGCCAAGCAGACTTGTACGCATTAAGTATTTGCCCGGCTTCGCCGAGATTGCCGACCCAAAAGATATTGCCGTCCGGCGCGCCGGGCCGGTCGTCGGCTATAACGAATTCCGGAAGGTTCTTTTTCCAGAACTGCGGGTCCCAGAAACTTCGCGCCGCAACGGTCTTTATGATAACCGGCTGTTCAATCGTGTAGTCGGGAGAAGACGAAAGCCACTCGAGAAACGGACGCCAAACAAGGTTTGCCTGTTTCTCACTAATTCCTGCAAATAGCATCTGAACGTTCATCAGGTTTCCGTGCCCGAAAACTATCTGTTCGCCCCAGTGCCGATTGAACAGTTTTTCCCGGTAAAACTCAATGGCTTTCTCGATCAACTGTCGGAATGCAGAGTCTGATGAGGCTTTTACTGAGAATAATGCAGCACCGAAAAATTCGGGAAGTACGCGGGTTCGCAAAGTAAGTCGCGTTACGACACCGAGGCTTCCGCCTCCGCCGCCTTTAAGTCCCCAAAACAGTTCGGGTTCGCTGCAGGCATTTGCGATCCGTATCTTTCCATCTGCGGTAACCAGTTCGGCCTCTATCAGTCCTGCAGCGGCCAGTCCGTAGTATTTTGAAAAACTTCCAAAGCCGCCGCTCTGGATCAAACCGGCAACTCCTACAGTGGCACAACCGCCGCCCTGCACGTATCGACCGCCTTTTGTTACGACCTCGTTGTAAGTGTGCATCCAGATAGCTCCGGCACCTACCGAGACGGCAGGCTGAGGCTGTTGTTTGCCTTTGCATCCCTTTCCCACGAATGCATCGTGCATTGTTAACTGATTCATCGAGCGTGTCCAGACAAGTAGAGAATCCGGTGCACAGGACGTTCCCTGATAGCTGTGGCCACCGCCCTTTACGACAAGCCGAAGCCGGTTTTTCCGCGCAAAGTTTACGGCCGCGGCAACGTCTTTCGCGCTTGTTGCCGTGACGGCATAAACGCTGGGTTTTGATTCCCAGGCTCCGACCCATCCGGAGGTTTGTGTGAGAGCAGGATTGTCGCCAATGTAGTAGGGATTCTTGAGCAAGCGAAAAAGATCGTTACAGCCTTTGTCGTTAGAATCTGATTTGCAAACCGCAAGTGGCGATTCCAATTTCACAAGCCTTCCACCGACCTGTTTGTTGAGCGTCGCCCATTGTGCCTCGGAAGGCCATCCGGGTTCGCCAGGCCGAACCCTTTGAAAAAGCACACTCTGCTCAGAATTGAGAAAATTACCCTTTAATCCTGCCGGAATTAGCGGTATTGCGGAAAGGTACTTTATAAATTTCCTTCGATCCATCGCGGTGCTCCTCTATGTCAGAAAATTATCACACCAAAGCTCAAAAACCAGCAGCGTCCAAAGCTCTTTATGGTGCGATGCCGTTCCGTTTTCGTGTTCCTTAATTAACCGTTGAACATATTCCGGATTAAACAATCCTTGCTGTTTCAGCCTTTCCGGTGAAAGCATATCGTGCATCAATGGATTCAGCCGGCCTTTCAACCATTCCGCGATCGGTATTCCGAAGCCTTTTTTGGGCCGATGTAATATGTCGTGCGGCAGCAGGTCCTTCATCGCTTCTTTCAGAATGTGCTTGCCGCTTTTTCCTTTTAGCTTGTATTCAATCGGGATCGACGCCGCAAATTGCCCGACACGCGGGTCGAGAAACGGTGCTCGTGTTTCGAGCGAAACCGCCATCGCCGCACGATCGACCTTGGTAAGAATGTCCTCGGCCAGATAGTAATTTATATCGGCGTACTGCATTTGCTCGATGACATTTTTGGCATCAGATGCATCGACCAACTCGCGAACGCCTCGATAAATATCGGCATCGGTTTGGGCTAAGACATCTTTCGAGAAAAGCGACTGGTGCTGGTCGAGCGAGAACGAACCAAACCACGAATGATGCCGCGTGACATCATCGTAATGCGACGCGCGGACAAAGCGTTTTGCTTTGTAATCAAATGAAAGATTCTTGGTCGAAACCGGCATAGCGTTTACGACCGGCTCGATCAGCCCGCTCCGGACAAACGAAGGTATCGCCAGATATTTCGCCGCGACCTTGTGCGCGTAATACATCGGATAACCCGCAAAAAGCTCGTCGCCGCCATCGCCGCCGAGCGCGACGGTCACGTGTTTGCGGACAAACTGAGCGAGCAGGAATGTCGGTATCAACGATGCATCCGACATAGGTTCATCAAGCCATGTTCCGATCTCGCTGATAAGGTCACCGGCTTTTTCGGCGGAGAGCTTTTCTTCGTAATGCTTTGTATTTAGGTGAGTTGCAACCTGTCTCGCGTATTTCGATTCATCAAATGAGTCTTCCTCAAAACCTATTGAAAAAGTCTTTACTTTTTCAGTCGCATGCTGCGTGGCAAAGGCGGCGACCGTCGAGGAGTCGATGCCGCCTGAAAGCAAGATGCCGAGCGGAACATCCGCAACAAGCCGCATTCGAACCGCATCCGAGAGAAGATCGCGAAGTTCATTTGCGGTGTCGGCGAATGAGGCGGAAGGAAATGTGTTCTCGTTATGATGACCGTTACCGTCCTGTAGGAACCCAGTCGCTATCGCTCCCGGTTCTGACCAGGACAGATCCCAATACCTTCGTGTGCGTACTTCACCATTTTCGACTATGAGAATATGCGCAGCTGGCAGTTTGTGAATGCCTTTATAAATCGACATTGGCGCCGGAACATAGTCGAACGAAACGTAATGCCGCAGCGCGTTTAGGTCGATCTCTGTGTTTACTGCCGGATGGGCAAGAATCGCTTTTGGCTCTGATGCATAGATCAGTTTGCCATCGAAAACGCCGTAATACAGGGGTTTTTCACCAAAGCGGTCGCGGGCAATGATGAGCTTTTTTCGCCGCGTGTCCCACAACGAAAAAGCGTACATTCCATTCAGATGATCGACCAGCGTGTCGCCGTATTCCTGATAAAGATGCGGCAGTATTTCGGTGTCCGATTTGGTAACAAACTTATGTCCGCGTTTCTCAAGCTCTTTACGTACCTCGCGGTAGTTATACAGCTCACCGTTCATCATCACGATGACGGATTTGTCCTCGCTAAAAACCGGCTGGTCGCCCGTCTCAAGGTCGATCACCGACAATCTCCGCATTCCAAGCGCGATGTTGTCATCTAGCCACAATCCTTCCGAATTAGGCCCGCGATGCACGATCGTCTCACACATCGAGTGCAGCACCGCCTCACGGTCGATATTCGGAGATTTACTTGTGTCCAGGTTTACCCAACCCGCAATTCCGCACATAAAAAGAGGTGGTCAACTAGCATTTCTAACGGCAATCGGGTGGTTGTCGTTCAATTGAAGCAGGTCCCATTGGTTTCCGTATAGATCCTCAAAAACCGCAACCGTTCCGTAGTCTGCTTTTTTCGGTTCCCTGACGAACTTGATCCCCTTTTCGACCATGGCGTTATAGTCACGCCAAAAATCATCCGTGTTCAAAAACAGAAAAACCCGGCCACCGGATTGATTGCCGACGAAGGGCTCCTGCTCTGGTTTCGACGCTTTCGCCAGTAGCAACGTTGTTCCGGTCGAGCCAGGTGGAGCAACGACGACCCAACGCTTATCTTGTTCGGGCTGATAGGTGTCTTCGATCAATTCAAAATTGAGTTTTTCCGTATAAAACTCGATCGCCTCATCGTAATCCCAAACGACCAACGCTATATGTACGATCGACTGCCTCATATCTGTCGCCGCATACCAAGTGCGACCGTTTCCTTAAGCCACAACCCTTCCGAATTCGGCCTGCGATGCAAGATAGTCTTACATAGCGACTTCGCGCGATGAGCTTCACGTCCTAACTCATCTCCTAATCTTACTTCAGAGTACCGTTCATAAAAAGCTGGATTCACTCCGGCGTTTTCGTTTTCCAGATCACGTTCCAAAACTTGATCTGAACGGCGTGTTTTTTTGCTGAAATGACGGCTGATATATAAGGTGTAAAAGGATCGGTCTTGTGGAGGCGTGGGCGGATTCAGCGAAACCAAGTAAAGCCCTTATAAACGCTCACTGTTCGCCGTAACGCTCATTCATCGAAACGATGGGATCGGCCCGACTTAATAGAATTAGATGGGTTAGCGGCGGAGCCGACAGCGACTATCGGATCGGTCGGTGTATTCGCGTTATTCGCAGTCGGTTTTCGGATTGACGCTTGTTATCAGAGCTCGAAAAAACCGTTATCTAACGCCAAAAATCGGTTATCAGAGAGCTAAAAACTGTTATCTGAGCGCGAAAACCAGCCAATTTTGATAACAGAGTATAGGACACTGTTTCGATCAGGTGCCGCCTCAACGATCACCCGTTTTATCTACCAAAGCCGATCCTTTCCCTCACAGCATAGATCGCCTTGTCCTGCGATTCGTGATAGGTGCGTACCAAGAGTTCTGCCAGCAAGCCCATCAGGAAAAACTGGACCGAGATGGCGAGCATTACGACAGCGATGATCGGCAGCGGCGTGAGGATGAACGACACATCGTAGCCGATCTTTAAAACCGTGGCCCAGATGCCCGCGATCATCGAGATGAAAAATGCGAGCATGCCGAATGTGCCAAATACATAGATCGGTTTTGTGTGATACTCGGCCATGAACTTGATCGTTATCAGGTCGAACACGACCTTGACGGTTCGCGAGATACCGTATTTTGATTTGCCCATTGTGCGGGCATGGTGATCGACCGGAATTTCGGTTACGCGTGCTCCGGCCCAGGCGGCGTAGATCGGAATAAAGCGGTGCATCTCGCCGTAGAGTTTTACGTCCTGGATCACGTCGCGTCGATAAGCCTTTAGCGAGCAGCCGTAATCGTGCAGCTTGACGCCGCCGATCCATGAGATGACGCGGTTCGCTATTTGCGAAGGAATTTTCCGCGAGATCAGCTTGTCCTGACGGTTCTTTCGCCAGCCTGAAACAACGTCATAGCCCTCATCGAGTTTTTCCAAAAGCCGCGCAATATCCGCCGGATCGTTCTGCAGATCGGCATCCATCGGTATCAGAATATTTCCCTTAGCCGCGTCGATTCCCGCACTCATCGCGGCAGTCTGGCCGTAATTTCTACGAAGCGAGATCACGCGAACACGGTCGTCCGTGGCCGCGATCTCACGCAAAACCGTAAGCGATTTATCGGTCGAGCCGTCATCTACATAAATGACCTCGGCCGTCTTGCCCAACGCATCAAGCGCGGCCCGAATCTTTTCATGCATCGGCCTTAAGTTGTCTTCCTCGTTCAAAACGGGAAGAAATAACGAAAGCTCAGGCAGTTCGGCGGTTTGTATCGTTTCCTTAGAATCCATTGCAATTATTCCGGCAAACTAAATAATGTAGAACTTTCGGGCAGGAAAATACAGTTAAGGAATAGGATTGGCCACAGAGTACACAGAGAGAATTATATCCCATTGTCGATATATGTGATCGCTCAGGCGATAATGAAATGTCCACATTTAACCATGGACCTAGTTGTCAGAGCTTTCAATCGAATTCCTCTGTGTCCTCTGTGGCTTTGTGGTAAATTGTCTGAAATGAACATTTGGCAGATCATCCGGCGGCTAGGTCCGTTTGTCAGCCCATATCGCAGCCTGGTTGTCTGGTCGCTGCTGCTGACGTTGTTGGGTGCGTTCGCGGCACAAGTCAACCCGTTAGTTTTGCGTTATACGGTCGATACCGTCGAGCGTCTGATCAAAGAGGGCGTGACCGCCGCCGAAAGCACGTCGCTGCTGCTGTTTATTTCAGCGATCCTTTTTGGAAAAGAGCTTATCAACATCGCCGTCAAATACGGACAGAGCATGATCGGCGAAAACTTGCGGGTCAAACTCTCAAGCTCGCTGGCGCAATACGCGATCGAACGAATACTTACATACAAATACGCATTCTACGCGACCGACGACAACGCGACCGGCAAGCTGCAAACCCGTATCGACCGCGGCGTCGAAAGCCTGACGAGCTTTGTTCAAAACATATTCATCGAGCTACTGCCGCTGTTCGCAAACGCCGCACTCGCGCTCATTTTGATGTTCTCGGCAAATGTTTACGTCGGGCTGGTAGCATCGGTCGTGATGCCGGTCTATTTCTTTCTTAGCTGGCGACAGGCTTCGCTGCTGCGTGGAGTCCGTCGCGGGCTGCGTACATTGCGTGAACAAAAAACAAACGGCCTATTCAACATCATCGAATCGATCATCGTCATCAAGTCCTTTGTCCGTGAAGAATACGAACGCGATAAACAATATACCTTGCAGCAAAACCTGATCAAGGCGCAGTTAAAGCAGCGAAAGACAAACTACGCGTTCGACGCGATGAAGACCTTTGCCGAGCAGGTCGGCGTGACGGTCATCATCATCCTGACGGCATATCTCGTGCTCGATCAGCAGATGTCGATCGGCGCAATAATGTTCCACATTTTGCTCTTCAACAACGTCTCGGCCCCGATCCGCCAGCTTCACCGCATCTACGATCAGATGAACGAAGCCCTGACCTACGCCGAGGGCTTTTTCGAGATCCTAGACGCTGACGATGCGATAGAAGAAAGCGGCGCGATCACTGCGGAAAATTTAAAAGGCGAGTTCGTGCTAAAGAATATCGACTTTACATACCCGAATGGAACGCAGGCACTTTGGGATGTGAACATGACGATCCCGGCCGGAAAAACGGTCGCATTCGTCGGGCTTTCGGGTGCGGGAAAATCGACGCTGCTGAATCTGTTGTGCAAATTCTATGCTCCTAGTAAAGGCGAGATATTGCTCGACGGCCAGAACCTGCTTGAATACGACACTCATCTGCTGAGGCGAAGCATCGGGCTCGTGCTGCAAAAGAATCATATCTTTCGCGGCTCGATCGAGGAAAATATCCGTTACGGATTTATGCGTGCAACGACCGATGAAGTTGTTGCCGCCGCCAAAAAAGCGTACCTGCACGACCAGATCGAAAAGCTCCCGCACGGTTACGCCAGCGAAGCCCAGTCCCTTTCCGGCGGCCAACAACAGCGAATCGCCATCGCACGTCTGTTCCTAAAACATCCGCCCGTGATCTTCCTAGACGAGCCAACCGCCAGCCTCGACGCCATCGCAACCGAACAGATCAAGAACAGCCTCGACGCCATAAAAGAAAACCGCACCACGGTCGTCATCTCACACAGCATCTCACAAATAATCGACTCCGACATCATCTACGTCCTAAAAGAAGGCCGCGTCGTTGAGATCGGCACCCACAACGAACTCTACGACAAACACGGCACCTACTTCGAAATATTCAACGCCTCCGCAAGAAGCCTAAATCTGGACAAGATAGCGAGGACGTTGGATGATGAATCGGAAGAAGTTCGTTGAACAGATTTTGAAAATGAAACAAATTCTCTATACCTATGCTAAAGATACGAGCGGATGCCGAGTGAAAGCGGCAGACGCGATAAGGGGATCAGGTTTCTTTTGTCTTGTTTGCGAATCGCAATTGACACTCCGCAAAAGTGGTAACACGGGCAAGGGTGCCAAACGGCCGCACTTTGCACACCGAGCATCCGAACCAAATTGCAGTCCAGAAACTGCTTTGCATTTCTCATTCAAACATTTGCTTGGAGAGAAAATTGCGAAACATCTTGCCGACCAGAAGCCACTACCGATTCGATGGCAATGCATATATTGCGATGAGGAACACATAGGCGACCTTCTAAAAAAAATCAAATCCGTCAAGGTTGAATATAATCTGACAGTTTGCCAACCAGACATCGCCCTTTTCGACTCTGAGGGAAATGTTTTTGCCGTTGTCGAAATCGTCGTTACTCACAAACCGAACGAGCAGGCGATTAAATTTTATAGTGAAAACAATATTATCCTAGTTCAGGTGAACCTATCTTCTGACTCAGATTTAGAAAACCTAGAGCAAAAGATATCTAATCCAGATTTGGTTGGGACATGCTTCAACCCTAAGTGCAAAACGTGTGGACAACACCAGCAAAAAACACGAATGATGGTTATCGAGGCCCCTTGTCGGAAATGCGGTACCGCAATGAAAGTCGCTATAGTCCATGGGGCAAAATTAAGAGACAGCCATATCGGGCCGGATAAGTTCTCTAAAGGACAAATCCAAATTGCGGAGAGCAAGGGCGTTGTTATCGCCAAGAATTATAGCGAAACAGTGGGTCACAATTACTTGGCAAACACATGTTTACGATGCAAAGCTTTCATCGGCAAACATTACCTCTTCACATCTTATTTAGCCCCTGCCTCGTACGGAGAGTTGATCTCAGAAGAGTACGAAATCGATTATCATTGCGACCACAGATTCCCTGCCGAAAATCAATAGCCACCGGGTTTCCGATCTCCCGAAAACCGTTTCTGCAACGCAGAATCAAGGGGAGATCAATTCGACGGATGGAAAATAAGTTTTGTAGCGTCTTGTATCGCGGGTGAGAATGCGAAAACCTGCAACTGCGGCGTGGGCACCGATAAAAAAATCGGGAAGTGTTGACGTGCGTACGCCGCCTTTTCGTCTGTATGCTAAATGTGCTTTGGCAGCAAGAAACGCGGCGGCGTAGGGTAGCGGCTCGCGAAGAAACTCGTCGGCGGGAAAGACTTCGTTAAATTCTTGAGGACTGTCGAATCGAACAGACACCTCAGCGTAAATAATAGGATTGATCGCCAGTTGCGATTCCATCGCCGTTGCAGCCAAAGCGCTTGCCGACCATCGATACCACTTCGCATCCTCACTGAGGATATCGAACAGGATATTGCTATCGATCAAGATCATCCTCACCCCAGCCGCGCGTCAAAGCCATAATTTGGTCTGTCGTTAGGTCCAGATTGGCAGAACCCCTGCCGCGAATTCTTTCGACGATCCGCTCTCCGCGACTCAATTTGCCGTTCTTTCGTTCCTTCTTCTTTATGCTTATGGATTCGCCTCGAATTAAGAAGTCGACTTCCGTTCCAGGAAATATTCCGAACTTCTCGCGAATCTCCTGAGGTATCGTTACCTGTCCTTTTGTTGTTACCCGCATAGTATTACTCCTACCGGTAATACTACTACATACATACGGCTGGCGGCAAGAATTTTGCGCATTGGCTTAATATAGCAAATACGCCTCACGCGCTTTGGCGAAATCATTCAAACCCGCTTCCCACGAATCTTCGATCTCTTTGAGTGAAACGCCCGCTTCGATCGCTTTTCTGATCTTGTCGGTGCCGCAGACAACGTCCATTGGGTTTTGGTCGAAGACGTATTCATAGGGGTCGCGTTTCCATTCGAACTGGTCGGTGTAGAGGTCATAGGCGGTTTTTATCATTGCGATGCCGACGATGACGGGGCGAAAAATGTCGCGGTTGAAGACGTGTATTTGCAGTCCGCCGCATGTGACCTTTGCATGCTTTTGAAACGTCGGCTGAAAGAAGCAATGGCGGAAAGCAACACCGGGAAACTCATGTTGTTCAAGCGCCTCGACCCATTTCCACGGATCGATGTAAGGCGCGCCGTTTAGCTCAAAAGGTTTTGTTGTGCCGCGGCCTTCGCTCATCTCGGTGCCTTCGACATGGACGGTGGCTGGAAAGACGACGCAAGTATCGACTGTCGGAATGTTTGGGCTTGGCATTACGAACGGCAGGCCCGTTTCCTCAAACCAGATGTTCCGATTCCAGCCTTCCATCGCGACAACCTCAAGCTCACAGCCAATACCGAAATGCTCGTTGAACATTTTCGCGAGCTCGCCGGTAGTCATTCCGTGGCGTGTCGGCAGTTCAAATTGCCCGACAAACGATTTGAACTCGTGCTCAGTGATGTTGCCCTCGATCTCGCGTCCGTTGATCGGGTTTGGCCGGTCACAGACGACGACACGCTTGCCGTATTTCTTTGCCGCACGCATGCAGTTCGCCATCGTGTAAACAAACGTGTAGATCCGGCAGCCGACGTCCTGCAGATCGAAAACGATCGTGTCAACATTCTCAAGCATCGCCTCGGTCGGCTCGCGCGTTTCGCTGTAAAGCGAATAGATCGGCAATCCCGTGTGCGAGTCAGTCGCATGATCGGTTTCGATCATATTGTCCTGAACATCACCGCGAATGCCGTGCTGCGGGCCGAACAGCGTCGTCAGACTTATCGCCGGATGCTCGTGAAACACATCCGCCGCGTGCCTGAGATCGGGCAAAACCGACGCCTGATTACAAACCAACCCGATCCGCTGGCCGTTGAGTGAGGCGATCTTGTCTGCCAGCAATGTTTCGATACCGATACGTGTTCTGCTGCTCATAAAATATGCGATTGCCGACGTGTCCCCCCGCTTCGCCGCCCGCACGTAAAGTAAGGGCTTGGACGTAACGGAGGAAGCCCTTACTTACGTGCGGGCTACCGACACGAAAATAGCCCTCGCTTTTGTGCCGGGCTATTTGATAATAGTTTGTGAAAGAAGCTATTTCGCGTCAACGATAGTTGCATCAGGAGCGTTTTTGCCAACTGACGCGATGCCGTTTTCCATCGAGGCTTTTGTTTTGTACATCTCACTCTTGCCGATCGGCTCGCCGTTCGCAGCTTTGAGTACAAAATACGACGAACCGTCTTTAGCGGTCTTGCGCTCGAACCGGCCGTCGTTGGCCGCATTTTTACGAACCGACGCAATGCCGCCCTCGGCGCCTTTACGCGAATCGTAGGCTTCGCTGGTGAGAATTATCTGGCCGTTTGTGGCCTTTAGATTGAAACGAAATTTTCCGTTCTTACCCGTTTTGATCTCAAATTTTCCTGGCATTTAATTGCTCCTTCCTGTTTGTGAGTTAGTTTAGAAAGTCGTAAAAATCAGTTACGCGGAAAAGGTTAGCACATACGAATAAAAACAAAAACTGGTTTCGTTTTTATTCGAGCGCATCGCTTGCCGACACCTCGTGCGGGCGCAGATTATTGTGCTCGATTATCCGGGCACAGCCGTTCCATCTCAAGATCGAATCGTCGTTTCCGGCGGGCCTGATCGATTCGGCTTTTGCGAACCATTCCATCGCCTGTGAAAAAAGTTCGTATGCCTGCAAACCGCCTTTCGCGAGCGTCGCCTTGGCTCGGCGTTCGTAAACGATGCCGGTGAAATATGCTTTTTCGTAATCGTCGGTGATCTGCGCGACGTATTCGTTTATATGCGTATCGCCAACGGCGTAATCTTTCCCAAACCGGTCGCTCATTGCAAGCACAATATTTTTCAGAGCTTCCTGATTGTCAGACTCGACCTCCAAAATATCGAGATAAATACTCTCGGCCGCACCGGGCTCGTTGAGCAAACGATAACGGTTCGCCTTTTCAAGCGCCGCCGGAACTGCGTCGTGCGATAAGGATTTTAGTTCGAACATAACCGCCCCAGCGTTAACTTTCATTTTGCCCGTCTTCTTTCTGCATCGCAAACGATTTTTCGTTACGCCGCCAGTTGAGAAAGCCGACGATCAGGCCAAACAGCGTCGAGTGAAAAAAGAACGTCATCCACGTCCGCGGAGCCATGAAATATTGCCCGATCGTCTGGCCTTCGTCACGCAAAACAAAAACGCCGATTATCTGCATCACCACCGCAAACGGCCCACCGGTGTATAGAACGCCGTCAAACATCAAATAACGCGCAAGCCCGCGTTTTCGTTTTTCAGCCCAAAAATCTTTGGAATAATTCATGATCGTGTCCGTAGCCCGCACGTAAGTAAGGGCTTTCTCGTCGTGTCAGACGCCATCCCTTACGGTCCGGGCTACTGACACATTCCTACTTGCGTCTAAACAATTTCACCAGTTTCTTCAGCGGATCGTAATACTCATCAACAACGCGTTCCTTCAACGGGATAATCGCATTGTCTGTGATCGTAATATGCTCAGGACAAACTTTTGTGCAGCATTTTGTGATGTTGCAATAGCCGATACCGTGCATATCTTTCAGGTCGCCGGTGCGGTCTTCGGTGTCGAGCGGATGCATCTCGAGCGCCGCTGTATAGACCAGAAATCTCGGCCCGATAAACTCCTCGTGCTTGTTGTGATCGCGTAGCACGTGGCAAACATCCTGACACAAAAAGCATTCGATACATTTGCGAAATTCCTGAACGCGGTCGATGTCTTCCTGCTGCATCCGCCACGTCCCGTCCTCGGCGTCAGGCTCACGCGGCTTGAATTTCTTGATGCGTTTTTTTACTTCGTAGTTCCACGAAATGTCGCAGATCAGATCCTTGACCGGCGGAAACGCCCGCATCGGTTCGATGGTGACGTTCTCACTAAGGTCGATCGTATCGAGCCGCGTCATGCACATCAGTTTCGGCATTCCGTTGATCTCCGCCGAGCACGAACCGCATTTCCCCGCCTTGCAGTTCCAGCGGCAAGCAAGATCGGGCGCCGTCTCGGCCTGTATCTGATGAACAGCATCAAGCACGACCATGCCCTCAGACACGTCCGTCCGATAGTCAACCATCTCCCCGCCCTCGCGGCCACCGCGTCTTATGCTAAATGTGGCTTGTGTCATATCGTGGTATGACAGGCTGTTAGCCTGTCGCGACAGACTAACAGTCTGGCGTACATTATCCCATTTCCTCGATCACCTGTTTCAACTCTGTCGGTATTTCCGGGATCGGAACATGCAATATCTGCATTTGGCCGTCAACCTCCTTCACCGCGACATTGAACTTTGCGAACGCCGGATCTTTGTCCGGGTAGTCGTCGCGAAACTGCCCGCCGCGGCTTTCTTTTCGTTCGATGGCCGAGAGCGTGATCGCTTCGGAAACCGTCAGCAGATTTCTAAGATCGAGAGCAGTGTGCCAGCCGGGATTGAAATCTATGTTGCCTGGCGACCATGATTTCGACGCTCGTTCGTTAAGTTTTTTCAGCCCGTCGAGAGCCTCTTTCATTTCGTCTTCGAGCCGAACAATGCCGACGAGTTTTTGCATCATGTCTTGCAGATCGTTTTGAATGCCGAACGGATTTTCGCCGCCTTCGCGTTCAAACGGTTCGAGAGCTCGTTTTGCTTCCGATTCGATCAAAGCACTGTCGATCGTGCCGTGACCGTTCTCTTTTGCAAACTGAGCCGCGTATTCACCGGCACGTTTTCCGAACACGATCAGATCGGACAGCGAGTTGCCGCCAAGCCGATTAGCACCATTAATTCCCGAAGCGCATTCGCCCGCCGCATAAAGTCCCGGCAGCGTCGAGGCCTGTGTATCGGCGTCAACGCGGATTCCGCCCATGATGTAATGCGTTGTTGGACCGACCTCCATCGGCGTCGTCGTGATGTCCAGATTCGCGAGCTGTATGAACTGGTGATACATCGACGGCAGTTTGCGTTTGATGTGCTCGGGTGCGTTTTGGATCTTTTCCTTTATCCACGCGATGTCGAGATACACTCCGCCATGCGGCGAGCCGCGACCGGCCTTAACCTCGCGATTTATGCAGCGCGCGACGTGGTCTCGCGTAAGCAACTCAGGTGGACGTCGCGAATTTTTATCGCCTTGAGTATATTTCCAGCCTTCTTCTTCTGAGTCCGCAGTCTGATCCTTATAATTGTCAGGAATGTCGTCGAACATGAACCGCTTGCCTTCGCTGTTACGCAAAATGCCGCCCTCGCCGCGAACGCCTTCGGTAACTAGAATCCCGCGAACGCTCGGCGGCCAGACCATTCCGGTCGGGTGGAATTGGATAAATTCCATATCGATCAATTCCGCTCCGGCGTGATAGGCAAGAGCGTGTCCGTCACCGGTTCCTTCCCACGAATTTGATGTGATCTTATATGCTCGACCAACACCGCCGGTCGCGAGAATTACGGACTTTGCTTTGAAGACACGAAAGCGTCCGTGCTCGCGCTCATATGCAAAAACACCGATAACACGGTCGCCGTCCTTGAGCAGCGAGATCACCGTCACTTCCATGTGGACATCAATGCCCTGATGGATGCCGTGATCTTGCAGCGTTCTGATTAGCTCAAGACCAGTTCTATCGCCGACGTGAGCCAATCTCGGATAGCGATGTCCGCCGAAATTTCGCTGGAGAATCTTGCCGTCTTTCGTGCGGTCGAAAACTGCGCCCCACGCCTCTAATTCTCTTACACGATCAGGCGCTTCTTTCGCGTGCAGCTCGGCCATTCGCCAGTTGTTGACATACTGGCCGCCGCGCATCGTGTCGGAAAAATGTACCTGCCAGTTGTCGCGGTCATCGACGTTGCCCATCGCCGCCGCCATTCCGCCCTCGGCCATTACGGTGTGAGCCTTACCGAGCAAAGACTTGCATATCAGCCCAACCGATACGCCCGCCGCCGAAGCCTCGATCGCCGCCCGCAACCCCGCACCACCCGCACCGATAACGAGAACGTCGTGTTCAAATGTTGTGTATTCAGTCATTAAGCAAGAAATTCACCACAACGACACGAAGAACACAAAGGATAAGAAATGTGAAGAAAACATGTCATTTGTGGTCAAATCAAAAATCCTTTGTGTACTCTGTGCCTTTGTGGTGAAAAATCCTAAAAGATTCGATAGTCAGTAAAGACGTTCATCGAGCACATCCGGATATAAAAATCTGTAAATCCTACCCAGAACAGCGAGAACCACGCGAACATCATGTGGCGTTTGTTCAGGCTGCTTACGCAATCGTAGGCTTTCTTTTGTATTGGTCGGCCTGAGAGTACGTTGCGGGCTCCACCGATCAGGTGACGCAGACTGTGGCAGCCGAGCGTGTAGCTGCCGAGCAGAATCACGTTTATTACCATCACGAGAGTTCCGACGCCGATGCCGAAATGTGCCGGGCCGCCTTCTTCGTAAAACCACATCGCGTTATATGCGTCATACGACAGGAATAAAATAAACAACAGAGCGATGTATAGAAAATAACGGTGGACGTTTTGCAGGATCAGCGGAAACCAATTTTCGCCGCGATAACCCGAACGCGGTTCACCGACCGAGCACGCGACCGGATCGGCCCAGAATGCTTTGTAATAAGCACCGCGATAGTAATAGCAGGTAAACCGAAATCCGCCCGGCGCCCACAATATCAAAAACGCTGGTGTCAGCGGCAGCCACGCCGGTATCCAGCTCGGCATCGGGCCAAATATTGCGTGGGGCGAGGCGCCGAATATCTCAGGCGAATACATCGGCGAAAGATACGGGCCAAAAGTGTAGTGCTCACCCTGAAACGCCGCCCACGTCGAATAAACGATAAACGCGGAGAAACCCAAAAATACTAGCAGCGATTGGACCCACCAAGTATCCCGCCGCATCGTTTCGCCGAACCCGCGACGTGTGATCTGAACCAGATTTGAAGCCATTTAGATCGGAGACAAGCCGCCGTTTGAACGTTAAGCGTCAAACCGGCGAAAAGTTAAAAAATGAAGGAATTAAAATCGAAAACCAGATATGGTTTTATTCCATAACCTGCATAAAGTCAAGTATTTCGGGTGTGGACTCTATCGGTCACAGGATACTGTTCGGCCTCTTGGAAGATCTGAAAAACGGAAGAGGTCATTCTCTACGGAACAGACTCGGGCCGTCTCAGGAGCTTAAACAGACTCATCTTTTCCAAACAACCAAGCCAAATGTTTGTTGAAACGAATACATAAAGTAAGCAAGCCCCTCCTACGGAGCTTCAAGGTGTTTTATATCGGGTTTCTACAAACATGTCGCTCATCCGGAGCTAAAGCCAAGAAGTCTGCTTTCAGAAACGTAGGACGTTCCTATCAGCCGCCGTGTTTTATGAACGCGGCCTCGCGGAGATAGACGTTTAGTTCACAAATATCCTTAACGTAGTCGCCGATGCGTTCGAGATGTTTTGCGACAAAAAGCAGATGCGCCGCGACGGTCGTAGCTGACGGATTTTCTATCATCAGTTCTAAAAGCTCGTTAAACACGCGGTGATAGCTGGCGTCGATCTCCTTGTCGCGTTTGATGACCTCGCGCGAGACCTGGGCGTCTTCGGCGGTAAACGCATCAAGGGCCGTGCGAAGCATATCGGCCGCGGTCTGTGCCATTATCGGAAAATCGACGTAATTTTTTATCTGCGGCTCGTTGTTCAATATGATCGCGGCCTCGGCGATATTCGATGCGTGGTCGGCAATGCGTTCGAGAATAGGAGTTATTTTAGCGACAGAAATCACAAACCTGAGATCGTGGGCCGCAGGCTGCTGCAAAGCAAGTATCTCGATACTCAAACGGTCGATCTCAAGCTCCATACGGTTGATCGCCTTGTCCTCATCGAGTACCTTTTGCGCCAATTCGCTGTCGCGCTCCGTCAGCGAAAGCATCGCGCGATTAACCGCCGCCTCGGTCGCTCCGCCAAGAAGCAATATCTTGTCGCGAAGCACATTTAATTGTTGGTCGATGATCCGGTGTTCCATTACTTGTATTACAACTACACAGTTGAGGTGCAAAAATGTGTGTGTGGCTTTTTAAATTGCCTCCAGCTTTAGCTGGAGGTGGGTTTGTCAACTCTGATCGGCTTTAGCCGAATTTTCAAAAAGAAAGCTGTCCTTATGGCTTTAGCCCAATCCTTCGTCCCTATTCAATCCCTCGCTTTTTCGGCTAAAGCCAATCGGAATTTCCTTTCTTATATTTTGGCTAAAGCCTTGCTTCTTTTTTGCCAGCCAACCTCCACCTAAAGGTGGAGGCAATTTAAAAATCAGTTTGAATTTCTAAAGTTCCCCATAAGTATTAATGCTCTGTGCGCCACATGGCCGAAAAACCTTTATTTTAGCACGAAAACGCGCTAGCCGAATCGCCCGGTTATATAGTCCTCAGTCAGCCGCTCGTCCGGGTTCGTAAACATTTTCTGCGTCGGGTTAAACTCAACCAATTTGCCCAGCATAAAAAACGCCGTCTTGTCAGAAACTCGCGCCGCCTGCTGCATATTGTGCGTTACGATCACGATCGTGTATTGTTTTTTCAATTCAACGACCAGTTCTTCTATCTTTTGAGTCGCTATCGGGTCGAGCGCAGACGCCGGTTCGTCCATCAAGATCACTTCCGGCTGCACCGCAAGCGCCCGGGCAATGCACAAACGCTGCTGCTGTCCACCGGAAAGCCCAAAGGCCGACGTGGATAATCTATCCTTTACTTCATTCCACAACGCCGAGTCGCGAAGCGCCTTTTCGACCCTGTCGTTCATATCCGACTTGCCCGAATGAATCCCGTTGATCCGAATGCCGTAAGCGACGTTCTCAAAAATAGATTTCGGGAACGGATTTGATTTCTGAAAGACCATACCAACCTTTCGCCTCAATGCCACAACATCGGTTCCCGGTGCGTAAATGTCTTCGCCGTCGATCAAAACACTTCCCGCGACCTTTGCGATCGGAATCGTGTCGTTCATCCGGTTCAGCGTCCGCAAAAACGTCGATTTACCACACCCCGACGGCCCGATAAACGCGATAACCTGCCGCTCAGGTATCTCGAGATTAATATTGAACAACGCCTGGTCCTTGCCGTAGAAAAAATCCAGGTTTGTGATGCTTATCTTGCTAGTCATTTAATGTACGACAGACTTTAGTCTGTCGGTGCCGTTTTATTACCGAACAGGCTAACAGCCTGCTCTACCTTCTAATACTTCTTTCTGGTCAGAAATCGCACCAATATATTTATCACCAAAATCAAACCGACCAACAGCAGCGTCGCCGCCCAGGCCATCGCGTGTTCCGTCTCAAACGGGCCGGTCGCGTAATTGAATATCTGCACCGTCAGCGACGACATCGGCTGATCGTAAAAGTAATTGTAAAACCGGCTGTTCAGCGCCGTAAACAAAAGCGGCGCCGTCTCACCCGTTATGCGAGCAATTGCAAGCATCGCGCCTGTCGCAATTCCCGATGCCGCCGCCGGCAAAACGATATTCCACGAAACCCGCCACTGCGGAGCACCGAGAGCCAACGCGGCCTCTCGCATCGAGTTCGGCACCAGCTTTATCATTTCCTCGGTCGTCCGCGCGACGATCGGTATCATTATCACCGCAAGAGCCAGCCCGCCCGCAAGCCCGGATTGCCTGCCCATCGACAGCACGACGAGCGTGTAAATAAAAATTCCAATAATGATCGAAGGAATTCCGATCAGCGTGTCGGCGACAAACCTTATCGTGCTGCCGTACCAGTTCTTTCCGTATTCCGCCAGATAAACGCCCGCCGCGATCCCGACCGGTAAACCGATCGCCGCCGCCAGCAGCGTCATCATTGCCGAACCCAATATCGCGTTCCCAATTCCGCCGCCCTCGCCGACCGGTTTCGGCGTATCGGTCAGGAAATCCAAACTAAGCGCCGAAAACCCACGAACCGCGATGTACCCAAGAATGATGACCAACACAAACGTCGCCACGACCGCACACGCCGCCGTCAGCGATGTCATGATCGTGTTCACGACCCGTCGTTTCGTATATATTGATCCGTTAGTCGTGTCCATTTTAAGTATGTTTCGCCGCGTTCGTCTTACGCGAAACGCTCATTATCATCAGCTTTGCGAGCCCGTTTATTACGACCGTTACAAGAAACAGTATCAACGCCATTTCGATCAGCGAACTCAGGTACATCTCATCGGTCGCGTCCGCAAAATTTGCCGCCAGCACCGAAGCGATCGTATATGCCGGTTCGAAAAGCGACGCCGATATCTGCGGCGAATTTCCAATAACCATCGTCACCGCCATCGTTTCGCCAATCGCTCTCCCAAGCCCGAGAACGACGGCACCCGCGATTCCCGACGCCGCATTGCCAAGGACGATGGTCGTCGTTTCCCATTTCGTCGCGCCGAGCGCAAGCGCGGCTTCGCGCTGTGTCGTCGGAACGGCCTCAAGTACATCGCGAACAACAGCCGTAATTATCGGCGTTATCATCAACGCGAGAATTATCCCACCGGTGAGCATTCCGATTCCCGTCAACCTTCCCTGAAACAGCGGCAGCCAGCCGAGATAATCTTGAAGCGGTGGCCCGAGGTAATTTCTAATAAACGGCGCGAGGACGAAAATGCCCCATAGACCGTAAACGACCGACGGAATTGCCGCGAGCAGTTCGACCATAAATGCTATCGGCCGTGCGACCTTGCGTGGTGCCTGTTCGACCAGAAAGACAGCGATGCCGAGCGAGATCGGTACCGCGATCACCAGAGCGATCAGCGACGAAACGACCGTTCCGTAAATAAATGGCAGCGCGCCGAATATTTCCTGTGACGGAACCCATTCGCGACCGTACAAAAACCCGATGCCAAATCGCTGTATCGACGGCATCGAGTTTTGCACCATCATATAAAGGATCGCAGCGACCAGCACAAGTATGCTGGTTGCCGCGATCAGCAATCCTGTCCGAAATATCTTGTCGCCAATGGCGCCCGTTTGTGCCACAAGTAAACTATTGTCGAAGCGGTTTGCCGTTGCTAACTATCGAACTGATCTTTGCCTCGGCCTTTGTCACAAGTGCCGACGGAATGGGTGAATAATGCAGATCGCGAACAAACTTCTCGCCGTCATGCGTCGCCCACCAAAGGAAATCGACCATTGCTTTGCCCTTTTTATCGTCTGCCTGATTTTTGTAGATAAGAAGATAAACGATGCCTGAGATCGGATACGCATCGGCTCCGTCAGCGTTCGTTATTTCGAACCGCAGATCTTCCGGCATCTTTGCGGCCATTCCGGCGGCGGCGTTAGAAACCGTGTCGCTGTTTGGCTCGACGAAATTGCCGCTGCTGTTTTTGATCACCGCGGTCGGCAAATTGTTGGCCTTGGCAAACGTCAGCTCGACATAACCGATCGTGTTCGGTGTGTTCTTGACCTGGCCCATCACGCCTTCGTTGCCCTTGCCGCCGATGCCGACGCCTTGCGGCAATTGCGGATTCTTTGTCCGGCCGATCTTTTCTTTCCATTCGGGAACGGTCTTTGTCAGATAATCCGTGAACACGTCCGAGGTTCCGCTGCCGTCCGCACGAAAGACCGGCGTGATGTCGTTTGCGGGCAATGCAACACCGGCGTTTTCAGCCTTGATCTTTGCATCGTCCCAACGTTTGATCTTTCCGAGATAAATGTCGGAGATAATCTCAGGCGTCAGCTTTAACGGTTGTTTTACTTCCGCGAGATTATATGTAAGCACTACCGCACCGAGCACGACCGGAACGTGGACGATCTCGCCGCCCTCGGCCGCTTTCATTTCGTCGTCGCTCATCGCCGCGTCGGTTCCGCCAAAATCGGCAGTGCGATTCTGGATCGCCTTGATCCCTGCACCTGAGCCGGTTCCGGTGTAATCGATCCTGACCGTTGGGTTCAGTTTCCCGAACTCGCTCGTCCATTTGTCCATCATCGGTTTTACAAATGTCGAACCCGATCCCTGCAAAGCTACTGACCCATCGGACGAACCGCCGGTGCCGTCGCTCTGTCCCATTTTCTGGCCGCTGCAGCCGAAACCTGCCGCGACGACTGCAAGCACAAGTCCCGCCGCTATTTTCTTTACGTTCTTAATAGAAAGATTCATTAAATTCTCCCGAGTACGAGAAGCTGTAAGTACGCTTGATTTAGTGGATTATATTCCAGTATTCCGTCATAGAGGTTAAATTATACTTAAAAGTAAATCTGGGATAAGTTCAGCCGAAAAAGAGTTAACATTCCGTTAACACGCAATTAACAAGCGATTCATATACTTTTTCGTTCATCACCAATTTTGTGCGGAATACACGACACGTTATGAACTTAGTTAACGAACTTGGCAGCGACATCGCGATGGCATTTCTTTTTGAAAGCAAATATCGCGAAAAACTCGAAGGCAACGACGTTGTCGATCTCATCTCGCGCGTCCGGTTTGTTTTAGAACCGACAAGCGGAAAGCTGCGTGAAGAAAGCCCATCCAACCTCCAGATCGCCGACGATCGGCACTTTTCTAACTAGATTTCTCCAAATAGATTTCTCCAAATAGATTTCAGATCTCTGACCTTCTGGTCTTCTCGCCGAGTTTTCTCGCCGAGCGGAAAAGCTCCGCTTTTCCGGCGTGCTTATAACTCCTTGCGGCTGCGCCGCCAACTTTCGCCTGTCCCCGAAGTTCATCGGCGGCGTAGCCGCAAATCCAAATAGACCTTCGGAAAAGCGGAGCTTTTCCGCTCGGCGAACGAAACTTTCTCGACAAAGCATAGCCTTTTCCGGCGCCCGCTAATACGCCCGGCGAAGGCGATTGTGGCGAACTTTCGGCCGTCCGATTTTCATCTTATTCCAGCCTGTCCCAAACCCGGGCATTTATTTATCTCTGTTAATGAAATAAACTTGTTAAAATTGATCTTTAAGACTGTCAGGAGGAAGCTATGAGGAAAAACTATTTACAGAAAAGCATTTTTGCTTCGGTGATGATCTGGTCGATGGCGATGATGCCGATCGCTGCTGCGGCTCAGACGCGGATCAGCATGCCGAAGAATAAATTTAAGGTGCAGGACGACGTAAAGCTCGGCCGCGACGCTTCGGTCGAGATCGAGAAACAGTTTCCGGTGCTCAATGACCGTCAGGCGAACCAGTATGTTCAGGATGTCGGTCAAAAGTTGGTCGCCGCGATTCCGTCACAGTTTCGCCAACCGGCTTTTGACTACAATTTTCAGGTCGTGAACGCGAGCGACATCAATGCGTTCGCTCTGCCCGGCGGGCCGATGTACGTCAATCGCGGCATGATCCAGGCCGCAAAAAATGAAGGCGAAATGGCCGGCGTCATGGCTCACGAGATCTCTCACGTAGCTCTGCGTCACGCTACCGCTCAACAGACCAAACAGGGGAGCGTCGGAAATACATTGGGTACGCTCGGATTGATACTCGGCGGCTATGTTCTCGGTGGCCAGGGCGGAGCTCAGGCCGGGGCAATTGCGGCAGCCGCATGGCAGACAAAATACAGCCGCGATTATGAAACACAGGCAGACTACTTGGGTTCGCAGATCATGGCCGACGCCGGTTACGACCCGCGCGATCTGGCAAATATGTTCCAGACCATCGCCGGCGAAGGCGGCGGACGCGGCCCCGAATTTCTGAGCAGCCACCCCGATCCGGGCAACCGCTTTCAGAAGATAAATCAGGAAGCACAGCGGCTGAACGTATCGTCAAATCCGATAAAGATCACGCGCGAATTCGAGCGCATCCAGGCGAAAATGCGTGGCCTGCCGCCAAGCAAGACAATGGCCCAGCTGCAGCAGGCATACAAGGGCGGAGCAAGCAGCGGTCAAAGCGCGATAACAGGCGGACGTTATTCAAATACCGTCGCCTTGCCGTCGACGCGAACCCAGGTCTATTCATCGGGCAACTGGGTTTCTATGAACGTGCCGTCAAACTGGAAAAATTTTGGCAGTCAGAATCAGATAATGTTCGCTCCCGATGGTGCTTATGGCGATCAGGGAATTACCCACGGAGCGATGGTCGGGCTCTATAGCGGGCAGAACAATAATCTCAGTCAGGACACACGCGATCTGGTCAACGGTTTTGTGCAGGATAATTCTTATCTGCGTCAGCAGGGCGGAGTGCAAAACGCCCGATTTGCCAATCGACAGGGTTATTCGACGGTGCTGTCAGGCACATCGCCGATAACGCGTCGGGCCGAGGTTGTTACGGTCTATTCCGTCCGCTTGAGAAACGGCGAAACATTTTATGTCGCAACCGTATCGCCGCAGCAGAATTCGACCCGCTACAACAATACTTTCAGAACTATGTTGAATTCGATACGCTTGAGCGATGTAAATTAATCCATTGCAGAAGCCCGCGCGTTAGCAAGGGCGTAATATGCGAGTTGCGTGTTACGCCCTTACTTACGTGCGGGCTTCTGCATCGGTGTACTCGACTTTCACTGTAACCAACAAAACCGCGGCGACAATCGAAATTATCGCGCTGAATATAAACGCCGTTTCAGCTCCAAACCCGGCCCAGATCGCTCCGAACATCAACGACGCCGGAAACACCGCGATCCCGAACGCCAGATTGAAAAGTCCATAAGCCGTGCCGCGTTTTTCCGGATCGACCATATCGGCGACCATCGCTTTTTCCGCCCCTTCGGTCAGCCCGAAATATGTTCCGTACAAGATGAATAACGACCACGCCTGCCATGCCGAATCGACGAACGCAAAACCGAGATAGACCGCCGCGTAAACGATCCACCCCGAGACGATCATTTTCTTTCTGCCCACTCGATCCGAAAGCTCGCCGCCGATCAGCGAGCTAAAGACCTTGCTGAAATGCAAAGCCATCCACAGCAGCGGCAGCATCGCAGGCGCGATCCCGGCCTGTTCCGCACGCAGCAGCAGAAACGCATCGGTCGAATTAGATAGTGTAAAAATGGCAACGATCACCAAAAACCGTTTGAAATTGCCGTCAAACTCCCTGATCGAAAATTTGAACGGCACGGCATCCGCAACCGGCGGAGGCAGTTCGGGTTCGCGGACAAAAAAGACGATAACAAAAAGCCCGATCGCAACCGGTATCGATGCGTAAAGAAAAACACGCTGGTATTCAAGCGCCGTCGGATTTTCGTAGTCGGCAGCAAGATATGTGAGCAGAAAGAAGGCAATGATCGGCCCGACGACCGCGCCGAGATGATCCGCCGCACGATTAAAGCCAAACGCCAGCCCGCGTTTTTCAAACGGAACTTCTGCCGCAAGTAGAGCGTCGCGCGGAGCACCGCGAATTCCTTTCCCGACGCGGTCGGCGACCCTGACAAACAGCACATGCTGCCAGCTTGTAACAAACGCCAGCAGCGGCCGCATAACTGCTGCGAGCGAATATCCGAGAAAAACCGGCAGCTTTCGCTTGCCGAATTTATCGCTCAAATAGCCTGAAAATAACTTAAGAATGCTTGCGACGGATTCGGCAAAGCCTTCGATCAAACCGATCGCAAATGGCGTGGCTCCGAGCGTCAGAAAAAGAAAGGCCGGAAGCAGCGGATAGATAATGTCGCTCGACGTGTCGTTCAAAAAACTGACAACACTGAGCGCGAAAACCGTCGGCGGCAATCCGCGGTAGCGATGCCAAAATCTCAGCCGCGAACTTTTGCCGTTTAATTCCATTTAAAAGAGCAACTATTTGGCCCGCGTGGCGGCAGGTTTTGCTTTCGGTTTCGATAAAGCTTCGCTGCCAAACCACCAAAGCGACGCTCCGCCGGTAACAACTATCACGAGAATTGCGGCGACAAGCGCCATCCGAATCGCCATTTTTACGCTGCGTTTTAGCATCCGGAACACAAAATAGAGCACTGCAAACGCCGCGATAAATACGACGATAAGCCCGGCGATCGGTCCGGCACTCAACAGATCAATTAGTAAAAATTCAGGCATAATTTTACTCTGCGCCGTCTTGTTCATTCAACGCACGCTCGATCAGTTCGATGTCTTCTTCGGTGATCTCGGTGCCTTCCACCGGCAGCGTATATTCTCCCTCGATCCATGCACCGAGATCGAGCATCTTACACCTTTCGGAGCAAAACGGCCGGAACTCGTTGCCTCTATATTCGGTTTCCCGCCCGCATTTCGGGCATTTCACTAACGTCATCTTGGAAAGGTTAACACACGGAAAACCCTGCTGAAAAACATGGACGAGCAAACAAATCTATTGAATCTTTCCCGCAACGGTGTAATCATTGACCATAGTCGGCGAACTATTCGCGGACGCCGGTCGTATTGGTTAGTTGGCCCGCTAGTGAGGTTTTTATGAGCGATTACAAAGAAAAATTTGAAAAATGGCAGCGTGACGCGAAAGAGAAGTTCGACGAGATCGACAAACAGCTTGGTATCAAGGAAAAAGTCGGCGAGGGTGCAAGGGTCGTCGTCGAAACCGCCCAAAAAGGCGCGGAAAAAATAAAGTCCGAGGTCGAAAAGACCGAGGTCGGGAAACAGGCTGTAAAGGTAGCCGAAAGCACTTTCAAAACCGCCGAGGGCGCCGCGAAAAAGGTCTGGGACGCGAGCGAACCGCTCCGCGACGTTGCCGAGGACGCAGGCGAAATGGCCGGTGGTGTGGTTGTCGAAGCCGGAAAGACCGCCGGTGACGTGATCTCATCCGCGGGTCAAAAAGCAGGCGAAATATTCGAAGACGCAAAAGACACCGTTGGCACAAACGCAAAACGCGCCGCCAAGGCGTTCAGTTTCGGTGCCGGATGGACCAGAACGATAGACTCAGCGATGCGTTCGCTTTCGAGCGCCTCAGGCTGGATACAGGAAAACCCGATGCAGGCCGCAGCTACCGGCGTCTCAATGGCCGTCGGTGCCGGGCTCGGCGTAGTGTTTACAGGCATCAGCTCGCACTGGCTTTTCAATTCCGCCTTGCCAGCCTGGTCGGTGAAAATGATCGGCGAACAGTTCCACGAATTCCTCAAACGCAAAGAAAAACTCATCGAAGAAGGCCGCCTGACCGAGGCCGAGGCAGCACAGATTAGATTCGAACGCGACATCGCAAAACGCATCGGAGCGCCCTTGCTCGGCGCGTTCTCATTCGCTTCAGGCGCCGTGATGATGACGAACGTCCTCAACCCAAAAACCATCACGGGAGCTCCCATCGACTGGATAATCGGCGGCAACCCTCTGCTCGAAGGCGTCTGGTTTTTCGGCAACGGAATGGTCTGTTTCAAAATAAGCTACGACTTTTTTATGATCGCCCTTGACGGCCACAAAGATGTGGAGAAAATGGTGAAGGAGATTAAAGGTTTACTGCCAGAAACTATCGGAGCGTAAGAATGGGAGCAATCAAAGAAAAGAAGGTCTATTCCATTTCGGATTATCTGGAACTTGAGAAAAGCACGGATGAAAAATTCGAGTTCTGGGATGGTAGTGTCTGGTCAATGAGCGGAGCAACGTATCCACATAATCAGGTAGTAATGAATCTGCTGCTTGAAATTGGTTCAAAGCTTCGCGAAAAAAACTGTCATTCCTTTCCGACCGATATGCGGATAAAGGTCCCGGATTATCCGCCGTACCGCTATCCCGATCTGACCGCTCTCTGCGGTGAGCCTGTCATTGAAAAGATCGGCGGTATCGATATGCTCGTTAATCCTCAATTGATCGTTGAGGTGCTTTCCGATACGACCGAGGCCTTCGACCGCGGCGATAAATTTACCTATTACAAATCAATAGCGAGTTTTTCGGAATATGTCCTCGTAGCTCAGCATCGCCCGCACGTAACTGTTTTTGTAAAGCACGGCGACGGCTTTTGGGCAAATTACGAGTATAACGACCTGGCTCAAACGGTACAGCTTAGCTCTGTCCCCTGTGAACTTTCGCTATCTGCGATCTATCGAGGCGTGGAGTTTCAAAATCGCGAAAACCAACCCTAATTTTCAAGTTATCTTTATCGGAAACGGCACAAAGCTTAGAACGAAGATGATCAGCGTGATAAACGCTATCAGTTTGCGTTTACCGTCTAGGGGCGTTTGATCCCACGGTTGCGGGTGGCCGACGCGCATCATTATTCCTAACAATATCGCGATCAGAAATCCACTTGGGCTGTTGAAGTAATAAAATCCTGCGATCGACAGAATTGCCATGATCGGAAAGGCGATTCGTCCCGTCCAGTAATGAGCCTGTTCGCCAAGCACTGCATAAACCGCGTGTCCGCCATCGAGCTGGCCTGATGGAATCAGGTTCAACGCCGTCACAAGTAATCCGACCCACGCCGCGAAATAGAATGGATTATGTGACAAAAAGGTAAGCTCAACGGAAAAAATTGCCGCGACAAATTGCATCATCAGAGGGTTGGAAAAAACGATAATCCCTTCAGGAATTTCTCCAACGAGCGGTGTCCTTTCCATCGTCATAACACCGATCACTGCAACCGGTATCAACGCAATAAATCCGGCTATCGGCCCGGCAACGCCGATGTCGAAAACCGCCTTTCGCGAAGGCATCGGCGACATTATCTTGATGAACGCGCCGAAGGTTCCGGCCGGGCCGATCATTGGTGGCGTCGGGATAAAATATGGCAGCGTTGCGTCAACACCGTATATTCGACAGGCGACATAATGCCCCATCTCGTGTGAGATCAAAATAAATAGCAGCGAAAGCGAAAATTTCAGGCCGTTCTTGAGCAATTCCCAATCGGAGACTAACGAGCCGACCACGCCGCCGATCAACATGATGTATCTAGCCGGGAGCGAAAAAATAAACTCGATCAGTTCGCCCGTGCTTTGCGGATCGGCCGTAGGCATAACTTCAACCGACCCGAATGGATAAAGCGTCCCGGCGATAGTCGCCGTTACAAGCGTGACGGCAAGCAGCAGCAAATGGAAAGCATAGGCACGAGCCGTAGGGCGCATTGCTACGCGTTCAAATTGGTCGGGTGTGTCCAGTGGATGAATTTCCTGCATAAAAAACGATCGCAGAAGTTAAGTGTAGCGTGTCCACTTTACTTCTGCGACCGGCTGTTTTGGCTTATCGATAACTTAATCGGGCACGGTCTGTGCCGACAGCTCTTTTCCGGGTTTAAATCTTATTGTCTTGCCCGCCGGGATCGGAACCTCAGTTCCCGTTCGCGGGTTGCGGCCGACGCCGCGTTTTCTGGGCTTGACCACAAACACGCCAAAGCCGCGAAGCTCGATGCGTTTTCCGGCGGCGAGAGCGTCTTTCATTGCATTGAAAAGCGAATCGACAACCTGTTCGGCCTTTTGTTTTGAAACTCCGGTCTTATCGGCAACGTGGTTGACGATGTCTAGCTTGATCATCACTTCCTCCTTTCAAAGCGGTAACGTGGAAAGAAACAACGGTGACTCGATGTTCTCCGATAATAAGCCTCTAAACCTACTTATGTCAAGATTTAGCTGGAGTCGTGTATTTATTCAGGTTTCTGACGACAGGCACACCATAAACCAACGTATTTTTCGCGATCACCGCGAAAGAATGTTAAAATCAAACGCAATCTGATTACGGCAAACGGGAGAGCTTTTATGCGTTGGAGAGATCAGCGGCAGAGTACAAATATTGAGGACCGTCGCGGAATGAGTCGCGGCGTTGCACTTGGCGGCGGCGGCATCGGCGTCCTTATTCTTGCGGCGATAGCCTGCTTGCTCGGCGGCGACCCGCGCCAGTTTTTGGAAACCGCCGCTCCGCAGCAGACTCAGGCACCTACGACGACGAGCAATTCTGTAAATGCTCCTGTCGATGCAAACAAACAGTTTGTCAGCGTCGTAATGGCCAGTACCGAAGATGCCTGGCGGACGATCCTGCCGCAGCAGGCAAGGCAAAATTATCGCGATCCTGTTCTCGTATTATATGACGGTCAGGTTTCTTCCGCTTGTGGTTATGCCAGCGCCGCCATGGGGCCTTTCTATTGCCCCGGCGACTACAAACTCTATTTGGATTTCGATTTCTTCCGCGAACTAAAAACGGAATTTAAGGCTGACGGCGATTTCGCTCAGGCCTACGTCATTTCGCACGAGGTCGGCCATCACGTCCAAAACCTGCTCGGCACAATGGCGAAAGTCCAGCGTCAGGGACAGAACAATCAACTGTCGGTCGCTCTCGAACTCCAGGCAGATTGCTACGCCGGCATCTGGGCAAATCATGCTCAGAAAAAGGGATTGGTCGAGGTCGGCGATGTCGATGAAGCGATCCGCGCCGCCGGTGCCGTCGGCGACGACATGATCCAACGCCGAACCCAGGGCGTCGTCCGCCCCGACACCTTCACACACGGCTCAGCCCAGCAACGTCAACGCGCATTCGCGATCGGTATGAAATTCGGAAATATGCAGCAATGCGAGGTGTTTAAGTAGAAAAGGCTTGTTTCTACGATGGATTTAATAGCAACCCCGACATTCTCCCGAAAAAGGAAAAAGCTCTTGTCTGAGAAGGAGTTTGCTGCGTTCCAAACCGATATATCATCGAACCCGGAACGAGGAGCGTTGATCGTCGGAGCACGTGGCCTGCGAAAAATACGAGTTCGACGCGAGGGCAGCGGTAAAAGCGGCGGCTTCCGTATTATTTATTTTTGGGTTGTCAGCCGTGATACTATTTTATTGTTGGATGTTTACGCCAAATCCGACCAGGCGAACTTGACGGAATCGGAGAAAAAGAAACTTGCCGGATTGCGAGATGAATATCGGGAGAATTTGTAATGAGTAAAGCAGTTTTTGACAGCCTCGCTCGCAGCATAAAAGATGCAGGCGGCATTCTTCGCGGCGAGATCAAGGATTATGAATCCTGGAATGTCCCAAGGAGCAAAACTCGAGCGAGTTCGCAAAAGGTTCTCGCAGTTTTTGTCGGTAAGGACGACGACATTGTTACCGGGAAAATTTATGACGTAGAAATATTGCCGTCGAAAAGATTCCTCGTCGCGGACGAAACAGGCGAAGCGGTAATTTGTAATGTAGATGATTTCTTGATCGTGAGCTTCCAACCAAAGGCGGAAAAACTTCTGCGCGAACTCGTTGCTGCCTAAAACCGCCACTTGGTAACCCGAGTTACTATTGCGGCTTGAACGCCCGGCCGTAGATTTCCTGATATATCCAACCCAAAACTCTTGCTTCCGCCGTGCAGAGAGTTTCGAGCCAGCAGCTGGTGAGATAGAATCGTCGTTCTGCGTTTGTCGTTAACAGCTCCGACTTTTCTATCCAGAATTTTTCGATATCTTTGTCGAGATTGTTTGCCTCGGTGATCTCGCGCTTGGTCTCTTTCGATTCGTGCAGAGCGGCGAGGACATCGTTCATCCACAGGCCAAGCAGCGGTTCCGAGCTGTTCTGTTCGAGTGCCTGAAAGACACCGATGGCAAATCTTGCCTCAGCATTTTCGAACGGGTAAACCGGCACGCCTCGCGATTCGTCATCGGCCTGTTTCCATTGAAAAAGCTCTTCGGTCATCGCGTGCCGCATACGTGCGGTCCGCTCGTCATAGTTCAAAAACCATTCGACCAGGTCGGCGAGCGAACTATTATCAATTCCGCCTTCCGGCGTGCGAACCAGCTTTGGCGGCTGGGGTTGTGTAGCTGCTGTTTCAGTCATTGTTTCATCCTCATTATTTCATTGGCGATAAAGGAAAACAATCCGACGGATAGTCTTCATACTATGCTCTGCGAACTTTGCGGGCTTTCCTTCGCGTACTTTGCGGTAAGATATTTTTTTACCGCAAAGGGCGCAAAGTTTATCGCAGTGTTCGCAAAGTCTTTCAATCAGTGGTTTGCGTTGACTTTGAATCGTACCTGAACCATACTTATTTCGCCTCGACTTAGGAGCAAAACCGAAAAATATGGCTACAAATTACGTTTCGTGTCCAAGTTGCCATTCGCAAAATCCGGGCAACTTTACGACCTGTACAAACTGCGGAACGATGCTGCCGATTAGCCCTATGCCGATGCAGCCGTACGGCGGTTACGGCCAAAAACTGCCGGGCGCGGACAAAAAGGTAGCGGCCGGCATTTGCGGTCTCTTGCTAGGCTCTTTCGGCGTTCATAAATTCATTTTGGGCTATCAAACGGAAGGCATCATTATGCTGACAGCCTGGATACTGGGCCTCTTCCTTACTTGCGGTATCGTTTCGTTAGCGGTCAATATAGTCGCGATAATCGAGGGAATAACTTACCTCACAAAATCTGACGAAGAATTTGTTCAGACCTATATAATGAACAAAAAGCCCTGGTTCTAAAACCGTGTTCACTGGAATAATCGAAGAACTCGGACGCGTTTCGGCATTGGAAAACCATGCCGGTGGCGTCCGAATTTCTGTTTCGGCTTCTATCGTTGTCGATGGGACGGTTGACGGCGATTCGATCTCGGTCAACGGCGTTTGTCTGACGGCAATTGATGTCACCCGCAATTCATTCTCAGCCGATGTCTCACCTGAAACTCTTGCCGTCACCACCATCGGCAGTCTTGCTGTCGGCTCGCCCGTAAATCTTGAGCGCGCGGTTACGCCGACAACGCGGCTCGGCGGTCACATTGTTCAGGGCCACGTCGATGCCCGTGGAACCTTCATATCAGCCGAACAAACCGGCGATTTCTGGACAGTCCGCATCGGATTCCCGCCTGAAATAGCTCCGTATCTTATCTACAAAGGCTCGGTCGCCGTCGAAGGCATCAGCCTGACTGTCGCCGCTCTCCACGAAGATTCGTTCGATATTGCCCTGATCCCAAAAACCTGGGAGATGACAAATCTCGCTGCACTAAAACCCGGCGACCCTGTAAACCTCGAAGCCGACCTCATCGCAAAATATATCGAACGGATGATTCAGCTAGGAGTTCCAGCTTTAGCAGGCTCTGGTAAGAAACCAGGCATGTCTGACGGCAATCAAGCCAGCTAAACTGGAACTCCAAATAAGGCAACAAGGCCAGCAAAAGCTGGAACTCCAAACAAAAATGGCGGCTTCGGAGTGAAGCCGCCAGCCTTGTGAAAAGGGCAGGAGAGGATTGAGGTTACTTCGCACCGCCGGCTAGTTTGCCGATGAGTGTGAAGAGCGGCAGGTACATCGATATGACGATCGAACCGATAGTTACACCGAGAAATGCGATCAAAATCGGTTCGATCAATGCGAGCAGGTCGGCGATGGCCGTATCGACTTCTTCTTCGTAGAAATCGGCGATCTTGCCCAACATGGCGTCGAGCGCTCCGGTCTGTTCGCCGACGCCGATCATCTGGCCGACCATGTGCGGAAATACTTTGGTTGCTTTTAGCGGATCGACAAAATTTTCACCGCGTTCGACGCCGGCACGAACCTTCATTATCGCGTGTTCGATCACAACGTTGCCGGCGGTCTTGGCCGTGATGTCCAGAGATTGCAGGATCGGCACGCCCGACGAAAGCAGCGTCGAAAGTATTCGCGAGAAACGCGCCACGGCGACCTTTCTCAAGATGCTGCCAAAGACCGGCGTCTTGAGCAACAGGGTGTCGATCTGCCAGCGGCCCCTTTCAGTCTTGTAGTAATAACTGATGCCGATCGCGGCTCCTATCAGGATCACGAGCAGTGCGAGCCCACCCCAACCTGCGAGAAAATGGCTTATTCCCATCACGATCCTGGTCGGGAGCGGCAGCAATTCGCCGGGCCCAAGCAAGCCGATAAAGATCTGCTCAAACTGCGGAATGACCACGACCATGATCACAGCAATTGCGCCGATCGCGACCGCGATGACCGCCGCCGGATAGATCGATGCCGAAAGGATGCTTCGTTTCAGTTTCACGACCTTTTCGATCAATGTTGCAAGACGCTGCAGGATCAGATCGAGCACACCGCCGGCCTCACCGGCTTCGACCATGTGCGTGTAGAGCGAGTCGAAAACTTTCGGATGCTTTTCAAGCGCCGCATAGAGCGTCGAGCCTTCTTCGACATTTTGCCGCACCTGGCGAAGCACGTCCTTAAAGAACGCATTCTGCTGCTGTTCGGCCAGAATGTCGATACACTGCACGAGCGGCAGACCGGCGTCGATCATCACCGAAAATTGACGCGTAAAAACGGCCAGTTCTTTTGCTCCGACCTTTTTCCGGCGACCGAGTTTTGGTATCGAAATGACACTGTTTTTTTCAGAGGCCTGCGTCATTACGATCTGCTCGCGGCGAAGCAGCGAGCGAAGCTCGTCCTGGCTGGCGGCATCGCGTTCGCCGGCAACCAGTTCGTTCAGGCGGTTACGTCCTTTGAAGGCATATGTTGGCATTACTATTTGCTCCTGTTTACCTTGGTCCAAATCCGGATCTCATATTCCAGATTTCAAATTTCAAATTTCGGATTCCAGATTTCATATTCCATATTCCATATCTTTAATTTGAAATTTGGAATCTGAAATCCGTAATTTTTACCGTACGGGCGGTCTCTGCCCGATCGGCCTGCCTTGCGCATAAGGGCTGCCGCCGGGCGGCGGCATTGCCGGTTTTCCGTTCCCGGTGTAAGACTGGTTCAGGCCTGAGCCGCGTTCGATCAGTTCCTTTAATTCGTCGGCGTTAGAGCTTCGCTGCATAGCAACGTCAAGCGTTATGTGGCGTTTGTGAACAAGCGTTGCAAGAGCTTGATTGAACGTCTGCATACCGAACTTGTCCTGCCCAGTCTGCATCATCGAGTAGATCTGGTGAATCTTGTCCTCGCGGATCAGGTTGCGGATAGCGGCGTTCGGAATAAGTATTTCCAACGCCATAACACGCCCGTCGCCTGTCGATTTCGGCAGCAGCGATTGGCACATAATGCCTTCGAGCACGAGAGAAAGCTGTGTGCGGACCTGTGCCTGCTGTACCGACGGAAACACGTCGATGATACGGTTGATGGTCGAATAAGCCGAATTTGTATGCAGTGTGGCAAAAGTTAAGTGGCCGGTTTCTGCGATACGCAGCGCCATCTCGATCGTTTCGAGGTCACGCATTTCGCCGACCATCACGATGTCAGGGTCTTGTCGCAAAGCCGTTCTAAGCGCGGCCCCGAACGAATGCGTATCCGCCGCAACTTCGCGTTGATTGACAACGCAGTTCTTGTGATTATGCAAAAACTCTATGGGGTCTTCGATCGTTAGAATATGCTCGTGACGGTCGATATTTATCTTATCGACCATCGAGGCAAGCGTCGTCGATTTACCTGAACCGGTCGGGCCTGTTACCAAAACCAAACCGCGCGGCTTTTTGCACATATCGGAAACAACAGCCGGTAAACCCAATGCTTCAAACGACTTGATTTCATAAGGGATCGCGCGAAACACCGCTCCGACGGCACCTTTCTGATTAAAAAGATTCGCACGAAAACGCGACATACCTTTCAATCCGAACGAAAAGTCGAGTTCGAGATTTTCCTCGAACCTATGCTTTTGTGCGTCCGTCAATACCGAATAGGCAAGCCGTTTCGTGTCCGCGGGCGTCATTGGGGCGATGCTGGAAATAGGTGACAAATGTCCGTGAACGCGGATCTGCGGTGACGAGTTTGTCGTCAGATGAAGATCGGAACCGCCCGCGTCGGTCATCTTTTTCAAGAGTTCCGGCAGGGTGATTTGCGAGGCAATATTTTCTTGGCTTTCGTAGCTCATAAGGTAGGGTTTTTGCGAAGGGCCGGTGAGCGAGACTCGTAAGAAGCGGCCCTTCGCGGTAAGTGGCGGATTATTCTTTTACTGCCTGCTGGACCGAGCGCGTGCTCTGCAAAGAGCGGATCACGTTCTCGGTTTCCTCGGCAACGCGTTCGGCCGAATCCGCTGACGAATTCGTCGCTACGCTGTATATACGGCCATTCGACGCGGTAAAATAGAACATTCGTGATTGTACGCGGCCGCCTGATCCCTGTGACTGTGCGACGACGACATAGACAGTCTTGCCGCCGATCTCTTTCTGGTAATCGTTAACGACCCAGCCGTTTTCGCGGACCATTCGGTTGATAACGTCACGCCGCAAAGACGTGGTTGCAACCCCGCCGACCGACTGGTGACGTCCGGTGGAGACCGAATCGCCCATTGCCGGGCCGATCACGGATATAGCTGCCGAGCCTTCGCCGCCGCGGCCATTATCGACCTTGAAACGGACCTCGGAACCGTCGCTGTCGCCGGCTTGCCATGTTTTCGGTGCAGCTTCGCCGGACGGCAGCATCACCGATGCTTTCGGCGAATCAGTTTTCGGCTTTGCAGTTGCTACGGCCTTTGAACTGTCCGCGTTCGCCTCACGCGCCTTTGCATATCGCATCTGGCGGAGACGAAGAGTTCGTCGCCGGGTGGCAAGAGTTTTCTTTCTCCGCTCTTGTGCGCGGTAAAGCTGCCACCAGCGTTTCGAGTATTTCTTAACGCCTTTCCACTCGCGTTTTTTCTTATACTTCCGGGTTTTCTTCGCTCCGGCCTCGGCATATTCCGTTGCCAGCGGAACCAAACCTCCGACGCCGATCAGTAATGCTATTGAAAGTGCTATTGCCCTTACCATATTTCCTCCGTTTCGTTAGATCACCGTCTCTTTCACGACTTCTTCTATCGTCGTTATGCCGTCGCGTATCTTGCACAGGCCTGATTCGCGCAGCGTGATCATTCCCTGTTCGATCGCCTTTCGTCTAAGTTCTATCGCGCTTGCACCGATGATGATAAGCTCGCGGAGCTCGTCCGTGATCTCCATCACCTCATACAAGCCGACTCGGCCTTTGTAGCCGGTATTCAAACAATTTTCGCACCCGCGCCCTTTGTAAAGCTTCAGGGTCGCGGCTTCCTCTTTCGATAAACCGATCTCGACCAAACCCTCGATCGGCACATGTATTTCTTCCTTGCAATCCTTGCAAATACGACGGATAAGCCGCTGTGCCTGGATTATGTTTACACTGGTCGCGACCAGAAACGGCTCGATGCCCATGTTGACCAGTCGCGAGATAGTAGAAGGAGCGTCGTTGGTATGCAGCGTCGAAAGCACAAGATGGCCCGTCAGCGCCGCCTTGATCGCGATCTCAGCCGTTTCAAAGTCCCGGATCTCGCCAACGAGCACGATGTTAGGGTCCTGACGCAGAAAAGATCTGAGCGCGGCCGCAAAGTTCAGCCCGATCTGTTCCTTCATCTGGACCTGATTGATGCCTTCGAGGTTAAATTCGACCGGATCCTCGGCCGTCATTATGTTCGTCTCGGATGTGTTCAGCGTTTGCAGAGCGGAATACAGAGTATTCGTTTTACCCGAGCCGGTCGGCCCGGTAACCAAAACCATTCCATACGGATTGGCGATGTTGCGCTGAAACTTTTTGAGACTTTCGGGCTCGAACCCGAGCTTGGACATATCGAGCATCAGATTGTCTTTGTCCAATAATCGAAGCACGACCTTTTCGCCGAAGAGGGTAGGCAGTGTGGATACGCGAAAATCGAGTTCGCGCGAGCGGTCGTCGATCTTTACCTTGATCTTTATACGGCCATCCTGAGGCAGGCGTTTTTCCGATATGTCGAGTTTCGACATTATCTTTAAACGTGAAATTAGCGGATCGCGGATCTTCATCGGCGGATGCATTACATCGTACAAAACGCCGTCAATACGGAACCGGATGCGAAAATCCTTTTCGTATGGCTCGACGTGTATGTCCGATGCACCTCGGCGTAAACTATCCACCATCAATATGTTAACCAGCCTGACGACAGGTGCGTCCTCGCTGGCGCGAGCCAAGGTCGCCAAGTCAATTTCTTCATTATCCTGCACCACTTCGAACTCGGCATCGTCGTGGCTCTGGAAATCAAATGTTTCGAGCGAAACATCAAGATCGCCTTCGTTGAGTTTTACCTCGCCCCTGCCGACCTTGACGGCGCTTTTGCCATTTTTACCGTTTTTGCCGTTGCGGGCAGTGGATTTGTCCGCTTCGAAGGCGAATGCGGCGTCGAAGATGTCGATCTGCGTGGAACCGCTGTAATACTTACCAACGGACATCTGTATCGACACTTCCGAAGCGATCACCGGCTCGACGTTAAGGCCCGTCATGAACTTTATATCGTCCATGGCAAACACATTTGTCGGGTCGGCCATTGCCAAAGTCAGCGTTGCACCGACTTTTGAGATAGGCAGGATCGTGTATTTGAGTGCGACCTCCTGTGAGATCAGTTTGATGACCTCGGGCTCGATTTGAAAGAGGTCGAGATTTATGGAAGGAATACCGTATTGGCGGGACAAAACAGCGGTAATAACGTCGTCGGAGATCATTCCGAGCTTGACGAGATTTGACCCTAAACGGCCGCCGCTGGTTCGCTGGTAGTCCAATGCCTCGCGTAATTGCTGTGGGGTTACAAGATTTTCGCGGACAAGAATTTCCCCTAATTTTGCTGACATCGGTTTCTGAGTGGTTTCCCTAAACTGCGTATTTGCAGTGGAATACAGAAGATTTTTTATTGAAAGAGAGGGTGAAAAACAACAGTGCCAAACACTGTTGAATCACAATAATAGATGTTTACCCCAAATCTGTCAAGCAATTCTTTATGACCGAAAATCAATCAATTTCGAAATACGACTTACGATTTGCGATCTACGAATTACCGTTATCAGGAAAAATACGAAATCTGGGACCTGGGACATAGGACCTGGGACAAATTCTTACTGTTCGTCGAGTTGTTTTTGGAGTTGGGTGATGAAGGACTGGATGGCGGTGGCGTCGATGGAGTCGGGGAAAATTTTTAGGAATTGCTGGTAAAGGGCTATGGCCTCTTTGTATTTGCGCTGCTGTTCGAGGGTGCGGCCGAGGAGCTGATAGACGATGCTAGTGTCGGGCGAGATGCCGAGCTGTTTGATCGCGGCCGAGAAATATTTTGCGGCCTCGGCGTAGTGCTGTTCGGCGGCAAGAATTTCTCCGGCGCCGAGAGCGTTGTCGGCGCGTTCCTGATAGAGCATTCCGAGGCCCGTGTTCGCCTCGGCCTGAACGCCTTTGCCTAGCGTGATCGCGCGTTTGAATTCGGCGATGGCGCGTGTCTCTTCGCCGGTGTCTTTCAGAAGACGCCCCTTTACGGCGGCGGCCTCGGCGTAAGCAGGCCGCTGTTTGAGCGCGGCATTTATGGCGGCAAACGCTTCCTCAATACTGCCTTGTTCGACCAATGTCCGTGCGAGCCCGACGTTTGCCTCAGGGAATTTTGGCCTTAGTTTTATAGCTTTGCGATAAGCCTCGGCGGCTTTGGGGCGGTCAATGGCGGTCAGGCGTTCGGCGTCTTGGAACGCTAATTCGGCCTCGTCGGTTGTCTTGGTCAGAGTGACAGCTAACACTTTCGCCGTCGGCGTGATCGGAGCAGTCGCTTCTTTGAAACCGTAAGCCCTGACACGCGCCGTCACACGAGCCGCTCCGGCAAGTTTTACGGTCAGCCTGCCATCGTCACCGGTCGCGCCGTACCGAATGCCGTTTACCCAGACGGTCGCCGCCGGTTCGGTCGTTATCACAACCGAGCGGATGGTTTGTGCAAACACCGAGCCCGCGAGCAGGATCGCAAATGCAAAAAAGGTCAATGTTCGGACAATTCTCATTAGCCTATGGAATTATTCTACCAATTTTCATGAGGCTTCGTGTAGTCAGCCACGAATGCACGAATAAAAGACATATCCGCACTAGAGAAAACATTCGTGCATTCGTGGCTAGCCTTACCCAGGTTCACAAACTTGATTTTTGCCGTGCGCAATCTATAATCTAAGATTCGTGGCTGGGTAGCTCAGCTGGTTAGAGCGCGGGATTCATAACCCCGAGGTCGGGAGTTCAAGTCTCCCCCCCGCCACCATTTTTTGTTTGAAACTTACCTGATTCCAAATGCCGCTCTGAGGCGAAACTTGCATTGGAATCACGAAAAGTGTTTAATACGTTTCACAATGTTTGATCGCACGACCAACATTCAGCACCTCCACCATCACGCGCATACACATTCGCGCGTGAACTAATACTCGTTTTCTAACAACAACGTAACAGGTTTCATCGGACGCGAACTTGAAAAAGTTTCAAGGGCGTCCTTTTGTCATTTTTCGGCTATGAAATTAAAGATCGCATTGCAAAAACAAGGCCGTTTGGCAGACGGTTCGACCGCGCTTTTAAAACGCTGCGGCATAGGCTTTTCAAACGGAATGGGCAAGCTGCGCGCCGAGGCTGAGGATTTTCCGCTCGAGATTTTCTTTCTGCGCGATGACGACATTCCCGATTACGTCGCCGATGGCGTGGCCGACATCGGCATCGTCGGCGAGAACGTGCTGGCCGAAAATCCGAAGGCCGTAAATGTCATCGAAAAGCTCGGCTTTGGAAGATGCCGCCTGTCGCTCGCTGTTCCGAAAAGCTTTGAATATGCGGCCTTGGACTCGCTCGCGGGAAAGCGGATCGCGACGAGCTATCCGCGAATACTTTCAAGCTTTTTCGAATCGCGTGGCGTGATGGCGGACATTCACGAGATCAGCGGCTCGGTCGAGATCGCGCCATCGATCGGGCTGGCTGACGCCGTGTGTGACCTTGTCAGCTCAGGAAGTACCTTGTTCTCCAACGGGCTTCGTGAGGTCGAAACCGTGATGAATTCCGAAGCGGTTCTACTTTCACATAAAGGCCTCGACGGTGAACTTGCGGCAATTCTCGACAAGCTGCTTTTTCGAATCAGAAGCGTAAAGTCGGCTTCGCAGAACAAATACATTTTGCTAAACGCGCCGCTCGAAAAGTCCGACGCTATCGCCGCTCTGCTGCCTGGAATAAAAAGCCCGACGATGATGCCGCTCGCCGCTTCCGGTTGGGTGTCGATCCATTCCGTCATCAGCGAGCACGATTTTTGGGGCGTTGTGGACAATCTAAAACGCGAAGGCGCCGAGGGAATTCTGGTGCTGTCGATAGACCAGATGATCGGGTGAAATTATGAAAGTTGTCAAATATCCGGCACGCGAAACCTGGAGCAAACTGCTACAGCGGCCGGCGTTGGATACGAAAGTATTGGCAGAAACTGTTAGCGGCATTCTGGACGACGTGCGTGCAAACGGCGACGCGGCGATGCGAAAATATTCGCGAGAGTTCGACAATATCGAGCTTGATGAAGTGCGAGTTTCGTACGAAGAATTTGACGAGGCAGAATCTCTGGTTCCGCAGAAACTGAGAGACGCACTCGCTGTCGCTAAGACGAATATCGAAAATTTTCACGCGGTCGCCGATGAACCGCTGGAGGTGATCGAAACAACGCCCGGAGTGTTTTGCTGGAAACGGTCGTTGCCGATCGAAAAGGTCGGGCTTTACATTCCGGCTGGTTCGGCTCCGCTGTTTTCGACCGTGCTGATGCTGGCAATTCCGGCGCGACTTGCGGGCTGCCGCGAGATCGTTATGTGCTCGCCGCCGGACTCGGTCGGCAAGATAAATGCGGTGACGCTTTACGCGGCGAGGGCTTGCGGCGTGACGCGCGTTTACAAGATCGGCGGCGCTCAGGCGGTCGCGGCAATGGCTTACGGAACGGAAAGCGTGCCGTCTGTTTATAAGATATTTGGCCCGGGAAATCAGTATGTCACCGAAGCAAAACTGCAGGTGATGCGCCGTGGCGTCGCGATAGATATGCCGGCCGGGCCGTCTGAAGTGGCGGTTTTGGCGGACGAAACATGCGTCCCCTCATTCGTTGCCGCCGATCTGCTTTCGCAGGCCGAGCATGGCTCGGACAGCCAGGTCGTTCTGGTTTCGACATCGGAAAACGTGATCGTCGAAACGCTTGTCGAAATCGAAAGTCAAATGGAAACATTGTCGCGTAAAGACACCGCTAGAGCGGCGTTGAAAAATTCCAAAGCAATTCTTGTCGATTCAATCGAGAACGGAATGGACATGCTGAACGAATACGCACCTGAACATTTAATTATCGCGACTGGCAATGCCGAGCGTGTTGCCGAATCGGTTACGAACGCCGGGTCGGTCTTTATCGGCAACTATTCGTGCGAGAGCGCAGGCGATTACGCATCTGGCACCAATCACACGCTGCCGACGAATGGAGCGGCCCGCGCATATAGCGGTGTGTCGGTGGCGAGTTTCATGAAAACGATCACGTATCAGAAATTGACCGAGGACGGTATTCGTAACCTCGGCCCCGTTATAGAAACCCTTGCACAAGCCGAAGGTCTCACAGCACACAAAAATGCCGTCTCGATCCGACGCGACGCACTAATGTGGAAGCCCGAATGCAGAAGCCCGCACGTTAGTAAGGGCGTCGATCTCGACATTCTAGTCCGCAAAAACATCCGCCGACTAAAACCATATTCATCGGCGCGGTCGGAATTTACCGGAACAGCCGAAGTATTTCTCGACGCAAACGAAAATGCATTCGGTTCGCCTGCGGGCAACGGATACAACCGTTATCCCGATCCGCTGCAGACAGAGTTAAAGACTCGCGTAGCCAAAATGAACAGTGTTTCCGCGTCACGGATCTTCGTCGGAAACGGCAGCGACGAAGCTATCGATCTGCTGTTTCGTATATTCTGTGAGCCTGGCCGTGACACTTGTGTAATTTGCCCGCCGACTTATGGAATGTATCGCGTCTCGGCGCACATCAATGATGTGTCGGTGCAAGAAGTTTCGCTTACAAATGATTTTCAGCTCGATGTTCCTAGCGTTTTAGAAAGTGTTTCCGAACACACAAAATTAATATTCGTCTGCTCGCCAAACAACCCGACCGGCAACCTGATGCGGCGCGAGTCGATTGTCGAAATCGCCGAAAAATCTAACGGCATCGTTGTTGTTGACGAGGCGTACATTCATTTTGCAAATGAGCCGTCAATGATCGAAGAGCTTGACCGACTGCCAAATCTGGTCGTGCTGCAAACTTTTTCAAAGGCGTGGGCAATGGCTGGATTGCGAGTCGGTCTGGCGTTCGCGAGCGAAGCAATAATCGATCTGATGAATCGCATGAAGCCGCCGTATAACGTCAGCGGAATTGCGCAGCGTGCGGTACTTGATTCGCTTGAAAGAAAACCGGAGATCGATAACTGGATCGTGGAAATTCTCAACGAACGAGGCCGCCTAACGACAACACTGAAAGCGCTGCCGATGGTGGAATGCGTGTACCATTCGGATTCGAATTTTGTTCTAGTCAAAACGAGCGATGCCGACGCGATCTATCAATACCTGGTCGAAGAAAAGATCGTCGTCCGCAACCGGAATAGCATTGAGTTATGCAAAGGCTGTCTGCGGATAACGATCGGTACACCACAAGAAAACGACCGCTTACTGAAATCTCTATCAGAATTGGAACTGAAAAGAAGAAACAGTGCTTGGCTGATAGCTGATGGCTAATAGCTGTCAGCCGGAAATTAATCTATACGTTATGAAAAAAATTTTATTCATCGACCGCGACGGTACGATCATTCGTGAACCGATTGATTTTCAGGTGGACGTGCTTGAGAAACTGAGTTTTTTGCCGGGCGCGATAACGAACCTTGCAAAGATCGCACGCGAGACTGATTACGTTCTCGTCATGGTGACGAACCAGGACGGCATGGGAACCGAGAGCTTTCCTGAGACGGCGTTTTGGCCCGCGCAGAATTTTGTTTTGCAGACATTGGGTGACGAGGGTATTGAGTTTGCGGATGTTTACGTTGACCGAACTTTCGCTTATGAAAACGCTGCGACAAGGAAACCGGGCACCGGAATGCTTGGGAAATATCTGACCGGCGAATACGACCTGGCAAACTCGTACGTGATCGGCGACCGGCCGACCGATGTCGAGCTTGCTAAAAATCTTGGCGCAAAAGCGATCTATATCAGCAACCCAAATTTTCCGTTAAAGAGCGGCGGCGATCAAACCGTTTTCACCGTCGAAACGTGGGATGAGATTTACGAACTTCTTCGACGGCCCGACCGCACTGCTTCGCACCGACGAACTACAAAGGAAACCGACATCTTGGTCGAACTGAATCTTGATGGTGATGGCAATTCAGAGATCAGCACCGGCATTTCATTTTTTGATCACATGCTCGAACAGATCGCCCGACACGGTTCGATAGATCTGAAGATCGAGGCAAAAGGCGACCTGCATATCGACGAACACCACACAATCGAGGACACGGCGATCACGCTCGGCGAGGCGTTTTCAATCGCGCTCGCCGACAAACGCGGGATTGAACGATATGGCTTTTGCCTGCCGATGGACGATTGTCTGGCACAGGTCGCGGTCGATTTTGGCGGGCGTAACTGGTGCGAGTGGGACGCTGAATTCAAGCGGGAAAAGATCGGCGAAATGCCGACCGAGATGTTTTTTCATTTCTTTAAGTCATTCTCGGATAAGGCTTTGTGCAACCTGAATATCAAGGTCGAAGGCACGATTGAACATCATAAGATCGAAGCGATCTTTAAGGCGTTCGCAAAATCTATAAAGATGGCGGTACGCCGCGAAGGAAATGAGATGCCGAGCACGAAAGGAGTTTTGTGAAAGTCGCAATCGTAAAATACAACGCCGGGAACACGGCCTCGGTCGTAAACGCTCTGCGGCGGCTCGGCGTCGAGCCCGTTATCTCTGACGAGTGCGGCGTACTGGCAAATGCGGATAAAGTCATCTTTCCGGGCGTCGGTGAAGCATCGACCGCAATGGCTTACTTACGTGAGCGCGGTTTAGATCAAACCATCAAAAACCTGCGACAGCCCGTGCTGGGAATCTGTCTCGGAATGCATTTGCTTTGTGAATCATCCGAAGAGAGCGAGACCGAATGTCTCGGCATTTTGCCGTATCGCGTTCGCCGATTATCGTCAGACGTTTTGAAAATTCCACACGTGGGTTGGAATCAGATTACCGGATTGAGCTCGAAATTGTTCAAGGGTGTCGCGAATGGGTCATACGAATATTTTGTTCACGGATACTTTGTCGAAAACAGTGAAGCGACCACCGCCGAGTGCGATTACGGAACGCGATTCAGCGCCGCTGTCGAACACGAAAATTTTTTCGCCGTTCAGTTTCATCCGGAAAAATCCGGTGAAACGGGCGCTCAGATCTTACAAAACTTTTTGAATCTATGATCGAGATAATTCCGGCAATTGATTTGATCGACGGCAAATGCGTTCGACTGACCGAGGGCGATTACGAGCGAAAGTCGGTCTATGCCGATGACCCGCTCGATGTCGCATTGCGCTTTCAGGATGCCGGAATAAAACGACTGCATATGGTCGATCTAGACGGAGCAAAACGGGGCAAGCCGGCGAATCTTGCCGTGCTTGAACGCATCGCGAAAAGCACGACGCTAACCATCGATTATGGCGGCGGGATCAAGAGCGACGATGATCTCGATTCGGTTTTCGGGGCAGGCGCGGCAATCGCAAATATCGGCAGTGTTGCGGCAAAAGAACCTGAGAAATTCCTGGCCTGGATCGGCCGATATGGCAGCGAACGCATCTTGCTCGGCGCCGACGCCAAGAACGGTAACGTCGCGATAAACGGATGGCAGAACGTGACGGAGATTTCGGTCGTTGATATGCTTGGTGATTTTTTCGACAAAGGTGTGTCAACCGCTTTCGTCACCGACATCGGCAGCGATGGAGCGATGAATGGCCCGGCGGTCGGTCTCTATTCCGAGATTCGAAAAGCGTTGCCGCAGCTTGAGTTGATCGCAAGCGGCGGAGTGTCTTCAATTGAAGACATCGCGGAGCTTGAACAGATCGGCTGCACGGGCGTGATCGTCGGAAAGGCGATCTATGAAGGGAAAATCAAATTGGACGAACTGAGCAAATATGCTGGCTAAACGCATTGTGCCGTGTCTTGATGTAAAGGACGGACGGACAGTTAAGGGAACAAATTTCGTCGGCCTGCGCGATGCTGGCGATCCGGTCGAGCTTGCCGCAAAATACTCCGACGATGGAGCGGACGAGTTGGTCTTTCTCGATATTTCGGCGACAAACGAGGGCCGCAAAACCTTTGCGGCAATTGTTCGCGAGATCGCCGCCGAGATAAACATTCCGTTCACGGTCGGCGGTGGAATTTCATCGACAAACGATATCGCTGTTCTGCTTGACGCCGGTGCCGACAAGGTTTCGATCAACACGGCTGCGGTGAACGATCCGCAGATCATCAGTGATGCCGCAAAGAATTTTGGGTCGCAATGTATCGTGCTCGCTATTGACGCAAAATCCACAGCCGACGGCTGGCGTGTATTTTTGAATGGAGGCCGAGTCGAAACCAAGTTGAATGCGGTCGAGTGGGCGAAACTCGGTGTTGCGCTTGGTGCGGGAGAAATACTTCTGACCTCGATGAATGCCGACGGTACAAAGGACGGGTTTGAGATCGAACTGACGCGCGATATTTCTACTGCGGTTAACGTGCCTGTGATCGCCTCGGGCGGCGCCGGAACGATGGAGGATTTTGCCGACGTGTTCGTTCGCGGAAAAGCCGACGCCGCGCTTGCGGCCAGCGTATTCCATTACGGCAAGATCGCGATTCCCGATCTAAAATCATTTCTACAAATGCGCGGTATCGAGGTGCGAATATGAAGCTGAATTTTGAGAAATACTCCGACGGGCTGATACCCGCGATCGTTCAGGATTCCAAAACGGCGTGCGTCCTGATGCTGGGTTTTATGAACGTCGATGCGATCGAGGCGACACAAAAATCGGGACGGGTAAAATTCTTTTCGCGGTCAAAGCAGCGTCTATGGACAAAGGGCGAGACGAGCGGAAACTACCTCGAATTTATCTCGATGACCGCGGATTGCGACGCGGACACTCTGTTGATAAAAGCTAAACCGCACGGGCCGGTTTGCCACACAGGCTCGGACACATGTTTTGGCGAAACAAACTTGGGATCAACAATAGCATTTTTGCAAGAGCTTGAAGCGGTGATCGCCGAACGGCGTTCTAATCCGGTTGCCGATTCTTATGTAACATCACTATTCGCAAAAGGCCTGAACGCGATCGCGCAAAAGGTTGGCGAAGAAGCGGTCGAAACCGTTATCGCGGCAAAAGACGACGATGCAGAAGCATTTCAAAACGAAGCTGCCGATCTGCTTTTTCACTTCCTTATTTTGCTCAACAGCAAAGGGTTATCGCTTGCCGATGTAACAAAAGTGCTTCACAAACGAAAGCGCTAAACCACAATCATTGTTTGCGATCAACGAACGTGACTCACACGTATTCCGTTCAATATTGCGAGGCCGTTCTTTGCAGCAAAAGCAATCTCCAGACCCTCGCTCGTTACCGAAACGCGAAATGTTTTTGTTAACGGCCTGCGGCTGCCGACGGTTTTGAAAATATCGAGATCGTCGATCACCGCTCGTCCGTTTGCACTGATGGAAAATACACGGCGGCCCGCTTCGCTGTTCAGCTTTTCGGCGAACAATAGCTCGACATCGTACTCACCGGCGGGAACATCGAAACGATAAGCACTCAGACCCTCGACGTTCGTTTGAAACACCGGATCCATTTCGGTTCCGAGAATATTAGGGTCGGGCGGCAGGCCATATCCGCGTTTCGCATTGTCGCCGAGAAATCCCCATTCGCCCTTTTTATACGGCTGATCGGCGAGCCAAATACGGTTCCCGGCGTCCGTAAAATCCGCATTTGAACCGACATTGACGACGATCTCCGGTGAGGTAACTTTTACGAGCCGGTATTCGATCTCGGTCGTATCGGTGACCGCTTTGCCGTTTCGCGTTCCTCTCGCGGTCAGCTTGTTCACGCCGGGCTGCAGGGTTACTTCAAAGGTAGCTTTACGCGTTTTGCCGACCGGCTTCATGTCCATCGAACGGCCGTTCGCGATCAGCTCGACCTCAGACAAATTTGAATAGATGTCGATCGGATAAATCTGTTCCGATGTGCCTGAGCGCACAGCCCAATCACGCGTTGCGATGTGCAGCACGTTCGCCGTTGAAAGATGCGCCTTATAAAAAAAGTGAATGTCTTTCGGCTTGCGGTCGAAATAATACATTCCTTTTTGGTTGAGGTGCGGGATGGTTTCGCCGCGCTGTTCCGCTCCGAAATCGAACTGATTCCAGATCGCGCTGCCGGCGATGTAGGGCCGGGCGTCTATTTGGGCAAGATATGATTCGTGAAACATCCGCTGCCATTCGATCGTCGAATCGAATCGCCGCGGCTCCGTCGAATGAAGACGGCGGTCGGCGTTCGCCCCGTATTCGCTGACGATGAGCGGCCGTTTCGGGTAGCGTTTGTGCTGCTCGTCCATGAACTTTCCAAAGCCGTCGAACTCGCCGCTGTACCAGCCTTGATAAAGATTCCAGCCGATCACGTCAGCCACCTCGCCCAGGCCGGTCGTGTTATAGATGTCGTTGCCGTGAAAGGCAATCGTGGTCGGGCGTGTCGGGTCTTCTTCTTTGACTATGCGGTTGAGTTCACGTGCAAGCTCTACGGTCAGCGGCTTCAGGTCGTCCCGTCCGGTCGGTATGCGCAGGAATATCTCGTTCATATATCCCCACATCAAAACAGACGGATGATTGCGGTGTTGGCGTACCATTTCGCGAACCATCGTCGCTGAGTTTTGGTTGAATGCCTCTGACTTCGTAATGTAATTGACCAGCGGCGTTTCTTCCCAGACGAGCAGACCGAGCCGGTCGCAGGCCTCAAGCACAGACGGGTCCTGCGGGTAATGCGCGAGCCGGACGTAGTTGAACCCCGCATCCTTTATAAGCTCCATGTCGCGAATGTGAAGCCTGTCGGGCAGAGCATTTCCGAGGCCAGCGTGATCCTGATGGCGGTTCGTTCCGCGAAGTTTTACGTGCTTGCCGTTCAGAAAGAAACCCTTCTCGCCATCGAAACTGAACCAGCGAAAGCCGAGCGGTTGAACAACCTCATCGACGGGCTTTCCGTTTTCGCGGATCGTATTGCGAACCGTGTAGAGATACGGCGAATCGGGCGACCAGAGCTTTGCATCTTTCACGGCTGTGGTAGAATGCGCGAACTTGGATTCGCTTCCAGCTTGTACCACGACGCGTGATAAGGCCTCTGCTACTTTCTTTTTCCTGACATCCAGAACGGTGCTGACCACTTCGAAACTGCGAGCACTCTTGCTGGAGTTTACGACCGTTCCGTCGATGGCAACCGTTCCGTCGCCGTCAGCGGTCTTGGGTGTCGTTATGCGAACGCCGGGCGATGCGTGATCGGTCAGGGTGAAGTGCAGGTCGTTTGCCGCGATCAGCCAAACGTCGCGATAGATGCCGCCGTAGAAATTAAAATCGGCGGTGAGCGGCGGAATATCTTCGTTAAACGTGTTATCGACGCGAACCGCTATCACGTTTCGCCCACCCGCGTTTAACAGCGACGTGACATCAAAAGCGAATGCCGAATAGCCGCCGATGTGCGAGCCCGCCTTTTGGCCGTTGACGAAAACATCAGACACCTGATTCGCACCTTCGAAATACAGAACGATTCGCTTGTCCTTGAGCGCGCCCGCGATCTTCAGTTCGCGGCGATACCAAGCCGGGCCGCGATAATGGCCGGGCTCGTCATCCCACGGGTCTTCGACATTGTAAGTGTGCGGAACGCTGACCGTTTGCCATTTGCTGTCGTCGAAATTGCTGTCGGCAGCTTTCGCTTCGTCCGCCTTTAGGAATTTCCAACCGGCGTTTAGCGAAATTTTTGTCCGGGATTGGCCTTCGGCTATGGCAGCTATCAACGCGATTAAAACCAGAAACTGAAAAGTCTGTTTTAGATTAGGCATACGATCTTCAGTCTGCGAAGCAGACGGCATTTTGATAGCTACAGGTGAAGCGAAGCGGAACCTGTAGTAAGGCAGCAGCCCCGTCAAGCATGTGAAACATGCGGCAGTAAATCTCGCGTGTTTCACACGCTCAACCTTGGAAATCAATTTACTACACGTTTCGCCTACCGGCTTCACGTGTAGCTAAAGTTATTCCGCGACCTCCGCACGCTTAAGAAAACGTAGCTATAATTTCAGCTTCACCACTTCCGATCCGGCCAAAAGATAGGCACCAGCCCCGTAAACTTCCCAGCTATCAGCGTTGAAATTCCGTCGCGGGTCGGCGCCGATTGGTTGTGTCCAGCCAACCTTGCCATCGGGGTGAGCTAATGTGTTCAGTCCCGTCCACGCTTTTTTCACAACAGGCAGGTATTTCTTGCGGTCGAGGATCTTGTTATTTATTCCCCACGCCATCGCGTATGTGTAAAAGCCCGAGCCGCTTGCCTCGCCGCCGGGATACGCCGCCGGATCAAGCAGACTCGAACGCCAGAGGCCGTCGGGTTGTTGGAGTTCGACGATGCGGTCCATCATATCTTTGTACTGCTTTAGATAGAATTCACGTTTCGGGTTGTTCTTTGGCAGCTCTTCGAGCAGACGGACGAGCCCGCCGACCACCCAGCCGTTACCTCTGCTCCAGAATATTTTCTTGCCGTTCGCTTCGCGTTTACCCTCGCCTATATCGTTTATCAGGAACGATGCGTCGCGGGCATAGAGTCGTTCTTCTTTGTTGTAAAGACGGTCGTAGGTTTCCTGAAAAAACTTGTCGTTCATTTCGAGATAGGACTTGTCGCCGGTGATGGCGGCGAGTTTGGCAAGTGTCGGCGGCGCCATAAATAGCGCGTCGCACCACCACCATATGATGCCGTGCTTTTCGACCTCACGGCCTTTCTCGGTCTTGATGCGGGCCGCCACATCGATGGTCGGCTGGAGCATCTTTTTGTCCTTGGTGATGCGGTACATATCGAGATATGTCTGGTTGATCACGATGTCATCCGCGTGGTCGAACCGCTTGCCCGGGCCCCAATTATTTTTTTCGCCCATCTCGACCATCGCATTCCAGATCTCTTTGGACCCAGTCGTTTCCCACGCCGCAAAAACACCGGCGTAGAACGCGCCGTTGGTCCAATCGAACAACTCATGCTTCGGATTAGCGAGCTGCCATTTTGCGACCGACAGCATTCGTGACTCTATCGCCTTTCGCTTAAAGATGTCAGGCGACTGTGCCGAAACAAGTGTTGACGCAAGTAGGAAGACGCCAATGATAAATGAAATTCGTTTTTTCATATCTCTCTATCGCAAAGTAAATTTTGCCGACAATCCCCCGACCATTAGGGTGAACTCGCCGGCTTCGAGCACAGGTTTGTTGTCGAGGCCGATGTAGCTGAGGTCACCGGGACGAAGCGTGAACGTTAAGGTTCGTGATTCGCCGGGACTGAGAGCAACCTTGGCAAAACGCCGAACGCGTTTTGCAGGCGGCGTCACAATCGCGACCTCATCGCGAACATACACGATCGCCGTTTCCTTTCCAGCCACTTTGCCTGTGTTAGTTACTTTGATCGTCGCTGAGATAGTGCCAGACGCGGCAAACGAATCGGAGGAAAGTTTCAGATCGGAATACTGAAACGTCGTATAGCTTAACCCGAACCCGAACTCGAACTGCGGCTGAAAGGTCGGCAATTTAGCTCCGTCCATTACGCGTTCGTAAACGTTCGCATCATAAGTGGTCAGATAGCCGGGCGAACGCGGATATGTGAACGGCAGTTTTCCATTCGGGTTGTAGTCGCCAAACAAAACGTCAGCGACAGCACGGCCGCCCTCGTTTCCGGGGTTCATCGCGAGCACGATGCCTGAAACTTTATCGGCAATGCGGCTGATCACGCGCGGCCGGCCCTGTGATAATACAAGTACGACCGGCTTTCCGGTTTCGATTATCTGCTCAGCGAACCTAAGCTGAATTTCCGGCAGAGTCAGATCCGCAATGCTGCCGGGATGCTCGGTGTACGAGCCCTCTCCGAGACAAAGCACGACAACATCGCTGTCTTTGGCCGTATTGACCGCGGCCTGTACATCAACTTCTTCGTCAATGTCGGTCGGGTTAGAGTTCGACGGGCTGTTTGCCTTTCGGACAATGCGTGTTCCGGGAACAAAGCGGAAGTTTGCAGGTCCGGCCTTTGATTCGATCGCTTTTTGGATCGTCGGTTTTTCTTTTGGATAGAGCGACGGCTCCGAGCCTTGCCAAACATAGGTCCAACCGTTGTTGAGCGAAACAAGCGAATCGGCGGTCGGGCCGGTGACCAGCACTTTCGCGTTCCTGGAAAGGGGCAATACGTTGTTTGTGTTTTTCAGCAGCGTGATCGATTCGCGTGCCGCGTCGAGAGCCGCAACCGCGTATTCCGGTTTCCCGAAATTAGCACGCAGCGAATTATCCGGCATCGCATTCTCAAACAAACCTAACTCAAATTTTACGCGGAGTATTCGCCGCACTGCATCGTCGATACGCGACATCGGCACTTTTTTTTCTTTTACAAGCTCGATCAGATGATCGGAAAAACTGTAGCTGAGCGGCACCATGCTCATATCGATACCGGCCATCACGGCCATCCGCGTAGCCTCCTTTTCATCGGCCGCAACGCGCCACTGCGAAACGAGCTTCTTGATGTCGTCCCAATCGGAGACGATAAAACCGTCAAAGCCGAGTTCGCCCTTGAGCACATCAGTCATCAGCCGTTTATTTATGTGGCCGGGCACGCCGTTGATATCGGCGGAGTTTATCATCACCGTTCGCGCGCCCGCCTTCACCGCTGCGGCGAACGGCGTTAAGAAATATTCACGTAAGTAATGTTCCGGGATCAACGCCGGCGTGCGGTCGCGGCCCGTAAGCGGAAGGCTGTAGCCGACATAGTGTTTCAGGCTCGCGGCGACGTGTTTGCCGCTGCTGACATCTTCGCCCTCAAGCCCGCGAACGAACGCCGTGCCCATTACTGTCGCGAGATACGGATCTTCGCCAAACGTCTCCCAAAATCGCGGCCACGCCTGATTTCGGCCAACATCCAGCACGGGCGAAAAGCTCCACGGAATTCCGGCCGCGCGCGTTTCCATCGCCGTGATCTCGGCTGCTGTGCGCATCAACGCCGGATTCCACGTTGCGGCCATTCCGATCTCTTGCGGAAACAGCGTCGAACCCTGAACGTAGTTCGCGCCGTGGATCGAATCGACACCGTAAATCACCGGAATCTTTAGCCGTGTCCGCTGTGCGGCCTGTTGGATCGGGCCGATGATCCGGTGCCAATGATCGACCGTTATCGCCTGATTATTTACGTTTAGGATCGAGCCAACGCCGTATTTTACGATCGCTTTTTCGAGCTTTGCCTCATCGATCTTCACGCCTTGATCGTCGCCGGTCGTGACCATGTCGATCGTCAACTGGGTCATCTGCCCGACCTTTTCCTCGATGGTCATCTGCTTTAATAGAGCTTCGATCCTGGTGGAGTTATTAGGGCGTTTTGGCAGACGAGACACGTCACGAAAGATCGTATCGCTATCAACAAGATCGTCTTGCGCGCGAGCCGGTGCGGCAAACTGCGAAACGATTGCGAGAAGCAGAAATAATGATATTACTTTCATTCGTTTATCGGAGCTGGCAGATGTCCAGAATGTTCATATCCGTGTAGTCGAGGTTTTCACCGCCCATCGCCCAGATAAAGGCGTAGTTCGTCGTGCCGACGCCCATGTGTATCGACCATGGCGGAGAAACGACAGACTGATTATTGTCCATCGCAAGATGCCGCAGGCTGTCAGGCTGGCCCATGAAATGTATAATTCGCTGTTTCTCTTTCAGGTCGAAGTAGAAATAGACTTCCGACCGGCGGTCATGGAGATGCGGCGGACAAGTATTCCAAACGCTGCCATGCTTCATCGCGGTCAGACCGAGCAGAAGCTGCGACGACTTGCAGACAGCCGGAACGACGTATTGATAAACCGTCCGTTCGTTCGCATTTTCGGTCGAACCGAGCTCAAGCGGAACCGCCTGGTCGATCGAGATATGTTTCGTTTCGAAACGAGCGTGGGCCGGGGTTGAAGCAAGATAGAATCGGGTCGGATTCGCGGCGTCAGTCGATTCGAACGTTACGGTTTCGCTGCCCATCGGAACATACAGCGCGTCCTTTGGTTTCATCTCGTACGATTCACCATCGACAGTAACCTTGCCGGCAGACGAACCGACGTTAACAATGCCGATCTCGCGGCGTTCCAGAAACGGCTTGCCTTTCGCCGATTCCGGCTCGGTTTGAACGGGAAGCGAAACCGCTGTGCCGACAGGTGCCGCACCGCCGATAACAAAGCGTTCGTAATGCAAATAATTAAGCCGGACCTCGCCATCGGCAAATAGATCGTCGATCAGGTATTGCTCGCGAATGTCTTCGTTCGTCGCTCCGTCGAGTGCCCGCGGGCTGGTTGCGTAGTAGGTTTTATGGAACATATTTCGTGTAATAAAAGCGCGTTTCAACCCGCGCTGTAGATCATTGTAATTAGTGCAGATGCACGGCTTATCGTCTTGCTTTCTATGCTATAATAGCTCTTGTCGTATTTATGCAGAACATCGAAACACCTAAAAACATTTCTGGATCAGGATCACCTGAAGCCGATCTTTCGCCGCTGGAAATGCGGCAGATCGTCGTCGAAGCTCTTGCCGACGTTTCGCCGACCACCAAGGTTCTTGCGGTCATTCCCGACAAAACACGCGACGATAATACTCATATTTTGTTCCCTTTCGCCGCCGAAATACTTGCCGAAAAAGGCGTCGCAAAATTCGACGCGCTCGTCGCACAGGGAACGCATTCGGCGATGACGCACGACGAAAAGATCGTAAAGATCGGAGCGCCCGAACATTTTACCGGCACTATTTTCGATCACCGCTGGGATGACCCAAACGAGCTTGTCAGCATAGGCGAACTCTCATCCGAAAAAATTAGCGAGATCACCAAAGGACTTTTCAATGAACCTATCGAGCTGACCATCAACCGTCTGCTCGCTCCCGGCGTTTACGATCTTGTCCTTATCTTCGGAGCGACCGTCCCGCACGAGGTGGCGGGGTTTGCTGGCGGAGCCAAGTATTTTTTCCCCGGTGTCGCCGGTGCCGAGCTAACGCACAAAACGCATTGGCTTGCCGCTCTGGCAACGATCGAAAAGATCATCGGCCGTGTCGAAACGCCGACCCGTCATTTGATCGAGGCTGCGGCAGATCATATCTCAGCCAAAGTAATATCATTCACTTCGGTCGTTTCGCGAGGCGACGATGACCGGCTTCGGACATACGCGCTTTTTGCCGGTGACTATCGGCTCGCTCTTCGCAAAGCCGCCGATGTAAGCCGCCACGTGCATATCAAATACACGGGCCGCAAATTTGCCCGCGTCGTTGCGTTGCTCGACGAACATTACGACGATCTGTGGGTCGGCGGAAAGGCGAGCTACCGGCTCGGTGCCATCATTGAAGAGGGCGGCGAGCTCATAATTTACGCGCCGCACCTCTCCTGCATTTCGGACACGCACGGCGAAGCGATCGAGCGTTTTGGCGGCTATGCACCGATCGAAAAAATCAAAGATCTCGTTGCCGCGTCGGGCGAGCTGCAATCCAACCTATGCGTCGCGGCTCATCTGGCTCACGTTTCGTATGCGGGCCGTCAAAATGCCGCGGGCGAATTCGAGCCCCGCTTTCGCATCACGCTTGCATCTCAGGTCGATGAAGATGCATGTCGTCGCGTGAATCTCAATTATCTTGACCCGGAAAAATTCTCGTTGGACGTTTATTTGGACGATTCGGATACGCTCATTGTCCAACGCGCCGGACGCGACCTTTATCTGGTCGAGCCTTAGTCGGTATTCGACGACAAGCCATTCGAGCTTTGCTCGGTCAAAAAATCCTCACGGATCGGCGCGAATATGTCTATCAGGATCACTTCCTCATCGAGCATCGTCGCGCCGTGGCGATTGTTTGGCGGAAAGTGCAGTACGTCACCGGCCGATAAGATATTCACTTCGCCTTCGATAATGAATTTGACCTTGCCCTTTACCACGAGCGTCATCTGCTCGTGCGGGTGCGTGTGTTCCGCCGTGACAAGGAACGGATCGAATGTAAAACGGCACATCATCAGATTTTTGCCGACAACCATCTGCCGTTTAATGCCCGGAGCGGGCTGCTCTATGGCGACCTTGGTCCAATCCGTTACAAGTGCTGATATTCCTGTTTCCTGGCTGATCATAAACCCTTTTATTTCAATAGTTCCAGCGATAGCTCCCAATTGAGCTTGTCGCCTTTCTTTAGTTTTAAATTGGCCGCTTGGGCCACGATATGTACGGGAATCGCGCCTAGCACGCCTTTGCTCAGGCGACTGTCGCCAGTTGCCAACACAGAAAACGACGTACCGGCAAACGGCTTGAATTCTGCTTTCAATGTACCCTCTCGGCCTTCCAAAACGTATGTGTTTTCTGTCTCGCGAACGTCCGAGCCGGTCAATGGCAGAGCAAATTTCCACGCCGTTATCTCCACGTCCGTATTCGCCGTCACCGTTTCGCTCCGCGTCAATCGATTCCCGTCCAGTTTCCATTCGACTTCACTCGTCAACCCATTCTCAAAACGCTCGCCGGACTTTGACCCGATACGCGCCCATTTGCGGTTAACCGTTTTGAGTGACATGCCGTCGGCGCCGGGAACGATCTCATCCGCTCCATCAGAAGCCGAATACTTTTTGCCGTCCGCCAGTGTAAGGAACGGAATGAGCGACGGATAGACTTCCTCGACCGGAGCCGAGAATCCGGCGAGGCCGTGAGGCACGGGCAGATAATCAGCAACACCCGGTTTCGTCCCGACCGTCACGGGCAGAGCGAACTGCAATTTACCCTGACGAACAAGCCAAACGCCGAGTTGCTTGTCTGCGGTCTTTGCAAAAAAATCGAAGCGGGCCACATCGGCCAAAGCCGGTGCAGCGGGGAAGGCGGCGATCTTCTCCCGCTCAAGGGCCCGCAAGAATGAATGGTTGGCAAGGATTATCTTGCCGAAACCGGTTCCGGTTTGCTGCCATTCTCGTTTTGGATTTATGTAAGAATAGTTGCCGCGCCCGTATGCGAACACGGTGAACATATGTGTTTCGTCGTTATAATCCGCCCTGACCCAACGCCACGCCTGATTGTAAAGAGCGGCGAGTTCGGTGAAAGGCGCAGGGCGAAACTCGGGGTTGTCGCCAAGAAAACCGACGATCTCAAGCGTGTCGAGATAGCTGACGAGTCCCTGGCTGCGGCCCCAGTTATAGCCGTAACCGGCTGGCGAAACCAGATCCCACCAGATCTTCATCTGATGTTTGATCGACGGCTTTAGCTTTTCCTTGATGTCTTCGCGCCCGGCGATGTCGGCTGCGTCCCAACAGAATCGCGCGTATTCGTGAGAATAGCGGTCATACCGTCCGGTTGGCGGATTGTCATCGGAATAGATCGCTCCGCTCGTGAACTGTTCTGCCGCGCGCTCGACGACCGAATCTAACAACGCCCGGTCCTTGAGAACGCCCATCTGAAAGCTCATCGCCGCAACGCGTGCCGCGACACCGAGATAGTTTTCGGGCAAGTTTATGACCGCACGCTTTTTTACGTCATAAAATCTCGCCGGATCAAGCAACGAATGCCACTCTTTCCGTTCGCTCTCGTTCATACTTTGCCAGACAGCATTTTTTGAAAGGTCTGTTCCGTAATGGCGGAGAGCGAGCGTCGAATAAAGTTGTGAAAATGCCTTCCCGCCCTGACGCGATTCGTACAAACCCATTTCGGCAACTGCACGAGCCGTATCCTTTCCGGCAATGGTCTTGTTTCCACCGATATCGGCCTGTGCCGCTAAGGCACGAGCATAGCTTCCCCACGAGAATTCACCGACTGTAAGGGCATTAAAAACACGTTCCGGCGGCGGCGTCAACGTCTTGATATTCCCGAAATGGGCCGCAACCTCGCGTGCAAAGAACTCATTGATCTCGCTGCCAAGAGTTTCGCTCGACACCATCGCACGCGATCCGCCGTTCTGCGCCGTCAAGGCTGAACACGTGAGAACCACTAGAAGAAATACCCTGAAAATTTGTGACGTCTTGATCATTATCCCTTTGCCCATTTAATGAAAACGAGGCCGGAAACTCTTCCGGCCTCACCGGAAACTAGAACTGGAACTTAGCTCCAAGCTGAATGCTTCGTCCCGGCCCTGACGCGATCAATTGTCCAAAATCAGCTGCGCTTACGTTCGTCTGCAGGTTGCTGAAGTTTGCCCGATTGAAGGCGTTAAAAAGGTCGGCCTGAAGCCGCAGATTCATCTTCTCGCCAAAACGAATGCGCTTTCTTACCGAAAAGTCCCACGCCATAAGCCCCGGCCCTTCGACCAGACTTACACCGCCCGTACCGCGCCGATTGCAAGGCGAAACGCCAAACGCTCCTTTTATCACGACTGTCGGAGTCGGGTTGGTCGCCGTCGGGCAAAAGTCAGGTGCGGTACTCGCCGTGTTGTTTAGCCATTGGCGATCTTCCTTCAGGTAAATGTCAGCAGCATTGAAAATATCCGCACGCCTGTTTCCACCTGTGGCACTGTTGCCCGTGATCGTGTACAACCGGCCAGACTGGTACCTCGAAATTCCGCTCACCTCAAATCCGTCGAACACGGCTTTTACAAAACTGTTGCTGTTTCGGAACCACCGCGGAGCATAAGTATAGGTCGCGATGAAAACGTGCCGGCGGTCAAAACTTGCCGGGCCATAGTTGAATTTCCGGTTGAACGGATCTTCCAGATTGTCGTTAAACCCGCTGGCATCCGTCAGTACCTTGCTCCATGTGTAGCTTGCCGTCGCAAGAAAATCCCCCTTTCGTTTCGCTGCGTAAAACTGTCCGGCGTAGTAGTTCGAGGTCGCATCACTGTTACGCTGATTGATGACGGAATAGCCGAGGAAGGGACGCATTGCATTCTCGACAAACTGCTGATTGGCGGGCAAAGCGGCATTCGCTATTATCCGCTCGAACGGTACGGTGTTGATGTCCGGATTTCTTATCAGGTTGCGGCCAAGATTGCCGATCGCGTTTGCCTCTACAAAAATACCGCCTGCAAATTCATGCTGAACGCCTAAACTAAAGTTCATCGTGCGCGATGTCCTAAGTTTGGGATCGATCGCTGAGATCGTACCGAAAACAGCGAGAGCCGACGGGCTTCCGCCGCGAATATCTGCGAGGTTTCCGTTGTCGAAACTTGCGCTGTTAACAAAGGGCGGATTACTGATCAGCGGAAAAATTATGTTCCCTTCGACACGGTCAACATACATACCAAAACCGCCACGGATCGCGGTGCGATTGTTATCAAAAGGTGAATAGGCAAAGCCCACTCGCGGCATAAATTCATGTGCCGCATCGTACAAACCGCGTGGAGAGCCAGTCGGAACGGCGTTGACATCCGCACTGTTCCACGAAGGTATGTAGTATTGTTCGGCAGTCGGAACGCCGTCGCCTGCACGGATCAGACCATTGAACCGGTTCGCTCCCGCCGGGATCGAGTAAGCGCCGGTCCGGCTGATCGCTACCGCTCTCAACGGATCGTAAAGAGCCGGGTCGAAATTTGTTATGTTGTTGCCCCGCGTGTAAAACGGCGTACCGAATTGATAACGAACTCCGAGTTCCAGACTCAGCCGCTGCGTCACCTTCCAGCTATCCGCGACAAACCCTTCGTACTGCTGAAAACGAAACTTGCCGACCGGATCGAACGCGAATTCGCTGTACGTCCTGAAATTACCTAAGAGCATGTCACCGATGACCTGTGTGGTTGAATTCGTCCGGTTTGTATTGAACGCAAGATTCCCGGCATAGGTCGAACGTCCGTTCTGCTGAATCTTGCTGAAGTTGTACTGAAAACCGAATTTGACCGTGTGATTGTTTTTGACCCAGGTCACCGTGTCGGAGAACATCGAGTCATGCGCCAAGGCTACAAGCGATCTGGCCGCACCGGCCCAACCCGTAAATCCGCCGCTGAAGGTAATGTCGGGGATCGAGTTTTCGTATGTCCCGCCACTGGCAAACAGTTGCGGATAGGCAAACCCGTATGTCTCTCTCGCCCAAAGGTCGTTCGCCGGCGGAATGATCTGATCGGTCCACGAAAAGTTTACCTTCGTGTCATTGATCAGCGTCGGGCTGATGCTCCAAATATGTCCAACCTGAAGCCCGTTGCCCGGCCGGTTTCGCGCGTGCTGAATGGTCGGAAGCTGTGAGATCGTAAACGTACCGTATGGATCGATATTCTCGTTGCTGTCATGCACATATCGCCCGTAAATTGTGTGCTTCGGGCTGGCGACATAATCGAGTCTTATCAATTCCTGCCGAAAATTTGCCGGGCTGTCCGGTTGAAATGTTATATTGCTGCCACCCGGAAAATTGGAAAAACTCGATGAAATATCGACCATCTGTCGATAGACATTTGCAAGCGCAAGTCCATCGGCGGTAATCCGGCCGAGAGGAATCATATTATTTGAAAAACACCCTGATCGAACCGGTATTCTTGCGGGATTTGTCGTGTTGCTCGTTCCACCTCCCGGCTGCCTGACAAGGCCACATGCCATGATAGACGCGATCGGGAAATTTGGGTTGTTAACATACGCTGATTCCGGCGTAGTAGCGATAAGCGGGTCGCGCAAAAAACCATTTACCCTCACTCCGGGAGTGCATCCCGGATCGCCGGAAACACATGGCAATACCGTATTATTCGTCAATCGCTGCGAGAAATTGCCGTTAAGCTCGTCCAGCGTCGGCAGAGTTCGAACAGCTGTCGCGGCTTGGCGATGAATGGTTTTCCATTCCTGTCCCCAGAAGAAGAAGAGTTTGTCCTTGCCTGATTTAAATAACGGACCGCCGTTGCCAAAGTTAAAGAATGGCAAAGGCCCACCGATGCTGTACCCGTAGTTGTGGTAGCGCAGCATCGGCTTTACCGGAGCGAAAAAGCTGCGGGCGTCCATCGCGTCGTTCCGCATGAACTCAAACAACGATCCGTGAAAATCGTTGGTTCCGCGTTTCGTCGTGACGTTGATCTGGGCTCCGGAGTTACGGCCATATTCCGCCGAAAAATTTGAGGTCTGCAGCTTTACTTCCTGGATGAAATCCACGCCGACGTTATTGATCTGACTGGCGTTCGACCCGGCATTATTATTGTTTCCGCCGTCAACCGTGAGGTTGTTCGAAACGCCGCGATTGCCGTTGATGTTGATCGTGTTGGTCGCGAGATTTGTGTCCAGTGCGTCTTCCTGAGTGATCACGGCTCCGGGAATAACGGTCAACAACTGATAATAATTTCTGCCGTTCAATGCAAGGTTATCCACCTGTTGGTTATCTATCACCTTGCCGACCTCGCCCGAAGTGGTGTTCACAGTTTCTCCGCTTGCCTGAACGACATCGACCACCTCGGAAACCGTTCCGGTTTCGAGCGTAATATCGACGGTCAAACGGGAGTCGGAACTGATCGAATTCTGCGTCCGCATCGCTCGCTTAAAGCCCTGCATCTCGACGAGAATCGTATAGCTGCCGACGGGAAGGTTTGTGACCGTATAGTTTCCCGAATCGTCGGTCATCGCGGTCCTCGAAAAGTTTGTCGTAGGGTCGCTGACGGTTACCGCCGCATTCGGAATGGCTGCGCCCGCGGAATCGCTGACAACCCCGGAAATTCGTCCGAAATTTGTTTGGCCGATAGCAGTCCCGGCAGCAAATAGTAGAATGACGGCAAATGCCGAGTTCCTGACCGCGGCGAAGTGACGGTTCACTACATCTGATATGTTGACCATCTTGAAAGATCCTCCATTTTTTATGGGCCTCCGGCAGATGTCCGCCAGTCGGCATTGTCGCGTTTTGCATCGGTCGTTCGCCGCGATCCGTGATGCAAAACCCGTTAGAATTTATTTAACGCTTAAGCGACTTTTGGCGCCGCAAAAGCAGGAGCAGTAACGAGAGCTACGGCTCCCCGCAGCCTCGGATACTCGATCGCCGGTACGATCCGGATCGAGGTTTCACTTAGTTCCGAAGTAAGAATTCTTTCCTTTATCGCCTGTCGGACGATCGGTTCGATCAGGTCCCATGCCTCAGTTATTTCGCCGCCGATGAAGATCCGCGACGGGTCCATCGCGTTTATGATCGACGCAAGCCCAAGCCCCAAATATCGCGCCGTGGAATTGAGTGCCGTCAGAGCGCGGCTGTCGTTCTCTCTCGCTTTTACGATCAGGTCGTCAATCGTAAACTCCGCCATATCGACCGTCAGCGGCTGACGCTCCGCCATGTTTCTGCCGAAGTAGCGCGACAGCGTCGCGATGTTCGAAATATATGCTTCCCAGCAGCCGTTCGCCCCGCAGGAACACTGCGGCCCGTCAATGCTGAGCGGTACGTGGCCAAACTCGCCTGCCGTATTGTGTTTTCCACGAAGCAATTCGCCGTTCACCACGACACCGACACCGACGCCGTCCGAGACACTGACAAAAACAATATCGTTCAGCCCGGAATTGCCGCCAACCGACCAAACCTGTGACAATGCACACGCTTTTCCGGAATTTTCAAGATGTATGTCGATGCCGTCAAATTCCTTCTGCAATCCCTCAAGCAAACGCACGTTATGCCAGCGAAGCGTCGGAGCGTGCAGCACCAACCCAGTTTGCTGATTGAGAACACCTGGAATCACGATCCCGATCCCGCTGCAACTCGATCCCTTTGCATGCAGGCTGATTGCCTTGCGGATCTGCCAGCTTAGCGAAGCGATAAACTCTGTCGGCTCGAATTTAGTAGGGAAACTTAAGATCTCGCCGATCTGCTTTCCGAGCGAATCCGTGACCATGATAAACGTCCTCGACGCGCGAACATCGACAGCAATCGCGACCGAGTTTTGTGAATTCAGATAAAGGAATGTCGGTTTTCTCCCACGCACCTTTTGAACGCCCTGATCGCCCTCGCGCACTAATCCCTCATCAAGCAGTTCGTTGATGAGCAGCGTCACATTCGCGCGGTTCGTTTCCATCAGTCGAGAAAGATCAGCCCGCGACACCGGTTGATGTGTCCCGATCAACGTCAGCGCTATTTGACGGTTGATCTCCCGAGACGTTCCGCGTGTTGCCAGTGTAAAATTGGTCGGATTGATCTTTCGCACTATTGTTTAGTTCTTTAACAAATTAACCAGAAACATGTCCAGACTTGTCTGTAATGATCGTAGCTACGTCGGTTCAGTCGCGCTAAGCGAACTATTTTCGGATCGATAATGCTTCGACGATGTTAATTTGTTAGAACTTTTGACATAATACCTTGATTTCATTTCCTGTCAAGCCTTTTTATGCAAATCCACTATTTAAAATTGGTTATACCAATTTTAGTCTTTATTCTTAGGCCGCCTTTCTGTTAACCTTAATAGGTCGATTTCAATCGGCGATTTCCACATTACCAACAAAAATCATGTCAAAAGCATTTCTGTGGTTTGGGCTCATTTTGTCAGCCTTCCTTCTTTTTATAGAGGTTACGTCATCAAAAGGAATTCCGCTTGCGGCAATTCTGTGGGCCTTGATCTTTATCGGCTGTTTTTACAAGCTGTTTTTGTCTAAACCAAAAACCAGCTAACTCGTCAGTCTTCTATAAATATTGGGCATTCGCTCGGGCAGCGAGAGAACGTCGTCGATTATCGTGTAGCCGACATCACCGTACAGGTCGCGCAGCTCAGCTTCGGATTCGCGGTCGATGGTGATGCAAAATGGCGTGATGCCGTTTGTTTTTGCTTCGATCAGCGCCTCGCGAACGTCTTCGCGGGCGTAACGAGCGTCGCCGTAATCGTGATCGTACGGGCGGCCGTCGGTCAGGATTATTAGCAGCTTAGTGCGGTTCTCCTGTCGCAATAATTTCGCCGCCGCGTGACGGATCGCGGCACCGAGGCGCGTGTTATTTTGAAAGGTAATGCCGCCGATGCGCTTTTCGATCTCGTCGGAATATTTCTCGTCGAAATCTTTCACGACATAAAATTTCACGTTTCGACGGCCTTCGCTTGTAAAACCGTTTATCGAATAAACGTCGCCGACGGCCTCGAGAGCTTCGCTCATTAGAACAAGTCCTTCTTTTTCGATCTCGATGATGCGACGGCCCGGATAGGTGTATGGCTGCAGAGGGTTTCGCGTTATCGTACGTGCGGTCGATGACGATTGATCGAGGAGCAGCGACACCGCCACGTCGCGTTGTTTTCGCAAACGCTTTGTGTAAATGTTCTCTGACTGTCGTCCGTCAGCGCGTTTGTCGATCACGTAATCGACTAGGGCATTCAAATCATAGTCTTCGCCATCGAGCTCACGATTGATCTTCGTCAGATTCTCCGGCTTCATCAGTTGGAACTGATGGCGGATGGATGATATCACTCCGCGATATCGCGAGCGGGCAAGCTCGACGAAATTGCGGTCACCGGTTTTTACTTTCTTTTCGATCACGCGGCTCCAGCCGACGCGGTAATCGTTTAGCTCGCGATCCCATTCGTCATAGGCGAATGCCTCGTCGCCAGCCTCAAGCGCCTGTTCGGGCATTTCGTTTTGCGACCATGCTTCGCTGCCCTGCAGGTCGTCAGGCTCGCCATCATCCTCATCCGTGTTCCACGCGTTGAACAGGTCACGCAGGTCCTGCATCGTTTTTGGCCGCTCCTCGCGTTTGACCTGATCCTCGGTCACGGCCTCGTCGGCGTGTTTGTCGTCGTAAACATACTCGCCTTTCTGATCCTCACCGTCGCTCTCAAGCTCCTGCGTCTGCTCCGGCGTGATATTTTGAAATAGGTTGTAAACGCGGCTGGTCGCGAAAAGAGAGTCGGCAACGGTAGGAAAGGATGAAAGATGAGGGATGAAGGATGAACCGGAATTTCCATCTTCATCCTTCATCCTTCCGCCTTCCGCCTTTCGGATGACGTGTTTTTCGATCACCGTTTCGATCTCGGAAACGATCTGGCTATAAAACTTTCGCGCGTCGTCGGTCGCTCCGCCACAGAGCGTTATTTGGAAAAGCAATTCGAACGGAACTTGATGAAACGGCACGTCGAATATGAACGGCCGATTTTTGCGGAGCAGTTCCTGCATCAGATCGAGGTCTTTTCTTAAGCCGCGGTATGTGTGCCGCAGCAATCCGTCGATACGCGCGTTTTCCATCGTCGAAAAGATCTTTCTCGCGAGCCGCGGTTCAGGGAAAATATTTAGCACGGCCTTGTAGTCCGAATCTTTCGGGAGCGATTTGCGGCGGCGCTTTATCTCGGCACGCAGCTCGTCATCGGACAATGCCCGTTCACCTTTCTGGACGTCCTCGATATAACCGGCAAGCGAAAACGCATCTACCTGTTCGGCGGTCGCTGAGTAAAGATTTGCGAGATCGGCAAAGGCGGCTTTCAACTCAACGGTGTCTTTTGCAAACGTATCGAACTCGATCTGTCCGGCACCGTAAGCGGCGAGAACTTTATAAAGCCGAAAGTCCATTTCCTCGGTGTCGAATTCGGCGATTGCATTCGGCAGATATATCGTCTTGCCGTCGCCGATCCTTGATTCCTGCGGCATCGCCGTTTGCGGGGCGATCTCGATCTCGCGGCCGGTCAGCGCTTCGATATAAAGTCGCAAAACGTGGCTGACCGATTCGAGCTGTAAGCCGGTTCGCGTTTGCTGAAGCTGGTCGTTCGATTGGCGTGTCTCAAGCGCAAAATAGCTGCGGCGGGCCTTGGTCGATTCGTCGCGCATTTGCTCCAGTCCGATCCTTATCCATTGCTCATATTGATCAAGCGAAACGACGCGAAGTGCGGACGCCGACGAACGAAACGCCGCAAGAGCGCTCTCGGCGTCGGTCGCCGCGATCTCACCGGCAAGCGCGATCACGCGGGCGACCGCAGCGGTCTTTATGCCGCCGCTGTCGGCGCCGTTTAATTTCAGCCCGGCGATCTGTTTGAAAAATTTTGGCGTCGCTCTCAGGAATGCGATCAGCACCGCGTTGCCGCCCGGAGCGATATTTTCCAGCACCGCGCACCACGCCTCGAAAACGCTCGGCTCTTTTCGCAGGACCTCGCCGCCAGCCGAAACAAAATGGAGCGTGACGCTGCCGCCGTGCTGCAGAAAATCGGACGAGCGATTCGCGAGTTGCTTCGCGCTTTCCGACGAAAGCCCGCGCAAAGCGTTCGGCAGATTCGTCCACAGATCGGCCGTCATTCCGCCGGTGCGATTGGCAAAGTTTGCCGCAAGCGTGATGACCGCGGCGGCAACGTCCCGACAGGGGCGAGTTCGCTTAGGTGATTCTCCTTCATCGAACCGCTTCAACGCCAACGCAACCGGCGGCGTCTGTTTCAGAAAATCGGAGCTGTGTTTTGCCGAACGATGAGCGATGTCCACCGCGAGCTTCAGAATATCGGCCAACAGTTCGTCGTCGTTAATCTCATCAACCAGTTTCGGTATCAGCTCAAAAGTCTCGAGCGAGATCGAGCTGGATAAAACCAACTGTCGCGTACATATCTGGAATACAAAACTGCTGGCACTTTTAGGAACTTTGGATAATTGATCGACGCCGCCGGCAAAAAACTTCGAGCCCGTTTCAGCATTCCCCATGGCTAGCCTGCGTCCAAGCTCGCCCCACGCCCGCAGATCGTCCGCCGAAAGAATCTTCGCCGCACGCGGAACGGCCTCGACAAACTCGCGGCTGACACGCAGGCTGACTCCGGCCAGAGCAGCGCTAACCTCAACCGCCGCCCGCCGCTTGTCCGCAGGCAATTTCGACAGCTTTGAGGCAAGGCCCGTAAGCGAGCTTTTTTGTTCGGGATTCTCTTCCACTTAGAGTTAAAAACTGACTCGACGATGTCTTTGCGGCTGTGCCGCTCTATTTGCGGTGAAGCTGTGCTTCACCGCATCTGCTGAAACTCTCTCCGCGGCTGTGCCGCCGTTTCCTTGCACAGGCAGCGGCATAGCCGCGAACTTTTACGACGCCTACGGAAAAGCATAGCTTTTCCGCAAATAGAGCGGCAAGCCGCAAGGGCACTTTGGGTAGATAAAGGCAAATGATTACATTTTCGGCTGGTTGCCGTCGTGGTAGATGAATATGTGGAAACAGGCATTTGCGCCGTATTCGATCAGGGCGTCGAGTTTTCCCGCTCGCTCCATTTCGGCGAGCTTTGCCATAAAGAAATTTTGTTCTTCGACAGGCATATGCTTGCGGGCGAGATCGAATGCGCAGCCCGAGGTGTGAGGCGGCAGTGATCCCTCTCCGGTGACCTTGTATGAGTTGGCATTTCCGGCATTCAGGAGTTTTTGATAATCCATCGACCGCGTCAGCGATGTAACTCTCAGCGGGCGGCCGAATTTCTGATTATATGCCGCCGCAAGCTCCTCTAATATTCCCTTTGCCCGCGGCTGGAACATACGCAGCAAACGCACCCTCATCTGTTTGCGATGAACAGGATTATTCAGGTCGTATTTTTGCCCGGCGAAATTTTCGGCAAGATTGCTCAATACAGCGTACTTTGGCGTTCCGGGAATTATCTCGTTGATCCCCTCGGTAAAACTGAATGACGAAAACGGTCTATCCTGGGCGCTGCCGCCAACATCGAGGTAAAAGGTTTGCGTCGCCATCGGCATTTCGATCAAATCGCGGCGCAAACGTTTCTGCGCCAGCTCGGCAAAATCGAGCGGCTGGCTGTAACCGGTTTTTTTCATCTCGCGCAGTTTTCTCGTCTGTTTAATAACACCATCACCGAACAGCTCTTTGGGAACCACCAATCCGGCGGGACTAATGTGAATGGGCGGCCGGCCCTCAAGTGCTTTTCGCTGCTGCTCGGCAAGCAGCGATGCGGGAACGTTTAAGTATGCCTCCTCCGATTCGGCCGATACGCCGCTGATGTCCTCGACGTTAGACGCAACGATCTCATCTTCTGCGGCTTCCCACGACGACATCAGGTCGTTGATGTCGTTTTCGTCCTCACCGCCGAGCGGGTCTATCACGCGAACCGGTATCGCCAACCCTGCGTCGATGCGCGGCGGTCCGGTTGTGCCGTTTCCGGTCGTTGACGGCTGCTGCGAAACGACGACGATGCCGATGATCGTGAACAGGACGATCAGCGCCGCCAAGCCGCCGGCTGCGATTAAAATAACTTTTGAGTTATCCGTTTCCGCCTCAGGCTCATTAGCTGTCGGGATTGCGACCGACGGAATATTGACTGATTCGACAGGTTCGGGCACGGTGGTCGATGGCCGATCTACCGCTGGTTGGTCGGTCACAAGCCGGATGATCGTTCCGCTGCCGATCTTGATCTCGTCACCGGCTCGGAGAACACGCGGGCGCGTCACGCGCTCGTCGTTGACGAACGTGCCGTTGGTCGAATTCTCATCCGCGACCAGCAGTTCGCCGTCGTCAATAAAAAACGTCGTATTGACACGCGACAGGCCCGTGTCGTCGATCGCGACGTTCGCCTGATCGGTGCGGCCGATCGACAGCTCGCCGTCAACCGAGACGGTCTTTGATTCGTACGGGCCAGAGATTTCGATCTTATACTGCACGGTTCGTTAGTGGTGGTGATGCTCTTCTTCTTCGGCCGCCTCTTTGAGTTTTGACGGATCCAACAGCCCCGAAAAATCATTGAAATGAAACATCGCGTCGTCTTTACAATGCTCGCAAAAGAACGTCACGTCCTCGCCGAGATACATATCTTTCAAATGATATGCGATAAAACATCCGTAACAACGCTGAATGCGTTTGCCGAAATCGGCCATTATCTCTGTCGTTTTTTCTACTTCCATTCGATCAGTTAATTCTAACCCAAATTTCGTACTGGAAATAGGTGCCTTTGGAATTATTCTCTTAATCCTATTCGTGCATTAGTGGCAAAATCTTAAGCCACGAATGCACGAATAACCGGAATCTATTTTACGATGCCGCGTTTTGACGATTCGATAAAATCGACGAGCATATCGACCTCGGCACAGTCTTTTATTTCTTCGCGAATTCGTTCAACGGCTTGTGTGGTGTTTAGCTTTGCGGAGAGCAGCAGGTGATAGGCGTGGTGGAGTTTTTCGATAGTCTCTTTTGCGTAGCCGCGGCGTTTCATGCCGACGCGGTTAAGGCCAAAACAGCGGGCGTGATTTCCCTGAATGGTTGCAAACGGCGGAGCGTCTTTTACTACAACCGAATAACCGCCAACAAACGCCTCGATCCCGATGCGGCAGTATTGATGCACGCCCGAATAGGCGCCGATATTCGCACGGTCGGCAATCTCGACGTGGCCGGCAAGCGTTGCGGCGTTGGCCATAATGATCTCGTTTCCGAGTTGGCAATCGTGTGCAACATGGGCCTGCGCCATAAAGAGATTTCCGTCGCCGATGCGGGTCACGCCGCCGCCGCCGCGAGTGCCGCGATGGATCGTTACAAACTCACGGATGTGATTTTTTTTACCGATCTCGGTACGAGTAGGCTCACCGCCATATTTCAAGTCCTGCGGTGCAAGGCCGATTGATGCGAATGGAAAAACTTGCGTTTCGTCGCCGATCTGCGTGTCGCCGTCGATAACGACGTGCGACTCAAGCCGGACATTGCTGCCGAGCACAACGCCGGCACCAACCGTCGAAAACGGCCCGATATAACAGCCGTCACCGATCGAGGCATCGGGATGCACGATAGCGGTTTCGTGGATCGATGTCATAGGAAGGTCAGTTCGATTCCTCATCGGCCGCTTGCGTGACAGCGTCTGTCGCAGGTTTGGTTTCGCGGATTATCAGCCAGGTAAACAGGGCGACAGCAGGAACGGAAAGAAAAATACCGAGAATAGCTCCGCCGACAGTCGAGCAGACGATGCCGAGAATGCCCAGCTTTTTGCGTCCTTTAAAGAACCCAAAACAAAGCGGAATGAGGCCGAGAAAAAAACCGACCGCCGCATTGATAAGAGCGGCGTATATGATGGCTTCCTGGGTTGTAAGGTGTATTGTTTCCATCGGTTACTCCTTCGGACGGTTAGCAATTACGGACATTATTTCGGCTTCGGCGGTGACGTTTCCGTCAACCGAGGCGACGCCGAGCATTCGTTGTATCTTGGTCCCGACCCTTAGGGCCGTGACCTCAAGTCGGAGTGTATCACCTGGGACGACCGGCCGGCGAAAACGCGCCTTTTCGATGCCGCTGAAATAAGGGATTTTCGATTCGCGGTCCTCGAATTCCCGCAGGGCAAGTATAGCGCCGACCTGTGCCAAGGCCTCGATCTGCAAAACGCCGGGCATAACGGGCGCGCCCGGAAAATGGCCTTGAAAAAACTGCTCGTTAATGGTCACTTGCTTTATGCCGACGATGCGGACGCGCGGTTCGATCTCGATGATCTTGTCAACGAGCAGGAACGGATAACGATGCGGCAAGATCGCCTGTATTGCCCGGGAATCGTAAACTGTCATCTTTGGCGTGTGTCTTATAGAAAAGCCTACAGCCGGACGAGAAAACTCACGACCGGCTGCAGTACTTTGACCGTAAAACCTTAAAAAACTGCCCTTAACGCGGTGCCGCAGCGGTCGCCGCACCAGCCGGACGAGCGTTAAAGAACGCGATGAAATCCTTCGTTACATCGGCTTTGCTCGGATTATAGTGCAGAATCATCGCCGCACCATCCAGCTTTGCCAAGTCAAGGATCAGATCATAGCCTTTTTGCGTGCCATAATCCTGCATCGCTTTCTGGATCTCTTGCAAAACCGGGCCGAGCACCGCGCTTTGGCGTGCCTCAGCACGGCGTTTGCCGTCCTCTTGCTTTCGCTTGATATTGAGTTCCAGATTCTGAAGCTCATCAACTTTGGCCCTGACGCCGGCTTCTCCGATCGGGATCGTGCCGCCGGCCGCCATTGTATCCTGGAATTTCTTGACCTCGGTTCCGAGCGCCGTGTACTTGGTCATCATTCCCTGCAGCTCGGTTTCGAGCGGCTTAAACTCGCCGTCGAGCGCATTCATCGCATTCAGATAACGCGTAATGCCGTCTTTTGCATCAAACGCGGACGTGTTTATGACCGCAACCCGCAGATTTCCGCCCGGCTGAGCCGGAGCCTGTGCCGAGGCCGACACCGTAAAGATCGCCGCAAAGATAAAACCGACGGCAATATAGCTGATTCTTTTCATTATAAAAAACTCCTTAAAATTTGCAGGCTGCAAAGATGGCCGATGTGTGCAATAGCTTTGAAACAATTCGTCGCGTTTGTGTTGCCTGCAACCGAAAAAAGCAAGCCGTAATATTATGCCATCATCCAACGGAAGTCAATTTTCCCTGATGGCTTTATGTGTTACTTAGAAGCCGGGCGGGCGTTGTAAAACGTAATGAAATCGGCAGTAACATCGTAGCGGTCGTCATAACCCATCAGAATATCGTCCTGTTCGAGCTTTGGGCCGTTCAAAATAATTGCGTAGCCTTTTGATTTTGCGTATTCATTCATCGCCCGGAATATATCGTTGAGTATCGGGCTGACGGTTGCTGCATAGCGCTTGTCAAAATCTCTCTTGTAATCCTCTTCGGCTCGCTTGATCGATGTTTCCAGGTTCTGCCCCTCGATCGCCTTTGCCTGCAAGGCCGCCTGAGCGGTTCCCGCCGTGGTGCGGAGCCGTTCTATATCGGCAGCCAATGCACGATATTTCGTCATGTCCGCCTGAATGCGGTCGGCCTGCGGCTTGGTCGCTATGGTTACCGTTTGGATCGCCGTCTTTAGACGCGGTATGCCCGCACCCTGTTTTGCATCGGCAAACAATGTCGGATTAACGATACCGATCTTTCCCGTCCCGGCGGGAGCGGAGGCAGGTGTCTGTGCGACGATCGAGGCCGTGCAGGTCAACGCGAATATAAGTGTAAACAGTATCTTCATTTATCTTTTTAGAACGTGCGTCCGACTGTAAACCTGAATCCGTTGCGTTTTCCGGGTAGGAAAATGCCGGGAAGCTCTTGTGTCTCACCAAATTGTCCGTTCGGGTTGTAGTAATAGATCAGGCGAAACGGCACGTTGACGATCGGAACCTGAACGCGAAGCTCGAGCCCGATGCTGGTCCTGAAATCGCCAATTTTTGAGAACGCCGAGTCATCGACACGCAGCAGCGAGTTTTGCTGTGCCTCGCCGCGGAGGAAAAACTGCTGAACTTCGGGCGACAAACTTCCCGAGCAGCCGAACCGGTTGCCGCGGCAGAATTCATTGATAAAATCCGTCTCGGTCAACAGACGGTTATGGTAATAAAGCAAGCTGCCAAAACTGCTTTCGAGCACCGGCCTGTTTATCAACGCAAGAGCGGTTACGCGGCCCGGGCCGAGAAAACGGTCGTCATCAATAAATTCGCTGTCGATCCGCTGTGTCCCGCCGCCTCTTAGATTAAAAACACTGCCGATATCGGCAAACGCGGCAAGTGTTGCCGGACCGAAAAGCGGAATTCTATACTCAAAATTACCCAATATCTGCGTATCGCCGCCGATGAATCGGAAATTCCGCGAGAACAATGCCGGATTAGCGCCGTCCGGGCCGGTCAGCAGCCCAAGAGCGGCGATCTGGCCGGGTACCGGCGAACCGGGCTCAAAGCTGCCGTTAGCGATCGAAATAGGCGTTCCGCTCGGGTTTGTCGCGGCAACCACATTTCGTGTCGTGACATAAGTATCAAACGGGGCGATCGGGCCGATAGCACGCGAATTGTACCCGCGAATGTCGTTTTCGCTGCCGAGGAAATAACGCTCGTAGATCGGTATGCCGTTGACGAACGAGATCGAGTTTGCATTCCTGATCTTGTCTGTGACGGCAAAAGTCCCGATCGTACCGGCCTGTATCCTGAACGCAAAAACTTCCGGGTTTTTCGACCGACGCTTTCTGATAGGGATAAACGACGAATAGGTGATGTTTGGCTGATATGTGCGAACGTCGCCGCCGAGTCCCGCCAGTGCGGCCGAAATCGCAAGCTGCGAACCGCGTGCCGTGTCTATGCCGTTTGCCGCCGGCTGGCGCGTGTCGTAAACAAATGTGCCGGTAACACGGCTGGTCAAAATGTTCGGCTGCTCGTAAATGATCGGAATGCGTGCCGCGGGATCGGCCGATTCGTTGACCGGCGGGTCCGAAATGCTTGTCGCCGAGATCTGATATGTCAGGCCGACGCGCGAAAACTGTGTAAACTTGCGTTTCTTAAAAAACAATTCCGAAAGCGGCGCCGTCGCAAAAAGCGTCGCACCGTATGTGCTCTGTGTAAACAGGTTGCTTTCGTCCGTGGTGATCTGCGCAAGCGGATCGAAGAGCGAATTGAGCAGATCGGTGTTCTGCGTCAGAAACGTGCCTTCGCCAAAAAACCGGTAGCGCGAGGCAAATAGCGAAAACCCGACCGAGATCGGCCTGTCGCGGAAATACGGTTCCTGATATGTGAACTGCAGGCTCTGCTGGCGGTTTCCCCAGCCGGCTGAAAGCGACAGCACTTCGCCGCGTCCGCCGAGGTTGTTGGTCGAATACTCAAACCCAAAGAACGAGCCGCCAAGCCCGCCGACGCCGCCGTTGAACGAGATCTGCTGGCGGCCTTTTTCCTTGATCTTGACGATCAGGTCAACGTCGCCCTGTTCCTCGTCGGTGCGGGTTTCTATGTCCTGGTCTTTATCTATCGGGTCGAAATATTGGGTTTGATTGAGCCTGGCGACGGAAATGTCAAGATTTCGCTGGTTGTAAATATCGCCCTCGTTTATCAGAAACTCGCGGCGCATAACGCGGTCGCGGGTAAAGGTGTTGCCCGTAAACTCAAGCCGCCGTAAGGTAAACTGTTTGCCTTCTTCGATAGTGATCGTGACATCGACTATGCCTTCGTTCGGGTTGGCCGGATTGTCCTTGAAAACCGGATCGAATTCGGCGTTGTACTGCAAAAAACCCTGCGTGCCGTATTGCGTCTTTAGGTCCTCGTAAACCGCGTCCTGTAAACGCTTTCCATTGGCGATCTCGCCAGTTTTAAGCCCGACGAACGCAAGTATCAACTGTTCGGAAAAGATCGAGTTGCCCTCAACCTTTAGCTCGCCGACGCGATAAACCTTGCCCTCGGTGACCGGAACGATGATCTTCAGCGTGTCATCTTTAGAAGAAATAAGCGGCAGCGGCAAGGTGATCAACGGGATAAAATCGGTGCGTTTAACGCCCAGCCCGACAACCTCAGGCTCGCCGATCCTCGCCTGAAAATAGCCTTTTGACCACATGTATGAGCGGACATTCTTTTGCAGGTCGAACTCAAGCTTTCTTAGATCGAGTATGTCCTGGCCTTTGAAACGCGAGATCAAACCGGTTTCTTTTACAAGCGTCAGCGCATTTCGCAGTTCGCCGTCATTGAATTTTTCGTTGCCGGTAAAATCGATATCGATTATTCGCGAGCGGTTTCCCTGTTCGACATTGAACGTCAGGGCGATGGATGTTGCCGACACCTCTTCTTCCTCGATGGTGACCTTTGCGTTTGGGTAGCCTGCCGTTGCAAGCAGTTCGCGTAAGATGCGCGTTGCGGAGCGAGCCTTTACGGGGTCGTAAATCTCTTCTTTCGAGATTCCGGCACGCTGTTCGCGGAAAGCTTTCAGGATGTCTGATTCGGGAACCGCTTTCGCTCCGACGAATTGCAGATCGCGGATGATAGGCCATTCGCGGACCTCGAATATCACGTTGACGCCGCCGCGAACGCCTTCGGTCGTCAGAACGCGTGTCGCGGTCTTGTCGAAAAAGTTTAGTGAAAGCAGCTCGCGCAGATCGCGCTCGAGCGCGGCGGCATCGTAAACGTCGCCGGGACGCGTTTTGATGTAATAGATCAGGTCGTCGTCGCGAAGACGGCGATTGCCCTGAATATCGACTGTTTCAACGATCTGCTGCTGTACGGTTTCGTTTCCTGAAACCACGGCTGCATTCGATTTCGCGGCCGTAGCGGTGATCGTCGGGCTCGCAAGGGCGAGAAGACCTAAAACTACAAGCCCGAATGCGCTCAATTTGTGCATACGAAATGAAAATCCTTTATAAATGCGTATCGGGAGCAAGGAGAGTTGCTCCATTAAGCAGCGGTTTCTATCAATAAATACCGTCAACGCGACTGCTAAAAAATGTCGGAATATAACGCAATCTATGATTCAGCGCCCCCGCAACAAGTTGCCTTTCCTAGATTTGTCCCACAAACTTTTGAATTATACAGGCAAACCCCACAAAAAAGAAAAGCCCGCAGGTTTTATTACCCACGAGCCCTTCCCTTGCCCGCGTAGCGGCCATCAGCATAAAGCCACGGGCGTAAGCCCGTGGGACAGGTGACAATATCTAGCCGTCGTAGACGGCGACAGATCCCACGGTTCTCATGTCCATAGATATTCAGGATCGAACTCTATATCGTTTGTCCAGAAAAACCCGACAAACTCATCATCGAACGATCGTTCAACGGCACTTCCTCTGTCGCCGTTTACAACGGCTTTGACAATTTAACCCGTTAGCCACGGGTTCGCACCCGTGGCTTTATGCTTATACTCGCTACGCGGGCTTTTTAGATTAACTCTTTTTGGCGAATTACGGTGCGGTTGTCAGATGTTGTTCAAACGCGGCCGGGAGGACTTCGCGGAAGGCGAGTTTGTCGTCCTTGAGCACGATCTCGACCTCGCTTTCTTCGGTGATGTCGCCTTGGATCAGAAAAGATTGGGGTCATCTATGAAGTTACCTTTGATGTCAAGCGCATTTGTATCGTCCACAC
>CAZSEL010000014.1:0-89646 GCA_964605905.1 uncultured Chloracidobacterium sp. | reverse complement strand
CATTTTTGTTCAAGGCTGTTCAACTCGCGCGCTTCGCGAATTGAACAAAAATGGGAAGAAACGTCTCAAAATGGTTCGCTTTTAGCTGATCTCAGACGAAAAACGCCAAAAACGCCCATTTTTGTTACAGGCTGTTTCAGTCACGCACGCGCACGCTGAAACAAACATCGCGAAATTGAACGCCAATCGGGACTTTGGACTTGGGACTTGGGACTACGGTGCAGTCGTCAGATGTTGTTCAAACGCGGCGGGCAGGACCTCGCGGAATGCTAGTTTGTCGTCCTTGAGAACGATCTCGACCTCGCTTTCTTCGGTGATGTCGCCCTGGATAAGGGCTTCGGAAAGCTCGTCTTCGACATAACGCTGAAGGGCTCGTTTTAGCGGGCGGGCGCCGTAGCTGCGGTCGGCACAGGTTTTTTCGATCAGCCAGTCGCGAGCGCCCAAGGTCATTGTGACGCTAAGGCTGCGGCTTGCGAGCATTGTGTTCAAGTTCTGCAATTGCAGTTCGATGATCACTTGGAGGTCTTCGGTGTTTAGCTCGTCGAAAATTATCACTTCGTCAAGCCGGTTGATGAACTCAGGTGCAAATGTCTGTTTGACCTGCGACATCACCTGTTCGATCAGCTTTTCGCGTGAGGTGTCGCTTCCCAGTTGAAACCCGAGATTGCCGCGCTTCTGTATCTGGCGGGCGCCGATGTTCGAGGTCATGATAAAGATCGCATTCTTGCAATCGACGGTCGTCCCCTGTGCATCGGTCAAAACGCCGTCCTCGAAGACTTGCAGCATTATGTTGAAAACGTCAGGATGCGCTTTCTCGATTTCGTCAAACAGCACGACCGCGTATGGCGAACGGCGCAGCCTTTCGGTCAACTGGCCGCCCTCGTCGTGGCCGATGTATCCCGGAGGCGAGCCGATGAATTTCGACACCGCGTGCTTTTCCATGAACTCGCTCATATCAAAACGTATAAGCGAGCGTTCGGAGGCAAACAGATATTCGGCCAGTGTTCGCGCGACCTCGGTCTTTCCGACTCCGGTCGGCCCGAGAAACAGGAACGAGCCAACTGGCTTATTCGGATTTTTCAACCCGGCACGCGAACGGCGAATCGCTCGGGCCAAAGCCGAGATCGCCGGACGCTGCGAAACGATCCGCTTGTGCAGCTCGACCTCGATACCAAGCAGTTTTTTCGCCTCTTCCTGTTTGATCGAGCTAACGGGAACACCGGTCCATCGGGCGATGACCTCATCAACGTCGTCTTTACGGACCTCGACGGTGGTGAACGAATCTTCGATGCTGCGCAGCTCGTAAGTTATTAACTGGTCTTCGTTTGCTGCGGCGCGTTTCCAGTTTTCGACGGCCTCTTTCCACGACGGCTCGCCGACATTCTCGCTCTGGAACTTGAGCTTTGCCCGAGCGCCGGCCTCATCCAGAACGTCGATCGCCTTGTCGGGCAAAAAGCGGTCGGGAATATATCGGCTCGATTGATAAACTGCAGCCTCGATCGCGTCCTTGCTGTAACGTATCTGGTGAAACGCCTCATAGCGTTCGACGATGCCCTTGATGATCTCGATAGCGTCGGCCTCATTCGGCGGTTCGACCTTTACGGCCTGAAAACGGCGTTCGAGCGCACGATCTTTCTCAATTGATTTTCTGAATTCCGATGGCGTCGTCGCACCAATGCACTGTATCTCGCCGCGAGAAAGCGCCGGTTTCAGGATGTTTGCCGCGTCGAGCGTTCCCTCGGCCGAACCGGCTCCGACAAGCGTGTGCATCTCATCAATAAACACGATATTGCCCGGATTGTCCCGAAGTTCGGTCATTATCTTCTTGAGCCGCTCTTCGAACTGGCCGCGATATTTCGTACCGGCAACAACTGAGGAAAGGTCGAGAGCAAGGATGCGTTTATCTTCGAGAAATGTCGGAACCTGGCGGTCAACGATTCGCTGGGCAAGGCCTTCAATAATGGCGGTTTTGCCAACGCCGGCCTCGCCGATCAAAACGGGATTATTCTTCGTTCGTCTGGAAAGTATCTCGACAAGCCGTTCGATCTCGCCTTCGCGTCCGACCAGCGGATCGAGCTTTCCTTTTGCCGCATCAGCGGTCAGGTCGCGTGTAAATTCATCGAGATTCGGCGTGACGGATTCTGCTTTTTTCGTTTCGCGTAAAAGAGCGGGCAAGCCCGTCTGTCGTCCGATCTCGTCACGAATGTCCTGCACACGTAGGCCGTATTGAAAAAGTATCTCGGCGGCAACGGTGCGTTCCTCACGCAGCATTCCGGCAAGCAAATGCTCGGGCCCGACGTGCTTGGTCTTTAAGTGACGGCTTTCTTCGTTAGCGTAGAAGAGAATGCGCTTGGTTTCCGGCGAAAGATGCAGTTCAGCAGATTGCGGAATGCGGTCGCGGACGACGATACGGTCTTCGACCTCGCGGCGAACGGCCTCGACCGTCACAGTGCGATTGTAGGGGAAAAACCTTGCGGAAACCGTTTTGTCCTCGCGCATCATGCCGAGCAGAAGATGCTCCGGCGAGATCACGGGCGAGCCGTATTGCAACGCCTCGTACCGTGCAAAAAAAATGACGCGTCTTGATCGTTCGTTGTAGCGTTCGAACATAAATTATTAGCCCATCCCGGTTTTCGTGGGCGAAAACGAGAGCCGAAAAAAGCGGGCCGTGTCTATCAACCTTACAATTATATTAGTTACGATAGTTGCAAACACGTCGAAACTCCAGATAAATGTTGTCAGTTGGTCATCTTCGAGCGCGAATCGACCTTTAACTTTTCAGGTTCCGTTATTTCGACAACAAGCGGCTGGTCTTTTTTCCCGATTCCACGAATAATTTTACCAGCCGGTGCAAGCTCTACGCGGGCTGTAAGGACCTTCTGAATGCGCGTTGGCAACAGCATCGGGGCGATCTTTGCAATCGAATCGGACAACGCAACAATATCGCCGCCGCCCGGCCAAAGCTCACAAACGATGCTTTCATCCGTCCGGTTGACGAGCCGCAATAGCGTCAGGGCAACCATATAAATATCGTCGATCTGCCCGATGAACGGGAAAATGTCCGGGATCAGATCGATCGGCGAGATCACATAAACTATCGCCCCAAGGAAAAGTGCCTTTTCGGCGGTCGGAACACGGGCGTCTTTCAGCAATCGCCCGAGCAAACGCACCATGTTCGGCAGGAACATCAGAAAACTGCCCATCCGTCCGCGAATCCGGCGTTTTTCCTTGCGTGTCGGCTTTATCGCTTGGCTATCTCTTCGCCCAACTGCCATTAAACTTTCCCTCGATACCTTAAGTCTAGGAACAACGGATACTTTGTGCAAGTGTGAGACGACGGAGTTGTATGATAACTTCTATGACAGATAGCGCTTATGAGAAACGGATCAAACTCAAACGGAAATCAAAACGATAAAAGCATAATAGGGTCTCTTGAAAGTTTGGGTTACCTTCCAGATGATTTTGACGGCGATTTCCTATACGACCTTCTTGAGCATTCAAATGCAAAGGTCCGTCTGCTCGCCGCCAAGAACATTGCCAAACTCAATCAGGTTGAAAGTCTTCAACCTCTTTGGAATGCATATAGGAATGAAATAAACTCAACCACTAAACGTGAAATCGTGTCGGCCATGGGGCGGCTTCGCAAAGAACAGAACAAGAGTTACCTATTCGAGATTCTAACTGACGAAGATCCGAAAGTAGTTTGTCAGGCGATACGTGGACTTCTTGTTTTCGGCGATGATATACGAGTTGAACGAAAGCTAAAGCCCCTTTTGGATCACCCGAACGAAATTATTCGCACTGTAATTTATAAAGAATATTTTGCCGATAAAACAAAAAAAGAACATCAACTGCCACACCCTGAAACTTACGATTTTCTAAAGAATGTTGTGGTAAACGGGGACGTCTTGGAAGTATTGAAATCCGTTCCAGAAGAAAGCATTCACCTCACTTTTACGTCGCCTCCGTATTACAATGCTCGTGATTATTCGATTTATCCGAGCTATGAAGCGTATCTTGAGTTCCTAGCTGCTGTCTTCGGCGAAACTCATCGAATTACGAAAGAAGGGCGATTTCTAATCGTAAATACGTCGCCAATAATAATTCCAAGAGTTAGTCGAGCCCATTCGAGCCGAAGATACCCAATACCCTTCGATTTGCACGCATACCTTGTAAAGATGGGATGGCAGTTTATTGATGACATAGTGTGGCTGAAACCGGAATACAGCGTAAAAAACCGGGTGGCTGGATTTCTTCAACATCGAAAACCTTTGGGTTACAAACCAAACGCCGTTACAGAATATCTGATGGTTTATCGTAAGGACACGCCGCGGCTACTCGATTGGAATATGAAGAGCTATCCGGCGACAATTGTAGCGGAAAGTAAAATCGCCGGTGAATTTGAAGCGACGAATGTTTGGAGAATAGACCCAAAGTTCGACAAAGTACACTCGGCGGTTTTCCCTGTCGAACTGTGTAAGAGAGTCATACAGTATTACTCTTATAAACATGATCTGATTTTTGACCCATTTGCCGGGAGTGGAACTGTTGGCCGGACAGCAAAAAATTTGGAGCGCAACTTCTTCCTTACAGAAAAAGATTCTGAGTACTTTGATTATATGCAAACTAAAGTAAACAAAACTTCGTCGTTATTCTCCGAAAATCCGACTAAGTTTCTCACACTGGATCAGTTTGCTACCTCAGCGAAAGAAAACGATGACATTAACAGAACAAGTAACGAAGGACATAATACGGCGGCTACTCAAGGGTGAAGATTATCGAATAGAAGTTGTAGCCCTAATAAATGCTGAATTTCTGCAATTTGCGATTGATTTCTTTAAGAAGGTTGCCCAAGCCAAAATCGATAGCAAGGATATTGACGGCGACTGGTATAAGGGCGCTTTTTTGGATGAGTCTCTGTCATCAGAGGAGATCGCGATCAATTCGGGTTTAAACACAAAGACGATCACAAATATGTATAACTCCGCCGCCAAGAAGGTGGTGATTGATGCGTCCAACGAGCATTATGACGTTTTATACAATGCAATTAGTGAACTTATAAAAAATGAAAATGAAATCGATCTAACCCTCACAATCAAATTCCGACAAGTCAGTATTGAACTCACAATAAATGAAAGCCTGATTGTAATTAACACTTTAGCCGTAAAGCGGGCAGCATTACGTGGCGGATTGTGGTCAACGGCCGGCAAAAGAGTTGAAAAGCCGTTGATGCTGACATTGTGCAAGCTTTTTCAGGTGCCGTCAGATAATTACGCGGTAAGGCTTAAAGGGACGAAGGTCGAAGTTGCTGAAACAACATTCGTGCGCGAAATTGACTTCTATCTAATTGACGGCGGACAACAGCACAAATGCGAAGTTAAGCTAATGGGCAAAGGCAATCCTGAAAGTGCTGATGCCGTTATAGCTCGTGATAGTCGAGTATTTGTTGCAGATAAGCTCTCCGAAACGAACAAGAATCAGTTGAACAGCCTAAATGTCTGCTGGGTGGAACTGCGAAGCCAAGACGGTTTTCATAGATTTGAAAGTGTTTTGGATACCTTGGGAATTCCGCATGGAATCATGCTTGACGTGTCGGAGGAAAATTTAGAATCGATCTTTAGTGAGATAATGGATTGAATAACTGATGCTAACTGTGGACTATGATTCTTGAACAAATCCGCCAACGCGCCGCCGCCGACATTCAGCACATCGTGCTTCCCGAAGCCGAAGACCCGCGCACGCTGCAGGCTGCTGAAACATGTACGCGTGAAAAGATCGCGCGGATAACGCTGATCGGCGATGAGGAAAAGATCAGGGCAGCAGCCGTTGCGGCAGGTGCAAATCTGAACGGCGTCGAGATAATCGACCATCGCAAATCCGCCGATTTCGGCAAAATGGCGACGCTCTATCACGAACTGCGTCGAGCGAAAGGCACAACTCTTGAAGAAGCCGAGCAGACGGTCAAGGACACTCTGTATTTTGGCAATCTGCTCGTCCGTCTCGGAAAGGCCGACGGTTCGGTCGCCGGTGCAACAAATACAACGGCTCATACCGTCGCCGCAGCGCTTCGCTGTATCGGCGTTCGGGAAGGTTTCAAAACAGTTTCGTCTTTCTTCTTAATGACAGTGCCTGACAAAAAGATCGGCTCGAAAGGCTCGATGATCTATGCGGATTGCGGCGTCGTTATCGACCCGGACGCGGGCGAGCTTGCCGAGATCGCCATCGCCTCCGCCGATTCATGCCGGGCATTGCTTCAGGTCGAGCCGCGAGTCGCAATGCTCTCGTTCTCGACAAAAGGCAGCGCAAAACACAAGTCAATAGATAAGGTAACCGAAGCAACAAAGACCGTCCGGGCCAGATTTCCCGAACTTTTAGTGGACGGTGAATTACAGGCCGACGCGGCGTTGATCCAATCCGTAGCCGACTCGAAAGCTCCGGGTTCGCAGGTCGCAGGCCGTGCAAACGTCCTCATCTTCCCCGATCTAAATTCCGGCAACATCGCCTACAAACTTACCGAACGCCTAACCGGCGGCACCGCCATCGGCCCGATCCTCCAAGGCCTAGACCGCCCCTGCAACGACCTCTCACGCGGCTGCACCGCGGAAGACATCGTCAACGCCGTCGCCATCACCGCCGTTCAGTCGCAAGCTAGAAAGAAAAGCTAATGAGCAACGAAAGTCTCATTTCCACCAATTCGCAGATCGTCATCTACCAGCCGAAGACGGTGGCACGAAACTCGACGTGCGTCTTGAAAACGAGACCGTTTGGCTGACACAGAGGTTGATGGCTGAACTTTTTCAGACATCGATCCCGAATATCAATATCCATTTGAAGAATATATTTGAGGAGGGTGAATTGATGAAGAATCAGTTATTAAGGAATATTTAATAACTGCTGCCGTCATTAGCAACAGCGAAGGGAAAATCATTGGAAGGCCCATGTTTAAGAGGAACATGTTCATCAACCTAAGTCTTGAGTTTTTCCACTTCAACCATTAATTCGGGCAGGTAATTCTCAACGATTTGCCAGACGATCGAATAATCAATGCCAAAGTAGTTGTGAACAATTCTATTTCGAAAACCCCTTATCCTATCCCAATCAATATTCGTGTGTGAGGTCTTAAAATTGTCTGGGAGACGATTAGCTGCCTCCCCAATAATCTCGAAATTTCGAGCAACTGCATCGACGGTTCTTTCGTCGAGAATAAACTGCTCGAAGCTCATTCCGGCGGTGTATCGCTGAATCTTTTGCGCCGACGCCAATATGTCCTCGATAAGAAGTTCCGCGCTTCTATTAGACATACTTAAGGTCGCCTTTTATCTGATTGAAATATTTAGGCTTGATGCCATTGCGGGAAACGAGATCGACGCGAAGGTTCAGGATTCGTTCGAGATAATTGCCGAGGTCGATAAATTCAATGCCGACCGGCGAGGAGAACTCGACCAGTATATCCACGTCGCTGTCTTGTCTCTGTTCGTTACGCGCATACGACCCAAACACCGCCAGAGTTTTGACCTGGAAAAGTCCCGAAAACTCGGCTCGATGCGATGAGAGAGTTTTTTGTATCTGGCTCAAGTTCGTCATAAGCCCTCAACGAGACTTTAACAATTACGGAACCCGACTTCAATAGATTACTCACTCGTCCTTGACCGTAGAAAAGCAACGATCCTCAACGGCCCGCCGCTGCCGCCTTTTATTTTCATTGGCAGGGCAATAACGTGAAAGCCTTTTGCGGGGAGTTTGTCGAGATTGGCGACGTTTTCGAATGCGGGAATGTTGTTTGTCATTAAGGCAACGTGCGATTCGAAAAGAGTTGATTGACCGTAGTCGATGCTTGCAGTATCCAGGCCGACTGCCTTGAACTTACGATTCTCAACCAGCCATTTCGCCGCGTCAGGATGAAGGCCGGGAAAATGTAAGTCTTTAACAGCATCCGGGCCTTTTTGATCGGTTCCAAGATACGCCTTTTTGTCGGGCCATTTCGCACCGAAACCCGTAAAAAACAAAATGATGCTCCACTCGGGAATCTTTCCGTTCGCCTCTTCCCAGGTTTTTATATCATCGACGGTGATCTGGTAATCGCGATCAGCGGCTTTTTGCGAAACATCGATCTTCACACCGGGCGCGATCAACTGACTCAGTTCTATCTGATCGACCGTTTTCTTTCCTTCGGCAAAATGCACAGGCGCGTCGATGTGCGTTCCACCATGCTCTGCACCGGAAAAATTGTAGGCAGAATAATAGTAGCCCTTGCCGCTTGGGCCTTCGGCAACGGTCGTCCGCTTGAACGGCTCAGCCGTCACCCAATAGATCGTCTCATCCGAAAAGTCGTGTGAAAGGTCGATCCATTCGCCCGCGGGAAACTCGATCGAGGGTTTTTGGCTGCAAGCAAAAATGAAAAGACTAACAAAGACAATTATGACGATCTGTTTTTTCATAAAGACCTCTCTGAGCTATCGGCAGACGCAAATATTTTAAGGCATTCGGGGCAGAGACAATCTTCGAACTTTGCTTTTATCTCCAACGCGACGTTTTCCGGAAGCGTCAATTCCGTACACCAGCAACCGTCGAGTTTTGCCCCGCAGCCAAATGTATTGCCGCACGATTCACAGACCTTTGCTTCCGGAATTTTTTCATCCATAGATTTGAGGCTCGCCCGGCGGGCGGGTTTTCCAGCGTTTGTGTATCCACAGCCATTGGTCGCTGGAGAATTCGCTAATGTTAGTGCGTTTTCAATGGAAATTTCGAAAGGTCTTTCTCAAGCGAGGAATAGAGATCATTCACCCACGGCTTTGCGTGGCTGGTCGGTTTGCGTTGGCGAAAATCCCAGGGGACGATAATCACGACAACATTATTTTTACCGATCGCTCTGTGAGCACGAACAGTTCCTCAATCACCTCGTCGCCCATTGCCAGACAGCCTTTTGAAACTGCTTTACCGTGAATGAAAATATCGCCGCCTAATTTCGTGCGGCCATCGATTTCGGCGTATTTACGATCGAATTCATTTGGGTAATTTAATTTCAGCGAAAGATGATAGCTGCTGTTCGGATTCAATGCCTCGATTTCGTAGAATCCCTCAGGAACCTGCCAGTCACCCTCAATGAGTTTCGGCCCGGATGTTCCGCTGGCTTTCTTTATGTCGTAATTTTTGACCCTAATCCATTGCCCGCCGGTGTCGGCCCATAGTTCGAGCCGCTTTTCTTCCTTCAGCCCAATAAGAGTCACCTTTGACGGAGGGTATGCAACACCGGCTTCTTCGAACGCGTCCGAAAGTTTTAGTTCGGCGGCCGGTCCAAATTCGGACACGGCCTCCGCAACAGTACGTTTTCCCACAACTTTCTGATACACCGGCACCCAACCAGATCGCCCAAAATAATATATCGCCAGCCCGGAAATAACGAGAATTACGGCGGCGGTAGCTGCAAAAAGTTTCTTCATCTTGAATCAACCCGTTCACAGGCCGTTACTTTTGCGTACGACGAGAATAGGCTTTTTGCCATAGCCCGTTGGGTCATTGCAAAAAGTATATTATACCCAGAGCTCTCGGCGATAGCCGAATTCTTTTAATAAACCTCAGGCTCGCCCGGCGGGCGGGTTTTCCAGCGTTTGTGTACCCAGAGCCATTGATCGGAGTATTGGCGGATTATCTTTTCGATCTCGGCGGTGTAGGCGGCTGTTGTATCGACGATATCTTTTTGCCGGTCGCCGGTCATTGACGGCTCGATCACCGGGCCGTGGACGACCTTGTATTTTTTTTGTTCGTGATCGTAAACGCAGAACATCGGGAAAATAAGCGAGTTTGTCCTGATCGCAAATGTCGCCGGCCCAGCAGTCGTGCAAGACGGTTGACCAAAGAACGGAACAAAAACGCCCTCTTTCGGATGAGCGTTAACGTCAGACAGGACGCCGAGAATTTCGCCCTCGCGCAGCATCTTTATCGCAAGCATTGCAGAATTTGCTTTATTGATCGGCCGGTTTCCGAACCGCGTTCTGATTTTGACCGTCAATTCTTCTATCAACGGATTATCAAGCGGCCTTGCAAGATACGCTATCGGCTCGTGAAGCGCGGCAAATGCAAAAACAAGCAATTCCCAATTGCCCAGATGTCCCGTCGTGATCACAACCCCGCGGTTCTCTTCCCTGACTCGTTTGTATAACGCTTTCGATTCCTCATCGAGCTCAAAATCGACGATCTTGCGTAGGCTCTCCGGCGTGGCCTTGCCAAACTGGCTGACCTCACCCAACACGCGTCCGAGGCTTTGCAGCGATCCTTTCAAAATGGCGAGACGTTCGGTTTCGGAAAGCTCAGGAAATGCGATCTCCAAATTACGCAGACCGGTTCGTCTTAGTTTTCCCAGCGCGTGATATCCAACCCACGCGACAGTTTTTCCGAGAGTGAGCGCCGCACTTCGCGGCAAGATCGACAAGACGAAAAGTATCGTCCGTGCCGTCGCAAATTCAAGATATACCAACCATTTAGCCTTTTGCCGTTTTGCCATTCAAATTAAATTAAACCTTCGTTGCCCGAAAGAGACAAACCGACAACGCAAAATCGCCCGATTTAACTCTTACAAAACTCTTACAATCACATTCGTTTCAAGCTGTTAGTCTAATTAACGGACGGGAAACCGAAAAAAAATATACTGGCAAGGGGAATAGATGCAGGACGTGAAAACAATCGAAGATCAGGACATGAGCATTAACTGGAACACGCTCGTTTTTGTGACGTTGTTCCATATTTTGGCCGTTGCGGCACTTTTTACTTTTAGCTGGGCAAATCTTGCGGCGGGAGTGTTTCTGTGGTGGCTTGCGGGCAGTCTCGGCATCGGCATCGGATATCACCGTTTGCTGACGCATCGCGGATTCAAGGTGCCTAAATGGCTCGAATATACGCTTAGCATTTTTGGCACGCTCGCGTTGCAGTCTGGCCCGCTGACTTGGGTCACGACGCACCGTGTTCATCATGCGTTCACGGAAACCGAACGCGACCCGCACAGCCCGCGGTTTGGAACCTATTGGTCGCACATGGGCTGGATAATGCGTGGGAAAGCCCAGCAGCAAACATGGGCCGACATGCAGCGTTATTGCCCTGATTTTGCAAACGACCGTTTTCACCAGTGGATCAATAGATATTATTACATCCCGATCATTATCGTCGCTGCCGCACTTCTTGCGATCGGCGGCTGGACGATGGTTCTGTGGGGCGTATTCCTGAAAACGGTCATCGGCTGGCATTTTACATGGCTCGTTAATTCGGCAACACACCTGTGGGGAACACGCCGGTTTGAAACACGCGACGATTCACGCAACAATGCACTGATAGCCGCGGTCACTTGGGGCGAAGGCTGGCACAACAACCATCACGCATTTCCACGCTCGGCGAAGCATGGCCTCGCCTGGTACGAGATTGATCTCAACTGGATACAGATCCGGCTGCTCGAAATGGTTGGCCTCGCAAAAGATGTTTACGCATACAGCGAAAAGGAAGAGAAAAAGAGTATCCAACCGGATGCGACGGACCTTATTCACGCAACCGAATCGGCGTAGTTGCGAACGCAGATTTTAATTTCGACAAGGCAAAAGTAAACACGCGGGTTTACTTTTGCCTTTTTGCTTTTAAACTGGAACCGACGATGCGACGGCGAAAAACAGCCATATTCTTTCTCGTACTGGGAATCAGTCTCTCGGCACTGACTATTGCGCTTAACGTCGGCTGGATATTGCTCAGTCTTCGCGAGGTCGCGGTTCTCGTTCTCGGCATAATCTTCTTTGCACTGATCACGACAGGTCTGATCCTGAACACGGTCTTCCTCCTTCGCGAAATAAAACGCAGCGAACGCCACGATGCGTTTCTAAACGCAGTAACACACGAACTAAAAACTCCGATCGCATCGATCAGACTTTATTTGCAAACCCTGAAATCCCGCGAAGTCACGGAAGAAAAACGGGCCGAGTTTTACGACATCATGCTCGCCGACAGCGACCGGCTTTTAAGGACCGTCGAGACTGTTTTGCAAGCCGGGCAGATGACGGAACGCAAACGCGAGTTTCACGTCACCGATATCGACATAAATTCCGTCGTTGCCGATGCTGTTGAGACCGTCCGTTCCGGCTATAACCTTGACGAAGGCGCGATAAAACTTGTCCGGTCGGAGAAAACGCTTCTGGTTTCGGCCGATGCCGACGAGTTGAAAACAGCGTTCGTCAATCTTCTGGACAACTCGGTCAAATATTCCGGCCACGAGCGAAAGATCTCGGTTCGGATCAGGCCATCGTCGCTCAATAACAAGGTCGCGATCGTCGTTCGAGACAATGGCGTCGGGATTCCTTCGTCCGACCTCAAACGCGTGTTCAAGCGATTTCACCGCGTTGCGAATTCCAGCTCCGAAGCAAAAGGCACCGGCCTCGGATTGTTTATCGTAAAGAACATTATCGAACGCCACGGCGGCAAGATAACGGCGGACAGCCGCGGGCCGGGCGAAGGAGCCACGTTTTCGGTGCATCTGCCTCTTTCAAGATATGAAGATCCTGGTAGTTGAAGACGAACAGCACATCGCCGACGGCCTCAAGTTCAACCTCGAGGCCGAGGGCTTTAAGGTCAAGGTCGCGGGCGACGGCAATAGCGGAGTTTCGCTCGCCGAGGCAGAGGATTTCGACGCCGTAGTTCTCGACGTGATGCTGCCCGGCATCGACGGTTTCGAGGTCGCACGCCAGATTCGCGCCAAAGAAGACTTCACGCCGATACTTATGCTGACCGCACGCAGCCGTCCCGAAGACGTTCTTTCCGGATTCGAGGCCGGTGCCGACGATTATCTGCCAAAGCCGTTCGATCTAAAGATATTTCTCGCCCGCGTAAACGGCCTGCTCCGCCGCAATGAATGGTCGCGTCGCAAAACCTCGGCCGACCGGCTCGGAGACAAGATCGAAGTCAACGGCAAGACCATCGACTTCGCCAATCTTGAACTGACCTCTCCCGACGGCGTCGTTCATCTGACATTGATGGAGATCAAGCTGCTCCATTACCTGATCGAGCACGCGAGCTTTGCCGTCTCGCGAAAGACCATTCTCGAAGACGTCTGGGGCCTACAGGAAGACACCGACACGCGTGCAATAGACAACTTCATCGTCCGCCTCCGCAAATATCTCGAAGACGATCCCGCAAACCCAACCATCCTAAAAACCATCCGCGGCGTCGGCTATAAATTCATCCTCGGCAAACAGATGTAGCAGTTTCCGTCATCGGTTAATATGACTTCAAAATTTTCGACAACTCTTGCAATGGTCGTGACCGTGCTCTCGATCGCGGCGATTTCGTGCAGCGGCTATAAATTAGATAAGAACCGAAAATTGTGGAATGAAAGCGGCGTTACCGATTACCGGATGAAAGTCCACATCCAAAAACCCGGGCACGCAATGCCCATGGGCAAGTACATCATCGAGGTTCGCGGCCGGAGCGCGGCAACGATCAGGTCGGCTTCTAACCCATCGGCGGTCATCGACACTGATATGTTCCTACGGGGATTCACTTCCTTTGACACGATCGACGATATCTTTACATTCATCGAGAAGAACATCAGCAGTTTCGCGTTGACTCAGCAAATAGAATACGACCCGACGCTCGGCTACCCCAAAAAGCTCCACATGGATCCGGATATGTCAGCGATCGACGACGAATTATTCTTCGAAGTTCTTGAATTTGAAAAACTTTGATTCATCTAGGTAAACTCGCGGCATTCGGTCTGGGAATGCTGGGAATGGGAGTCGCCGGATTTTTTCTGGTGTTGTTCGTCATCGGAATAAAAGGGACATTTGCATATCACACACTAAAATCCCAATCACCAAACGCTTCGCTCGCTGAGAAACCTGACAACCCTAATCTCGTTTGAACCAATCATTATCGGAAAGATATTTCTTATCCACGAATCACACGAAACAAATCAAAACAAAGCAGAAAACTCGATCTACGGAAAACTCTGACTTTCTTGCTTTCTTTCTTGATTTCTTGATTTCTTCTTTCGTGTATTTCGTGGATAACTTTACTTGAAAGTAAGGCTGCAAAAGTTCAACCTGAGGTCAAGACCTTCTTTATCTGCCGGATAGTTATATAAAGGTGGTCACGGTCGTCCTTGAGTTCGGTGAGACCGAAGTTTAGGTAAAACTGTCTTGCCTTTTCATTCAGGGCATAGACCTCGACAGCGTAGATTCCGAGATGCTCGGCGATGGTAACCGCCCGCTCCAATGCATGAAACAGCAGGGCTTGCCCCAATCGTTCGCCTCGAGCGGAGCTGTCAACCGCAAGCCGCCCCAGATGCACAACGGGAACCGGATAACGCGGGAGATTGTCAGGAACTATCTCAAACCCGAATGAATTACTGGAAAGCGTGTAATAGCCGTATATCTTCGGATCATCACCCTTTACGGCAACAAAAGTGCGTCCTAAGCCTTTCTCCGCATTTTGTCTCGCAAAACGCTTGAGAAAAACATTCAGGCTTTCCTCGCCGCAATCAAAACTGTCTCTATCATGTATTTTTGAAAGAGGCTCGACTCGATATGGAGCATTCATTCCGCAATAAGCTCCCGACGAGCCTTGAAAGCCCGGATAAGGTTTTCATTTGGCTCATCAGTGGAATCCAGCATCGCCAGAAATATGTCCCGGTCTCGTTTCGACAGTTTGCGGAACTGATGCCGCTCAAGCACCTCGTCGGCGGATTCCGCCAGATTCGAGATGGTAAAATCTGTCAGCGAGACGCCGGAAATTCTGGCAGCCTGCTCGATGCGCTCTTTGACGCTGACCGGAAGCCTGATACTCAGACGAGATGTATTTTCAATAACGATCATACTAAGATTCTCCGATATTAGTGTGGCATATTGCCATACAACAGTCAAGAGTTTCTCTGTCCTCCGTTCATTACTAAACAGATCAGCAAAATCGTCGGGCCGGGATTAACTAAGACGCCATCCTTGCGATCACGTTGATCTCGCTTCGCCATCCCTCATGCAATTCCCAACGCCATAACTCGATCTCAGGCGAGAGCAACTTTGCGAAATATTCCCAATCGCGGTGAAAGCTAAGAGCCGGTGCGGCCATGTAAACAAGCAGCGGTTTATCGATAATCTCTTTATCGCCAAACAAACGAGCCTCACTTAGAATTCCACGCCGCCGCTGAAGCTCGATCTTGCGCCAGTAATCGGCGGCCTGAAAGACCGATTCGCGGTCGGGCGACGTCTTTAGTTCGATGACGACGAGTCTGCCGTCTTTGCGGATCGCAAGCAGATCGATCTTGTCATTGGATGAGCGGAACTGGTTATAGATCGGCGCAAGTTCGAGGTTTGCATCGAGCAATTTTATGTTTCGGCGGAGAATAGATTCGAGCCACGCTTCGGATGCAAGCCGAAAAAGTTCATTTCGCCGGTTCACCGACGTGGCGACACGTGAAACCGACAGTTCGCGGATCAACTGTTCAAGAGCGATCCAATCTCGCGTCAACGGCCTTCGTGCTCGCTCAACGCCAAACCATGCACGTTCACTTCCCATCAGCCGACGAACACGCGCAAACGGCAGACCGTTGTAACGAAGCGTTTCGCCTTGTTTTGAAAACACAACGTCGATAGCGTCGGGCGAAATATCGATGATCCCACGTGCCGTTCGGCTTTGAATGATCTCGGATGGAATCGAAAGTTTTTTTGGCTTTTCTCGCCACAATTCGGGAATGCTAAGTTGCCGGCGAACTTTTGCAATAGGAGTCTCACCGCTCCGAACGATCTCAAGAATGGAGATCGAACCAGCTACCGCGGGACGCAAAAGGGCGAGCAATTTCTGCAGGTTTCCCGCCTGTCGCTTTTCCGCCGCGATCCAGATGTCTGTGATCGGATCTTTTTTTCGAATCCGTATCTTGTCGAGCCACTTTATCGCGCTCGTGAGAATAGTTTCGTGGGTCAGTGCAGCGGTGACATCGTACATTACGCCGATCGGCTGTTTGTCCCGGCTGCGTATAAATATTTGCGCAAGCCGTCCGTTTGATGTGTTGAGCTGGATTCGCTCGGCTTTGTAACCGGGAAAGCTGTCGATGATTATCCGTGCCGCTTCATTGGCTTTTTCGAGCCGTGCAAACTCGATATTTGCGCTCAGTTCTGCGGCTGAGGTTCGTGGGATCAATCGAAGCGATTCACTTTCTTTGCCAAACATTCCCGATAGCTCAAGCGAGATTTCGTCTCCGTCCACATTGAACGAAGCGACTCGTCGCATCGAAAATCCTTTTTCCTCGACAAATCCAAAAAGCATTCTCCGGCCATCATCGACGATCTCGATCTCGTCGCGTCTTAGCGGCAGCGTGCGGCCGCTGTCGCGGACGGCGAGCCATTCGAAATGCGCGGCTATCAGTGTGGTCAGGCCGTCGGGTTCTTCCATGAATGGGTTTGGTTGAAATAGTCCATCATCGCGGCGGCCCAGTCGGCGTAGCCTTGTTCGGACGGGTGAATGCCGTCGGCAAAAAAGCCTTCGAGCCGGACGCCCGCCGGTTGCGGGTAATAAAACACGCGGTCCATGACCTTGGTGAACTCCTTGATATTCGCATCGTGCATTTTCGACAGTTCCCAGAGCAGGAACCGTATCGGATGCGGTATCGCCGGCGAATATTTGATCATCGGGCAGTTTGAAAGAAAGATCACCGCGTCAGGGTTTTTCTCGCGGATAAGCCCAAGCAGTTCGATCATATCGCGCCGCCATTTCTTTGGGCTTGAGAGCTTCATTACGTCGTTGCCGCCAAGCCCGACCAGTATGTAATCGTGGCTCTCATCCGGCATCTGCGGCAGCAGCTCATCAATGGTCCGCCGCGCCGTTACGCCGTTCTTCCCGACAACGTGCCAGTTCACTGGCTGCCCCAAACTCTTGCTCAACTGCCCGGCAAACTGTCCGGCAAACGCGAGCTCGTGCGTTCTGGCACCAAGCCCGGCAATGGTCGATTCGCCAATAACAAAAAGGTCCACCGGCTCGCCGTCACCCATCCTCGCAACACCCGTGTTTGCCCCGGCCGCACCGGGCAGCACACCGACCCGCCGTCGCGTCAACTGTCCCTGAAGATAAAGCAGCGGCGCAAACGGCATTATCGCCGCCGCCGCGATCAGGAATTTTGCCTGCCATTTCTCAAGACTCATCGGTGTTTAATTTCGTTATGATAAACTTCAATCAACAGGATGTTTTTGTCAAATCGACCTGCATTTACCATTATTTTATTCGCCGTCGTCGCCGTCTCAGGCTGCGGCTGGTGGGGAACCGACAGCGATCGACCCTCGGCTTTAGTCAGCAAAACGCCGTCGGATATTCCGTTTTCGCTTGCTGAACCCGACGAGTTTCGCGCCGATTTTTTTGTCATCGCCGACGGTGTCGAATCAAAACGTTCGTACGCAAGAAAAGGCTTGAAATGGAAGTTAGTATTGTTTGACACGGACGGCCCCGTTTCCGCAATTATAAACACGGATGTAAAACTGCTGATAGATCATCGCCGCCGCGTTTACGCGGAAACCGCAGACAAGGCGTCAGGTTTTGAGCCTGATTTTATTCAGGAAATGACCGTCAGAGTGTTAAGGGAACGTGAATACACCAGCTTCGCGGATCTCGGCATCGAAGGCAGCGTTAGGCGTTATCGCGCGACGCTGCGCGACAGAGAAAATTCGCCGTCGATCATTCACTATGACGAGAATCTAAAAATGATAATAAAACAGGAATTTTTCCTAAGTTCCGACGACGCGACAGAAACTCCGGTTTTTGTTTACGAGATGCGGAATGTCGAATTCGACGTGCCTGACACTTTATTCGCCGCACCCGAAAATTACCGAAAGATAACCGCCGAGGCTTATTACTCCGTGGCAAAATAAGAAAAAATTAACCATGGTTTTTCTTTCATCTTATTCCTTCTGGTTCATCCTTGCTCTGTGGTTTACAAAACGCTTCACCACAGACCAAGATGATAAAGAATGAATAAGACGATCAAGAAAACACGCGGTTAAAAATACTTCATATATTTCAGATCTAAAACATTGGAACAGCTTCGCAAATTCGCCAGATATATAAGACCTTACCGCACGGTCATGCTGCTCGGGATATTTTTTATTCTCGTGTCGATGGCGTTTGGCCTGTTGATTCCGTATCTGATCGGGCAGGCGGTTGACGACCTGAATACGCAGGTCACGTGGAACAAGCTGACCTACTATGCGCTTGTGATATTGGGCGTGAACCTTGTCAGCGGTATTTTTCTTTTTCTTCAGCGTCGGCTGCTGATAAATACTTCACGGCATATTGAATACGATATGCGCAACGATTTCTACGCCTCGGTTGTCCCGCAGCCGCTTGAATTTTTTCACAATAACCGCGTCGGCGACCTGATGGCGCGTGCGACAAACGATCTCGCGGCGATCCGCCAGATCGTCGGGCCGATGATCTTGTATAGCTTTCAAGCGATCTTCGCACTCGCGATCACGCTGCCGATATTGTTCAATATCTCGGTCAAACTCACTCTGCTGATACTGATCCCGTTGCCGCTGGTTTCCCTTACGGTAAAATTTCTCGGCGAGCAGATACATAAACGGTTTGAGAAAATTCAGGAATTCTTTTCCGACATAACGGCCCGAGCGCAAGAAAATATTACCGGCGTTCGCGTAGTCCGCGCTTACGCACAGGAAGATGCCGAGATCGAAGAGTTTGAAAAACTAAACCGCGAATACGCCGACCAAAATCTGCGGCTGGTGAAGTTCGCCGCGGCGATGCGTCCGCTGCTTTTCTTCTTTATCGGGTTGGGCTTCGTCATCATCGTCGCGGTCGGCGTGCCGATGGCGGTCGCGGGCGAGATAACGGCGGGCGATTTCACGGCATTTATTTTGTATCTACAGCGGATGATCTGGTATCTGATCGCGCTCGGCTATGTTGTAAATCTTTATCAACGCGGCACAGCGTCGCTGAAACGTTTCAACGCGATACTCGAAACCGAGCCGACTATCAAAGACGTGCCTGATGTACGCGAACAACCAAAGATAAAAGGCGGCATCGAGTTTCGCGATCTGACATTTGCATACAACGGCAAGCCGGTTTTAAACGACATTGATCTAACTATCGAGCCGGGCAAAACCGTCGCCTTCGTCGGTCGCACGGGCAGCGGCAAATCGACGCTGATGAACATCGTCCCACGCCTGCTCGATGCACCGGCCGGAAGCGTTTTGATCGACGGAAAGCCAATCCGCGAATATCCGATCGATCAACTTCGACGCTCGATAGGCTTTGTCCCGCAGGAAACCTTTCTGTTCAGCGATTCGCTCAGCGAAAATATTGCATTTGGTGTTATTAGTCCCGAGTCCAAAGTCCAAGGTCCCAAGTCCCACGATTCGAATATCTCGCCCGCCAGCAAAGACCTGGGACGTGGGACATTGGACCTGGGACCGAGCGTAGCTCGTGCCGCGTCGGTTGCTAATCTTGCCGAGGACATCAAAGGCTTTCCGAATAAGTACGAACAACTCGTCGGCGAACGAGGCATCACGCTTTCTGGCGGGCAAAAGCAGCGAACCGCCATAGCGCGAGCCGTGATGCGCGACCCGCGAATTTTGATCCTCGATGATTCGCTCTCAGCGGTCGATACCTATACAGAAGAACAGATCTTGCATAACCTTCGCGACGTCCGTTCAGGCCGCACGACGCTGATAGTCTCGCACCGCGTCTCGACCATCCGCGACGCCGACCTGATCTGCGTGCTTGACGCTGGCCGCATAATCGAACGCGGAACGCACGACGAACTGCTTGAGCTAAATGGCGAGTACGCGACGCTCTATCAACGTCAGTTGTTAGAGGAAGAACTCGATGCAACGAAGTAACCCGATTTGCAATTCATCGTTCATAATTCATAATTCATAATTCGTTCCTATGACCGACATCGATCAAAAATACCGGACGCTTACCATTCTGTGGTTGATACTGCTTTTCAGCCAACTCTTGTTTGTCGTCGTGATCTATTCGGCAAAGGGCGAGATTTTTACCAGCGACGTTTCGCAGCCGCTGCTCGGAGAGAATCCAGCGATAGTTATCGGTGCGGCGTTTCTTGCGTTGACCAATTTTGTTATCTCATTCCTGATGCGCAAGAAAGCGATCGAGCGCGGCATCGCTGAACAGAAACCCGAATACGTCCAAACCGCATTGATACTCGGCTGCGCGTTTTGCGAGGCGATTTCGATCATCGGGCTAGTCCTAGCGATAGCGTTCGACTATCAATATTTCTATCTCTGGCTGATCGTCGGATTTGTCGGCATTTTCCTTCACTTCCCGCGACGCAGACATCTCTACGACGCCAGCCTCAAATCGGGCCGAATTTAGCCGAAAGAAATTATTTTCGCGCATCAGGGAACCTTTTCATCACTTTCGGTGTCTAAGCAGCTAGACCCGCGGAAAGGTATCTAACATTCGACGCAATTAGGAGACTTGTATGCGAAACGCTTTGATTTTGCTGGCGATAGCTTTGCTTTCAATTAATATTTTCGGTCAGACGACGACCGAGGGAACGCTCTACGCGGTCAGTAAAAAGGGCGCGGAGCTTGGCACCGTGCCGCTAAAGGACACAAAGGTAAACGCCTCGATCAGCGGTTTTATCGCCCGCATAAATGTCCGGCAGGAATTTACAAATTCGTTCGCCGAACCGATCGAGGCCGTCTATACATTTCCGCTTTCACAAAACGGAGCGGTTGACGCGATGACGATGACCATCGGCACACGCGTCATTCACGGCAAGATAATGAAACGCGATGAGGCACGCGCGATCTATGAGACCGCAAAGGCCGCCGGACAGACCGCCAGCCTGCTCGATCAGGAGCGGCCAAACATTTTCACCCAAGCCGTCGCAAACATAATGCCAGGCGAATCGGTCATTATCGACATCAGCTATGTCGAAACCCTGAAATATGAGGACGGCTCGTATGAATTCGTCTTCCCGATGACCGTCGGGCCACGTTACATTCCATCCGGCAGCGATGAAGAAGACACCGAGAAAATAACACCACCTGTTTCTGCCACAAGGGTCGGGCACGATGTCGCAATCACAGTCAATCTCAATGCAGGAGTGCCGGTGCAGGACATTCACTCAACCAGTCACCAGATCAATGAATTATCGACAGGAGCCAATACAAGAACGGTAAATCTAAAGAGCGAGACGACCATACCGAACAAGGATTTTGTGCTTCGATATGACGTTACAGGGTCGCGCATGGAAGACGCCGTGCTGACGACACGAAACCCCGCAGGCGGATTTTTCAGCCTGATCCTGTCGCCGCCGGAACGTCTGTCGTCGGAAGACCGCACGCCCAAGGAAATTGTATTCGTGCTGGATACATCAGGCTCGATGGAAGGATTTCCGATTGAGAAAGCCAAAGAGCTGGTGAACTTAACCCTCGATGGCCTATATCCCGAAGACACCTTCAACCTAATTACATTCGCCGGTGAAACGGAGGTACTTTTCCCCGAACCTGTTCCGGCTACGCAAGGGAATATGGAACGCGCTCGGGAATTTCTGAAGTCTCGAAAAGGCGATGGCGGAACCGAAATGATGGACGCTATAAAAGCCGCGCTTGTTCCATCTGATTCGCGCGAGCATCTGCGAATAGTTTGCTTTATTACCGACGGCGAAGTCGGAAATGACATGGAGGTCATCGCCGAGGTAAAGAAGTATCCGAAAGCCCGGGTTTTTTCATTCGGTATCGGCGATTCGGTAAACCGCTTTCTGCTCGACAATATTGCTAAAGAAGGCCGTGGCGATTCCGAGTACGTTTTGCTTGCCGACGAAGGTTCGAAAGCGGCAAGGAAATTCTATGAACGAATCAGAAATCCTTACCTTACGGACATTTCAATAGACTGGAAAGGTTTGCCCGTAACAGAGGTTTATCCTCGCCGAATTCCCGATCTTTTTGGGGCAAAGCCAGTTGTGATCTTCGGAAAATACAACAGGCAGGCAGGCGGAAAGATCGTCTTGAAAGGCAACATCGGCGGGCAGCCTTTCGAACGCGTGATCGACATAAATTTGCCGTCCGAGGACAGCGGAAATCGCGCTCTCGCTTCGCTTTGGGCACGCACCAAAATTGATGAATTGATGTCCATAAGCTGGGACCCGGAAAACGAGGAGAGCGATCCGAAACCCGCCGCCAGGAACGCGATAACCAAGTTGGGTTTAGATCACAATCTGGTGACACAGTTCACATCATTCGTCGCCGTCGAGGAACGCATCGTCACTCGGATGCGTAACGGGAAACGAGTCCGGGTTCCGGTTTATGCTCCTGCCGGTACGGTCTTTGAAGATGGAGGGACGCCGGAAAGCGGGGATTTGATTAATCCTTCTGCATCGGTCACCAATCTAGCTTTGTCAACGGGCGGCGGAAGAGGTACTGGCTCGGCCAGTGGAATTGGATCGGGTTCGGGAAGCGGCATCGGTCATGGAAGCGGATCTCCGCCTCCGTCCGCAGCATTTAACAAGATGCAGGTTATCGCTAGTCTTCAGAGCCCTCCGGCAAAGATATCCGGCGGAGTGATGAACGGGAAAGCAACCAATCTTCCGAAACCGCCTTATCCGGCGGCGGCCCGTGCGGTAAAGGTGAGCGGTTCGGTCAGCATACAGGTTACTGTCGATGAGTCCGGCAACATCATTGCGGCAAGCGCGGTGTCGGGCCATCCGCTGCTGCTAGCCGCGGCCGAGCAGGCTGCAAAAGGCGCGAAATTTTCGCCGACGATGATGTCCGGCCAACCGGTGAAAGTTACGGGCGTTATCACCTACAATTTCGTCAATCCCAATGACGCCGGGAACATTCAGATAGCGACAGGCGAACTCTCGCCGGAAACATCGCCGCAGACACCGCCAACAGCTGAAATGCTCCGCGAACAGTTGATAAAGGACAAGCTCCATTCATGGGTCTATGCCCTGTTCGACCGAACCCGGAAAAACGTGTCGGAAGCTGCGCCGAATGAGTCCGCGTTCGTCAAAGACGCTCAGGCGCATCTCGAGATCGTTCTTACCAGCCGGACGCAGGCCTTGCTCGACCAACTCGCGGCGATCGGGTTCACTATCATAAAAGACGATAAAGCAAAAACGATCACCGGCCATATTGCGATAGATAAGATTGGATCTCTGGCCGAATTGACCGAGATAAAGCTCGTGCTGCCTCGGCCCTGACCGAAGGCAGCCGAACGGCGGCCGCCGTGACCAGACAGTTATCCCGCGGCCGCCACCTTTTTAAGGGGCATGTTTCGGGGCAGAAACCCGCCCTAGTAATGGCATATGTCTGCCAAACAGACATGTTCCGTGACGCCCCACGAAGTAAGGATATTTTCATCCTATCGATTCCCTTCGCTGATATTACCGAGTCGATCCACGCTTTTTACGATGATCTTTTCTATCTTTCTGTCGCTTGAAAGAGAGATAGATTTTTCACTCGATGGCAGCACGGAATAGCTCCAGCCGGATTTGTCTTTTGCATAAACCAAATACCAAAAGGCGTTGTGGACGGCCTGCCATTTTGCCGTTGTTAGCTCTCCGCCGTGGGTTATCGCAACTTTCGGAGACGAAGGTTTCCTGGCTTTGATCCACGGCGACACAGGTATTATTGCTTTACGTCGATATGAATTTTCAAGCAATTCTTTCTGAACGCCGCCCTGGTCGTTACGGAGGGATTTGAAATTGAAATACAGTTCGCCCGGCGTGCTTTTCGATGCGCGAATACCCTTGATCTGATTCGTAATTTCCGTTACTGGCCAATTCTCATTTCGGCCTATACGATACGATGCCAGGCCCGGCCATATGTGCCGCGACTTTGTATTCTGCTCGTTCCACCATTTCAGCAACACGGGAAAGCTCTGTGCGGTACGCGCGGTTTCCCAGTAAAGCTGCGGCGAAAAATAATCTACCCAGCCTTCCTGAAGCCATTTCCGCGAATCGGCATAAAGCCCCTCATATGCGTTAAAACCTTCGATACCGAGTTCAGGCATCGGCTTCCAAATTCCAAATGGCGAGATGCCATACATTACGTGCGGCTTGGCTTTCTTTACCTCGTATCCGACCGTCCGGATAAAGTTGTTGACCTGCAGCCGCCGCCAATCGCCGCGACTAAGCGGAACCTGTTTATTATCAATTGAAGTCTTTTGATACAAAAGCCAATTTCGATCGTCGGGAAACTCGATGTCGTTTCCGCTTTCGTCTTTTTCGATATACGGGTAAAAGTAATCGTCAAAATGCACGCCGTCTATGTCGTAGCGTTTTACTACATCCATAATTACGGTAGCGCTGTGCTTGATCGCTTCAGGATCGGTCGGATCGAGCCATAGATATTTGCCGTATTTAGCGACTAGCTCGGGGCGTTGTTTGGAAATGTGATTCGCGGAAATCGTCTTGGCCGACGGATGATACGCCCGATAAGGGTTGAACCACGCATGAACCAATATGCCGCGTTTGTGCGCCTCGGCGACGATGAATTCGAGAGGGTCGAAAGCCTGAGGCTTTCCCATTTCGCCCGTAAGGTATTCAGACCACGGCTCTAAACGAGATCGGTACAATGCGTCGGCCATTGGACGTACTTGGAAAATAACGGCGTTAAGATTCAGCCGGCTTGCGAGATCCAGATCGCGGATCAACTCGGCCTTCTGTTCAGGAATAGAAAGCCCTTTCTTTGAAGGAAAATCGATATTATCGACGGTTGCGATCCAGGCCGCGCGAAACTCGCGTTCGGGTTCCGGCAGTTTTTGCGAATAGGCCGATAGGCCCACGAGCATCAAAGTTACGGTAATTAAAACAATTGCATTTCTTGCTTTCATATAAAAACCTCAAAAACCTCGTTCGAGTAGAGCATTCCTTTTCGTGTCAATTGAAGATTGTCGTCTGAAAGTTTGATCAATCCAGTTTCTCTCAGTGTTGCGAGATAGTCCGCGTATTTTTCTTCAAGTTCGATACCAAATTGTTCGCAATATTCTGCGAGACTAACGCCCTTGTTCAGCCGTAGGCCGAGAAAAATGAACTCCGATGCGGCATCGATCTTCTCACGGTAAACCTCGGCTCCCGAAAATTCTTCGATGCGACCGACATATTTCGCCGTGTCGCGTTCATTTGCGTAACGTTGAAAACCATCAAATGAATGTGCCGAAACGCCAAAGCCGTAAACTGGTTCGAGCCGCCAGTATTTAGTATTATGCCTCGATGCGAAACCGGGTTTCGCGAAATTGGAAATCTCGTATTGCTCATATCCGGCGCCGGCAAGCCGGTCGATCATCATCTCGTACATTTCCGCCGCAAGGTTTTCGTCCGGCAAAGGACGGCGGCCTGATCTTACTTGCTCCGCGAGCGGCGTTCTCTGATGTATCTCAAGCAGATAGAGCGAAAGATGCTCGGGATTCATCTCGATGGCTTCGTTGAGATTAAGCGACCAATCGTCCAAAGTTTGGTCTGGCAATCCGGCGATCAAGTCAAAACTGATATTGTCGAAGCCAACTTCACGTAGTAGTCGAAAAGTCTCCCGAGCATCGTTCGCATCATGTCCGCGGGCGAGCAGTTTTAGATCCCGTTCGTTGAACGTCTGCACGCCAAAACTCGCACGGTTCACTCCAAGCGACCTGTAACCATCAAGCGTTTCAGCCGTAACCGTCGCCGGGTTCATCTCCATCGTGATCTCGGCATCAGCGACAACGTCGAACTGGTTGTGAACTGACATAAGAATTCTTCCGACCTGATCCGGCTCAAGCAGCGAAGGCGTCCCGCCGCCAAAGTAGATCGTATCAGCCACAAAGGCGGAAACACGACCGGTAAGGAGTGTGTCAGAAACACCCTCGCTACCGCTCGGTTTTCCGCCTTCGATTTCAGAACACAACGCAGCCACATACTGTTCGACAGCGCCCGAATCACGATAGACGTCAGTCGCAAAATCGCAGTAAGAGCAGCGCGATTTGCAGAATGGAATATGTAGATAAACACCTGCGGCCATATTTTATAAAACCGTTTCCCTAATAACGTATAACGAAAAGTGTAAAGCGGATAATGCATTTCCGCACTATCCGCTATACGTTTAACGCTTTACGTTATCAGGAAAACGCTAGGCGAGGCGTTCGGCAAGCGACGACTCCCATATAGCTTCGAGTTCGGTTACGGCTTCGGAAATCTTTTCTTCGCCGTCGAGTTTTATCCGCAAAACATCGTCGCCGACAATGCCGATGACTACGAACGGGCAATCGCTGACGATCTGGGTTACGCGGTCGACGTTTTCCGGGGCAAAACTAATAACTATTCGCGATGGGGATTCACCGAAGAAAATGGCTTCTGGGGAAAGGCCGTTTGATGCGAGTTCGACCGACGCCCCGATCGCTTCGCGGCCGAGGGATGAGAAACAGCTCTCGGCGATGGCGACTGCCAGACCACCGTCAGAGCAGTCGTGAGCCGAGTGCAGCAGTTCGGCTTCGACGAGAGCTAGACACGCTTCCTGCACTTGTTTTTCAAGGTTTAGATCGATCTCCGGCAGAGTTCCATTTTCGATCATCTCGGCAGTCGAAACGCCGTGAACGACACTCGCATATTCGCTTACGGATAATCCGTCGGTCGTTGTGCCGAGCATGGCGATAACGTCACCGTCGTTCTTAAATCCCTGTGTGACGATCTTGTGCGTGTCTTCGATCAGCCCAACCATTCCGATAGTTGGTGTAGGTAAAATTCCTTTGCCGTCGGTTTCGTTATAGAACGAGACATTGCCGGAAACTACCGGCGTCTCAAACGCTTCGCAAGCCTCTGTGATCCCGTCGATCACGTCCGAGAATGAACGCATCACTTCGGGGCGTTCCGGTGAAGCAAAATTCAGACAGTTCGTCACAGCAATCGGTTTGGCTCCAACGCAAACCACGTTTCTCGCGGCCTCGGCAACAGCGTGCTTCGCACCTTCCTTAGCATCGACCGCAACATATCGGCCCGGCCCGTCGAGACACATTGCAACCGCACGACGTGTTTCCTTGATACGGATAACCGCGGCGTCAGCGCCAGGCAGCACGGCTGTATTAGTTCGCACCATCGTGTCGTACTGTTCGTAAACCCAATGTTTAGAACAGATGTTGGGCGAAGCCAACAACCGACGCAAGGCGTCGTTGCAGTCAGGAGACTGGAGACTGGAGACTGGAGCAATCTCACGAAGGCTCTCGTCTCCTGTCTCTCGTCTCTTGTCTGGAGTCATGGGTCTTTTGTATTTCGGCGCTTCATCCGTCAACGCCTGAACCGGCAGATCGGCTTCGAGAACGCCGTTGTGAATTATCTTGAGCCGGTCGCCTTCTACCACCTTGCCGATAACGACGGCGTCAAGATCCCATTTGTTAAATATCTCGACCAGCTCTTTTTCCCGTCCCTTTCGGGCGACGATCAGCATTCGCTCCTGCGATTCAGACAGCAGCATTTCGTACGCCGTCATGCCGGTCTCACGCTGCGGAACGAGCGTCAGATCGAGTTCCAATCCTGTTCCGGCACGGGCGGCCATTTCGACCGACGATGATGTCAGTCCGGCTGCGCCCATATCCTGAATTCCGGCGATCGCGCCGCTGCGCATGGCTTCGAGACAGGCTTCGAGCAGCAGTTTTTCGAGAAACGGATCGCCGACCTGAACCGTCGGGCGTTTTTCGAGAGCTTCGTCGTCAAATTCGGCAGACGCCATCGTCGCGCCGTGAATGCCGTCGCGACCGGTTTTCGCCCCGACGTAAAGCACCGGATTGCCAATGCCCTCAGCCTTTCCGAAAAATATCTGATCTTTTTTTACGATCCCGAGGGCGAACGCATTGACCAGCGGGTTGAGCGAATACGCTTCGTCAAAAACAACCTCGCCGCCGATGGTCGGAACGCCAAAGCAGTTGCCGTAGTGTCCGATGCCATCGACGCAGCCTTTTAGGATGGATTTGTTGCGGTTGTATATCTTCTGTCTTTCCACGTCGGAGAGAACCACCCCGTCAACCGAAGCGGCTGCCACCCCTCCTTCGGAAGGAGGGGAGCTAAGAGGGCCAAAGCGGAGCGAGTTCATTGCGGCGACCGGTCGGGCGCCCATAGTAAAGACGTCGCGCAGAATTCCGCCGACGCCGGTTGCGGCGCCCTGGAACGGTTCTATAAAGCTCGGGTGATTATGCGATTCGACCTTGAATGCAACGCACCAATCATCGCCGATATTGACCACGCCTGCGTTTTCTCCGGGCGGCACGATGACACGCGGGCCGCTCGTCGGCAGCCGTTTCAAATGCACGCGCGAAGATTTATACGAACAATGCTCAGACCACATAACGCTGAACACGCCAAGCTCGGTCATATTCGGCTCGCGGCCCATTATCGCGATGATCTTTTCGTACTCTTCGGGTTTAAGGTTGTGCTGCTCGACGATCTCCGGCGTTATAACTGTTTCGTTCATCTTCTGTTAACTAACTCATCCCAAAACAAAACAGTAATTCTATCCTGTTGATCGAAATATGTCGATTTGCTGATTCTTGCTCTGTAATCTGTGCGATAATGTGCGTGTATCAGGAGTTCATGAGTATGGGACAGTTAAGCTTATCCATGGCAATTGAGCGTAACCCAGCAAAGGTGAGTGGTAAGTGGGTGTTTCGCGGTACTCGCGTACCCGTTTCCGCTTTCTTTGAAAATCTAAAAGACGGAGCCTCGATCGACGAATTTCTCGAATGGTTTCCCGGCGTTAAACGCGAGCAAGCCGTGGCAGTGCTGGATATTAGCGCGTGAATTAATGAAGTGAGAACCTTCCCAAAATCCCTGTCTGAATTCCGACAACTCGTCGAAAGTCGTGGCAACGCGTTGCGCAAACTTGGCTATCAACAACTGTAGGAGCAATCGAACGCTCCTGTTGAAGAATTAACAGTTGATTCACGCCGCGCAACTATCGCGACTATTGTCGAGGTAATGCCGACCATTCCCTTCGCGTTGTAGTCCAAGGTTTCACGAAGGCGCGCTTCATCGGCGAAAACGTCGCCTTGGATGGATTTTATAAACACTCTGACGGCTCAGTCGGACGAATGCGTGATGAAGAATTTTACGAGTTTGATTGATTTTTAGTACTGTTCACACATTTGCCGACTCTTTCCAATTCACGTTGGGCGACAGACTAACAGTCTGTCGTACGTTTACTGCATTGCCGGGGCACCCATTGCGGCCCAGTCTTCTCTGGCCGGGCCGTAAACGCCGGGAACGGCAAGTCCGGCTTGTCGCATCAGGACGGTCATTTGTCCGCGATGATGGGCCTGATGAGCGATCAAATAAAAAAGCGTCAGCCCGCGTGCCCATGTGTCGCCGTACATTTCGTCGGTTTCGAGAAGTGTTTCGTCAATCCAGTTGGCGGCGACTTGTGCGGTGACGGAGTTTGATGCCGTTTCATAAGCGGTCGCGATCTCAGAGGCGATTGACGGACACTCTTGATCGAACCCCGGCGCATCGATCTTCAAGCCAACCTGGCCAAGCATCTCGCCTAATGTTTGCGTTATGTGCCAGCCGAGAAACCCGAGCGAACGGCCTTCGTCGTTGACCTTTTGCCCGAGCGATGCGTCGGTCAGTGTCTGCAAAACCTTGCCGGTCATTTCTGCTTCGTATGCCCAATCTTTCTGAAAATCTTCGATCTTTCTTAGCATATTCGTTCTCCTGTGCGGTATATGGATTGTTGTTGCATGAATGATACTAATAGAATATCCCGATTGAGTCAAGGTGCGAGCTTTATTAATTTATCGATCTCGGGCCGAATGGTTTCGAGTTTTACGACTTTCTGTGCAACATAGGCCATTTTGCCGTCTTTGTCGTAAAGGATGGTGAAGGGCAGGCCGCCTTGCCAGTCCTTGTTTACGCTGCCGATGGCGGCGGTCTCGTCCGGCGTTATCAGGACGTAGGTGGGCATTTCCGCCTTCATCGCAGCGAGAAATTTCGGAACGGCGGTATTGATGTCTTCGGGGAAATCGAGCGAGATCGTAATGAAATCGATCTTTCCTTTGTATTCATTGTCGAGTTTTACGAGATCAGGAAACTCGTCTCGACAAGGATCGCACCACGTCGCCCAAAAATTGACGAGCAGCGGCTTGCCCTTAGGCTTTATTAGCTGTTTTAAGGCAACTTCATTGATCTGTTTCACAACCGGCAGCTTTGGCGCCTGTGCCGTCGCGGAGACGGCAAACAACAAAAGCAAAAGCCATCCCGTTAGAATGGCTTCCGCAGACTTCAAATAAAAGCTGTGCATCATTTTGTTTCGGTTTCGCCTTCGCGTTTGATCGAACAGCCAAATGCCTTGGTTTCCGTTCTTTCGATCGCCTTTGCGGCAAGACCGGAATCGAATGCGGCTTTCAGATACGTGTCTGTGATGTTTTTGCCCGATCTATCGTTGTCGATGGCTCCGTGATAAAGCAAAACATTTTTTGCGTCAACGTAATAAACCTCAGGCGTGACGGTCGCTCCGAGTTTGTCGGCAAGAACGTTTCCCGTGTCTAAGAGCACCGGGAATTTGTATCTTTCCGCTGCATCAGACGTTACCCATTCGAGCGATTCAAAATTGCGGCGATTTGAATTGATCCCGACAAAGTTTATTCCCTTTGCCTTGTATTCTGCGGCGATTGTATCGATTCGCGAGACATAGCCTTTTACAACGGGACACTGGGCCGAAAGGAACACTAACACGGTCCCGTTTTTGCCCTTCAGGTCGTTAAACGAGTGTTCCTTGGCGTCCGTTCCCGTCAGCTTAAAATTTTCCAGGGTTGCGCCGATCTGGATGCCGTCGGCTCTGATCACGGTCGGGTTCACGACAAATGCGGCCAAAGCAAAGAATGATAAAAGTGCAAGGGCTGTGCGTTTCATGGCGATTTTACTCCTCTTAAAATTGAAAATAGACTGAAATCATATCAGATGAGTGGGGCATCAACAACTTTTTTGTTATTACGGAAAACATCAAGGTTCGGTTTCACGGCAGACAAATCTTTTCGTCGCTGTCCGCCGAACAACCTACAATGGCCGACTAGATGATATAATCCAGCGTTTGAAGCAACGTGATCGAACCCGGTTTAACAGTCGAACAATACAAGATAGTTTCCGTTCTCGGATCGGGCGGAATGGGAACCGTCTATCTTGCCGAGGACACAAGGCTCGGTCGCCGCGCCGCGCTCAAGTTTCTGGCCGAGGAATTTTGCAGCGATCGCGGACATCTCGATAGATTTATTCGCGAGGCCCGTGCCGCGTCATCGCTCAATCATCCAAATATCTGCATTATTTTCGACATCGATACCGACCGGAACGAGCCGTTCATTGCAATGGAATATGTCGAAGGCGAACCGCTCTCGACCATGATTCGCCGGTCTAATCGAAGTCCGCGGGAAACCGTCGAAATCGCCATTCAAACTGCTGACGCTCTTTTTGAGGCTCACTCTAACGGGATAATCCATCGCGACATCAAGCCCGCAAATATTATTGTCACGTCGCGTGGCCGCGTGAAAATCCTCGATTTCGGGCTTGCTAAACGAGTGGTTGCCGATCCGAGCGATACGGCGGGAAATTTCGCAACCCGTCCGGGAATGATCCTCGGCACGGCCTCATATATGTCACCGGAACAGGCACGCGGCCTTGATATCGATGGACGCTCCGACATTTGGAGTCTCGGCGTAACGATGTACGAAATGCTGACCGGCAAGCTGCCTTATGCAGGTGAAACCATTGCCGACACGCTTGCCTCGGTTTTGACCGCCGATCACGTTCCGCTGCGGGAATTCGATGCCGCGATTCCAACCGAGCTTGAAAAGATAGTCTCAAAAGCCCTCGCGAAACGTCCTGGTGACAGATACTCAGATTCGGCCGAATTATTAAATGAGCTGCGTGCATTGCAGTCGAGAATGCTGACTGAGCAGAATTTCGACGCAGTGATTGAAAACCTAAACGACGAAAAAACCCAGGTTTTTGCAAACGCCACTACCGACGTCGCGCCGCGGCTGGTAACCGGCGAAGAGATACGCGAACGCAATTTGCGGCCAAACAACCTGTCGCGCGTATTGAGCCCGATCATCGGCCGTCTGAACGAGATCAATGCTCTCATAAATCTTCTGCGATCGGACGAAACGCGGCTTGTTACGATGACCGGAATCGGTGGAACCGGAAAAACAAAACTCGCGAGATCGATCGCCGAGGAAATGCTGGTGGATTTTACCGACGGTGTTTTCTTTGTCGATCTCGCAGCGATACGCGATCCGGAACTTGTGATCCCCGCGATCGCAAAACCGCTCGGCATTGCCGACGGCGGCGGCCGACCGGTCGAGGAAGCTCTTGTCGAGTATCTCGGGCGCAAGAACCTGCTGCTTGTCGTCGATAATTTCGAGCAAGTGCTTTCGGCGGCTCCGTTGATCGCCGATCTGCTAACTGTGGCCGAACGGACAAAGATGCTGATCACCAGCCGCGCGCTGCTTCGACTAAGTTTTGAGACCGAGTTTCCCGTTCCTCCGCTCGCGGTCCCGCTCGTAACGTCTGAAATGCGTCTCAGCGATCTTCTGGCAAATGACGCGGCTCGTCTGTTTGAAACCCGCGCAAGGGCCGTCAAACAATCGTTTTCGCTGAATGCCGAAAACGCAGAAACGATTGTACGTATTTGCGGCAAGCTCGACGGCCTGCCGCTCGCGATCGAGCTTGCGGCGGCGCGGATACGCATTTTGTCGCCTGAATCGATACTCGAACGGCTCGACGATCGGATGCAGCTTTTGAGCGGCGGTTCGCGCGATCTGCCCGACCGGCACCGGACGATGCGGGATATGATCGACTGGAGCTACGAGCTGCTTGATCCTGACGAACAGCTTTTGTTTCGTCGGTTGGCGGTATTTTCGGGCAGTTTTTCGATTGAAGCAGTCGAGGCGATCTGCGTTAGTAAAGCCGAGCAACTGCCGAAAGCGTCGTTGAATATTCTCGATCTGATAGCATCGCTTTCCGAGAAAAGCCTGTTAACCGAACGCCCCGATAAATCCGGAGAACCGCGTTTTCGAATGCTTGAGGTTGTCCGAGATTTTGCGGAAGAACTTCTCGAATCAAGCGGCGAAGCCGAGAATATTCGGCTGCGGCACGCCGAGTATTATTTGAACGAAGCCGAGCTGGCCGAGCCGCAAATACAGTCGTCCGATCCCGGAAAAATATTCGAGCGTTTTGAACTTGAGCACGACAACGTCAGAAGCGTTATGCGTTGGTCGATAGCAAAAAAGCCGTTGATCGCGCTCCGCATTGCGGTCGCCTTGAGAAATTTTTGGCTGCTGCACGGCCATTTGACCGAAGGTTACGGTTGGCTGCGTGCGGTTGCAAAATTTGCAGATGAGGCTACGGCAGCGTCGCGATTTAAGCTGTTTAGCGGACTCGGGCTGTCGGCACGGTTTCGAGGCGACCACGAAGTTTCGCGCGAAGCGTACGAATCGGGGCTCGCCGCCAGCGAAGAGGCCGGCGATCGGCCCGCAATCGCCGCCGCAAACCGCGGACTCGGGCTGGTCGCAATGCAGCAGGACGATCTTGTAAGGGCTCGCGGTTTTTTCGACAAAGGTTTAGAGATCAGCCGCGAATTGGACGACGAGTTTGGTGTTGCGATGTCGCTCAGCTTTCTCGGTGATCTCTGCCGTGTCGAGGAACGGCACACCGAAGCCCGTCCGATGTTTGAAGAAGCAGCGAAACTATTCCGCCATCTACAGCGAAAGGTCGCTCTCGGTGACGCTCTGAACAATCTCGGCACCGCAACATTTCGTTCGGGCGATCTTCCGATTGCCGGAAGCCATTTTGCCGAAGCAGCCGAGATCGCGCTTGAGGTCGGAAACCAGATAACACTGTCGCATTCGCTGGACGGCTTTGCCGCGCTTGCCGTTTGGGACAGACAATTCGATAGGGCCGCGCGTTTGTCGGGATCAGCAGAAAAACTCCGAGACAATCTCGGGTACAAAAACGAGCCCGCCGAACGGGCGTTTCGCGATTCGTATATGGCCGTACTAAGGGAATGTATGAACGACGCAGAGTTTTACAGCGCCTGTCACGCGGGTACGAGCGAAGATCCGAAACATCTTGTAGCCGGTGAATTGACGGCCTATAACCGTTCTCCAGCAGTATGATTACTCAGCTGGGTCATCTTATTCATTCTTAAATCATCTTGCTCTGTGGTCCAGTATTTTTTTCAACAACAGAGATGGCTGAATCAGAAGAACAAGATTAATTTCTACCCGAAAAGCCTTGGCATCCGACGCCGGAGGTTTTTCGGCAGCAAAATTTCCATCGCGTCATCGACCGTAACTATCCCCGCGATGTCTCCATCATCGTCTATCACCGGTAATGCGAGCAGATTGTATTCCGAAATGGTGTGGGCGACTTCTTCGGCGGATTCGGTCGGATGTGCATATCGAAACTCCGTTCGCATTACGTCTTCGAGACGTTTTGCAGGATCTGCTAATATCAAACTTCGCAGGCTGAGCAGCCCACATATCCGCCATGTCGATTCCTGTTCGACAACGTAAATGTAATAGATCATGTTTGGCGTTTCCGCCATTTCACGCAGCTGAGAGATCGTCTCGGCGACAGTTAGATCGCGAGGAAAAACAACGAACTCGGTCGTCATCAAGCCGCCTGCCGTATCGTGATCGAAATGCATCAGCTCGGCTACGTCTGCTCGTTCCTCGTCTTCCATAAGATTGAACAGTTCCTCGGCCTTGTCGTCGTCCATTTCATCTAACACGTCCACAGCGTCGTCGGGCGACATTTCCTCCAGGATGTCTGCCGCGCGTTCCTGGTCCATTTCTTCCAGGATTCTAGCCTGCGCCTCGGTGGACATTTCCTCAAGCGTGTCGGCGGCGATCTCGTTGTCGAGGCTCTCGACAACCTCGGTCCGATGAATCGGCGAAAGCGTTTCGGCGAGTTGGGCGATCTCAACCGGATGCAGGCGTGAAAGCTTGTCGCGTGAAGATTTTAGCTGCACGGTTGCGGTCGCCGTGTCTGTCGCAAGATAGCCGACGTCTGCCCAATCAATTACCTCGACGGGCCGGGCATTGCCGTAAAATCCTTTTGGCATAAGGCGACGCAGAAATCCCTGAAAGCTAACGTCCGCACCCGAGACGCGCCATTCGCTGCCGGTCTCGATCAATTGAACATCATTCACGCGGACGACGCGTTTGCCGTCAACGTCGATCAACTGGTTATCCAGCACGTCCTTGTTTAGCAGCACCTCGCCGTCTCGGCGTTCGAATGGTGTGAGGTTTAATATTGCCGAGCTCATTCGCGTACCGTGCTCGCCAAATTCCGCAATATTTCGCTGAGGAATAAAAAAATCCCGTCGCCGGAAACGCGCCACAATGCCGATCACGGGCGGGTAATCCTCGCTGCCGTACCGCACCAGAACATCGTTCACGGACGCGATCTTTTCGCCCCGCGAATCGAGGACCGGACGACCAAGCATTTGCGAAAGATAAAGCATAAAAGACCAAGATACAGCAGATTATAAAAGGAAAGAACCAACAAAATCCGGACGGCCTGATTTTGTTGTCAGAACTCTTTAGAAATGTCCTATATTGTAACTCATTAGAAATGTCCTAAGCGACTTCATTTGAAAAACCGAAGGCTGGAAGATCGGACGAGTCCTGTGCGACGTAGATATCCGAAGCGATCACCGGATAGTCAAAACCGCAGAGATCGTATTGCGTCTTTGGAGCCAGGCCTGCCTTTAGGGCGCCGCGAATCTGGCTCATAAGGGCAATTATTTCTGCTCTGGTTGCGTTTTTTGTGCTGACGGCCGCTTTGCGTGCCCTCCAAGACGGCCGCGGTCGCTGTCTGATCCGCGAGATTGGCGGGCCTTGTAAGAATTTTCATTTGCGCTCATTTCAAAGCAGAACGATTGAAAAACAAGCGAGTTCTTATGAAGAGATTTCACAGAGCTTTAGGCATTTGCGGTTGCTGTTAAATAGACAATAATTACTTAACAATAATCTAATGATCTATTTCGACAACAACGCAACGACGCAGATCGCCGACGAGGTGGTTGAGGCGATGTTGGCGTTTCTTAAGGGAAACTTTGGCAATCCGTCGTCAAGCCACGCCGCCGGCAAGGAATCGCGTCGTGCGGTCGAAGAGGCACGTAAATCGGTCGCGGAGCTTTTGGGGGCAACTTCACCGGAAGAGATAGTTTTCACGTCGGGCGGAACGGAGAGCGACAACTGGGCAATAAGGTCGGCGTTAGCTGTCGATCCGGCGCGAAAAAAAATTGTTACAACAAGGGTCGAGCACGAGGCCGTTCGGAAAACGTGTGAACAATTGGAACAGCTTGGCACTGAGGTCGTGTGGCTCGATGTCGATTCTGACGGCAGACTCGATCTTGAGCAGTTGCGAAATGCTGTCGATGAACGCACCGCTTTGGTCTCGGTAATGTGGGCAAACAACGAGACAGGTATTTTGTTCCCTGTTGCCGAGATCGCCGAGATCGTCAAAGGCCGCTCGAACGCCTTGGTTCATGTCGATGCGGTAAATGCTGCCGGTAAAGTCTCGATTAATCTTTCCCACACTGCGATCGACCTGCTGTCAATTTCCGCTCACAAATTTCACGGGCCAAAAGGCGTCGGTGCTATGTACATTCGTAGCGGCCTATCTTTACCGCCAATGATGTTTGGTGGCGGACAGGAAATCGGAAAACGCGCCGGCACCGAAGCAGTTCATCAGATCGTCGGGATGGGCGCGGCGGCAAGGCTCGTCAGCGATATTGAACCGATGAATGTTATCGAAAGACTGCGGGATAGGCTGGAAAGTTCAATCCTTGCCGCGATTCCCAATACAAGCGTAAACGGAACCCGCAAAACCGAACACAGGCTGCCAAATACCTCGTATATTTCATTTGAGAATACGAACGGCGAAATGCTGCTTTCCATGCTTGACGATCACGGAATTTGTGTTTCCACAGGCTCAGCGTGCAACGCGGAAACGCATATGGCATCTCCGGTTCTTGCGGCGATGAGCGTTCCGTATTCTAAGGCAATGGGGTCGATCAGATTTTCGCTTGGAAGATACAATACCGAGGCTGAGGTTGACCATGTTATCGAACTATTGCCCGGGCTTGTGTCCGATCTAAGAGCGTGATCTCATGCGGCCTTTTGGATGCCGTATCTGGCAATTTTTAGATACAGACCGCGACGCGTCAGGCCGAGCTCGCTCGCAACACGCGAGATGTTCCAGTTATTTTTCGAGAGCGATGTGCGGATCATCTGCATCTCAAGATCGGTTACTGCCTGTTCGAGCGTGCCGCCTTCGGAGATGTTTGCGAAAGGCATAATTTGCTGATCGAACGATGTGATCACCTTGCTGTTGGGGCTGGCGGAAAAAGGCGTCAAGGGCCTTGCGGACCGTTTTAGCTCTGGCGAAAGATCTTCGGGCGTGATGTTATCGCCATCGACCGCGCGGGCGATTATTCTCTGTATCTCGTTGCACAACTGACGGACATTGCCCTCCCAGTTGCAAACCATCAGCAGGTCCACCGTCTGGGGCGAAAAAATAATATCCCGTTTACCGAACCGCGAAGAGTAATGATTGATGTAATAGTTTACGATCGGCGGAATTTCCGAGCGCCTTTCTCTCAAGGGCGGTACGCGAAGCCTAATAACGTTCAAGCGGTAATACAGATCCTCGCGAAACGACCCGTCGGCCACTTTTGCTTCGAGCGGCATATTTGTCGCGGCGATCACCCGCACATCGACCTTGATCGGGCTTTTTTCACCGATCGGCTGGACCTCGCCTTCCTGTAAAAAGCGTAGCAGTTTCGGCTGTACATCCAGCGGCAAGTCGCCGACCTCATCAAGAAACAAAGTCCCGCCGTCCGCCGCACGGATCATGCCCGGCGAATCGGTAACTGCGCCGGTAAACGCGCCTTTTCTATATCCGAATAGATGTCCCTCGGCAAGCTCTTTCGGGATCGCAGTGCAGTTAAACGGGATAAATACTTTATCTTTTCGATTGGAAAGCGTATGGATCGCACGGGACACAAGTTCCTTGCCTGTACCCGATTCGCCCGTGACCAGCACGGTCACGTCGGACGAGCGGATCTTATAAACCTCTTCGACCAACGAGGTCATTGCCGGTGACGAGTGAATGAATCCCGGCATCATGCTGCTTGAGGTGTATGGGCTTGAATCTTCCTCGACAGGCTGCGGACGATTGCGTTCTCTTAATGCGATAACGTCCATTCCAAGCTCGACAACGCGTAACAACGGCTGAAACTGGCTGCCGTCGTTCAAAACCGCACCGTCCTTAGGACTCACCATCAGCGTCGCGGGCGAAGCATTTGTCGGCTTTAACGAAAACACAGCGACGTTCTTGCTGCGTCCGAATACCTTTTCGTCGCCGCCGTCGGCAGCCTGTTGAAATTTGCGAATCAGCGAGGTGCTGTCATCGGCCGTATATCCGTGAGTGATAAACGGGACCAGCTGTTTCTTTTCGTTGCGTTCGGCAATAAGTATCTTTTTTGCCTGGCTCTCTTGCTGCAAGACGGCAACAACTTCGCGAAACAGCAGCTCGCGCGACGCCGTCGCCTCGGCAAGCCTGACCATTAAAAGCTGTGAAACGACCGATTGCGAACCGGCGTTGCCGATTTCGGTGTGAACCGTTTCAGCGATCCGCCGCCGCTTTGTGATCACGGAATTTGCTTTCTGAGCCAGCTCTTGAACACCGAGCTTTCCGAATATCTCAGCCGCCGTTGTTAAATGTTTTATTGCCCTGCTGTTGCGTGCCTCGGGCAAAAACTGGCCGAGCAGCAGGTTCGCAAGACCCGTGTGATATACGTCCTCGGCCGCTTCAAAGATCGTAAGGCAGCGGTTAAAGTGGTGTACTGACAGATCACGGTCGCCGGCGTGATTTGCCAGCAAACCTTTAATGCGTTGGATATTGCCGACCACAAAAAAATCGGCGTTAGGGTCGTTTTCTTCGACGATCTCAAGAGCGTTCTCGGCCTCGGCGGGATTATCGGTTTCAAGACAGCTTTCGGCGAGCACAAGCCCGGCCATATTTGCATAGTGCTTGTCGCCGATCTGCCGGCAAAGCTCGATGGTGTCACGAGCCTTTTCTGCAGCCTGTTCGTATTTTCCTTCGGCAAGCAGACAGCGGCTTAGGTTACGCATTGCCTGCGCCTCGTACCATTCGCGTTTTTTCTCGCGTGCAACTTCGACCGCCTGTTCCAATAGCAAACGCGCTTCATCGGTTTCGCCACGAAGTATCTTTAATTCGCCCAGGCTGTCTAGTATTCCGGCGACGTGGACATGATTTGACCGCTTCGCCAGCTCAAGCGCTTTTAGAATCATCTCCTCGGCTTTTTTCCAACTGCCAATGTGTAGAAGGTGAATGCCTAAATTGTTATATGCGATGACGGAATTCAGGACGTGCTCGGTCTGATCGAAAAAGAGGATCGATTTCTCAAGACATTCGATTCCTTTGTGCGGTTTGCGAAGAAACCAGTACGCTCCCGACATATCGGTATAAAGCTTTCCGAGCATGAACGGAGCCGAGCGGTCACCGATGATCTGAACGCCGAGATCGAAATATTCAACCGATTTTTCGCTGTTGCCTTCCTGGTGATAACTAAGCGCGATCTCGCGATATGCTTCGGCCATTCCAAGCCAGTCGCCGTATTCACGCATCGCGGCGAGTCCGCGTTCGGCGTGGTCACGCGATATCGGGCATTCGTTAAGCTTTCGATAAACGCGCGCCAGCCCGGTTTCTATCGCGCCGATCAGATGATTAAAGTCCTGTACCTTTGCCCGTTCGTAAGTTTCCTTTAACAGCGTTACAGCTTTTGGGTGATCGCCGAGATTGTTATACGAAATGGCGAGCTGCGTAATTACGCGGATCTTTGTTTCCGGCGAAAGCCTGGCCAAAACGGCCTCGTTCTCATAGTGTTTTACGGTTTCAAGCGATTCCTTGTATTTGCCGACGGTTTCGAGCGTAAATGCCAGCAGACGCTTTAGGTTGGCAAGGTCATCGTCGTTGTGGCGATGGTCTTGGAGCGCTTTTGTCAAAACACGCTCGGCTTCGCTGGAACGTCCCTCGCGCAGCTTTTGCCCGATGCTCGAAAATATCTCATTGATCGTCGTCTGATCGGTCGGGCGAAGCTCACCCTCGCGTGCGCTCGCAAGAGGCCGAAACGAAGCAACGGCCTTTGAACCAGGCGTTCCAATTGTCGAAACTTTTTCGGGTTTCATTATTCGGTACGGTCAAAAAGACTCAATTGGCTCGATTTTTCAGCAAATCCCGTCCGGGAAGGTGAAATTGAATACTTAGTAAACAGCGCATACAGACGTTATCAGAAAAAACGCGGCGCGTCTATTAAATATTTTTACGCGTTGCCTTGAAACTGTTAGCAAAAATGAAGCTGGCTGTGGTGTTGTGGCCGATACGCACCGCATTTCAACTGTGTTAATCTGCAATCAGAGCGTTATGCCAAACATTCCTGACCACGGTGCCGATGTCCTGACCGAGACTAAAACGCGGCTCGAAAAGCCGAAATTGTTCCGTGTCCTGCTGCACAACGACGATTTTACGACAATGGAATTCGTTGTTTTCGTGCTCGAATACGTCTTTAAAAGGAACGAGGCCGAGGCAGTTGCGATAATGTTAAAAGTCCATATCGAAGGCGTCGGCATCGCCGGCGTTTTCCCCTACGACGTAGCCTATATGAAATCGCAAAAGGCGATGAACCTGGCAAAGGCGCGTGAATATCCGCTTTTGTGCACGATTGAGGAGGAATATTGAGTATGAATATCGAAAATCTAAAATGGCAGGAATTGGTGTTGTCACCAGAAGAATTGAAATTCTTCATCGAATTTCTCGACCTACCACCCAAGCCACCGTCTGAAAAAGCGTTAAAAGCGGCCCAGGAATATCGTGAAATGATTCGAACTGGTGTTTTAACGGTGGCGGATTAGGGCGTGATATTATTAAAGTTATACGGAAATGACAGAAACACTCGACTTAAAGAAAACCGTTAATTTACCAAAGACCGATTTTGCGCAAAAGGCGAATCTTGGGCAGAGCGAGCCTGCTCGTCTGAAAAAGTGGAAAGAGATCGGGCTGTACAGCCAAATCGCCGAGGCGCGTAATGGCCGTGAGAAATTTATTTTGCACGACGGCCCGCCGTATGCGAATGCAGACATTCACATCGGCACCGCGCTCAATAAGATCCTAAAAGATTTCGTCGTTAAGAGCCGCTCGATGATGGGTTTTGACGCGCCTTATGTTCCGGGTTACGACTGCCACGGCCTGCCGATCGAAACGCTGGTCGAGAAAAAGCTGGCCGAAAAAGGCAAGAACAAGGCCGACATACCGGTGGCGTCGTTTCGCCGCATCTGCCGCGAACACGCTTCAACGGCGATGACGGGCCAGACGCGTGATTTTCAGCGGCTCGGTATTTTGGGCGAATGGGAAACGCCTTACCTGACGATGTCGCCCGAGTACGAATCGACGACCGCGCGGCTGTTTGGCAAATTCCTTGAGCGCGGCTATGTCTATAAAGGCCTGCGTCCGGTCTATTGGTGCATCCACGATCAAACCGCTTTGGCCGAGGCAGAGGTTGAATACCGCGAACATACTTCGCCATCGGTCTATGTAAAGTTTCCGCTCAAATCCGATCCGGTCGAGATCGACGACGCGCTTGAGGGCCGCAACGTTTTTCTCGTGATCTGGACAACAACGCCGTGGACGCTGCCCGCGAATATGGGCCTTGCGGTTCATCCCGATTTTGATTACTCGGCGATTGATCTCGGCAACGAGGTTTACATTGTCGCATCGGAACTAGCCAAGACTTTCACCGATCTATGCGGTTTGCAGGGAACGTTCGAGCTGGCACGATTTAAAGGCTCAAAGCTAGACCGGCTTGAAGCGAAACATGCGTGGCTCGACCGCACGTCGCTGATAATGAACGGCGACCACGTAACCCTCGGCGAAGCTGATGCCGAGGTCGAACTCGACGTTCGTTTCGAAAGCAAGAATTCCGCGAAAGCGGGAACGGGCGTAGTTCACACGGCTCCCGGCCACGGTGCAGACGACTTTCATATCGGAAAAAAATACGGGCTTGAGGTTTATTGCCCGGTCGATAACGCCGGACGATTTACCGACGAGGTCGAGCCTTGGGCCGGCGAGAATATCTTTGAAGCTAACCCCAAGATCGTAATGTTTCTCCGCGAAAGCGGAATGCTCGTCCGCGTCGAGCGATATGAACATCGCTATCCGCATTGCTGGCGATGCAAAAACCCGGTCGTTTTCCGCGCGACACCGCAATGGTTTGTTTCGATGGATGAAATTGCAAAAACCGGTGACGCTCTTTCTCTAAGAGCAAATGCACTCGAACAGATCAAGGACGTAAAATGGCACCCGACATGGGGCGAAGGCCGCATGGCGAATATGTTCAAAGGCCGACCCGATTGGTGCGTTTCCCGCCAGCGTTCATGGGGTGTGCCGATTCCCGTATTTTATTGCCAATCTTGCGACGAACCGGTTGCCGATAAAAGAATCGTCGATCACGTCGCGGATATTTTCGCAGTCGAAACCGCCGATGCGTGGTACGCACGACCCGAAAGCGAATTGCTGCCGGACGGTTACAAATGTCCGAAATGCAACAGTGCCGATTTCCGAAAAGAGACCGACATTCTTGACGTCTGGTTCGATTCCGGTTCGAGCTGCGTTGCAGTTTTAGAGACGCGCGGTGAGACGCTGCGTTTTCCGGCGGACGTTTATCTTGAGGGCGGCGACCAGTATCGCGGCTGGTTCAATTCGTCATTGATGTGTGGTATGGCCGCGCACGACACGGCTCCGTATAAACAGATAATCACGCACGGCTGGGTCGTTGATGGCGAGGGCAAAAAGCAGAGCAAATCGATTGGCAACGTGACCGCTCCGCAAGAGATAATCGATAAATCCGGCGCCGAGATATTGCGTCTGTGGGCCGCCGCGGTCGATTACACCGAGGACGTTCGCTGTTCGGACGAGATACTTTCGCGCGTAGTAGATGCTTATCGTAAGTTCCGAAACACGCTGCGTTATGCGCTCGGAAATCTTGACGGTTTCGATCCGGCGACAGATTCCGTTCCCGAAACCGAAATGCTCGACATCGACCGTTGGGCATTGGCCGGATTGGACGAATTAACTGCAAAGGTCCTGAAAGAATACGAAGATTTCGATTTTCAGGCCGCTTACGGTGCGATCTACAATTTCTGCACCGTAAATCTGTCGGCCCGTTATTTCGACATCATCAAGGATCGGCTTTACATCCTTGCACCGAAGTCCGTCGAACGACGCTCGGCTCAAACGGCATTATATCGGATCACCGAAACGCTCTGCCGCCTGCTCTCGCCGATACTCGCATTCACGTCTGACGAGGCTTGGGAAAATTTGCCAATGCAGACGGTAGCGTCGGTTCATCTCGCGGAGTTTCCGAAAGCCGCCGGTGCAATCGATACAACTCTCGCCGCAAACTGGGAACGCCTGTTCGCGATTCGCGACGATGTCTTAAAAGCACTCGAGGAAGCACGAATCGCAAAGCAGATCGGCTCATCGCTTGAGGCAAAATTGGTCCTGTCGGCAGACAAAGAAACTATGTTGTTTCTGGCAGATTATTTCAACGAGCTGCGGTATCTTTTCATCGTCTCGCAGGTCGAAGTACACCAATCGGATACTTTCAGCGTCAAAATAGAAAAGGCAGACGGCCAGAAATGCGAACGCTGCTGGAACTATTCAACCCGCGTCGGCGAGTTTGAAAAATACCCAACCGTCTGCGAACGCTGTAACGAAGCATTGAGTGAGATCGAAAAAGTGGCGGCTGCCTAAACAGGTCAGAACCGGGAGCGGTAGCGACTGGGTTCTTGGCTGCACGACTGATTCTGACTCAGAAGAAACTCAGATGGCGATACAGTATAAGGTGCATGACAGCGTTTCCCCGGACGAGATCATCGAACTCTATCGCGATGCCGGCTTGCCGCGTCCGATTGATGACGCGAGGCGCATCGAACGGATGTATGCCGGTTCCAATCTAGTCGTCACGGCGCGTAAGAACGGAAAACTTGTCGGCATTTCACGCTCGATCACCGACGGCGCATGGAGCACATATCTCGCCGACCTCGCCGTCAGCCCAAACGCCCAAAGATCGGGCATCGGCAAACGTCTCGTCGAACTGACCAAAGAAGCAGTCGGAGACGAATCGATGGTTCTGCTGTTATCCGTACCAACCGCGATGGAATATTACCCAAAGATCGGGATGGAAAAGCTCGATAACGCATTTATCATTTGGTGGAAAGATTAGTATTTATGTTGTCTAATCAGACAACTTTCGATAGAATTATCCCATGCCGAAAAAGAATAATTTGACATCACTGGATGAACTAAAAGAAGAACTTTATGGCAAGCGAGGCACGCCTGAGCGCGAAGAACACGAAAAGGGCTTTGAAGACTTTAAACTCGGCGTGATGATCCAGGAAGCCCGCAAAAAGAAAGGTCTCACGCAACAGGAGCTTGCCGACAAGGTTGGTACAAACAAGGCCTATATTTCACGCATCGAAAACGATATTAAGGATGTTCGGCTCTCAACCCTGCGAAAGATCGTCGAGGCGGGGCTTGGCGGCGAACTGGAATTGGCGATCAAGCTTTAGATGAAAGAACTTTTATTCTCGCTGTAAGGTATCGACGACATGGGACTGATCGAACGAACAATTCTGCTTCTTACGGTTTCTGCTCTTTTATCTTGTTCGTCCGCTGATAATCCAACTCCTTCTTGCACAAACCTTGTACGTCGGTGGTCATTCAGCGAAGAGCAGCGATTCAAAGGTCAAGTGAAATCGGTATTGGTGTCCGAGCTCGTACTTGAGTCTGAAAGTCACTTTCTTTTGATGGACATCGAACCAAGGGTGCGAACAATGTTGGAATTTGATTTTTCCGGAAAGCTATCAAAGGAAACAGATTTCACTACGGATGGAAAACCGATGTCTCCGACGGTTTATATATATGACGAGAATGGCTTTCTAGTCCAGGAGCACCAACTTAGTGGAATTGATGGAAAACCCACGCTTCCAACTACTTATTCGTATAACGAGGATGGCACTAATCACGAGATCCGGCAGACAAGTGATAAAGGTGTTGTTTACAGCATTTGGACCTTTTCGAATGACCCGGAATCAAATTATTCAGAGTTTGTTGCGACAAAGACCGACGGGAAATTTGAAATGAAAATAGGTGTCGCGCGTGATGAGCGTTGCCGCATCTCGGCACTTTATCATTTTCCTTATTTTGGCTTGTGGCTTGGCAAAGCTGATATCAACTATGACGAAAATGACAATCCGGTTTTCGTCAAGAGTTATGCCCCTTTAGGAATTTCAAGAGAACAAAGAAAGTATGAATATGAGTTCGACGAAATAGGAAACTGGATAAAGAAATCGGATTATACATTGAGAAAAACTGACGACGGAAGTACCGCGTGGAATTTAATGAATGAGCGATACCAAACGATCGAATACTACGAGCAATAGAGTAAAAAAATGTCAGATCAAAAGAATCCTTTAGGATTAAAGAAAATACATCACGTTGAGTTTTACGTTGGCAATGCGAAGCAGGCGGAGTTTTATTATCGCAAGGCGTTTGGTTTTTCGCGGGCGGCTTATCGCGGGCTTGAGACTGGTGACCGTGAGGTGACGAGCTACCTGTTGAAACAGAACCGGGTCAACTTTATTTTGACCACGCCGCTGTTGCCCGAGCACCCGGCGGCGGAGCATATCAAGCAGCATGGCGACGGCGTGCGCGATATTGCGTTTCAGGTTGAGGATGCAGACCATGCGTTTAATGAGGCGGTAAACCGCGGTGCGACGCCCGTTGTCGAACCGCGAGATCTGTCTGACGAAAACGGTTCGGTCCGCCATGCTGCAATCGCTACGTATGGCGACACGATCCATTCGTTGATCTCGTATGGTGTCGGTAGCCCGCACGTAAGTAAGGGCTCCTCGCAAAGCGTATCGTCCTCATCGGCCGCAGTCGCTCCCGCCGAGATCACAAATGCATATTCCGGCGTGTTTCTGCCCGGCTTCGTCGAACAGGTGGTTCCAGGCGAAGATGTCGGCATACAGCTTGTCGATCACATCGTTGGCAACGTCGAGTTGGGCAAGATGAATTACTGGTGCGATTTTTATCGTGACGTGCTCGGGTTTTTCCGCTACATCACGTTTGATGACAAAGACATCTCGACAGAATATTCCGCACTGATGTCGATAGTAATGAGCGACGGCGGACACAACATAAAATTCCCTATCAACGAACCCGCCGAGAGCAAAAAAGGCAAATCGCAGATACAGGAATACATCGATTTCTACCGCTCCGCCGGTGCTCAGCACATCGCTTTGTTGTGTAAAGACATTCGTCACACGGTGGCTAAGCTTGCCGAGAACGGCGTCGAATTCCTGACTGTTCCCGACACCTACTACGACGAACTGCCGTCACGAGTCGGCGAGATCGACGAGGACATCGAAAGTCTCAAAAAACTCGGCATCCTGGTTGACCGTGACGAAGAAGGCTACTTGCTCCAGATCTTCACCAAACCCGTAGAAGACCGCCCCACCGTCTTCTACGAAATCCTACAACGAAAAGGCTGCAAAGGCTTCGGCAAAGGCAATTTCAAAGCGTTATTTGTTTCGATAGAAGAAGAACAGAGACGCCGGGGCAACTTGTAATCGGGTGTTGGGAAAATCTAAAACTCTATGCACAACAGAATAATTCTAATAATTATCCTTCTCGTGTCGAGCTGCTTGGTTGCCGTCGGTCAGAATAATACGGCAACCACATTAGGAGACTTTGCTGGAAAATGGAAGGCGGATATGGAGAAAAGCTTCTCCAGTTCAGAAAGAAAGAAAATAACAAATTACACCGTAGTTGTGTCCGAATCGAACGGAACGCTAACCGTCTTGGCGGAGTTTATGCGTGACGGCATCCCGACCCGTATGAATGATGTTTATCTAATTGACGGAAAAGAACATAGCTTAGACGATATATTCGGCGATGTAAGGGCATATACCGGAAAATTAAAAGGAACTACCGTTAAAATTACATTTCACAAAAGTCTTGGTCAGAACAGAACGACCTATCTTGATCAACGCACGTTCAAGCTGAGCTCTGACAAAAATACTTTGACCATCGAACCGTGCGCAGGTCGGCCAAACCTGGAGACGCCTCAAATAGCGACACAAAACGGCTGGTTCTTTTGCGGCAGGAATGAGAAAGGCTCAAGACCTTCGTCAACCTATTTTCATAAAAGTAATTGTCGGAAATACCGATAAGACAGCTAGGAATGCGATTTCTATATGTGTCTATCCGTGCTAATCTGTGGCTAATTTTCCTATGGAACTAAAATACCAAACAGGTTTTGGCAATGAGTTTGCGAGCGAAGCGGTCGAGGGGGCTTTGCCGGTTGGGCGGAATTCGCCGCAGCGGGCGCCGCTTGGGCTTTATGCGGAGCAGTTTTCGGGGACGGCTTTTACGGCGCCGCGTGTGTTTAATAAACGGACGTGGACATATCGGATACGTCCGAGTGTTTTGCATAAGCCGTTTCGGCAGATCGGATCAAAACTGTTCAGATCATCACCGTTTGATGAGGTCGTAACTACGCCGAACCAGTTGCGGTGGGATCCGTTAGCGATACCGGAAACTCCGACGGATTTTGTTGACGGGATACGCACGATCGCGGGGAACGGCGACCTGTTCGCGCAGACCGGGATGGCGGTACATATTTATGCTTGCAACACGTCGATGACCGATCGGTTTTTTTATAATGCGGACGGCGAAATGCTGATCGTGCCGGAACTTGGCGGACTGACTATTTTTACTGAACTCGGTGTTATCGCTGTTGCTCCCGGCGAGGTTGCGTGTTTGCCGAGAGGTTTGAAATTTCGGGTTGAGCTTGGCAGTGTCAGTAGCCCTCACGGCGGCGCTCTGCCACCTGCTGACGCAGGCGGTTCTGACACTCCGAAGTCCGCACTCCGCAGTCCGCAGTCAAGCGCCCGCGGGTATATCTGTGAAAACTATGGGCAGCAGTTTCGGCTGCCTGATCTTGGGCCGATCGGGGCGAACGGTTTGGCGAATCCGCGAGATTTTGAGACGCCGGTTGCGTGGTTTGAGGATCTCGATGGCGAGTTTGAATTGGTTGCGAAATTTGGCGGGAATTTGTGGTCGTGCGAGATCGATCATTCGCCGCTCGATGTCGTTGCGTGGCACGGGAATTACGCGCCGTACAAGTATGATTTGAGACGATTCAACACCATCGGCTCGATTTCGTTCGACCATCCAGACCCTTCGATATTTACCGTACTGACCAGCCCGAGCGATCTGCATGGTACGGCGAACTGCGATTTTGTCATCTTCCCCGACCGCTGGCTTGTCGCCGAAAACACGTTTCGCCCGCCGTGGTATCACCGCAACACGATGAGCGAATACATGGGCCTGATCTACGGTGCTTACGACGCCAAAGAAACGGGCTTTGTCCCCGGCGGCGGCTCGCTCCACAACCAAATGTCCGCCCACGGCCCCGATCTCGACGCCTTTGAAAAAGCTTCAAACACCGATCTCGCGCCGCAAAAACTCGTCGGCACAATGGCGTTCATGTTCGAATCCCGCTACATCATCCGACCGACAAAATTTGCAATGGAAACATCGCAATTGCAGCAAGATTATTTTGAAGTGTGGCAGAGGCTGAAGAAGAATTTTTCGTAAGATAAGCTTAGGTTATTTGCTAATATTCGATATTCATTGATCGGAGTAAGCTCGTGAATAGAAATCTGATAAACAAAGGGCTGATCGCCGCCGCCCTGATGAACATCAGTGGTGTTCTGTGTTTTCGCGTGCATTTACCAATTCCGCCATTAACAACGCAGATCCAGTCGTAATGTCCAACTTCGGGCTTCTGATGATCGTGGTGTGGGGACTTGCCTATCTGAGCGCAATGACGATCAGCTCAAACATCAGATGGCTGGCCGGCCGCCTTCGCTTTAGAAAAGCTCGTCTATGTTGTGGTTTGGATCAAATGGTTCTCAGTGAATAGCCTCGCAGAGCTTTATGCTAGAGACGTTTTTGCCGGTGTTTTCTACAGTATCTACGGCACAAACGATCTCGTGTTTATGTTGTTTTTGCATTCATTTTCCTATTCAATAGCCAATCTAAATACAAGATTGGGAGAAAATAAATTGTCGCCCGACCCGGAATGCAATATCGCAGCGAGCAAAATAATCACGGGTTAGTTGTCGTCTACGGCGTTAAACTTGATTTCTTTTCGAAAACAAATATAATTTTGCCATGCGGTAAAGGACGCATCCAGTCTGCGGAAAGGGCGATGCCTACCTTTTACAATACATAGTCCGAAGGCGTTCGAACCTTCTTTCAGCCTGACCAAAGCAGACACCAGGCGCTTTTAATGAAAGGAGATTCGTATGCAGAAAAAATCTTTACCCGCTCGTCCCAACCTCGAACAATATAGAAAAATAGCTAAAGATATTCTTAAGGCTTGGAGGAGTAACATTGCGGCTTCCATCCCTTGGGAAGGCTCGGTCGTGACCGTAACGCGTGAGCATTTGCGGATGCTGCATCCTCGGCTCAGCGAGCTTTCAGAATCGGAGGCGATTGCCGCTGAGATCACGCTAGCCGATGCCCAATTTATGATCGCCCGTCAATACGGTTGCGATAATTGGGCGACATTTGCGGAGCGTGTCGCACACCTCGAAAAGGAACCAAAGGAGACAGGAGAGTCCGTGAATGTAGAAAGTGTACCCCAACAAGTGATTCACACGCACCACGTGTTAGCAGTCAAGGATCTGTCCCTTTCCGCAGCCTATTTCAAAGAAAAACTCGGCTTTAATCTCGAATTTACTGCTCCGGGCTGGGAATTTCTGTCCTTTGGCATTTTTAAGGTAATGATGGGCGACTGTCCTGATGCAATGTCGGCACGCGAAACCGGCGATCATTCCTACTTCGCTCACTGCCTGATCGAAAATGTCGACGAGGTATATCAGGAACTAAGTTTACGAGGAGCAGAAATTATTCAACCGATTGCCGATAAACCTTGGGGTCTGCGCGAGTTTACGGTCGCGACTCCGGACGGACATCGTATAACATACGGAAAGGTGATCGAATGAGCGTCAGAACCAGCACATTTAAGTTCATAGCAACGCCCGAAAAAGGCGAGGTTTCGGCTTTGCTGATGCGGCCGGAAGGGGCGACGCATTTGCTTGTCCTCGGGCACGGGGCGAGTTCCAATATGCGTTCGCCGATGTTGACGACAATCGCTGAAAACCTTGCGGAGCAGGGGATCGCGACGTTTCGGTATAATTTTCCTTATTCGGAAAAGGGCGGCGGGCGGAATTCGGTGGCGACATGTACCGAAACAATTAGGTCGACCGCAAGATCGGCACACGAAGCGGCGCCTGATCTGGCTATCTTAGCGGGTGGGCATTCTTTCAGCGGGCGGATGACATCGACGGCCGCGTCTGAATCGCCGATCGAGCATGTGAAAGGTTTGGTTTTCTTTTCGTTTCCGCTTCATCCGGCAGGCGAGCCGGCGACAAAGCGTGCCGATCATCTTGCTAATGTGACGGTTCCGATGCTGTTTCTTTCGGGAACTCGTGATGCCCTTGCCGAACTCGATCTGCTCGAACCAGTCGTTAAACAATTGGGAAGGACCGCAACCTTACACCTGCTCGACACCGCTGATCATAGTTTCAAAATTCTCAAGCGAACGCGACAGTCCGACGAAGACGTTTTCGCTGAAATGGCCCGGTCAGCGCGTGAATGGATAGATAAAAACAAGATTTAGGAGATACAACATGAAACCGACGTTGCTGGCGGCCTCAATACTTTGCCTTTGCGTTTTTGCGGGAATGGCCTCAGGCCAGCCGAAACAGAAAACCCCTGAACAGGTCGCGCAGGCTTTGATCGACGCGTTCAACGCGCATGATGTTGAGGGCATCCTAAAAACATACAGCACGGATTCGGTTGCGTATCAATTGCCGGGCGGCGAATCCATTTTGAAAGGCCACGTTGATATTCGCAAAAAATTTGCCACCGCTTTTGAGCGAGACCACAAGGTCAAGGTGGAAATCGTCCAACGCATTGTCGATGGCAAATTTGTGATCGATAAAGAGAAGATAACCGGAATGCGTGACGGCAAACCGTATGAGTTTTTTGGAACCATTATCTACGAGATCACGGACGGCCTGATACGCAAGGAATGGTATCTAAGAAACGAGTGATACATCATGTGCAGAAACATAAAGACGCTATATAATTTCGATCCGCCGGCGACCAGTGATGAGGTTAATGCGTCAGCGTTGCAGTTTGTCAGAAAGCTTTCTGGTTTCAACAAGCCCTCAAAAGCGAATGAAGAGACGTTCGAACTCGCGGTTGAACGCGTGTCTGCGGCCGCGCAGGAAATGCTGAACACGCTGGTTACAAACGCGCCGACGCGCGACCGGGAAACCGAGGTGATAAAAGCAAAAGAACGTGCGGCTATAAGGTACGGCCGAAACTAGCGAATACAAAAAAAATTCCCTGTTCATCCATCGTCCGTGATAATCTGCTTTTCTAATTATGGACAAGGAAACCATTCTCGATCGCATTAGTCGCGGACGCACCGATCTTGTTTTTGATCTGTTGAAATTGCCCGACTGGAAGGCCGCTCTTAATGAAGGCCCGCACAAACCGCTTCAGTGGTTCGTTTACTACAATGACACAACCGCGATAAAAGCGGTGCTTGCCGCTGGCGGCGATCTTAACAGCATCGATCTCGATAACGAGCTTGGCAACGCATCATTCTTCGGGCATTGGAAGGTTGTCGATTTCCTTATCGCACACGGAGCGGACGTGAATAACGTGTTGCCCGACACAGGCGAGACACCGCTGCATAGTGCGCTGTGCAAAGCCGGTCGGCCGTATTTTCTTTACGTCATAAAATTGCTCGTTGAAAACGGAGCCGACGTCAATGCGAAAACAATTCCCGGCGGAGAAACCGGCGGCTTTATGCGCGACGTGCGGACTAAGGGCGAGACGCCGCTTCACCGGGCCGCTGCCTACGGCGATGAAGCGATGATCGAGTATCTGCTCGAACACGGCGCCGACAAACAGGCGCGCGATGCGCACGGAAATTCGCCGATCTCGTGGGCGAGCGAACATCTGCGACCGGGCTCGATATTGCACTTGCTCTCGTTCGAGGGCCAATACGTCGGTGAAAACTCGCGGACGATGATCACGAGCGATCACGGCTGCGGTTGGGGAAACGGGATGGAACGCAAGTTCGTCGGCGATTATCTTCCGGAGAGCAAAACACCCGAAAATGGCTCTTGATCCAAAACGTGAGTTGCTGCGGCACATGCTGGCTACTGTCGCTTTTCGCGGACGCATTGCGATTGCGGATGCGCCGCCGGATTTCGCTGATTTTCGCGTTTCCGAATCTACGCGCTCACCAGGTGAGATTCTGGCTCACATTGGCGACCTGCTTGTTGGCTCGCATTTTCTGCTAAAAGGAGAATTTGTAGAACTGATTTCCAAACCGCTTCCATGGGAAAAGGAAACGGATCGGTTCTTTACTGCCGCACGTGAGCTTGATGCGTTTTTGGCATCGGATGCTCCGCTAGCGCACCCTGTCGAAAAATTTATTCAGGGGCCGATCGGCGATGCTTTGACGCATATTGGACAGATAGTGATCTTGCGGCGGGTCGCGGGATCTCCGATCCGGCAGGAACCATACTTTAGTGCCAATATAGTTCCGGGCGTATTTTGAAAGGAAAAAGTTTATGGCGATTGAAATTCGCGGGCTTTCACCGTTAATGGAAGTTTTCGATATGCCGACATCGCTCGCGTTCTACCGCGACAAGCTCGGGTTCCGTGTTACGGGTGACTCAGGCCAGGGCGATGAATCGGGTTGGGTGATGCTTGAGCTTGGTGATGCGACGATAATGTTGAATACGGCATACGACGACGGCGAACGGCCTCCGTCGGAGGATCCCGCACGTGTGGCGGCGCATCATGATACCTGCATCTATTTTGGATGTCCCGATGTCGGTGCGGCATATAAGCATCTGCGCTCGAACAGCGTCAAAGCCGATCCGCCCCAGGTTGCTCCGTACGGAATGAAACAGCTTTACGTGACCGATCCGGACAATTACAACCTTTGTTTTCAGTGGGCAGCGGAGTGACTATTTCACCACGACATGCCGGAAAGCACCCGCGAAATCTGGTGTCTGTCACAAAACTAATTTTTTAAGTCCATGCTCCTTTTATGTTAAAGGCTCATTTAATTCAATGAAAATTCCACCTATAAACGCGACGCTTTCTTATGATGAACTGTGGCAACACGTAGTAAAGGCTCTTGACGCGGGCGATTTTACATGGCTCGATAATTTGCTGACATCGCAAAATGCTTCATTGATCGGCCTGCTCGAAGCGAATGGCGAGCCTAAGGAATACATGGACGAAGCATTTGCTTTCGCCTGCATGATCGGGCGAACTGATGACGCAGCCACTCTACTAGATAAAAGCGTCGATCCGTATGGCGGAATGAAAACCGGGCTATCCGGCTTTCACTACGCGGTCAGTAGTGGGCGGCTCGAAATCGTGAAAATGTTAATCGGGCGTAAGGTTCCGATGGAAGTCGAGAATATGTACGGCGGAACCATCTGGGGACAAGCGTTGTGGTCGGCCGTCAATGAAAATAAAGATACGCACGCCGAAATAATCGAAGCGCTGATTGCGGCCGGTGCCGTGATCGAACCAGGAACGCTTAATTGGTGGAACGAGCAAAACGTGTCGTCGCACGAGACAAAGGAACGAGTCACGGAAATGCTTATTAAAGCCGGTGCTGCATAAGATGACCGATACCATCACAATCAGGCAACGCATTCATTCTGTCGATTTTCTTCGCGGCATCGTGATGATGGTTATGCTGATCGACCACGTTCGCGATTTCGCCCACGCCGGAGCGCTCCAATCCGACCCGACAAACCCTGATACAACTACCGTCGCCGTTTTCTTCACGCGGTGGATCACACATTTCTGCGCGCCGACTTTTGTCTTTCTATCGGGCGTAAGTATCTATCTGCAAAAACTGAACGGAAAAACGAACGCCGAGCTTGCCCGTTTTCTTTTTACTCGCGGGCTGTGGCTGATCTTTCTTGAATTTACCGTCATCAGGTTTAGCCTTTCTTTCAATCTGGATTATAGCTTTGCCGGGCTCGGCCAGGTGATCTGGGTGATCGGCGTCTCGATGATCGCGATGGCCGCGCTTGTCTATTTACCGGTTCGCTTTGTCGGCGCGATAGGCGTCGCGATGATAGTTTTGCACAATTTGTTTGACGGCATTCAGGTTCCGCCTGCAACTGCGTTTGCCGGAACGCCGCCGCCCGATCTTTCGCAGATGCTCTGGATAATTTTGCATCAGCCTGGCGTTGTCCCGCTTTTTGAAGGAGCTTCCCGGATATTCTTTGCGTACCCACTGATCCCTGGATCGGCGTAATGATGGCTGGATATGCGTTAGGAGAAATTTATTCGGTTGAAACGGAAAAGCGGCGAAAGTTGCTTTTGCTACTCGGGCTGGCGGCAACGGTTCTTTTCGTCGTTGTGCGTGCGATAAATGTTTACGGCGACCCTGCACCTTGGTCGGGACAGACGAGCGGATTTCAGACATTCCTATCGTTTCTGAACACAACTAAATATCCGCCGTCGCTTCTCTTTTTACTGATGACGCTCGGACCGTCGATGTTGATACTTGCCCTTACGGATCGCATCGACGGCAATGCGATCTGGCAGCGCATTCCTATCGTTTTTGGCCGCGTACCGATGTTTTATTACATACCTCATCTGTTCCTCGCCCACGGTTCGGCCGTTCTACTTAGCTGGCTTGCGGGAAAAGACACCGGCTATCTTTTCCTAAACCTGCTCGAAATGGGCCAGGCCGCACCGCCCGGACACGGATTTCCGCTATGGGCCGTGTACGCCGTCTGCGTAGCGATACTTGTCATTCTGTATCCGCTGTGCAAATGGTACGGCGAACTGAAACGGCGAAATAAGCACTGGCTGCTCAGTTATTTATAGTTATGAAATTATCGGACAATATGATTCACACTCGGCACGTGCTTGCGGTCAAGGACCTCGCGGTTTCGGCTGAATATTTTGTTGAAAAACTCGGTTTCGAGCGTGATTTTACCGCTCCGGGTTGGGAATTCCTTTCGTTCGGGATTTTCAAGGTAATGCTTGGCGAGTGTACTGATGCGCTGTGGGCACACGAAACCGGCGACCATTCTTACTTTGGTTACGCTTTCGTTGCGAATGTTGATGAGGTTTATGAGGATCTCAAAAACCGCGGCGCCGGGTTTACTCAACAACCGCCAATGAACAAACCGTGGGGCTTGCGCGAATTTGGAGTTATCACACCTGACGGCCATCGAATAATGTATGGCCACGAGATCAAATAAAAACAGCGTCCCCTTTCGAGAACGCTGTCTTGCTCGAATCTTTCGATTCGGTTAGTTTGTACTGTCTCCAGTTTTATTATTTATCATAATATCACCCCCAGTGACGTTAGTATCGCACGAACCGATACACTCACGTCAAGCCTTTTTTGCTATGGCCAATTCTAAAGACACTCAGATCAAGGCATTTCTAACCCAGCAAAAATGGCGTGAATGGCTTGAGAAAAATCATTCAAAGGCGGACGGCATTTGGCTTCAGATCTTCAAAAAGGATTCGGGGAAAAAGACCGTTACGCATCTGGAAGCTCTCGATGAAGCTCTCTGTTTCGGCTGGATCGACGGACAGAGAAACAGCCATGATGATGTTTCATTTCTGCAAAAATTCACACCGCGACGCGCAAGAAGCATCTGGTCAAAGCGCAATCGTGAGAACGTCGAGCGACTGATTGAGGCGGGACAAATGACGCCCGCAGGCCATGCCGAGATCGACCGCGCCAAAAAAGACGGACGATGGGACGCCGCTTACGACTCGCCCGCAAATATGCAGGTCCCGGTGGATTTCCTGAAAGAATTGAAAAAAAACAAAAAGGCCTTCGCGTTTTTTGAAACCTTGAACAAAACCAACAAATTCGCCATCGCCTTTCGCCTGCACACAGTCAAGCGTCCCGAAACCCGCGAGCGGCGAAAGCAGAAGTTTCTTGAGATGATGGCGAAAGGCGAGAAACTTTTTTAGACTTTGCCTGAAAGCTTATGAAGAAATTTTTTCAATGGATTGTTATTTTCTTGTTTGTCGGAATCATTTCGGCGATTGACGTCGCTCCGGTGTCCGCACAGGGGAAACCGCGGAAGCCGCCTATCGTTTCACGAAAAGAGTGGAACGCGAAGAAACCAGTCGGCAAGGTCAAGAAACACGCTATCCGGTTCATTACCGTCCATCACACCGCAACGAAGCAAAAACCGGAAGTATCGATCGAGAAGAAATTACAGAACCTACAGGCGTTCTCGCAGCGTGATGACAAACTGGCGTCGGGCAAACTCAAGCCGGCGTGGTTCGATGTTCCATACCACTATTACATCGCCACCGATGGCCGAATCGCCGAGGGCCGCAAGATAAAATACGTTGGCGACACCAACACCGAATACGACCCGACCGGCCATGCTCTTATCGTAGTTGAAGGAAGTTTTAATACCGAGGAACCAACAAAGGCGCAGATCGAATCATTAAAGAAAATGATTGACTGGCTTGCCCAAAAATACCGCGTGCCCGCAACTAACCTGAAAGGCCACGACGACTACGCAAAAACCGCGTGTCCGGGCGAGAAGATCAAGGACCTGTTGCCGGAGTTTCGACAAAGCTTAAACCAATAGTCTGTGCTACTCCATCTCGCTCTCGTCTATGTCGAAGTTTGCATAGACCTTTTGGACGTCGTCGTTGTCGTCGAGGGCTTCGTATAGCTTCATCATGGTCTTGGCGTCGCCGCCGGTCAGGGCGATGTAGTTTTGCGGGATCATTGAAACTTCGGCGGCTTGGGGTTCGATGCCAGTTTTTTTTATTGCGTCGGTCACGGCTTCGAACGCTTCGGGTGTGGTGAATATTTCGAAGACCTCGCCGTCGTCCTGCATATCGTCGGCACCGGCTTCGATGGCGATCTCGAAAAGCTCGTCTTCTGATTTCGCAGCTTTATCGACGACGATGTAACCCTTTTTATCGAACATCCATGCCACCGAACCGGCCTCGCCCATGTTGCCGCCGTTTTTTGAAAAGACGTGGCGAATCTCCGCGACCGTGCGGTTGCGGTTGTCGGTCATTGTCTCGACCAATACCGCGACGCCGTTCGGGCCATAGCCCTCGTAGGTGATCTCGTCGTAGTTCACGCCTTCGAGCTCGCCCATGCCGCGTTTTATAGCGCGGTCGATGGTATCGTTCGGCATGTTCTGCGCTTTCGCGTCGGTCACGGCCTTTCTGAGACGCGCGTTTGCGTCAACGTCTCCGCTGTTGCCCGTCCGCGCCGCGACGGTGATCTCCTTGATCATCTTGGTGAAGATCTTGCCGCGTTTCGCGTCAAGCGCGCCCTTTTTATGCTTGATTGTGTGCCACTTGGAGTGTCCTGACATCCCTCTTAATTCCTTTAAACTGACAGATTCTAAATTAGTCTAATCCCGTTGATAAACTCAAAATGCTTGGTGTTGAGCGTTAACAGGGGTATTTTAAGTTCCACACAAGTTGCCGCGATCAATGCATCCGCCAACCTCAAACCCTTCAAATGCGCATGTTCCCGAATTAGTAGAACCGCTCTGTAAGATATTTCGGCAGAAAACGGCACAAAAGCAAACCGCTCAATAAATTCATCGGCCTTTTTCTTTCGTCTATTGTTTACGCCCTGAAGAAACTCAACGCACGCTATCGTTTCCACCCCGCACAAAAACTTGCCTGTGACTTCTTCGAGATCGGGACTTCCTCGCCAGATGTTGATCAGTACATTTGTGTCGAGCAACAATTCTACCGATCCCATCGTTTACGCCACTCTTTTGCAGTTTCAATAGCAAGTAAGGTCTCAGCATCGGGTTCAGCGCGGTATTTTTTCATGAATGTGGAAAGTTTGGCTAACTCCCTTTCTTTCGCAGGCTTTGCACTTCGTTGAGCAACAACTCGTTCCTCTAATTCGCCGATCATCCTGTCAACGAAAGCCCTGTTGTTTATATCAAAGGTCTTTTTGATCCGCTGCGGCACCTTTATTGTGATCTCGCCCATAGATAAAAGATAACATATCTCATTTCCAGTCTGAAAGCCTTATTGGTCGTCCCGATTGTTCAATTTCATTCTTAAAGTTTCACAGCAAATTCACTCCAATGTTACGGCGAATTTACGCACTGCGGCCTAAAATGAAAGCCGTATGAGAAAAAATACTACGGTTTTGGTCTTGTGCGGATTGCTTATTTTGGCCGTTGTGGTCACGACTGAGTACACGTTTTCGACGCGTGCCGATATGAGCTGGACGTTTTTGAGCTCGGCGATACTTGTCGAGTCCTTGGCGGCAATGGCGTTTTCATGGCTCGCTATAGCGGTTTTTCGCAAAAGCTATCAGCGGCAAAAAAAGCCTTTTAACCGACAGCGGTTCGCATTTGCTCAGCCGTTACGCCGGTTATTCGTATCCGTTTGGCCTTAGACGTCTGACCCGAGACGATCTCGACACTCGATTTCGCGACGCCCAGAGTTTTCGCGAAGAGCTTTACCAACTCCGCATTTGCCGCTCCATCAACCGGCGGTGAAGAGATTCTGACCTTCATCGCCCCAGCCAATTCACCGACAATCTCCGTTTTTGATGCACGCGGAACGACGCGAATTTGGAATTCTACGCCACCGTTGAGTTCGTTGATGTCGATCATAACCGCTCGGACACTTTAGAAACCAGGCGGGATGAATACGTTCATCACGATCGCCTGCAATATCCAGATAACGATCAAAACGACCATTGCCGAAATATCGAACATCCCGACCGAAGGTATCAATCGCTGAGCCGGAATAAGGATCGGATCAGTCACACGTTTTACAAATCCGAGAAATGTATTCGGAGCAAAAACGAACCACTGCGAGATAAAACGGACAAGGATGAACAAGACAAGAATACTGAGCAGGCCGAAGAGAATAAATCCAATTGTCACCTTAACATTGCCAGTAGAAATTGCCTTTGAAAGTCCATCAATTATGGCGAAAGCATTGCCGATGATCGATAGGGAAAAATACGTGATCACCAACCCGATGAATATCACAACCAGCGGTGCGAGCCTTATATCGACCTTAAAGTTCGCGAGAAAACGAGACGCCGGGTAAACAAAGCGTTCGGTCATCCGGCGAATCTTGAAACCGAAACGGCCGATTTTCCCAAACGGATTCGGATCGGCGTAATTAAATATCAGCCGCAGGATCATAAACGCCAAAAAGGCAAGAAACAAACCCCAGCCAACCAGCCAGACGATCGGATATACAGTTAACGAAAGCATTTTTATTTTCTTAACAACGGATTAACACAGATTATCGCAGATTAAGAAACAACTTGGGCGTAATAGGGCAAACTAGATTTAGTCTTACCGGACTGAGATATCATAAATCCGTGAAAATCTGCGTTAATCCGTTGTTTAAAGTCTTTCTCCAAATATTGCCGTTCCGACACGAACGACCGTCGCGCCTTCCTCGATCGCAACCTCAAAATCGTGGCTCATTCCCATCGAAAGCTCGCCTTTGTTGTTGGCAAACGCATTCTCAAACACCAATCGGTCTCTGATTTCTCTGAGCCGCTGGAAATATGGCCGTGTCATTTCAGGTTCATCGAAATACGGTGGAATTACCATCAGTCCGTCAAGCCGCAGCCGTTCGCAGCGCTTTAGCGATTCAACGACCATCTGAAGCTGCGTCATAGGAACACCCGATTTTGTCGATTCGCTCGCCAGATCAACCTGAACAAAAACCGACAGCGATTCACGCTGCTCCTCTTCACAAATACGCTCAAGGCGGTGTACTAGTTCGGGTGAATCGACGGTCTGGATAACGTCGAACAACTGGACAGCCTTGCGTGCCTTATTTTTCTGGAGATTTCCGATCAAGTGCCATTCTACAGCGTCGCGCCCAACGTCCTGTATCTTGCCTTCGGCTTCCTGAACCTTGTTTTCGCCCAGTGAAGTTACGCCGTTTTTGATGGCCGATAGCAGCATCTCCGCCGGATGCATCTTGCTAACGGCGACGAGTTTTATGTTATCGGGGGATCGCCCGACACGTTCCGCCGCAACCGCAATTCGCCGCGTTACCTCTTTCAAATTTCGCTTTATGTCGGCTGCCACTTGATTCGACTATAGCAAAACTCTTGCCTAATCTTGAGTTTCACCCGCCAAATTAGTATTCTCAATGTTCGCTTACGACACATGCGGACGTGGCGGAACTGGTAGACGCGCAGGTCTCAGAAGCCTGTTCCCGCGAGGGAGTGGAAGTTCGATTCTTCTCGTCCGCACCATAATTAAAGGAGAAAGGATGAGGGATAAAGGATAAAGTTCCTTTGTCCCTTTTGCTTTTCCGAAAAGACTTGCTGATATTCTTCTCTTTTCTGATAAAATCCTTGATTATGGCTGTGCAGCTAGACATACAGGAGAAAAAAATCGAATTGATCCAGTGGCTATCTACTATTGACGATCCGCTTTTGATCGATCGAATTGCGGATCTAAAGACAGAGGAAACCACCGAATATTGGACGGAGCTTTCCGAAGCTGAGAATGCGTCAATTGCAAAGGGCTTAAGAGATGCCGACGCCGGGAACTTGGTTCCTCATTTGGAAGCAAGGAAACTCTATGAAAAGTGGTTATAGAGTATTTTGGACCGACCATGCTTTAGACGAATTGAGAAACACTGTCGAGTATCTCGAACTGAACTTTACCGACCGAGAAATACGAAACCTGTCAGAAAAAATCGAAAGCACCTTGCGGCTCGTTTCCGTAAATCCCAATATTTTTCCTGAAATCGAAGAAAGCGTCGATATTCGCAGAGTGGTTATCGCACGGTTCAATACGATGTATTACCGCGTTAATAATAATCAGTCGAGATACTATCTTTCTTTTCCAATAGGCAAGCTCCCGAAAAGAGATGGTTTTGACACTTGTTTTCCAGCTTTTCCTCTTCCAAACTCTGCAAGCTAATATCTAATCGTGCGAAACGAATTCATCAAAGGCCTTTCGGATAACAGAAATCTTTTCAATATCGAGCTGTCAGACGGCGCGATCTTGAGGTTAGCGGACTATTACGACCTTATTCAGGAACACAACCCGATACTTCATCTCGTCGGGCCGTGTTCGGCGGCGGAATTTGCGACGCGGCATATTCTGGAATCTTTGACGCTGCTTGAGCACTTGCCGAAAAGGGCGCGATTTGCCGATGTCGGATCGGGTTCGGGTTTGCCGGCGATTCCGTGTTTGCTGGTTCGTGAAGATCTGTCGGCAACGCTGATCGATGCGAAACAGAGGAAGGCGGATTTTTTGACTGAGGCAATTTCGAAACTCGGACTCGAAGACCGCGCGACCGTTGTCGCCCGACAGTTTCATGAAGTTCAGATCAGTCAGGAAAAGTCTGTCACTTGCCGGGCCTTAGATAAATTCTCGGAAAAACTTCCCGGACTCCTCAAATGGTCTCGAGGCCGACGTAGACTGTTCTTTGGCGGCCCGACGCTCGAAGCAAAATTGCAAGAAACGGGAAGATCATTTGAACGGAAGCTTATGCCGTTATCCGATCAACGCTATCTTTTTATAGTGAAATGATAAGCCGATCCGTGATGAGAGTTAATGGGGTTAGCAAATTCAGCCACTAATGCACGAATAAATATGTTGTCCGTACTGTGCAGACATTCGTGCATTCGTGGCCGTTCTTTGCGCCACGAGATTACGACAACACCGTGACGAGAATGGTATAGAAGTTATTCTCTATATCGGCTAAACTTATGACGATGGGTTACGCAAAACTAAAAACAAAGATCGCGATTGATGACTACCTTGAGGGCGAAGAGGTAAGCCCGGTTCGGTATGAGTATATTTACGGCGAGGTTTGGGCGATGGCCGGAACTAGCGACCGGCACAATATCGTTACCGGAAATATCTTTGCAAATCTGTGGTCTCATTTGCGCGATTCGCCATGCCGACCTTTCATCGAGAATATGAAAGTCAGGGTCGAACCCGAAGTCTTTTATTACCCCGACATTATCGTTTCTTGTGAGGAATTACCCGAGAGTCCTTATTTCCGTAATCAACCGAAATTGATTATTGAAGTTATCTCGCCCTCAACGGCAAATGTCGATCGGCGCGAAAAACTGATCGCTTATCAAAAAATGCCGAGCGTTCACGAGATCGTCCTGGTCAATCAGGAAAAGATAGCGTTAGAGATACATCGTCGCCAGCCGGACGGCCGGTGGATAACCTATTATTTCGACGACACCGATACGGAATTTACACTCGATTCGGTCGAACTTACCTTACCGCTCGCAGAAGTTTACCGGCGAGTAAACTTCGAGGCCGAGCAAAAAACCGGCTGATTGAGACTCCGAACAAAGTACCACCGAAATAAACAGGGCGGGCCGAGCTTGAAATAGCAAGAAGTGTGCTTTTGCAAACCATTTTGGCAAATGTGAACTTGAGGCGAGGGCTACGATTATCGACCGGCAGTTCTCTGAGGTTGTTTTTTTCGGATCGGTATCTCGAACTGCTCCTACGCTATGTCGATCATTGCGTTCAGCAGCTTATTGGCCTCTTCAAGCTCTTTCTGCAGACGCCGGACATCCGCCGATAGCTCTCCGTCCTTTACCTCCAACGCCCCTCTTTCATCCTTTCTTACCACCCTTCCGACCGACTCTCCCGACTTGTCCAACGACCATCCTCCCCGCCCTTTCCAGCCTCCCATCTCTTCACCAAGCGTGTATCGTCGTCGCACTCATCCCATGCTTCCGCCCCAACTCCCGCAGCGTCACCCCGCCACTCAGATACTCAGCCACCACTTCCTTCAGCTTCTCTTCTTGTCCCATCTGTTTCATCTTATTCTGTAAACCTATTTCAGGACGAGACAGATTCCATGCGAGTTAGCGGAAAAAATACGCCTGTAACGTGGGTGAACTCGGCAATCAGTCTTTCCGGGCTTTCAACCCGGATACGCTTGGGGCGATATGTCCAGACGTTCCACGTCTGGCTACTTTCTTACCGCACATTCGGTGCGAATTCGGACTTTTCAGACATACTCAGTCACGGCGGGGCAACAGGCTAACAGCCTGTCGTACTAATTCTTCCTAACGACCATCAAGCCATCTCTTATCGGAAGCAGGACGTTTGAGACGCGCTCGTCGGCTAGAACCATCTTGTTGAATTCGTGGAGAGCGAGCGTGTCTTCGTCTTTTTCTTCCAAAAGAACTTTGCCGCTCCAGAGAACGTTGTCGGCTATAATGAAGCCGCCGGGGCGGACCTTGTTGAAAACGAAGTTGTAATAATTGGAATAATTGGGTTTATCGGCGTCGATGAAGACCAGATCAAAAGTTTCGGGCAGCGTCGGGATGATCTCAACGGCGTTTCCGAGGTGAAATTCGATGGCTTTTGCGCATTCCGTACGCTCGACGAACGAGCGGGCGACCTTGTTGGTGTCTTCCTGTACATCTAATGTAATTACTTTTCCGCCATCGCTGAGTCCCTCAGCAAAGCAAAGAGCCGAGTACCCGAGATATGTGCCGATCTCAAGCACTACTTTCGGCCGGATCATATTCGAAAACATAGACAGAATACGGCCCTGAACAAAGCCGGAGAGCATCGATTTGTCTTCGTAATGCGCGTAACAGTGCTCGCGAAGCTCACGAAGCACGTCGCTTTCGTCCGATGTAAACTTTTCTGCGTATTCGACGATCTCTTCAGTAAATATCATAGGTCAACTCTTACCAATCCTCTCTTTATTGCGGTCGTGGCTGCAGATGTGCGGTCGGAAACGCCGATCTTGCCGAAGATGTTTTGGACGTGCGATTTCACGGTGTTCTCGGAAATATCGAGCGCAAATGCGATCTCTTTGTTCGACATTCCACCGACTATCATCCGCAGCACGTTCGATTCGGCGGACGTGATCTCTTCCTGTCCAAGATTCGCGCTCAAGATCTGAGCGATGTCGTCGGGAATATATTTGCCGCCTTTTGCCACGGTCCGTATCGCGACGAGCAGTTCGTCAGGCGATACGTCTTTGCATATGTAACCCGCGGCGCCTTTTTTAAGTGCTCTCTTTATCTCGGCATCACCCGCGTGTTCGGCTAAAACAATGATCTTGGCTTTCGGATCCTCGGTAAAATAGTTTTCGAGGTCGTCGATAGAACAGGAACCAGGGAAACGAAGGCCGAGGATAGTTACGTTGGGCTTTAGCTCTTTGAATTTTGCAAAACCATCGGCGGCGTTGTCTGTATCACTGGCTAGTTCAATATCATTCTCACTTGAAATAACTGCCCGCACGCCGAGGCGTGTAAGCGGTTGATTTTCGATGAGGAGGACGTTGATCATTGTCGAAGAATGGAACGCGGATAAAGCGGATCAGGCAGATTTTCACGGATCTGATCTCTTAAAATATTCAAACCATAAACATTCTGATCCGCGTGAATCCGCTTTATCCGCGTTCTATTTAGTCTGCGCCATCGCCGCCGTAAATTCCACGATCGGAAAGATCAGATCGGTGTCGTAGTTTGTTTTAACGCCCTGCATAACGGCGGTCATTCGTTCGAGGCCCATTCCGGTATCGACCGATGGAGCTGGCAGCGGAGTTAGTTTGAACGTACTTTCCGGTTCCTGGGTACGGTTGTATTGCATGAAGACGAGATTCCATATTTCCATCGTCGTGTCGCCTTCGCCATTGACCCATTTTGGATGATTCTTTTCGGGGTTTTCAGGGTCGTCGCCCATGTAATAGTGGATCTCGGAACACGGGCCGCATGGGCCGGTGTCGCCCATTTGCCAGAAATTATCCTTGCGGCCAAAGCCGAGAACGCGGTCGGGTTTTGCACCGGCTTTGATCCAAAGCTCGCGAGCCTCGTCATCCGGCCCGACCTCATCGTCGCCCTCAAACACCGAAAACCAAAGACGGTTTGTATCAATCTTGAATTCGTTGACAAGCAGATCCCAGGCAAACCGGATCGCGTCTTCCTTGAAATAATCGCCAAAGGAAAAATTGCCGAGCATCTCGAAAAATGTATGATGCCGAGCCGTTTTGCCTACTTCGTCAAGGTCGTTGTGCTTGCCGCCCGCACGGATGCATTTTTGCGACGTGGCGGCGCGTTTGTAGTCACGTTTTTCGTTGCCCAAAAACACGTCTTTGAACTGGTTCATCCCGGCGTTTATGAACAAAAGCGTCGGGTCGTTCGTCGGAAGCAGAGGCGAAGACGCAACGATCTTGTGGCCGTTTCGCTCAAAATAACTCAGGAATGTTTGCCTTATCTCGTTGCCGGTCATAATCAGATTTTATCACACGGACAAGAAAAAACCGGCTCGGTAGGCCGAACCGGTAAGGGGGGTAAGTGTGCAGAACAATTGCTATCACTTACTTTTTGAGAACTTGAGTGCGGCCGAATTGATGCAATACCGCAGGCCTGTTGGTTCCGGGCCGTCGTCGAAAACGTGTCCCTGATGCGAGCCGCAGCGAGCGCAGACGACCTCAGTGCGAATGTCAGATGGGATAGATTTGTCCTCTAGCTCAGCTACGTGTTTCTTAGTGATCGGCTTGTAAAAACTCGGCCAGCCGGTCTGTGAATCGTATTTGTGTTTCGAGCTGAAAAGGGCCAGGCCGCACGCTGCGCAGTGATATGTTCCCGCAGATTTATTCTTGGTCAGACTGCCGGTGTAAGGCTGCTCAGTGCCTTTTTCGCGAAGCACGTAATATTCAAACTCGGTCAGGAGTTTCTTCCATTCCGCTTCCGTTCGCTCAAACTTGGCGCCGTCCCAATCAGTAACGAAAACTACCCCAGGATTCTTAGACATGCCTTTCGGCGTCGGCGATACAACTGGGATTGAGTTATCGCCTATCTCGGCCGAGCCGGCAAACGTGTCATTCTGCGAGCAGGCGAACACGACCGCCGCCAACATCGCGAAAACCGAAAATGCTATTAGTGATCTGATTCGCATAATTCTTTTACCTAAATATGATTGCAGCCACATTGAATATATACCCGTAGCCGAAAAATTTCTTCCCAAAATAAAGGTCCGCGACAGAACGGGCAGTTCATATCGCGTACCTTTCTGTGAGGCTAGTTAGGCATTACAAGAGTATCGACAACGTGAATAACGCCGTTTGACTGGCGAACATCGGCTATCGTGACCATTGATTTTCCGCCTTTTTCGTCCGTAAGAACGAGGTTCTTGCCATCCATCATTGCCCATAGCTTGCCGCCCGCGACGGTGGTAAATTCGGCCTTGCCGTTGCCTTTTTTGATCGCCTTTGCGATTGCTTTGGAATCCAAATTTCCTGCAACTACGTGATAGGTCAATATCCTGGTAAGCGTTGCCTTGTTTTCAGGCTTTACAAGCGTTTTGACCGTTCCGGCCGGCAGCTTTTCAAAAGCACTGTTTGTGGGTGCGAACACCGTGAACGGGCCTGCGCTCGAAAGCGTGCCGACCAGATCTGCCGCCTTGACCGCCGCGACCAGCGTGGTGTGGTCAGCCGAATTTACGGCATTTTCGACGATGTTTTTTGTCTTATACATCGCAGCTCCGCCGACCATCGGGTTGTCGCTCTTCATCATCTTGTCCTGTGCCGAAACACCCGTCGAAGAAACGCCAACCGCCATAACAAACGCAAATGCGCTAGAAATAAGTTTTTTCATAATGTCTCCCTACTCCGTTAGATTTTTTCTCGAAAAGGTTTGTCCTTTTGATTGGGTTTTCGAGATATGGTGTTAAACGGATTCAAAGATTTTCAGAAAAAACTTCCTCGATAACCGTCGTAATTGATCTGCATCTTAAGTAGATTGGTCATCAAAGCGCTCGTTCTTGATGAATTCGGCGGTTTTTGTTTTTATCAGATCGAACGAAAAGCCCTGCCGCATAAGAAAATCGTACAGCTTTTTTGTTTCCTCGCGCGTTTCGGGTTTGCCTTTTAGACGAATCCGTTTTTCTATCGCGATCTCGATCAGGTCGGTTTCGGGCATTTTCTCGAATGCTGCGTCGAGAGCGGTTTCAAGCGTTTCGCGATCAAGTTTTTTTCTTGATAGCGACTGCTGTAGCTTTCGTTTACCCTGCGGTTTTTGGCGCAATTTTGAAAGCGCAAAGTCACGAGCGAACTGGTCGTCGTCGAGATATTTATACTCTTTTAGTTTTTCGATCACGGCATCGACGATCTCTTTGTTCGTCCAAATTTTTTCGAGGAGCCTTTCACGCAGTTCTGCGACCGACCGCGGCTTTGCGGCAAGCAGTTTTACGGCACGGTTCATTGTCCGCCCATGGGCAATTTCGAAATCTTTTATGAAACGTTCGTCGTCATCGATAATTCTTTTTCGCGCTTGCCACATCGAATCACAATTTTACATTGTTCATTCTAAATTTTCTGTAGGAAACTCTTGTTTTCTTGTCGTTGAATGAAAAATGTAGAATTGAAAATGAATGGACGGCATTCTCATTATCGATAAACCCGCGGGCATAACGTCGCACGATGTGGTTGCGCAGCTTCGCAAAATTCTTAAGACAAAACGTATCGGGCATACCGGAACGCTCGACCCGTTTGCGACAGGCGTGATGGTCGTGCTTGTCGGCAAGGCAACGCGGCTGGCGCAATTCGTTGACAAGGACGACAAGGAGTACGAAGCGCTTATCCGGTTTGGATTTGAAACCGACACGGGCGACAGGACGGGAAGTCCCAAATCCCATGTCCAAAGTCCCAAGTCCTTTTCCATCGCGGACATTGAGCAAATTCTGGCCCAGTTTCGCGGTGAGATCGAACAGGTGCCGCCGATGTATTCGGCAAAGAAAGTTGAAGGAAAGAAGCTGTACGAATTGGCCCGTAAGGGAATCGAGATCGAGCGTAAAGCGGTGTCCGTCAATATAAACCATTTGGAAGTTCTTGATGAAGAGATCGCCGACTCGTTGGTTCGCATTCGCGTACACTGCTCGGCCGGGACATATATTCGCACACTGGCTGAGGACATTGCGCGAGCGGCTGGCGGCGCAGCTCATCTTGAGGAACTTCGGCGAACTGCAAGCGGACGCTATACGATAGCCGAGGCAGTCGGTCTTGACGCCTTGGAAAAACACGACGAGCCGACATCGTTCCTACTTCCGATTCGAACCGCCATTGCATCGCTGCCGGAATTTGTGCTTATTGCTGATCGCGTTCAGAAAACTAGCAACGGAATGTCAACCCGCGATCTTTCGGGGCAATTTTCGGGCGGCGAATTGGTCCAGATGGTCGATGAAAATGGCGAGCTGATCGCGGTCGGCGAATTCGATGAAACCGAGAAAGTTGTTCAGCCGAAAGTGGTTTTGGGTTAGAATGCTTTCCGGAGCACAAGCAGATGAGAAAACGGGACTTAGCATTGATGGTTGGTGGCGGCATTGCGGCGGCGGTCGCTGTAAAAATGCTGACGCGTGCGAAACGCGTCGATTGGGAAAGTGTCGCCGCAAGCGTACCGCATTCCGACAAGTCACACTTTGTCAGCATCGATGGCGCGCGAGTTCATTTTCAGGAATTTGGCAACGCCGCAGATCCGCCCGTGATATTGATCCACGGCTTCACAGCATCGGTCTATGTCTGGAAAACGGTCGCGCCGATGATCGCCGATCCGGGTTTTCGTGTCATCGCGGTCGATCTGATCGGTTTTGGTTATTCGGAAAAACCCGCGTGGTTTGAATACACGATAGACGCACAGGCCCGTATGATCTCGCGTTTTATGGACCGCTTGGGCATCGGTAAAGCGACGCTGGTCGGCAGTTCATATGGCGGTGCGGTTGCCGCGACGCTCGCGCTTGATTACGCCGCGCGAGTCGAAAAACTTGTGCTGGTTGATGCGGTGATAAATGACGATTTAAAGAACCATCCGATCTTAAGGCTTGGTTCGGTGCCGGGTTTGGGCGAGATGATAACGCCGTTTCTGGTCGATTCGCGCCGGTACATGCGGCGGCGTATGCATGGCACGCTCGCACCGGTTAATCACCATTTGATCACCGACGAGCGCGTTACAAACATCGTTCGGCCGCTCAGCAATGCCGAAGGTCACCGTGCTGCGCTCGCGACTTCGAGGAACTGGCACGCGAACCGCATCGAACAGGACGCGCACCTGATAAACCATCCGACGCTTCTCATCTGGGGCGAAGACGACACTGTCATTCCCGTCAAACACGGACACAAACTATATGACGCGATCCTGCATTCGCGGCTTGTCGTTCTAAAAGACTGCGGCCACGTTCCACAGGAAGAAAAGAGCGATATATTTGCGGAACTTGTTACAGAGTTTTGCAGCGACAGAAAAGTAAGCGATACAAAATAGGCGACCATCAAGGCGTGAAAGTATTTCCTTATATTTTCTTTTAGAAGTACCTGTAGTGTCCCGTAATTTTCCACTCGAACAAGCGATCTTCTATTCGGGCCCCGCTGCCGATATTATGTATGATCAGGTATCGTCCTGTTTTTTCGTTCCACATGTGAGAGACGAGCCCGATGTGGGTCATGCCTTTGTTATCCAGATCCCATGAGACAATGTCACCCGGTTTATAGACACCGTTTTCACCGCGTAAGGGAAGAGCTTTTCCGCGACGGGTAAAATAAGTTTGAAGGTTAGGAACGCGGCGATGATCGATGTTGCGGTCCGTTCCGTTTAAACCCCATTTTTGGGGATAAGCCTGAAAATCTGCCGCCATGTCTTCGTGAACTTCCTTTTGCAGATCGACGTTTGCATGTCGGAGCGCGCGGATCACGACATCGGTACACGCACCGGTTTCGATCGGAACGTCACCGTTCGGATATGAAAGAGTGAAATATTTCTGGGTGTAAGTTTTGGTAACTTTAGGCTGTTCTATCCCATTTTCGATGATCTTGCGTGCCCCGTCGGGGACGATCTCGGTAAGATTGGGCCGTTCTGCAGCCTCGGATGAATCTATTGTAGTCTGAGATTCTCGCAGCAGGTCTGACGAACCATTGCTGCAGGCATTCGCAGCCACAATGATCGTGAAAATTAGGTATGCGCCAGCCGACTTGGTTTTCATGGTGATATTATCGAACCTTGAGTTTACAAGAAAAGCGCGCAAAACGCGGCGAAAATTTTCGGTAGAATCTCGGCCCTAAATTAGGCGATGCATAATTTCATGTCGATAAATGGCCAGATTTTTAGAAATGGTGACGGATTTATTCCCGCTTCATCATCGGCGGCGCTTTTCGGTAAGGGTATTTTCACGACAATCGCGATCTACAAAAGCAGACCTTTTCTATGGGAAAAGCATTGGCGGCGATTGATAGATAATGCGGCAGCGCTCGGTATTGATCTGTCGGAATACGACGCGGCGTCGGTTGCCGAATCGCTCCGTGAGCTGATCGAACAAAATAACTCTGTAAACGGGCGGGCGAGGATCACATTTTTTGACGAATCGCCGAGCCCAATCTGGTCGGGCAGCGGGGAAAAGAAAACCAGTCTTTCGATTTTCACCGGCGATCTACGGCCGATGCCGGATGAGTTCAGGCTGACGGTTTCGCCCTATCTGATGAACTCAACATCGCCGCTTGTGGGTGTGAAATCGTGTAACTATCTTGAGAATATTTTGACGTTGGAGAATGCTAAATCGAGAGGGTTTCACGAAGCCGTCCGGGTGAACGAGCGCGACGAGATCGTGTCGGGCTGTATGGCTAATCTGTTTTGGCTAAAGAGTGAAAAGCTTTACACACCGAGTCTTGCGACCGGTTGTCTTGCGGGAACGACGCGGGAATTCGTTCTGGAAAATCTGGAATGCGACGAGGTTGCACCGGGTATTGAGCAACTGCGTGATGCCGACGAGATATTTTTAACGTCAGCGGGAATTGGAATTGTTCAGGCCGCCGCGTTTGAAGACAGGAAACTGATGAACCAACGCCATCCGATTCTAGAGCTTTTGCCGTTCGAGAACTGAACCCACGAAAAAAACACGAAGCAGCACGAAACCAAGTTCGTGTGTTTCGTGACCAATCTTACCGAAATACCGGCACTAAATCGCAGGCAAGGATGCCTGCGATCCAGTCTTACGCTGCCGTTTCGAAGAGCGCGAGGATCTGTTTACCTTCGCCAGAGCGCGGGTCGATGGTTCGCACGTGCTTTTGGCCCTGCATTTCCCAGATCGCGGTGACCGTGCCTTCTTTTTCGACCGCCTGATAGTGCAGGTCTTCGGGTTCGGCCGGTGTTTCCGGTACCTGGGCCTCGGCTATGGTGATGGTCGGAGCCGCGTCCTCGGCGGGCGGATTTTCGGCTTCTTTCTCGGCAATCGTGATTGTCGGCTTGGCCTCAGTTTCAACTGAGGTTTCGGCCTGTTTTACTGCTTCTTCTGACATCTAAATTATTTTCTCCTGAACTCAAGGTTTTTCCAGTTCGGCGATCGTGATGGTCGGTTTCGCGCTCGACTCGGCCTCGCCCTTTTCTCTTTCGGCGATCGTGATGGTCGGCTTGGCGTTTTCTTCGGTTGTTTCTTTTTCTTCTGTTTCGTCCGGCATTCTCGTTCTCCTTTTTTACTCGGCTATTGTGATCGTCAATCGACGCTTGCCGTTGTCGATAACGAACGTATTTGGATCGTCACCAGGAACGGGATCTGACGGCGAACTTTCCGCGATCGTAATAGTGACAAGCCTACCGCCTTCGGCATCAATTTCGGCTTCAACATCGGGCATAGCAATTCTCCATTTGGGACACTAGACTTTGGGTAAACCTTAAAGCAAGAAATAGATTTTACACGCGCGCCTTGTGGTTGTCGAGCATTATTCTCATTTGCGTCGCGGCGTAAGTGCGTAGATCGTCGGTTTTCGCGTTTTTGTCGATTGTGAAAGTCGCAAAACCCGCGCGGGAAAGGTCGCCAGAACCGCGAAACATAATCAAGAATGTCCCTACAGCGTCACGGTAAACAGCCGCCATTCGCCTTCGATGCCGGCGAAGGGTTTTATCCCCAATTCTTCGAATGATATTCCGGAACCGGCAACCAGATCTTTTACTGTGCGCGAAACAAGAATGTTGCCGGGTGCGGCGTCTTCGGCGATTTTCTGTGCGAGATCAACCGCAAAACCGCTGTACTTTCCGTCAACAACGTCGCACTCGCCGGTGTGAACGCCGGTTTTGAGAGAAACGCCAAGCTGAGAGGCTGAATCGGAAATCATTGCGGCATATCGAATTGCGCGTGCGGGGCCGTCGAAGGTCGCAAGAATGCCATTTTCGTCAAACGATATCTCGCGTCCGCGGTAAAGCTCAAGCTGACGACGAACGAACATTCCGGCGCCGTCAACGAGCATTTTCCAATCGCCGCCGCCGCCTTTTTCGGCCTTTGCCTTTGGGTTGAGGAACCGAATATTTACAACCGTCGCCAGCACGCGGTCATGTTCGTCGGTCGCTTGCGAACCGGTAACGAAACGCTCGATCTCGTCGAGAATTTCATCCTGATCGCCAACAAACGGCAAATGATCGTCGCCGTCGAATTCGACGTACTTGCTGCCCGGAATTTTGGACGCGACATAGCGGCCTTCTTCCACCTTAAGACATTTATCGTCTTTGCGGTGTATTACAAGCGTCGGTACGCGGATCGACGGCAGCACGTTTCGGACGTCGATCTCGGCATTCATTTTTGTCAACGCGACTGCGGCACCTGGGCTCGCGCCCATTCTTAAATAGGTTGCCCACCACTCACGAAATTCCGGGTCGCTTGCCATAGACGGCGCTCGTTCCTCGATGCCGACAGGTTTTCCCCAGTCGCGTTTCATCAGCTCAAAAAAAGCCTCTCGTTGCTCGGCGCTCGGCGCCCACGGATAGTCGTCGTCCTTGATGCGTTTTGCATAGGTTCCGATCATTACCAGAGCGGATGTTCGTTCAGGATACGTCGCGGCAAACATCGAGCACATCGGGCCGCCCTCGGAAACGCCGACAAGAACGGCGCGTTTCGACCCGACCGCGTCCATCACGGCGTGAACGTCCTCCATTCGCTGTTCGAGCGTCGGCAGTTTATCGTCCGGCACGCGATCGGAAAGCCCTGTTCCGCGTTTGTCAAAAAGTATTAGCCGCGAGAACGAGGCAAGCCGTTCGAGAAACAACGCGAAGAGATGGTGCTTCCAAAAATACTCGAGATGCGAGATCCATCCCATCACAAACACGATGTCGATCGGGCCGTTGCCCACCACCTGATAGGCAATGTTTACATCGCCATTTTGAACGTAATGCGTTTCGGGCAGTAAACCGCGGAGAGCCTGTCGCGGTTCAGCGAACGCTGTCGGTGTGTTGTCCCAATCGAACGAACCGCCATCGCCTATGTCGCTAATATGTATCCGTGCCCGCGACGTTTCGAAAATTTCCGTTTCGGGATCGTCCGCCAATTTCTCTGTCACCGGAGCGACGAAACGATAGCCAAATTTTGGCACTGTCTCGATGAATTTCATTTCACCTGTTTCACCGAGCAGGCGGCGAAGCACGGAAACGTTCTGTGCAAGATTGTTTTCTTCGACAAAACTGCCTTCCCAGATCTCATTGAGCATTCGCTCTTTATTAAGTATCCGGCCCGCATTATCGACAAGAAACAGCAGCGTATCGAATATCTTTGGGGCGAGCGTCAACGGTTTTGCACCGGCGGACAATATCCGCTCGCCTGCATCCAGCGTAAACCCTGCAAAGGTATAGATTTTCAGAGGTTTTTGTTCCATTCAAACCCGACGAATACTCTTCAGAAAAAATTCATAATTTCCTAAAGAATATCGTTTTGCACCGTTGTATAACTGTTTGTGTCAACGATTCCGAAGTGTATATCAAATCTTCGGATTGCGAAAGACAGATTTTTTCTATGAAGGACCAGTCAATGAGTATCACCAATGATGATCGCCGATCCGGAGATTTATTTCCGCGTCGGTCTAGCAATGCTTTTTGTATAGCCTGTGACAAGCCGGCAGATCTGCTCGGGTTTCAGGCGTCTGCCGATTTTTTTAACACTGATCTGCAGAACATCGAGTTTCTCGCGAGTCAGGCTGACGTCCACCAGATTCACAACTGGCGAGGCGAAGTGATGATCTGTGCGGCGTCGCTTTTTGTGAAGTTTGACGAACGCCCGACCGGATTGCTCGATTCGCATTTCACGCGTCAGATCGAAAAGAGTTTTGAAAAGAACGGGCCGCTATGAACACCGGACAAGGCCGAGAAATCGTAATCGAATACGAGCGCGTGCAGCGGATCAAAAAACGCTCGAGCACGCAGTTGTTTCATTGCGACGAGTGCAGCGCGGTATCCGATTTTGTTTCGCTGACCAAGGTATCGTCGCTCTTTGACGTTGAGGCCGAACGGTTGACCGAATTTATCGCCGCAAACCGGTGCCACGTCATAAATGGCAGCAATGGAAAAATATATGTCTGTCTCGCCTCGCTGCTCGCGCGGATGAAAGTGCAGGCGGAAATTACAGATGGCCGCCCGGTGTTGCAATTGGAAAAATGAGCGGCGGATCAGGTTCATAAAAAATTCACGAATCATTCATAGATTCCTAAAGACGATTAAACGAACTAAAAGGCAAACTCATTGCAGACAAGAAAACCGGCAACGGCTATCTTGCGACACAAGCGAAAATAAACTGAAAACTAATTTAAGGAACGATTATCAATATGAACAAAAGAAAATATTTTGTGTGTTTAGCTTTATCCTTTTGCATAATGGCTAACTTAAGCGGCATCGCATCGGCGGCACCTGTCGTGCGGCAAGGAACAGGAGCAAATCAGGCGGCGTTGCAGGCAATCGTCGATCAATTTCGCTCCGATTTGGGCGGCGCGAACAATGGCGTCGGTGGTCTGTTCAAAACCGGACGGCGTGAGATCAACTGGGATGGTGTGCCGGACAGCGTGGCGGAGCCGAACAATTTTCCGCTCGACTTTTTTAATGTTAATAGTCCCCGCGGCGTTATATTCAATGCGGTCGAGGATGCGACGGGTGCGGCACTCAATCATTTTGCGGTAAGTTCGACGACAGCTTCCGGAGTGCCGGTGCGATTTAGCAATCTCAACGCCAGCTACGCAGCGGCCTTTCAAACATTCAGTGCCCAGCGGCTTTTTACGGTCCGAAATACAAACATCATGGAGGTGAACTTTGTCGTGCCCGGAACAAAAACTCCGGCAACTGTATCGGGCTTTGGAGTTGTCTTTGCGGACGTTGATTCCGCCGGCGGAGGGAGTAGGTCGCTGATCCGCGTCTATGGTCCTGATGGCCGACAATTGTCGGCAGCGTCGGCCGGTGTCCAAGACAACGGCCTTTCATTCGTCGGCATCTCGTTCAACGCCGGCGAAAGAATTTCAAGGGTAACTATCGAATCCGGCAATGCCGCGTTGAGTTCTACCAATACGGACGGTGTTGGCGGTGTTGACGTGGTTGCGATGGATGATTTCATCTACGGCGAGCCGCGAGCAACGGACTATCACCGCGGAGATTTCGACGGCGACGGCATTAGCGACCCTGCGATTTTCCGCCCGAGCAATGGAACCTGGTTCATAACCAGAAGCGGAAGCGGCGTGACTGACATTGCCCAGTTCGGACTGAATGGCGATATCCCGGTCGAGGGCGATTTTGACGGCGACAAGCTTGCCGATCTCGCAGTATTTCGTCCGTCAGAAGGCGGCTGGTATATTCGCCGCAGCTCGAATGGGACGTTTATCACTATGGCCTTTGGTACGAATGGCGATAAACCCATCGCGGGCGATTACGACAAGGATGGCATAACCGATATAGCTGTTTGGCGTCCGAGCACCGGAACATACTTTGTCCTCAGAAGCAGCGACAACCAGTCAACCTTTTTCGGATTTCCGTTTGGTACAAATGGTGACATTCCCCTCCTAGCCGGTCCCCAGTAAAGTTAGTATTTTACCGGCTACTTCGGACGGTTCCCTCGTGGGACCGTCCTTTTTTTTGCTTTGTCCGGGCTAGGCCGAATCGCCGAACTCTTCCACAAATGCTCAAGTTTGCGGTATCCTTGCCAACAATGTCCCCAATCGCGATCACGTTGGTGCTGCTTGCAGTAGCGATCATCCTATTTGCCAGCGAAAAGGTTCCCGTCGATGTCGTCGGGATACTGCTCGTGGTCGCGCTCGTGATGACGCAAGTGCTGACGATCCAGGAAGGCGTTGCAGGTTTCGGGAACGATATTATCATTACTATTGGCGGGCTGTTTATCCTTGTCGGCGGACTTATAAAAACCGGCCTGGTGGATCTGATCGGGCGGCGACTTCACCGGATCGCCGGTAACAATGAGTTTATGCTGACGGCGCTGATAATGACGGTCGCGGCAATGTCGGCGTCAGTCCTTAAAAACACGACGACGACGGCGATGTTCCTTCCGGTCGTTATCGGGCTCGCCGCAAAAGCAAAGATCGCACCATCGAAACTGCTGATGCCGCTCGCATTTGGAGCAATCCTCGGCGGCAGCTGTACGCTGATCGGAACCTCGACCAATCTCGCCGTAAGCGGCACGATCACGCGGTACGGTTACGAGCCGTTTTCGATGTTTGAGCTGACGGCTGTCGGCGGTTTGGTGTTTACGGTCGGAATGCTCTATATGCTGTTATTTGGCCGCAAAATGCTGCCGACACGCGGCGGTGAAGATTCGCTGACCGAGCAATATCAAATGCGCGAGTACGTTTCGGAACTGCTCGTCCTGCCCGAATCGCCATTCGTCGGCAAAACGCTCGGCGAGGCAAACATCAGCACAGCGCTTGAGCTGACCGTGCTCGGCATTGTACGCGGCGACGAGCGTATAGTCGCTCCCGGTTCGAGCGAGCGTATTCAGCGACGCGATTCGCTGATCGTCGAGGGAACGATCACCGACATTCTCAGAGTGAAAGAGGAAAACGGTCTCGAGATCAAGCCTGACTTTATGCTCAACGACGTGCTGCTCGAAGGCGGCAGCGTCGAGCTATTTGAAGTAATCGCAATGCGAGATTCCGAGCTGGTTGGCCAGACCTTGAAATCGCTCAGGTTCCGGCAAAATTATGACCTGACCGTTCTCGCGATAAACCGTCACGGCGAGACATTCATCAACAAGCTGAGCGACGTTATGCTCAAATTCGGCGACGTGCTGCTCGTTCAGGGAAAACGCGACGATGTTGAGCCGCTGGTCATCGAGCGGCAGGTCATTTTGCTCGAGGATGTCTCAAAAACGACCTTTCGCATCGATAAACGCAAATGGGCGATCTCGGCCTTTCTCCTTTTCCTTGCTCTTTCGCTCGCCAAGATCACTATCGGTTTCGACATTCCGCTCGCTATCTGTGTAATCGCCGGCGTGCTGCTTCTGCTGGCGACAAAAACCGTTCGCTACGCCGAAATGTACACGCTGATCGATTTCCGTCTGCTGGTGTTGATCGCATGTATGATGAGCTTTGGCGTAGCAATGGAAACGACCGGAGCCGACGCTTATCTTGCGGGTTACATCGAAAATTACTTTAAAGCTTATGGCTCGACCGCAGTGCTGGCCGGTTTCTTTGTCCTAACCGTAATGCTGACCCAACCGATGTCCAATCAAGCCGCTGCGCTGGTCGTGCTGCCCGTTGCGATCAAGACGGCAGTTGCGCTCGGCCTAAACCCGCGAACATTCATCGTCGCCGTTACATACGCCGCGTCTTTCTCGTTCATCACTCCGCTTGAACCCGCCTGCGTTCTCGTTTACACGCCCGGCCGCTATCAATTTATGGACTTCGTCAAGATCGGCTCGATCCTGACAATAATCGTTTTCGCCGTCGCGATATTCCTCGTACCGATCTTCTGGCCGTTCTAAGATACCTCTCGAATTTTTCGCAATGATAGCCCTCGTTTCGCTATCAGCAGCAGGCCGATGGCTGTCCAAAACAGAATTCGGCCTTTACGAATGATCGCAAGCGTAATGCCGATAGCTGAGCCGATGCCGAGGGTTTCGGCGACGAACTGAGCACCGGCCTCGTCAACGCCGATCAAGAATGGGATCAATTTAAAAACGATGGTGATCAATCGGCTGACCGATTCGAGCAGGAATGCGCTGAGTAAGTGGCTGGCGGGTTCAGCAATGCGTGTAAGGATAAACCAAACTTCGAAGATGCCGAGAACGTGAAACGCGGCTTCGGTCAGACAGATCGGGATAAAACGTTTCGGATGGCGGCGGTAAAAGCCGTAAATCAGATTTTCAAACAAACGAACCTGAAGGCGGCCGTGTTCCAAAACGCCAGTTAACACGCCTTTCCGATAAAGCCATTCGCAGGTTTCGCTTGCAAAATGCCACTGGCGAATTACAAGCAGCAGTAGAAAAACTACGATCGCAATTATCAAAACGATTAACACGTCAATAGTGATCGCCCAACCCGGTTCGAGAGCAAAGCCCCTGACAAGCGTAAAAGCACCAAGCACCAGAAAGATGCTGGTCGTAAAACTGTAAAAAAGATTTTCGGTAGCTATCGATGAGAGCCCGACGACGAGCGGCACTTTTTTTCTGACCGCAACGGCCTTTGCCGTGCCGCTTATCAAAATACCAAGAGGCACCATGCTGCTCATCGCTTCACCGATTATTACGGCCGGTATCGTATCTTTCATCCGAAGCGAATACGGCTCGTAAACCGACAGCTTCCAGGCGAGCCCGCGTAAGCAAATCCGCAATGCGTAGATGCCGAGAATGACCGCAAAACCGATCACACCGAACCTTTCAATATTTGCGACAAGCTCGTTTAATCCGACCGAATAGACGAAATACGCGAACAACGCGACGCCGCAACAAGTCAACGCAATGCCTAATAGTTTGAGACGTAGGGCATGTTTGGCGGATATTCGCGGCTGTTCTATGCCGGATTCTGCGGCTTGGGTTTCGGGTATCACTTGGTCGTTGCCTTATGCCGACTTGGCTATTAAAATGGTATTTTATCAATACGCTAATAACAAAACCTTATAGGAAAAACATATGAGCACGGCAACTGTAACCGCTTTATCAAACACCGGATTGACCACTTTATCAGAAGAGGAAGAATTGTTTCGCGCCTCGGTCCGCGAATTCGCCGAGGGCGAAGTCCGCCCGCGTGTCGAGGCGATGGAACACGCCTCAAAACTTGACGGTGATCTGATCAAACAGTGTTTCGAACTCGGCCTGATGGCGATCGAATCACCCGAGGAATATGGCGGAGCCGGTTCGACGATATTTAACGCGGTTCTCGCAATTGAAGAACTAGCACGCGTAGATGCGAGCATTTCGGTTTTTGTTGACGTTCACAACACGCTCGTGACGAACGCGTTTATGAAATGGGGCAACGACGAAGTCAAGAAAAAATATATGCCCCAACTCGCGAGCGCGCGGGTCGGTGCGTACGCTCTAAGCGAAGCTTCGTCTGGTTCTGATGCCTTTGCATTGAAAACAAAGGCGGTCGATAAAGGCGATCACTGGGAGTTAAACGGTCAAAAACTTTGGATCACAAACGGCAACGAAGCGGAGATCTTTATCGTATTTGCGACCATCGACGCTGACGCCGGTTATAAGGGCATCACAGCTTTCATCGTCGAAAAAGGCTTCGAAGGTTTTAGCGTCGGTAAGAAAGAGGACAAACTTGGGATTCGTGCTTCATCAACAACCGAGCTCATTTTTGACGGCTGCAAAGTGCCTAAAGAGAATGTTTTAGGCGAAGTCGGCAAAGGCTATAAGGTTTCCATCGAAACGCTGAACGAAGGCCGTATTGGAATCGGCGCACAGATGCTCGGCATCGCCCAGGGAGCGTATGAAGCCGCTCTGAAATATACCCAGGAGCGCGAGCAATTCGGCCAGGCGATCAACAGCTTTCAGGCCGTACAATTCCAACTCGCCGAAATGGCCGTCGAGATCGAAGCGACTCGTCTTCTCGTTTATAACGCGGCCCGCTTGAAAGACGCCGGCAAACCATTCCTAAAAGAAGCCGCGATGGCAAAACTCTACTCGTCACGCTGCGCCGAAGCGGTCTCGTCAAAAGCCATCGAACTCTTCGGCGGTTACGGCTATGTAAAAGATTATCCGGTAGAAAAATTCTGGCGCGACTCAAAGATCGGCTCCATCTACGAAGGCACATCGAACATGCAGCTACAGACTATCGCCAAGCTGATCATGAAATAGTCAGAACCGGGAGCCATAGCGACCGGGGTTTGCGACGAGAACTATGACCGCAGAACAGATAACACAATATTTGACCGAGCTTAATGACGAACTTCGCCTGGTTGATATCAAGGGCGAAATCTCTCTCTATGGCGGTGCCGTTATGTGTCTGGCTTTCAAATCGAGGCCCGCGACGAAGGATGTCGATGCAATATTTGAGCCCGTTCGTGCCGTGCGAAACGCGGCCCGACGAGTAGCGGAGCGGCACAATCTTAATATTGACTGGATTAATCTCGCGGTCGAGATGTTTGTGGTCGATCACGAACGCCAGGTGCTGTTCGATTTTTCACACCTAAAGGTTTTTGTTCCGGATGGCGATTACTTGCTGGCCATGAAAGTCCTGGCATTGAGACCTGATACCTTCGATACGATAGATCTGGAGTTCTTGCTCAAACATTTAGAGATAAAGAGTTCCGACGAAGTTGTGGGCATTGTAGAAAACTACTATCCGAAGAAGGCGATCAAATCCGAAACGATGTCCTTGTTGAATGAGTATTTTGATAAATGATCACAGCAGTGGAAACAAAGAAAGGTTTTATCAACGATCCGCAATGGTGGAAGATCGCTCTTATGGATTTTGTGGACGATTTTCGATTTCACCGCGACCCAAGAGCTATAGAAGAACCGTTTGAGACCGGCGACGAACAGCGTGATGCAGTGCTTGCCGGAGTGATCGAAACGCTGTGTGACGAAATGAATATTACAATTCCAAAATGGCTTGAGTCCATTCCGTCGTGCCGCCAACCATATTTTCTCTCCGGCTACGAAAGTCTTAAAGCAGCAGCAATAGTTGAAAGCCCAGTCAGGTTTCGCCTTAGAAAAGTGTTCGTAATGGAGAATTTCCTTTTTCGTGTCTGAGCCGCTGCAATCGGATCCGTTGTAAAAAATGCTCCCGATATTATGCTAAAATCGCCCTTATGGAAACGGTCAATGTAAAGATACTTGAGCCAAAGGTTAGACGGCTGCTCGACGATCTTGAAAGTCTGGAACTAATCGAGGTGGAAAAGCCGGGAAAAGCCGGGAAACCGAAACGTCGCTTTGGCAGCATGAAGGGTTTGGTGGTTCATATCGCGGACGATTTCGATGCACCGCTCGAGGATTTTGAGGATTATATGTAATGCGTGTTCTTCTGGATACTCACGCCCTCATTTGGTACCTTGAAGGCAATCAAAATCTTGCGAGGCCGCATCGCGAATTGATCGTCAAGGCAGAGAACGAAATTTTTGTAAGCATGGTGTCGCTTTGGGAAATTGCGGTCAAAACCAGCACTGGAAAGCTAACGATCTCACGGTCTATTACCGAGATTCTAAACAACTCTCTACGCAATCAATAGAAATTCTTGGCATCCAGCCGGGACATGTTCTTCAGGTTGCGACCCTTCCTCTGCACCACCGCGACCCATTCGACCGGATGATAATTGCTCAATCCAAGGTTGAGTTTTTGCCGGTAATCACAAACGACAAAGCGTTTGCCGATTATGGAATTAAACTGCTGTAAACCGAAGTCAGAATGCTAATCAGTATCCGCCAAGCCACCGCCGAAGACGCAAAACTCCTAACCGATCTAGCGTACACGACATTCTGGGATGCATTCGCACATCACCCGAAAAATGCGCCGGACGATCTGAATCACTACATGCGACAAGCATTTAATGTCGAACAGACCGCCATCGAACTTGCGGACGACAGGAACATTTTCCTTATAGCTGAAATCGAAAGCGAAACCGCCGGCTACTCCAAAATCATTATCGACATTATCGAACCAGGCATAACGGCGACAAGCCCGATAGAGCTTTCGCGGCTTTATTCTCACCAGAAATTCCTCGGCCAGGGCGTCGGGCAAACGCTGATGAATGCGTGCTTCGAACGTGCTCACGAAGAAAACCGCGACGTAATGTGGCTTGGCGTTTGGGAACACAACCCGCGTGCACAAAGGTTTTATGAAAAGAACGGCTTCCGAATCGTCGGCAAACACACTTTCCAACTCGGCTCCGACCCGCAGACCGATTTGCTTATGCAGAAAGAGATTTAGCCCGCGAAAAAGAATTCTGCCCGCGAATATTCGCGAATAAAACCGAAAACCATATAAAGAAATCGTTTCTTTTTTATTCGTGTGGATTAGCGTTTTTCGCGGGCAAAATCTTGCGTTTCTGTCGTAAACGGTATATCGTTGCATTTGTGCGACATATCATAAATCCTCCTAATCCTTACAACAGATTCTCAGCCGAATATGTCGGTGAGCCGCCGCCGACAAAGCTTGAGATCTTTGAGGAAACCGCGACCAAGAAAGTGATCACAAAGGCGTTTGCGTCCGAATGGGAAGGCGGTTGGCGATATACGGTGAATTGTTATCGCGGGTGCGTTCACGGTTGTACGTATTGTTTCGCACGTCAGTATCACGAATATCTCGGCTATGGTGCGGGAACAGACTTTGAGACAAAGATCGTCGTCAAACCGAATACGCCGATGCTGCTGCGACAAGAGTTGAAAAAGACGCGGACAAAAATGCCGCACATCGATTTCTCATTCGCGACCGATCCTTATCTGCCGCTTGAGGCTGAATACAAATTAACGCGTCAATGTCTTGAGGTCTGTGCCGATTTTGGCGTACCGGTTGGTGTGATAACAAAGTCGCCTCTCGTAACGCGCGACATCGACGTTCTCAAAAAACTAAAGGTCAGCGTCTTTTTCTCGCTGCCGTTTCTGACAAAAGAAAAATCGAATCCATTTGAACCTTACACGCCTGTCCCTGAGGCGCGTTTTCGGGCAATGGAAACCATCGCCAATGCCGGAATTCCCGTCGGCATCGGCATTGCGCCCATTATTCCCGGCTATAACGAGTCGGACATTCCCGGCCTGCTCGAACGTGCTAAGCAGGCCGGAGCAACACGCGCGTTTATGTCGATGCTGCATCTCGACACCGATTCGATCGAGGCGTATTTTGTAGAAAAAATGCACGAACGTCTGCCGCCGACTCGCGTCACAAAGATCATCAACACCATCAAACGCGAACGCAACGGCAGCTTACGTCACAATACGTACAAAGAACGCAGCCGAGGCCAAACCGAGCAATGGGAAGTGACTCGAAAGCTATTTGATTTCCACGCAAAACGGCACGGGTTTAATCAAAAGGAAGCGAAAATTGAAACCGAAGAAATACCTATTGCCGTCCAACAGAAACTTTTTTGACGAGAACTGTAGAATCTCCACAGTATTTCAAACAGGATGCACAGGGTGGTCGGGATATATCAAACGACAACTTATTTTGTCCGAATCCAATCCTAAATATCCTGTACATCCTGTTAGAAAAACCGTGCGTCTTGGCGGCTCCCGGCTTTGCGTTTAGACTCTTAAATTATGCAAAACCGTATCGAAGTCTTCGAACAAATGCTCGTCGCTGACCCTGAGAATACTATGGTAATGTTCGGGCTTGCCAAGGAATATGAAAAGCTCGGGCTGCACACGGATGTAATACGAGTTCTGGAAAATTATCTCGCGAAATCGGATGATGAAGGCAATGCCTACGGTACTCTCGCCGTTGCCTATGAGAAAACCGGCGACCGCGAAAAGGCCATTGAGACTTATCGAAATGGCATCGATGTTGCAATGGCTCACGACCATCCTTCGATGGCGAATGAATACCGGATGACGCTTGATTTGGATTTTGCGGACTAAGTCAGTACCGCCTGCGTTAGCAGGTGGCCTGAACTTCGTGTTCGACAACGCCTAATTCACTTGGAGAAATTGTAGGTTAAGATGCTTAAAAACAAAGTAAAGTCCGAACAGCAGCGCCCTGCCACCCGCTTACGCAGGCGGTACCGACTTTGAGCACGCAACTACGCTTGCCTTTTTTATTCTCACTGGCTTTTCGGGTTTCTCTTCGGTAACAGGGGCTTTATTTATCGCGTCGGCGACTTCCATTCCTTTCGTTACGCGGCCAAAGGCGGCGAACTTACCGTCAAGGTGTGAGCCGTTTCCGACCAGAATAAAAAAGCTGGTCATTGCCGTGTTTGCTTCCTCGCCGCGGGCCATTGAGAGGATGCCGCGTTCGTGGAGTATCTTGTTCGGTTCGTCCGGCAACACCTTTCGCGCTCGCATGCCGGTCTCGTAACTTACCTGACCCTCACGTGAATAAAGATCGCCGCCTTGAATGACGAAATTGGGAACGATACGGGTAAAGGCCGTTGTGTCGAGATAGCCAAGAGAAACAATATTCAAAAAGCTGCGTACTGATTCAGGAGCATGTTCAGGATAAAGCTCGATCTCAATAATACCGGCTTCGGTGTCGAGCGTTACACACTTCGTCGCAAGCGTTTTCACATCAGCGCCGTCAAACGGCTCGGCTTTCGGCGCCTTATCAAGCGGACGCGTGTTTGTCTTCGCCGGTTCTTTAACAGCGGGAGTTTCCATCGGCTGTTGGGAAAAAGAGTGAACCGCAAAACACGCTAAAGACGCTAAAATATAAATTATCCTCATCGTTCTTCGATTTTCCGCCAAACCGATTCGGGTGTAAAGTGTAGGTCAGTACCGTCTGCATGGGCAGGTGGCTCAGTCCACATTTATGAACAAGGTAAAATTCACATCGCAAATTACGTTAATCCTTTTTTTGTTGGGCATTGTTGTGTTCGCGCAACGCGAGCTCGGCGTTCGTCCGACCGAGACGGGCGGGCCGTTGATGGCGGAGCAGGCTGTGTTTGATGTCAAACGCTACGATCTGAACATCAACGTCGATTTTGCAAAGAAATCGATATCGGGTGATTCGACGATGACTGCCGTGATCGTTCATCCGACCAATGTGATCGTGCTCGATCTCGACACGCCATACACCGTCAGCCGCGCGTCGGAACCATGCGGGACAAAAGCGTGCGAACTCAGATTCGAGCGCCGCCAAGGCAAGATATGGATCAGTTTGCCAACGACTCGTCAGGCTGGTGAAAAAGTCGTGATTACAGTTTTCTATTCCGGAACGCCGCGCGAAGCGCCGCGTCCGCCGTGGGTCGGCGGGTTTATCTGGACAAAAACGCCGACAGGCGCCGACTGGGTTTCGATCGCGATGCAAAACGACGGGGCCGATATTCTTTTTCCGGTGAAAGACCATCCATCCGATAAAGCCGACACAGTCAATATGCGGGTAACTGTCCCCGAACCTTTGGTCGCGGTCGGCCCGGGAAAGCTCGTAGGATCGACGACCAACATTAACGGAACGCGGACGTTTGAATGGTTGATGACAAACCCGATACCGAACTATTCAATCCTGTTCGATGCCGCGCCGTATGAAACGGTGAAGGACAGCGTAAAGAGCATCACCGGCGAGACCATTCCGATCGAGTTTTACGTTCTCCCGGAATCGAAAGCAAACGCCGCAAAGCTGATCGAGGAAACTAAGAAATACAATGCTTTTTTTGAAAAATATAACGGCCCGTTTCCGTTTCGATCGCAAAAATTGGGAATCGTCGAAACGCCGCATCTTGGGATGGAGCACTCGACGCATATCGCTTACGGGAACAAATTTAAATACAACGACGATGGATTCGATTGGCTGATGCTGCACGAATTTGGCCACGAATGGTGGGCTAATCTTGTAACAGCAAGCGACTGGCGTGATTTCTGGATTCACGAGGGCTTTCAGAGCTTTATGGACTCGCTCTATCTCGAACACCTCGGCAAAAAGGATGCGTACTTTGCCTCGATGAAAGCCCGTGCAAAAGGCACCCGAAACATGCAGCCGGTCGCACCGCGTGAACCGAAGATCGCCTATCAGGTCTATCTACAGGAACCTGACTTTATAAAAAGCGACGGCGACATCTACGGCAAAGGCGCCGTCGTGCTGAACAGTTTACGTTACCTGATCGGCGACGACGCATTCTTCCGAGCGCTACGCCGCATGGCATACCCAACCAAGGAAATGGAAACCTACACCGACGGCCGCCAAACACGGCTCGTCAACACCGACGATTTCCTCACCATCGCCGAACAGGAATCGAAAATGGAACTCGATTGGTTCTTCGAGCTGTATTTGAGACAGCCGAAGCTGCCAAAGCTGGTAACTGCGATCACAATAGACACGGCGTCAGCCGGTTCGCACCCGCAAATCATGACCTTACAATGGGAAACGCCCAACGGCATGCCATTCCCCATGCCGATCGATGTCGAAATAAACGGCAAAGAACAACGCATCGAACTAAAAGACGGCAAAAGCCGCGTCGAATTCACAGGGACAGCACCGGTCATCGATCCGAAGGGTTGGGTTTTGAAGGTTCAATAGGCGGCAAAAGTATTGCATCCATCCCGCATTCGATATATTCTAAGCTCGTTATGACCATACTTGAACAAGCGCTGAAACTGCCGATTCAGGAACGTCGAAAATTGGCCGACGATATTTATGTGAGCATTGATGTCTCTGACGTTGCGATATATCTGACAACGGAACAAGAGGCTGAGCTTGAGCGTCGAATCGAATACAATCGGCAGCATCCAGATGATGTTGTTGCGTGGGAAGATGTTAGGGAAAGGCTTCGTCACCGAGCATGATGCTGCCTATTGAATTTCTCGACGCGGCCGAAGTTGAGGCTTCGGACGCAATTGATTGGTACGAGGAACGGGAAACCGGGCTAGGCACGTCGTTTCGAGAATCACTTGAGGCCGCTATTTCCGCGATCCAAGAAAATCCGTTAGCTTTCCCGATAACATTTGGCTCGATTGTACGGCGAGCTCAAACAAAGCGTTTTCCATACTCAATTTTCTTTGCGCTTCAACAAGATAAGATCTTGATTTATTCTGTTTTTCACACCAGTCAAAATCCGATCATTTGGCAAGGACGAATCGACTAGCCACAACTTCAATCCGCAAAAGCGACGCTAAGTTTTTTTAGGGGCATTGATTTCTTTTGATCGTCGATGTTGTCGCGGTTGATGTAGTTGTAGAGGATGTCGCGTTGTTGGGGGCGGAAGCCGGCTTCGCGGATCTGATAGCGCAAATCTCTCTCATTGGCTTCGTTGTCGGCACCGGCGGCGGAGACTACGTTTTCTTCGATCATTATCGAGCCCATGTCGTCGGCTCCGAAACGCAAACTTGTCTGGCCGAGTTTCAGGCCCTGGGTCAGCCATGAGGCCTGGATGTGCCGGATGTTATCGAGAAACAGACGCGAGACGGCGAGCATTTGCAGATAGTCGATGCCGGTCGGTTCCTCGGTTATCTTGCGGCCGAGGGCGGTGTTTTCGCGTTGGAACGTCCACGGGATGAACGCGGTAAACTCGCCGCCGCTGCCCGTTGATGCTTTAAGTGCTAAGGACTCGTCCTGCACGTCGCGGATGCGTTGAAGGTGCCGCACGCGATGTTCTATCTTGTCACCGATACCGAACATCATCGTCGCGGTTGAGATCAAACCAACCTTGTGAACTGCCCGCATAACATCGAGCCATTCCTGCGTGTTGCATTTGGTCGAAACTCGCGCGCGGACCTCGTCGTCCAAAATCTCGCCGCCGCCGCCGGGCATTGAGTTTAAACCGGCATCTTTCAACCGCTGCATTATCGTGACGTAATCGAGCTTTGAGATAAGCGATATGTTGTGTATCTCAGGCGGCGAAAAGCAATGCAGTTGGAACTGCGGATATTTTTTGTGCAGCGTCGATAAAAGCTCTTCGTACCATTCGATGTTAAAATCCGGGTGCAATCCGCCCTGCATCAAAACACCAGTGCCGCCGAGTTCTATGGTTTCGTCGATCCGTTTTTCAATTTCTTCGGTCGAATGAACATAAGTGTCGGGCTTTCCGGGCCGACGGTAAAACGCGCAAAATGTGCAGACGACGTTGCAGACGTTCGTATAATTTATATTGCGGTCAATGATGTAAGTAACGACATCGCCGGGATTCTTGTGCTGGCGAATCTCGTCAGCGGCCAGCCCGATTCGGACGAAATCACGCGATTCGAGAAGCGCGGTCGCGTCTTCAGGCGTCAGTCTTTCGCCCGCAAGGGCTTTGTCGAGAATTGGCTGGATATTCACGTCACCTTCATTCTATCAAAACTGTATAAGAAATTAACCACAGAGGACACAGAGAGCACTGAGATCGGCCAAAAAATCCTATTGTTTACTCTGTGTTCTCTGTGAACTCTGTGGTGAAATAGTTCTCGATGGCGAAGACGGTAAAATTTAAAACGGAGCTTATCGAATCGTCTACCGGTTCAGGCTGGCATTTTCTGCTTGTTGAGAAAAAGATCGAGCGGAAATTCGGATTTGAAGACAAATTCAAACGCGTGGTCTGTTCTATCAACGGCGGCGAGCCGTTTCAATGCGCGCTGATGCCGTGGGGCGAGATGTTTTACATTATCGTCAACAAGCAAAAGCGTGACGCGATCGGTGTTGTCGCGGGTGACATCGTCAATGTCGAGTTGGTCAAGGACGGGAGCAAATACGGTTTACCGATGCCGGAGGAATTTGCGGAAGTGCTGAAACAGGACCCGGAAGGCGACAGGCTGTTTCACGCTCTGACAGCCGGCAAACAGCGAAGCCTGATCCATAGCGTGATCACGGTAAAAAATATCGATAAACGCATTCACACGGCGCTGATCATCGTCGAACACCTGAAAGACAACGACGGCAAGGTCGATGGTGCACGCTTGTTTGAGGAACTAAAACGGCCGCTTTTTTAATAACCCGCAAACTCTGTCTTGCTCCAGCGAATATTGTTTTTCCACTGGCTTGATACGCTCTCGATCTAGAATACGCGTATTAATGCAGAACGACGACTTTTTAGGAACGCTTTTTGTGATGGAAGACCGCGAACAGAAACAACTTGAAACAGCCGATCTCGGCTTGATCGTATTTGGCATCGTTGCCGGTTGGCTGCTCGTGTTTTATTCAGGATTGTTTTAGCGGTTAAATAAATTCCGTCGGTCGGACCGAATTGATCAGCCCGCATTTGCCAGCCAGCTTGAAATAAAGCTCCATTCCTTTTTGCATCGAATCATCGACCGAGTAGGAAATATTTTCTGAAAGATATTTCATCATCTCGTCGCGTTCAAGCCCGATCTCCGGGGCATAGTTCATAACGATCTCATCCAGATGCGAAAGCCCCTCGTCGCGAGCCGCGGCAAAATCTATCAGACAAGAATCTCGCCGCGTCATCCACATCGCAAAGACGAAGCCGAGGCCAGTGTGGGTTTTCCAGAGTTCGGCCAAGTCAAAGACCCTAATTGCGGATTGCGGATTGCGGATTGCGGAATTCAAGTGAATAGATTCTCGCTTCAGTTCAGAGTTGATCGGTTGACCTCGATTCTCCAAACAACACAGATACGCAATCCGCAATCCACAATCCGCAATCGATAA
>CAZSEL010000013.1:0-91582 GCA_964605905.1 uncultured Chloracidobacterium sp. | reverse complement strand
AATAAGAGCGGTGACCATAAGTCAAATTTCCCACAGAGGGCACAGAGAACACGGAGATAAAGCATCCTTTTCTAATCTCAGTGGTCTCTGTGCCCTCTGTGGTGAATAAATTTAGATAAATGCCGTTTCGTGCAACAACTCGTTGTTTTTAAATCGATCGATCGAAAGGCACGAGACATCAAGAAAACTCGCGTGTCCGTCAAGAATGATCTCCGCTAACCCACGACCGGTCGCCGGCGAATGCATCACGCCGTGGCCGGAAAATCCGTTTGCGAAATACAAACCATCGACATCGCAACCGCCAAGTATCGCATGATGGTCGGGCGTGTTCTCATACAACCCGGCCCGGCATTTTTCCCGGACGACCTTACTCTGATAAAGAAACGGAGCACGGTGCTTTGCCTTTTCATACACCTTGTCGATGAATGTGTCGTCGAACTTAGTATTGAGTGATGGCGGCTCATCTGGATCAGGATATGCGAATAGAACATCGCGTCCTGTAGCTCCCCTCCTTACGCGAGGAGCGAGGCGTTTCGCGGACGGGGTGGTTCTTTCCACCGTACTACTAAAATCTATCGCGGGCCGGAAATGAAACCCGCTGCCGATATCGATCACCATCGGCAGATTTTCGGGAAGCGGTCCGGCCGTGTGTGCCCAGACGATCTGACGTCGCTGGCCCTCAACGGGCAGATGTACGCCCGCAGTCGCAGCGAGGTTCTTCGCCCACGCACCGGCACACAACACTGCCGTTTCACATTCAATTATTCCATTGTTCGTTGTGACCGACGCAACCTTACCGGCAACGACGTTTATCGCACGAACGCTGGTATCAAATTCTATCTTTGCTCCGTCTCTCAACGCCGATTCGGTAAACCCGCGCATGATGGCAAGCGGGTTGACGAAACCATCATGCTTACCAAAACTGCCGCCTGTAATATCGTCACAGTTTAGTCCGGGAATGATTTGGCGAATATCTTCCGCATCGACCGTCTCGACATCTTTCACGCCCAATTCGAGCTGTCTCAGAACATTGCGTTTCAGATAATCAAACTGCTCGTCGGTCGTAGCAAAGAACAAATAACCTTTTGGATCGTACTCGCAATCGAACTCCCAATCCCGAAAGAAATCGAGCGAATACATCGACATCTTGATATTAATGTCGGTCTCAAACTGTGCGCGGGCACCGCCCGTTGCCGCACCGGTCGATCCCTTTCCCTGCACTGATTCGCGTTCGAGTATCAGCACATCACGCGCTCCGTGTTGGGCGAGATGATGCGCGACCGACGCCCCGACCACACCGCCGCCGATGATGACGATCTCAGCTTTTTTCATTTATTCGGATTCGATACCGGAGGCTTTTAGAACGAACTCGGGCACCATTGGCTCGTCAGGCAGAACGTATTCACGGCCTTTGTCGAGCGTCCAGCGGTGGAGCCAGGAAATACCTGCACGGCGAGTAAAATTATCGGGCAGACGGTAGGCCTCATCTTTCAATGCATCTTCGAGCGTCACAAACTTATAACCACGCCGTTTGAACATTTCCGCCAGATCGTCAAAGTAATCGGAGTTGATAAAATTCGCGTGTATAAGCAGCGTCTGGCTCATTTCTCTGCCGAGCAGCTTGATCGATTGGCGTTCCCAATAATCGAGCTTTTTCTCCATGTACGGGACATAGGCGTCGCCGACCTGCTTCATCAGCTTTTTATCCTTTTTGTCGAAAGCGTTGTCGCACGCACGCGAGAATATATAGTCCGCATTGTCGAACGAGATCGGTGCGACCGTATAATTATGCTCGGCGAGAAATTTGTAGATCGCCGTCTTAACCTGCATATCGGAACCGGTCTGAAGATATGGGTGACGAAAATATCTGATCTCGCGATTCCTTGCTTTCAGCAATTCTTTCGTAATTATCTCGCCGCGCAAAACATCCGCAGTGTAATCCTCAACACTGATCGCGTCGGCGCTTCGGTGTGAGTAGGTGTGATTCCCAAGCTCAAGTCCCGCATCAAGCCACATCCGCAACAGATCGACCTCAGCCTCAACGCGTTTGTCATCGCGATAGAGCTTGTTCTCATTCACAAACCCGATCGCCGGAACCTTTGCTCGTCTGATATGGCCGAGAAGTTTTTTCGTTATCTCCTGCCTGTTCTTCAGATCACGCCGCGTTGACACGACCGGCAGATCGTCGATCGTCACCGCAATTGTGCGATTCGAGACCTGAGCTTGGATCCCAAAAGCGAAAACCACTAGGATCGAAAATACGGTGAGTTTCATGACTATTGAGGTATTGTTTTGGTTCTGGCTGATAGCTGTCAGCTAATGGCTATTAGCTACATCGTAACCGCATTGCTATTTTGCAAACACAAGCGAAAAATCATTAAAACCCTTAAATTCGAGAGCGTTACCGCTCGGGTCTAGAAAGAACATCGTCGCCTGTTCGCCGATCTCTCCCGCAAAACGGATCTTCGGCTCGATAACAAATTCCACGCCTTTTTCTTTCAATTTATCAGCCAAAGTTCTCCAGTCGTCCATCGGCAGAATGATCCCAAAATGCGGCACCGGCACATGGTCTGCATCAACATGATTCTCAGCTTTTACTCCCGCCGATTCGGGCGCAAGATGCGTCACGATCTGATGGCCGTACAAATTGAAATCGATCCAACATTCAGAGCTGCGGCCTTCTTCGCACTCCAATACACCGCCATAAAACTCACGGGCTGCATCAAGATCGTGAACTGGAAACGCCAGGTGAAATAAGTTTTTCATAAAAGAATATTGATTCGAACAGGACGCACAAGATGAATAGGATTACACCCTGAATATCCTTTCTATCCTGTTGAAACAGCCTTTGCGATCTGACGGATCGCGCCAAGATGATAAGCCGTGTGAGCGACCAGTCCGACCGCCATCCCGACTCGGATCACCTCGCTCCAATCTTCGACCGCCGCAATGCACCGCAGAGTGCTTTCATAAGATTGCTTTACACTTTCCCGCAAGGCATCCCATTCTGTTTCGTTGACGGTTTCGATCAGCCAGCTGTCTTCCCAGTTTACTTGTTCTGTACGGCCATTGATAAATTCGCAAAGCCGGTCGAGATAGAACTTAGCGTGCTCGGTTTGGGCCGCGATAGTCGTCCCGGTGAATTCCTTGGAAGCACCTTCGGCAGTAATACTCGCAAGCGTACTGAAAATGCCTGTTCCTCTATCTAGATACGCGCTCGGCTGGCCCTTGGGCGAGCCTTCAAATGTTTCGCGCAGCAGATACGCGACCGATTCGATAAAGACCTTGTTCGAGATCGCCGATTCGCTGCTCTTTGTTTGTGCTGGTTCCATTTATGCTAACCTCTGTTTTGTGCAGGAAAATATCGAAAAGTTTATCGCAGAATTGCGCAAAAGCCTCGTCGATTCGACATTTGTCAAGATGACTATAGGCAATTATAAAGGCTCTGAGCCGCATCTGCAAAAGGTTTTGGTTCGGGTTATCGAAACAAAAAAGGGTTCACGGCTGTTTGTTCAATCACGATATGACCAGCGGGACATCGTTAAAAATTTCGATTATGAAGATGGCATTGATTTCATTCGTAATTATCTGTTATCCGGCTTTCGCAACGGCCATTTGTTTACAACCGAACGCGACTTGCAACTCGACATTGGAAAGAAAAACTCGCGTCTAAACTCGGGAAAACCGACCTTTAAGGTAAAGCCATCTCAATCGCACGATCGCGAAAAGTCATATCAGGTCGATCCATCAGCTTTTTACCTAAAAGCCCTCGGAATCACGACAGACGATGGTCGTATCCGGGCCGAGCAGCGTGACAAATGGAAACAGATAAATAAGTTTGTCGAGGTGCTTTCAGGATTATTTGAAAAGTCCGACCTTAAGGATCAGAGATCACTCTCGCTTGTCGATATGGGTTCCGGCAAAGGCTACCTGACATTTGCCGCGTACGATTATTTTGCTAATGTTCGCGAGCTCGAGGTTCGCATGACCGGCGTGGATACGAAAGGTGAAATGATCGAGCTTTGCAACGGTATTGCAAAAGCAGGCGGATATGACGGATTGAATTTCGTCAGCGGAACGATCGCCGATTTCGATCCCGGCGATGTTGATATTCTGATCGCGCTTCACGCCTGCAACACGGCAACCGACGACGCGATCTTTCAGGGCATCACGGCGGAAGCCGATCTGATCGTCGTCGCGCCGTGCTGTCACCAGGAAATTCGCCCGCAAATTAAGTCGCCGGAAATACTCAAAAATATCCTGAAACACGGCGTGATGCTCGAACGCGAAGCCGAATCGATCACCGACGGCCTGCGCTCTCTTTTGCTCGAAAAAAGCGGCTATTCGACAAAACTTTTTGAATTCGTCTCGACCGAGCACACGCCAAAAAATAATATGCTCGTCGGAACGCGAACAGCAATAACACAAGAAAATATTGACGAGCAGATCCAATCGATCAAAGAGTTTTACGGCATTAAAGAGCAAAGATTGGAGCAATTACTTAGATGAACAAAAGCAACATTGCCGGAATTCGCCTTTTTAATCAGCAAATTACCGCAACAAAATTTACCAAACCCGAAGAAATCGTTTCGTGGTTTGGCGCTATGCAGGCGCAGGATTATTCGATGGCAAAATGGGCGATCGGTTTGCGTCTGCCCGGCTCGACCGAGCAAACGATTGAAACGGCGGTTGAAAAGGGCTCGATTCTTCGAACGCACATACTGCGCCCGACCTGGCATTTTGTTGCGGCTGAAGATATTCGCTGGATGCTCGCGCTCACCGCGACGCGGATCAGGTCGGCTTCGGCCGGGATGTTTCGCCAGCTCGGACTTGACCAAAATACTTTTCAGAAAAGCAATCGCGTGATCGCAAAGGCGCTCGACCGCGGCAATCATTTGACGCGGCAGGAACTGCGTCTCGATATCGAGAGAGCAGGTCTAATAACCGGTGATATGCGAATGACCTGTTTCGTTTTCAACGCGGAGTTGGACGGCATTGTCTGCAGCGGCGCAAGACGAGGCAAGCTGCAAACTTACGCTTTACTTGAGGAAAGAGCGCCGAAACCCGTCGTTTTATCGCGTGAAGAATCAATCGCGGAACTCGCGAGCCGATATTTCACGAGCCATGCTCCGGCGACGCTAAAAGATTTTGTCTGGTGGTCGGGTTTGTCGGTTGCCGATGCTAAAAAAAGTTTGGAAATGAACAAATCAAATCTGGTGGGCAAAGAGATCGAAGAGCAAACATATTGGATGCCGGGTTCGATTACAATTCCAAAAGGCCGGCCATCCTCGCTTCATCTCTTGCCCGCATTCGATGAATTTATGGTCAGCTACAAGGACCGCAGCGCGTCACTTCCACTCGGGGCCGAAAAGCACCTTGTCGTCGGTCATGGCATCTTCAATCCGATCATTGTCGTAAACGGGCGAATGGTAGGTGTGTGGAAGCGGTCATTCAAAAAAGATGCCGTTGTGATCGAAAAACACCTGCTTCCGGACGCTGGAAAGATCAGCGAAAGATCGATCAAACGCTCTGCACGGCTGTACGCTTCGTTTGAAGGCCGGGAAATGACATTTGTCTGAATCGCGCGGTTCGGAGGCACACCTCTTACTTGACCTTCCACCAAAAAAGCGAGTACAATTAGAGATTGTCTCTATATCAAAGGGGCTTATAAAGCAATGAAACCAGAAATTCATCCTAAATACGACGAGATCACAGTGGCCTGCGCCTGCGGTAATTCGTTCAAAACGCGCTCAACGCTTGGCGAAGAGCTGCACATAGAAATTTGCTCGGAATGTCACCCGTTTTTTACCGGTAAACAGAAATTGGTCGATACCGCCGGACGCGTTGACCGCTTTAAGCGTCGCTACGCACGTGGTGGACAAACTGAGACTGTTACGATCGAAGCACCCGCAGAAACGGTTGCGACCGCTGAAGTTTAATACTTTGCAACTTTCGAAGTATAAATATTAGCTGCGAAAAATTTGACGCCGACGCTTTTTGCGCCGTTCGATATGGGTGTATTTTGAATACGCCCGCGAAAGGTAAAAAAGCCCGGCGTTTTTCTTTGCAGATTTTTGGCATCTAAAATGTTGGGGACCTTTGTCCGCGATAAAAAAATATGAAAAGTAAGAATTCAGCCAAAATGCTTCGGTTTATCCATACCGTATTTGCTGTCGAACGCGATCTTATCGTAGGCGGCCAGGCAGTTATGGAAGGCGTGATGATGCGGACGCCGTCGGCGTATGCCATCGCCTGCCGCAAATCTGACGGCGAGATAGTCACCACCGCCGAAGTGCTCCCGAGATGGAGCGACAAATATAAATGGCTGAGTTGGCCCGTGCTTCGTGGTGGCGCAACTTTGATCCAGTCGATGGCATTGGGCATTAAGGCCCTGAATTTTTCGGCAAAGATATACGAAGACGACTTAAAGGCACAAGAAGAATTGGCGAAAGGCAAAGTTCTTGAAACCGAGTCTGTTTTGGCGGACGGCACGTTGGATGAAAATTTCACCAAAGCTCCTGTGAAGGTCATAATGCCGGAAAAATCGAAGGCAAAGAAAGCGACCCAGTCGGCAAGCGCCATCGGCTCGATAATCTTCGCTCTCGGATTCAACATCCTTTTGTTCGTTGTCGCTCCGCTGCTGATAACAAACGCCGGTTTTATCGCATTGGGCTGGGCAGAACCGCCCACGCTCGCGGCCGATGCAGCATGGTGGCAGACTCTCTACGCTTACACATGGCAGACAAAGCCAAATTCGTGGATCGCATTCAACCTGATCGACGGCATTGTCAGAATGTTCTTTTTTGTCGTAATGATCTTTTCGATGTCTTATTTAAAAGACATTCGCAGAGTTTTTGAGTATCACGGAGCGGAGCACAAAACGGTGTTCACTTGGGAAAAGGGGCTTGATCTAACGGTTGATAATGCGACGGTTCAGCGACGCCAGCACCCGCGTTGCGGCACTTCGTTTTTGATGGTTGTGATGCTCGTTGCGATCGTTCTGTTTTCAGTAATTGCGTTTGAACAGACGTGGATGAATCTTGTCGTTCGCATTGCATTGATGCCGCTGGTCGCGGGCCTTTCGTACGAGGTCATTCGATATGCAGCAAAAAAAGAATCCGGAGCGATCTTTAAATTAATGACGCGTCCCGGTTTGTGGCTGCAGAACATCACGACCCAGGAACCGGACGGCGAACAACTCGAGGTCGCGATAAAAGCCCTGGACGAATCGTTAAAACTCGAACCGGAAACAGTGGTCAGTGAGCACTGGGCGGTGGCCAGTTAGCTCGGCTCACAAACCGCACCATATTCTGACCACTGACAACCGACCACTGACAACTGAAACCATGTTTGAGAAACTTGCACAAATCGAAAAAAGCTATAACGAGCTGACCGAGCAGATATCGTCGCCCGAGTTTATGGACGATATGTCGGTGTATGCCAAGCTGATGAAACAGCATCGTTCGCTTGGCGAGATCGTCGAAAAATATCTTGAGGTCAAAAAACTTCGCGAGGACCACGCCGGGGCCAAAGACTTGGCAGAAATGGCCGATGACGACGAAATGAAGGAAATGGCCTGGGCCGAAGTTGCCGAGATCGAGGCAAAGCTGCCGGACGCCGAGGAAGCTCTGAAATTCCTTCTGCTTCCAAAAGACCCGAATGACGAAAAGAACGTAATTCTCGAAATTCGTGCCGGCACGGGCGGCGATGAAGCCACGTTGTTTGCAGCCGAAATGCTTCGCATGTATGCCCGTTATGCAGAGCGTCAGGGCTGGAAAATGGAAACGCTCGACATTTCGGACACCGGCGTCGGCGGCATAAAAGAAGCGTCGGTCGTTATCGAAGGCGATAAGGTTTATTCAAAAATGCGTTATGAATCCGGCGTCCACCGGGTGCAGCGTGTTCCGGCAACGGAAACCGCCGGACGAATTCATACATCGGCGATCACGGTTGCCGTTCTTCCCGAAGCCGAAGAGGTCGATGTCCAGATAAATCAAAACGACCTCCGCATCGACACGTTCTGTTCGTCGGGTCCGGGCGGTCAGTCGGTGAATACGACCTACTCTGCGGTTCGCATTACGCACCTGCCGACAAATGTCGTCGTCTCGATGCAGGACGAAAAATCGCAGATAAAGAACCGCGAAAAGGCAATGCGCGTTTTGCGTGCTCGTCTTCAGGAACTCGAAGAACAAAAGCAGCACGACGCACAGGCAAGCGAGCGTAAATCAATGGTCGGCAGCGGCGACCGGTCCGAGAAAATTCGCACATATAATTTCAAGGAAAATCGTGTAACGGATCATCGCATCGGCATGACCGTCCACCAACTAGACCTTGTGATGGAAGGCCAGCTCGACGATTTCATCGAAGCCCTGCGAACGCATTTTCAAACAGAAAAACTAAAAGCCGAGGCCGTGACTGCATAAAGTAAAAAGTAAAAAGGCAAAAGTAAAAAGGCAAAATCGACCAGACTTTACTTTTTTTCCAATCTTAATGTTTTCCTTTTTACTTTTTACTTTTTACTTTTAACTTTTTACTTGCCCAATGCCCACAACCCGACTATATCTCGTTCGCCACGGCCAATCTGCCGGAAATGCCGAAGGGCGTTTTGGCGGGCATGGGCCGACGCCGCTTTCTGAGCTTGGGCTGCGGCAGGCTGAGGTGACAGCTGAGCAACTTAGCAAAGAAGGTATTTCGGCTGTTTATTCGAGCGATCTTCACCGGGCGGTTCAGACTGCAGAATTCCTTTCAAAAGCGACCGGCGTTCCGTTAAAAACGTCAAAGGCCTTTCGCGAGCGTCACGTCGGCGTGCTTGAAGGGTTGACCTTTGACGAATCAAAGGAACATCACCCGAAAGACTATTACGCGCTTGTAAACCGCAACGTCCATCACGTTATCACCAAGGGCGAGAGCTATCGTCAGTTGCTTCGCCGGGCGACCACCGAGCTGTGGAACATCTTACGTCAGCATCAGGGAGGGCGCGTTGCGATATATTCCCACACCGGTGCGATCTGCTTTCTGACACTTCATTTAATGGGAGCCATCCGCCGCGACACGCGGCACACGCCCTGGATCGTAACCTCCAATTGCGGTATCAACCGCTTCGAGATCCGCGCCCGAAACAACGTCCGCGTCCTCGCCCTAAACGACACCCGCCACCTCGCCGACATCACCGGCAACGACTCCTTCGCCGCCCGCTAATATGGTTGCAAATGTATTAGTTTTAGCCTAGAATGCTTCTGAAATTCTTCAGAAATTAATAACAATTAAGGAGATAGGAAAAAATGCTGGCCGTGAATCAAGTACTTAGTAACTTTCTCTCGCGGGTAGGTTTTAAGATTCGAACTAAGCTAGTAATTTGCTTCACCGGTTTGTGTTTGGTCTTTCCATTTGCAACTTCCGTGGTTAATGGCCAAATTAGTTACGGAGAAGCATTTGCGTCCCTAAAAATTAACCGCGACAGGATACTGACTCAATATGCATACGAACGTGGTTATTCCAGTGCTTGTCAGATTTGGGGAACTATGACGCCTTCGCAACAGGGTGTATTCCTCACGATTACTGATCTTTTGGGCCGCCGTTCATATATGAATGTGCCGCGATACAATTACCAATTAAATATCTTTAGGGGTAGAGACCCCTGCGTCAGTTTAAACCAGGGAAGTACAGATTGTAACGACGGTGGATGCTATATTCGGATTGACGACAATAGCAACGTGTGTTCCCTCGTCGACGGGCCTCGTTGTGTTGGGTATGGAAAATGTACTGGTGTTCAGGCGCGACATGAATACGATATGGTTTTGAATCATGTTTCTAAGTTTTATGCTATTAACGGAGGCGGATCTGCCTGTGGCGGGGCCAGTAATCGGATCTTTCTTCAGGCTGATCAGGAATTGATGTTCCGTTTACGCAACATCTGGTTTGGGCTTCCCCTTTGGAGCGATTCGTCTGACCTGAGTGGTCCCCACGATCCCTTTACTCAAAGTCGAGAAACACATCCCCGACTGCCCAAAGGACAAACTCATCAATGGGCATGGGACTATGAAGCTTCCTATCTGTTCCGGGAAAATTTTGTCAATTCCGTTTTCGACCCAGGTATGGTAGAAATCGACATCGATTATAATTGGATCCACGATTCAAATCCGGAATGTTATTATGACGGAATCCGAGGGCGGTATTATTATCAGAACACCCTGGGTAACCACGGGCTTGGTGGTTCAGTCGAGCTAGATTACACTCCCTGTAGTTAATGCAAAAAATTAGAAAGAGGCCGTCCGGAAAGCAAGTTTTCCAGACGGCCTCCGAAGAAATTTTCTAAATCGAAATCAATTTAGAAAGAATACCTTAATCCAAACTGCATTCGTCGCGGAATACCTTTAATATCACTATACTCACCGGTTCCCGGAGTTAACTCACTATTGGTTCCGTACGCAGGAATTCCCTGTGAAAAACTAAAGGTTGAAATCGATCCCTCATCCAATGCCTGTTGGTTAAATACATTAAAGACCTCCCATCGGAATTGCAGTTTATGATTTTCGCTCCAGGGCATCCTGAAAGATTTCGACAAATTTAAGTCAGTAACCGTGAAACCTGATCCGCGAAATACATTTCGCTCTCCTGTTTCACCCGGTCGAGCAACTCGAATAGACGACGCGAGGTCTTGCAAATTTGAAAATGCATTTGCGCCACCGCTTCCGCTGCGTGTCGGCGAGGCTTCAAGCGGTCGAGTTCGGACCGTGCCGGAACGGACGTTCCAGTTTGTTGCCCAGCCGTTAAGGTCTGTTGGAGTGCTAAACGGCAATCCGCTATTCCACCGAAAAACTCCGGCAATTTGCCAGCCGCCAAGAAATGTATCGGCAACCGAATTGACATCGCTGAAGAACCGTCGGTCTCTTCCGAAAGGCAGCTGCCAGATTGCATTAGCATTTATCGTGTGACGCACGTCGAAATCCGATGCAGCATAGCTGTCGTGTTGACGAATCGGATTGAGAAGAAACGCCGAGCCAAAACCGCCGCTGTTTTGGAGGCCGGAAGAATCATCGAGCGACTTGGCAAGCGTATAATTGAAATCAAAACTCAAGTCGTCGCCAAAGCGTTGCCGCACGGAAAGGCTTCCGCCGTGATAGTCAGACTTGCCAACCGTACTGTATGCGGAAAACGCGGCGTACTGAGGCTGGTAAAACAGATTGCTCCATGCGTCCGGAATACCGAATACCGCAGAATCATCAAGCAGCAGTTGGAGAAACGTCCAGTCACCGCCTGCAAAATTTTCGTTCACTAAATAAACACTTTGTGTTGCTGAATGAGCAGGGTCGAAAAACCCGGCAAGTTCGGGAAACAAATTCTCAAAATACGGAATTGGCCCAACAGCACTAACGTCAGCACCGGCGTAGAATAAATCGTGGATTTGCCCCGCAGCCGTGTACCAGTCCATACCCGACTGGGTATCAACCAGATTGTTTAGAGCCATAATGTCGCGTTCGACAAATAGATTTCGCGCTTTGCGTCCGACATACGAAGCTTCAATATACAAACCTTTCGGAAGCTTTCTTCCGTATGTGAAGCTCCAATTATAGTTGATCGGAGAAACAAGGCTCGAATCAAGCGACGATTCAATTCGTTGATCTTCGTCGGGCGGAGTTCTGAATCGATCAGGAGCCGACATCATCGGAAGCGTATTGACTGTTTGGCCGAATCCGGTAAATCTGGGAGCCAGATTATCTGTAACATTGAACGTGTTCGCCGCAATATTGTCGGATGTTGTAAATCCGAGCGTGCTCAAAGCGTTGAATGTAACCGCCAACTGCTGGCCGAAATAGTCGTTAGTAATCGCAAAGCCGCCCCGGAAAACGGATTCATTATCCTTTCCGAAAAACTTGCCCAAGAATCCTGATTTAAAATTCGGCGACCATGCTGCTGAGATTCGAGGTTGAAAATTGTTCTTATCCAAACTGTAAAATCCCGGGGCGTCATAGCTCGGCCCAGCAAGTTCGAAATTGAGAAGTTCATTGTACGGAATTCCACGTGCCGCACCGTCCAGGCGACTTTGGAAATACTCGCCAAGCGGGATGTTTGGCCGAACCTGAAATCCGTCCTGCTCATAAACCGGGCGACTCAAAGCATAGCGAAGGCCGAAATTCAGGGTCAGATTTTGGTTTATCTTCCATGAATCCTGAATATATGCATCGTATTCTTCGGTGGCGAAGTTACGAATAATCTTTTCGCCCAGAGGCAGGATGTTGCCGTCTATATCGTAATTGTAGCTCGCGCTATACTGACTATATCGGCCAATCAATGCGGTAATAGCGGCCTGCGACAATATTGCACCGGTAGCGATGTTGTTATAGCCCTCATCCAATAACGGATCAAATACAGATCGCCCCGAACTATCGTAAAACGACGGATTGGTAACCGCGGTATCATATGCGGCACCGGAATCCTCGCGTTTGTTGCGAATAACTCTGACATTGCCGCCGAATTGGATGTTGTGTCGGCCTATAGTCCACGAAAAATCATCAGTGAAATTATGGACTGGCGTTACCCGGCTCAAAGAATACTGGTAGAGCAGTGGCGAAAAGACAAAACGAAAGCTAATTGCATTTTCGTTGGCATCGCCGCCCGCCGTGAACGCCTGACGTGTCAGGCCGTAACGGAAACTGTTGACCTTATTGCTTCCGATCGCCCAGTTATGCCCAACAGCCATTCCTGTATTGTGCGCCCATGTTTCCCTGGGAAGTGTATCCGGAAAATTCGATGAAAATCCCGTTACATCATTCTGCTTGTTAAAACGGGCAAATAACAGATGATCGTCATTAATATTGTAGTCAAACCGGGCGATATGAGTGTTTTGGTCTTCGGGTGTAGGAGCGTTAAACCTAAATCCGCCAGTATTCAAATTGTCGCCAGCTCCACTTACCAGATCATTAGCGGAGTAACGAGATGCGGCACCCGCTAATACTGCCAGAGAGATCGGATTTATGCCGGCAGCAGAATATATGCTGTTAAGCTGTGCGAGATCCAGAGAAATCAAGTGAGGAGGGGTAGTATTTGGGTCCTCATCCGGCGTTGTTCCGAAAAAGTTAAAAATACCGTTTCCTAAACTCGCAAGCGGAACCGTTCTGATAACCGATGTTTCTGTCCGCTGCCTCTGCCCTTCATAAGAATAAAAAAAGAAAAATTTATCTTTTACGATTGGGCCGCCAATAGCACCGCCAAAAATGTCACGATTAATACCTTCCTTTTCCACGCCAGCCCGATTATTGACAAAGGAGTTAGCTGAACCGAAGTCAGGGCGTTTGAAGTAAAATACAGCGCCGCGGAAATCATTTGTCCCGCTTTTAGAAGAAAGAGAAATCTGAGCTCCGGAAGATCGACCCTGACCAGCGTTAGGATTTGAAGTTGTAACGCGAAACTCCTCGATTGATTCAGCCGTAATACGAAGAACTGAACTTAAGCCGGGTGTCATGTTTGTCGCTCCACCACCCTGTTGATCGTTAACATCAATGCCGTCAAGGGTGATATTCGCTTGGTCGCTGCGCCCGCCGTTTACATAACCTTCCCGAGTTACGCCAGGCTGCAAACTTAGCAAATTCGTAATATTTCTCTGGTCAGTCGGAAGCTGTTGAATTTGTTGCGGCTGGAAATTGTTTCCTATACTTGCATCTTGCGTGTTGACGATTGAATCAATTGAGGAAGCCGTAACAGTGACAATTTCACCAACGTCGCCGACTTCGAGCCCGATATTAACCTTAATGGGATTATCAATTAAGGCTCGAATATCGGTTTGCACGGCTTTTTTGAAACCCGCGGCTTGAACCTCGATTGTGTAGGTGTCCGGTAATATAGACGCAAAACTGTAATCCCCGGCATCACCCGTAACAACGCTCCGAGAAAAACCCTTTTCCGTATTTGTTAAAGTAACTGTTGCGCCGGCAACGACTGCTCCGGTTTGATCGGTTACCGTTCCGTTTACACCGGATGTGCCTGATTGGGCGAAGGCGGCGGTCGCGAACAATAATGCGACAAACATCGCAGTTAGTCCGGCAGCGGCCTTCGTTCTTAGATTGCTAAAATTCATAGCTCCTCCTAATTTGGGGTTGGTGAAAAAGTGCATTTTAATATGCTAAATGACTTGCAACGCATTTTTCGTTCCAATCGAAAAAACGTGCGATATTGCCATAAATACTACGCCTAATTGGTTGTGAGGGCGATATAAAGCACCCGCCGACACTTAATTTTTGGAGAAAAATTCAAAATTTTGTGGATTTTGCTTGGGTTATTATATTCATAATTGGTTCTTATGCAACGCGTAGATGGCATTTGTGGGAAAGAAGCCGCCTAAAGGCGGGACTCAAAACTGATTGCCTTTGCGGCGGTGGCGGCCGTGCCGGCTGCGGTGGCGATGGTCGGTGAAACAGGGTTGGCAACGTCGCCTATGGCGAAGATGTTTTCGACGTTTGTTCGGCAATTGCTGTCGATTTTGATGTAGCCATCGCGGTCGGTATAAACAATGTTGCCAAATAATTCGCTGTTTGGAACAACGCCAATGCGGACCAAGGCTCTTGTGGCGGAAATTTCGGTCGTCATGTTGTCACCGAGATTTTGTATTTGGACCGTTCTCAATTCACTGTCTCCGATAAATGATTCGACGACGGATTCCGTTAGAAATTCAACATTTTTCCTCGACCGAGCCGTCTGCAAAAACTGCGGCCTTGCCGAAAAGTTCGCTCCGCGATGAACAACGAAAACTTTTGCGGCGTGTGGAGAAAGAATAACAGCGTTCTCAAACGCCGCGTCGCCGCCGCCGACTATGACGACTGTCTGGCCCGCGACAGCCGACGGGTCGCGCGAACCCGAATCGAGAATCCCCTTTCCGACAAACTCATGCTCGCCGGGCACGCCGAGCTCGCGTCGCCTGACGCCGGTCGCGATGATAAGCGCTTTTGCCTCTAGATTTTCGGAGCCTTCTATTTCTATCGAGATCGGATCGACGGAGACTTTTTTTATCTTTGCACCAAGGCGAATCGTTGAATTTGCATCCAGTTTATCGACGAGATTCTTAAGGAATGCGGCAGAGCTGATCGACGGAATGCCCGGATAGTTTTTTATCGGCAGATGGATAAGCCCCAGCTGTCCGCCGAGCGTGGTCGAGCTTTCAATCAGGCAGTATTTCAACCCCAGTTCGCCGCACCAGGCCGCTGCGGAAAGCCCCGCCGGGCCGCCGCCAATGATGATCACATCGTGCATAAATGACCCTCTAATTGTGCCAGAAAATTGTCGCTAAGGCGCGCCGGTTTTTGTCACTTTTGAACGAATTTGTTGAGATTTTAGGCATCGCTTTTCGCTAGTTTTACTATCTGATCTCATTGAAAACACATATTTTAGCTGAATTTCTACCGTAATGATCGACTTGGCACCACGATTGCTCTTAAATCGCTGAGTTTAGGCGGAGTGTGTTCAAAAGCACGCTTTACCGAACGCCGGCTAAAGCTGGAACTCCAAACACCTTCCTTCGCGCAAACCGCAAAATCGTTATGAAACTCGAAGTAGAAAAGAACTCACCGTCGCTTCACCCAAACGGGAAACTGCCAAAATTCTGCGAAGACGCCATCGCATTAACCGATCATGTCGAGATGCTAAACTACGGCATCCGCTCGGCCCAGGCCGGAAACCGCTGCGAGGCCCGCACCGCCTTGTTTAGGGTAACCGAATCTGACCCGGCAAACGAAACCGCGTGGCTGTGGCTGGCGTCGATCAGCGAATACCCCGAGGAACTGCTTGTTTTCCTCAACAATGTTTTGCAGATCAATCCGACAAACGAGCGGGCCAGGGAGTGGAAGGTGGCGACCAATTCGCTGCTTGCGAAAACCTTTGTGCAACGCGGGATCGATGCGGTTGAAGGCGATCGAAAAGACTTTGCCGCCGAGTGTTTTAACCGGGCGCTCGAATACGATCAAAACAATGAAATGGCGTGGTTGTGGATGGCCTCTCTCGCCGAAACCAACGAGGGAAAACTTACATATCTCGAAATGGTGTTGAAGATCGACCCGAACAACGAGGCCGCGCTTCAGGCATTTAATAAAGCCAAAACCGAGATAACCGATTCGCATCTTTCGTCAGCTAAATTGGCTGCCGCGCTCGGACAAAAGGCGGAGGCAACCGAACTGCTGAACGCCGTTATCGAAGAAGACCCAGCTTGCGAAGACGCGTGGATGCTGAGGTCGCATTTCGCCGATACGTTTGAAGAAAAGATCGCTTCGTTTGAGAAAGTTCTCGAAATAAATCCGGACAATGCCGCCGCAAAGTTCAGCCTCGATTCGCTAAGGTCGCTGATGGGAACAAGCCCAAGCGTCGAACCGGAACCTTCGGTAAATCTGCAAAATTCTTTAGGTTCCATATCGGGTTCAAATCTGTTCGCCTATGAACCGGAAATCGACCGCAACCCGACTCAGGAACTGGAAATGCCAACGGAGAAGATTGAAGAGTTTCGTGAGTTTGCCGCAAGAAACGGAAACGGATTCGCCCACGATACGCCGCCCGTCGAACAGCCCATTCACGAATTTGTTGAGCAGCAGCCTGTTCAAGAATTTGTCGAACAGCCTGTGCCGCTTGCGGAACAGACAGATGAGCCGGAAACGGTTGTAGAATTTGAGGTTGCCCCTGCGGAATCTCCTGAAACTGAAGAACCGGCAGAGAGCAAGGTCGTCGAAGAAGCCAAACCGTCAGACGATTTTCCAAGCGTTGCCGAAACGCCGTTTCTCGAAAACATAGCTGATTCAAACGGACACTCTTCCGTTGAGACGGAAACACAATCTTATTTCTTCGGGCCAACAGGTAATGCGAGTTTCAATGTGGTCGATAACGACCCGTCGATAAGCGTTGCAACCGCCGAGACCTTTGTTTCCCAAAACAACGAAACGACCAAATTCAGCTTCGATGAAGAAAAGGCCACGGACAAGTTTGCGTTTTCGGCAGAGAATTCAGAACCCGCCACTGGCGAAAGTCACAAGACCGAGACATTCGATACGGAAACAGCGGTTCCGCAACCATCGTTTGATGAAGAATTCGCCGATTCGCCTGTTCCCAAACCTGAGGAAATCACGGGCAGCAACAACGGCTTTCATTCGGAACAAATAGTTATCGAGGCTTCAGCCGAAACGCCAACTACCGAGACTGACGACGATCCGTTCAAGACGGTCGCGTCGCTCTCGATCCCGATGCCGGAGTACTCGATACCGGAACCGAGACCCGAAAACAATCCGTTTGCTGCAACGGTTGAGGCGCAATACGTCCGTACATCGGTCACCTCCGCACCGTCGGTTTCAAATTGTTCGTTTTGCGACGCAGCTAACGAATCGAGCTCGATATCGTGCCGATATTGCCTGGCGGTCCTAACCCTTTCGGACCTCGAGATGATAATCGGAAATCACCATGCCGATCGAATGGTTCTCAAGGCTGCGGTCGAACGGATGGACAACGAACGCAAAATTCGTGATTTCGATGAGGCTGAGTTGACCATGCTCGGCATCGGCCATCTCAATCTCCAGAATCTGCAGTTCGGCTACAACTATTTGTACGAGGCGTCGAAACTAAACCCGAACAACGTCGTCCTTTCTTCGCAGGTAAATGCACTTTTGATCAGGCTCGAAGATATTCGCAAACACGACGAAACTGCGAACACGATGAGTAAGGGAAAAACGATACTTGTCGTAGATGACAGCCCGACGGTGCGTAAACTGATCGCCGGCAAGCTCGAGAAAAGCGGGCACAATGTCTTCTGTTCGGCCGACGGTGTTGAGGCGATCGAAATGCTCGCCGGTATGAAACCCGACCTCATTCTGCTCGACATAAATATGCCGCGAATGGATGGTTATCAAACCTGTAAATCTATCCGTTCCAAGGACGTGACAAAGGACATTCCCGTAGTAATGATCTCAGGCAAAGACGGCTTTTTCGACAAGGTCCGTGGCCGCATGGCCGGAACGACCGGTTACATCACAAAACCATTCGGGCCTGAAACCTTAATGAAAACGGTTGAAACATATCTGTCCGGCAACGGTGAAGAAGCGCCTGAGGTCGATATCGAAATCGAAGCGTAATGTCCGACCAGCAGCTCATCGTTAAAAGCTCGTCCGGCAAGACGCCAGCCGAAAATAGTTTGGGTTCTTCCAGCCGCGTTACGTTCGGTTTGGGATCGAGCGTGTTTTCGATCAATGCCAGCCAGGTTTCAGAGATAATCCAGCCTCTCGCGGTCACACCGCTTCCAAACTGCCCTAAATCCATCGAAGGCGTCGCCGTGCTCCGCGGCGAATTGATCGCACTGTTGAACATCCGTTCGATAGTTAAAATCCCTCAAGCCTCCGCGTCAAAGCGCTCAAAATGGATCGTACTTTCCGCTTCGCCAGGCTCAACGCAGTTCGCATTTCCGGTGGACAGGCTGGTCGAGGTCGCTGCCGTTGGCCGAGCAAGTGGAGATTCTTCCGAAAGCAGCCGAACAGATGAGAACCGTCCGCTTTTAGCCGTGAAGAAACCTGATTTTCCCGTGTTGGATATTCATTCCATTATCGAAAAGATCGAATCGGCCCTGCACCAAACTATATAGAAATCGCCAATGCCACGAATACCGACAAAATCGATCCTCGGCTCGCTAAAGGGCAAAATCTGGTTCGCCGTCAGCGGGCTGGCGGTATTGAACTGCGTGGTCGGAATTGGCGTTTATCTGCTCGCATCGTTCTTGGTGACTGATGCGTTTTTTTCGATCATACTTTCATTTGTTGTTTGTGCATTTCTTACTATGGTATTCGGTTGGTGGCTTGCTAATGACGTACTCGAGCCGCTGACGAAATTGACGCTTGCCGCAAAAAGCCTTGAGCGCAGCCCGACTGCGTCACTGCCGCGAACAACCGGTTCTCTGGAAACTGACGAACTGCTCGACAGCATCAATCGGACAAGTTCCCAGATACAAGGCCTGATCGCCTCGATGGACGAAATTTCGGCCGGCCGAATTTCCTCTTTAAAGTCCGTGCCAAAAACGTCCGACAGATTGAGTATCTCGTTTCAAAACATGATCGCAAAAGTTGCCGACTCGGTTAATGCCAAGTCGAAACTCGACGAGTTTGAAAAAGAGATTGCCGATATTTCAAGCCGCTTGATCCGTCTTCGCGACGGCGATCTGTCGGTCGAGATCCGCACGGAGCTCGCTGCCGCACGAGGACTGATCGAAAGCGTCAACTATGTCGCGTCAAATCTTCGCCAATTGAGCGCCTCGATCTACGAGAGTTCCAAGGGAACGGCCGATGCGGCGACCGCGATTCGAAACTCAATCAGGCGCGTGATCTCCGATGACGCCGCCAAAGCCGGACGCACAAAACTTGTGGCGGGCACGCTGGCCGAAATGCCCGACCGCCTGCGTCGGGTCTCCAAGGAGATCGATGAAGCGTTCGGACGCGCCGGCACGATTCGAAAGATGGCCGATGATCGCAAGGAATTTACGGACACGTTGTTTATCGAGCTGAACGCTCTTCGCAAAAAGCTGAATGACGCATTGCGACACGTCGAAACGCTCAGGGAACAATCGTCTGTTTTGCCGAGTTCTGCCCGTCAGGCAACCGACGTTTCGCGGCGTTCAAATATGCTTGCGATAAACCTCGCGGTAAAGACAAACGGCTCGAACGGCAACGGCCATTTGCTGCTTGCCTCGGACGAGATCGGGGCGTTGTCCAAAAAGACCGCCGAAATCGCAAAGGCGGCAGGCCACGCCGGAACCTCGTTCCAGAGAGAGTTAAACGCTCTGGAAGAATTCATCGAATCGCTGCGAACCGATCTTGGAGCGATCGCCGACAAGGCTGTTGCGGAATCTGACAATCGCAGTGAATTGGAAACCGGTCTCGACAGGCTTTTCGATCTGCGCGAGCGTCTGCCTGCCCTGCTGCCGGAGTTTGATTCCGAGCACGAAACTTCTTTGGCTTTTCTCGAAGAATCAGCAGGCGCAGTCGGAAGCCTGCTGCGCGAAGCAGAAGAAGAGGTCGCAAAGATCGAGTGTCTGTCGTCCGATCTAATGGATTCGGCGGGCAATTTCCGGCAGGCAAATCCGGCATCCAACCCGCGTTTTGAATCTGCGGACGAGGCCAAGCCCGCAGGCCGCTTCGCAAACATCGACACGGCAGAAAACGATCCGGCTGCGACAAACTAGAAATGGGTGACCCAATCTGGAACATTACTATACGTGCCGTATCGCTTCTCGCCGCGATCTTGCTGGCCGTCGCGGCGGTAATGTCGTTCGCCGAATTTCTGGGGTTTGCGGAAAGTTCAAATATCCATCTGCTCACGGTCGTCGCGGCTGCGGTACTGGCGCTCGCCGCTATCGCTTTAGCAAACTATCAGTCATTCGCCTGTCGCAGCGAGCTTGACGACGGCGCCGCGATAGCTCACCAACTTGCTCAAGGAAGCATCGTCGATAACATCGGCGATTCCGAGCTTCATGAATCGCTTCACTCGATCTCAGGCTATCTTAAGGACAAAGCCAACATCGCCGAACGCATCGCCAACGGCGACCTGTCGGTCAAAACGGCGATCCGTTCCGACGAGGACCAGTTCGGGCTTGCCTTTCAAAACATGATCGATCGGCTGCGGCCGGCGGTACAGACTCAGGAAGACCGCAAGCATCTACAAGCCTCCGTGCTAAAACTTCTCTCTGAGGTTTCGGATGTCGCTGACGGCGATCTGACAGTTCAGGCGGAGGTCAGCCCCGAAATAACCGGCGAGATTGCCGTCGCATTCAATTCGATGACGCGGAATCTGCGCAACCTGATCAAACAGGTCAAGACGATAACAATACAGGTCGGTGCGTCCGCATCTTCTATTAACGAAACAACGGAACAATTAGCCCGAGGCAGTCTTGCCCAATCGGGCCAACTGTCGCGCACGACCTCGTCGATCGCCAATATGGCGTATCAGATACAAGAGGTTTCGGCAAACGCATCCGTTTCGGCTGAGGTCGCGTCCGAATCGCTGACGAGCGCCCGTTACGGTTTGCGTGCCGCAAAAGACAATATCGGGGCGATGGATGCCATCCGAAAACAAGTGCAGGAAACCGCGAAACGAATCAAGCGGCTTGGCGAGCGGGCACAGGAAATCGGGCAGATAACAACATTGATCGACGACCTGTCGGACAGGACAAGTCTGCTTGCCCTGAACGCATCGCTGCAAGCAGCCGCTGCGGGAAATACCGGAAACGGATTCGCCGTAGTTGCCGAAGAGGTCGAGCGGCTTGCCGACCGTTCGAATAGTTTGACGCAGCAGATATCTTCGCTTTCGCAATCGATAAACGCTGAAACCAAAGAGGTTGTAGCGGCGATGGAAGATACGATACAAGAGGTCGTTGTGGGTTCTCGGCTAGCAGATCGCGCCGGCCGCTCGCTTGTAGAGATAGAAGAGATCTCGACAAAACTTGCCGAACTCTTACGCTCAATCTCCGAATCGGCAAAGTTTCAGGCCAAGAGTTCCGAGGACATTTCAAGGGCCATGATCGGTATCGCCGAGGTGACCGAAATGGTCCAGGGCGGTTCTTCACGAGCCGCAGAATCGGTCAGGCTGCTTGTCGATCTTTCCAACGAGCTTCGCGCCTCCGTTGCTCCTTTCAAACTTCCCGCTGACGTTACCGAGCCGCCTCGTTCGGCCCGTGAGCCCAGTATTTTTGTCAACTGACATTTTCTTCCGTCATGCTTCCCAACCCGCAAATCTTATCCACTGTTGAGATAGAAACGCTGCTGTCCGATATTCGCGGCCGGCTGCTGCTGCACGCGCGAAACGAAACTATTCCGGACGCGGCGGATGAGATATTTACCTTAACAGAGCGGCTCTACACACTGGACGAGCACTCGCGATCCGCTGAGGAAGAAAGCCTGACACAGGCTCTTATCGAAAACATTTGCGCAATCAGGGACAGTTCAAAAAATGAAAGCAGCGGACTGATCCGCGCGTCGCTCGATGCACTGACGGAACTCGAAGCCTCGATCGTTTCGGTCAATACGAACACCGACCCGTTCGAGTTGGACGTTGCGGATTTCGTCGAAACGTCGTTTGAAGGTCTGATTCCGCAACAATTGAACTATATCGTCGAAGAAGAGATCACGGATGATTTCGAGATCGACGCAGAGTTGCGGGAAATATTCTCAGGCGAGGCCGACGAGCTGTTAAGAAGCATCGACCACTGTCTGAACAAGCTCGTAGCCGATCCAAAAGACACCGAGTCGCTGTGGGAGATTCGTAGAAACGCCCACACTTTTAAAGGAGCCGCAGGCATTGTAGGGTTGACGTCTGCATCGAAGATCGCCCACCGGATCGAGGACTTGCTTGACCGCTTTGAGGAAAGGGAAGGCGGATCGGGTTCATCAATACTTGAGCTGCTCCGCACCGCTGCCAGCTATCTTCGCTCGATGACGGCGGTCGATGGCGAGCAGCCGACCGGCGAGGCTATCAAACAGCTTTACCGCGAGTTTGACGCCGCCCTTTCGCATTTCGGAGAAGTCCAGGATAAGCCGCAGGAGATCGCACATCCGATAGAAAAGACTGTGACAACAGCGGCAGACGAAACCATTACAAGCCACGACCGAAAGCGTTCGATCATTCGGGTGCCGCTTGAAAAACTTGACGATCTTGAGACTGCCTTGCACGATCTTGTTGTTGCCGGCTCGGCGATCGAGCGTCGGCTTGCCGACCTGGAGCAGCAGATCGGTGAGCTTCACAATACGACAAGCCGTTTGCAGTCAACGAGCGGAAAGATCGAGACCAGTTTCGAAGCAGATATGCTTGGCCGCGAGCGCGTTTTAGACATTTCAATTCCGTCAAAAGATGACGGCGGGTTTGACGCCCTTGAGTTTGATCGATATACCGAGTTTCATCAAAACACCCGCGTTCTTGCCGAAACCGCGAGCGACAGTTTTGCGATCAACACATCGCTTGACGCGATCCACAGCGGATTGGAAACACTGTTCGACCGCCAGAAACGCAACCTAAAATCGATCAAAGACGCATTGTTGCGTATCCGGATGGTCGAGTTTGGCACGATCAAAACCAGACTCCAGCGCACCGCTCGTGTCACCGCTGATGAGCAAGGCCGTGAGGTCGAAATTATACTGACAAACGAAGCGGCAAAACTGGACACGCAAATGCTCGATCTGCTTTCGGAGCCGCTGATGCATTTGATCCGTAACGCGGTCGTCCACGGCATCGAGCCGCCTGAGATCAGGCGACTTTTAGGAAAACCAGAAACCGGAAAGATCACCGTGTCGCTGGGCAATGAAACGACCCATATTATTTTAACGGTTTCGGACGACGGTTCAGGCATCGCCGCATCGCAATTAAAAGAAAAGGCTGTTAACTCCGGCGTTTTGACGAAATCGCAAGCCGAAGATATGACCGATCAGGAAGCTCTTAGCCTAATATTTGAGCCCGGATTAACGACGGCAGAAAAACTGAGCATGAGCGCCGGCCGCGGCGTCGGCATGAGCATTGTAAAGGCCGGGATCGAGGCATCAGGCGGCTCGGTCAATGTCGAATCAAGGCCGCAAGCCGGCACGCGTATCGTCGTTCGATTGCCGCTGAAAATGGCGATGCTTAACGCTGTCGTGATACGCGCAAACGCGTCGTTTTTAGCCATCCCGTCCGATCAGGTTTTGGAGATCACTTACAAGAGCAACTGTCGTGTGAAAGTGGTGGACGGGATACCTTTTCTGATCTCGGACGGCGGGCCATATCGCATTCACGACGCCTTCGAATCGCTATACGGCCAGCCCAACAAAGCGGCGACCGATGATAAAACGGTCGTTATCGTCGAAACCGTCAGCGGACGCGTTGCCCTGACCGTAGATGAAGTGCTTCGTACGGAAGAGCTTGCACTCAAGACGCTCGGACGGCCGCTCGACAGGATCAAAGGAATTCTTGGTGTAGCGATCACCGGCAATGATGAGGTGATTCCGATCATAAACGTGGCCGAGCTGGTCGAGCGGCCGCGACAGATCGATAATTCAGATGAAAAACTCTCAGTGCATTCACAAACCCAAACGATCCTGATCGTTGACGACAGCCCGAGCGTCCGTCACATGACGTCAAAAATCGTGGAAAACGCCGGATGGCACGCCGTAACCGCCCGCGACGGCGTCGAGGCTCTGGAATTTATCGGCGATGGCAGCGAGCCTCCGATGGTGATCCTGACAGATATTGAAATGCCGAGGATGGATGGTTTTGAATTGATCCGTTCGCTAAATGCCGACAAAAGATTTAGCTCGATACCGGTCGTCGTCATTACATCCAGATCGGGCGAGAAATATCGCGGCATCTCCGAGGAACTTGGGATCGACAAATTCCTGTCAAAACCGTTCAACGAAACCGAATTGATCGCAGCGATCAGATCTTTTGGGTAACTGTTATTTTACCGGCGGCTTGCTTGGGCGTATTTCTATTTTACTCGGCAATGCACGCGGATCCATTTTTAGCAGATCGATGACGATTTGAGCTATGTCTGCGGGCTGCAATTGCCACAATTTTTCCGTACTCGGCGTGTCGCCGCCAAAGAAAGTATTTACGCTGCCGGGACAGATATAGCTGACCTTGATGTCGTCCTGACGGACCTCCTGCATCAGAGCTTCGCTAAATCCGTTCAAGCCAAATTTCGAAGCATTATATGCCGCCATTTTCGGGTGGGCGTTTTGTCCCGCAAGCGATGAGATATTGAAAATATATCCGCCGCCGCGTTTTTTCATCAGCGGTATCGCATGGTGACACGCATAGAAAACACCGAACAGATTTGTTTCGAGCGTCTGCCTGAAAACATCCCCGGACATTTCCTCGACCGTCGTCCCAAAATATCCGACGCCCGCGTTGTTGACCAAAATATCGATCCCGCCAAATAGCCGCTCGCATTGGTCGAGCATCATCCGAACCTGATCCTCGCTTCGCACGTCGCATATCTCGCCATCGACTTGACCGCTTGCCGAAAGCCTTTCCACGGCTTGTTTCAGATCGGCCTTGTCGCGCCCGCAGATCAAAACACTTGCTCCATTACGCAGCAATTCCTCAGCGATGGCAAAACCGATCCCTTTCGATCCGCCGGTGACGACGGCCACCTTTCCGTTAAAACTCATTAGTATTTTCGTTCCCCGCTTGTGCTTTTACTTTAGGCATTTTGATCTTGGGCGATTCGAGATCGGCGAGCTGTTTCCAGACAATCGTTACACTGCCGTCACCAGCGCTCTCGACTATGCGAAAAACAACGATGATGTCTTCGCGCTTGTCGTAGTCGAGTTCGTTATAAGCAACCCCGCTTGCCGAACGCATCACATTGCCGCGATAAGCGACCGCGCGAAGTACATAGGTCGAATTTTCGGTCGCAGCCATCTCTTTCGCATATCTAAAACCGTCATGCTCGACTCCTCGGGACAATTTACCGTCGATCTCGCTGACACTGTCTGCATTAGTAGAAGGCGCAAAATCTGATACAAATTTCATTCCGGGGGAATTCAGCGAAACTGTGTCGATCGGCACGTCCCCGACATTCGCCATCATTCCGTGCATAAAAACGCCGGTTATTTTCAGCCTATCGCCGACCAGCGTAATGTCGGCCAGGTGTGTTATCCGATGTCTTTCCGTTCTGAACGAGAAAGAGTTTCCGGCTCCCGGCATGGTGTATTTCAAGCATTTTTCACTTGCGTTGATGACCTTATCACTGGCCGCGCATCCGGCGTCGGGCACAAGGCGGAACACGCCCGTGTTCGGAGCATTGAGAAAAGTTGAATATTCATTAAGCACTCGCGAACTCGGTGCCACGGCGGCCATTTCCTTATTCGTCGGCTTTCGGTAAAGAGGAGTGATCAGGGTATTCAGCATCACAACACGTGAGGCCAGTCGGTCGGATTCGCGTATGGAATTGCGTCCAAACGGATTGTTCGCCATCTGGGACCTGACGGGCCGAACGGTTTGCGGCTGCGGTGTTGGCGGCGGCGGCGCTGGTGGCGGTTGTGGCGTGCCTTGAGGCTGCTGCGCAAATGACGCGGCAGACAAGACTATGGCAACTATCAGCACGTAAAATAAATGTCTCACGTCTCGCCAGCCTCCAGGTAATTCAAGATTTCTATTTAAGTTTGCTTTTCAGAATATCATTAACAATTTTCGGATTCGCTTTCCCTTCCGAAGCCTTCATCACCTGACCGACAAAAAATCCGAAAAGCTTCTCATTTCCGTTGCGGTAAGCGGTAACCTGATTTTCGTTCTTTTCGATCACTTCGTCAACGATTTTTTCGATCGCACCTGTGTCTGATATCTGTTCAAATCCTTTTTCGGCAATGACGGTTGCGGCGGGTTTGCCTGTGGTGAACATTTCGGCGAAAACCTCTTTCGCCTGATTATTGTTGATCGCACCCGATTCGACCGTTTTGATCAGTTCCGCAAGGTCTTCGGCCGTCACGCTGCTCTCATTTGCCGACTTGCCTGAGTTATTCAACTCGCGCGTGAACTCGCCAAGCACCCAATTCGCAGATAGTTTTGGGTTTGACGTGAGACGCGCGACAGTCTCGAAATATTCCGCCAACGCTTTTTCGCCGACAAGCTGCGAAGCGTCCGAGTAGCTCAAGCCATAAGTTTCTGTAAAACGGTCGCGCATTGTGTCGGGCAATTCAGGCATCGCAGACTTAACGCTGTCGATAAAGTCGCGTGTCACCATCAATGGCTGTAGATCGGGTTCGGGAAAATAGCGATAATCGTGTGCGTCCTCTTTTGAACGCATCACGCGCGTTTCGTTTTTTTGCTCGTTCCAAAGCCGCGTTTCCTGGCTGACGCCTTCGCCGCTTTCGTGGGCGGCGATCTGTCGTTCGATCTCGAACTCGATCGCCTTTTGCATAAAGCGAACGGAGTTTAGATTTTTCAACTCGACTTTGTTGTTAAATTTTTCCTGGCCGATCGGACGCACCGAAACATTTGCCTCGCAACGAAGATTTCCCTTTTCCATATCGGCGTCGCTCGCACCGACCCACTGGAGCACACGGCGAACATGATTAACGTAATCATAAGCCTGCCACGACGTTCGGAAATCCGGTTTCGTGACGATCTCTCCAAGCGGCGTTCCGGCACGGTTAAGATCGACGTATGAATATTTATCGGTTTCCGGCAATCCTTCGTGGACGTTTTTTCCGGCGTCTTCCTCAAGATGCATTCGCTCGACACCGATGGTCATCGCTTTCCAGTCCGTCGCATGACCGCCCTCATCGCGCTCGGCTGTCATTATCGTCAACTGCCCGTTCGCCGAAAACGGCTTGTCATACTGCGATATCTGATAGCCCTTTGGCAGATCGGGGTAGAAATAATTCTTACGCGCAAAGATCGACGTTTCCTGAATCTCAAGCCCCAAAGCGAGTGCCGCCCGCGCACCAAGATTTATCACGTTGCGATTAAGCACCGGAAGAGCGCCCGGCAGTCCGAGACAAACCGGACATGTATTCGAATTCGGCTCGCTGCCAAACTGGGCCCGGCAGCCGCAGAATATTTTTGTCGTCGTCGCGAGCTGGGCATGGATCTCCATACCGATCACCGCTTCCCATCCTTCTTTAATACTCATCTCTATTCATCGGTCGCCTCGAGGCGCTCTTCGATCAGCGAATTAAGACTCTTGCCTTGTAACTTTGCGTTTGTGAACAATCGTTGATGCAGATCGGGCGATATCCGTAAAATAAAGTTTCCCGAAAACGGCTTGTCCGGCTCTTCATCGCGTTGGCTGCAAAATTCCAGATAATCCTCGACCGAATTTTTAAACTCACGTTTCAACTCCGCGACCGAACGCCCTTGAAATGTCACGACATCGCGAGTGTTTATAACCTCGCCGTGAAATGTTTCAGTCTCGTCGTCAAACCGCACGGCAGCGTCGTAATTTTTATATTTCATTCGGATTTACACGCGCCTCTCGGAAAAAACGCTGCAATGCGAGCATAGTAAACTTGGGCGAATCGCTTTCTTTTACAGGCTGTTGGATCACGGCCCGAACGCCATTCAATTCGACTCGGATACGCGAGTCGGTTCCGTTGCGAACGCGGGCCCCAAGCAAACCAAGCAGGCGTTTCGCATCCCGCCACGAAACATCGACCCGACCCGGCCGCTGCATTATCGCTTCAAATTGCCGAAGCGCTTTCTTTGTCATTTTAAAATAGTATCACCGGATGGTATCGCCGCCGAAATGGCGTGGGCGAAATCGGTGCCGTCCATAAATATAGTAACCGCCGTAATTCGGATTGGCGACGAAAATATACGTCGGATTCGGAACCGGATTGAGCTGTTGCTGCAGCAGATAAAAGCGGAACAATTCGGCTTCGCGTGCAATCCGTTCGTTGCGGATGCGGTTAGATAGCTGCTCGGTTTCCTTTATATCCGCAACCCGGCGGCGCTCAAGTTCCTCGGGCGACGGCATACCGCGCCGCTCATAATTTTCGCGATAGTCACGCTCGGCTTTTAGGCGTTTATCGCGAAACTTTGCAAGATCGTTGCCGGTCACTGTTTTAATCTGAGCCACGGCAAATCCCGTTAAAAACAGCATCACAAATAAGATAAAAAACGATCTTTGTTTCATGATTCTTTACCTCTTTTGCGACGATAATATCACGTTCGGTTAGTCCGTGTCAGTAGCCCGACCGTAAGGGAGGGCTTCTCCCGCGCGGGCTACTGACACGTTCAGAACCCGAAACTCACACCCACGCGTCCGTTAATGCCGGCGGTACGAAAACCGTTTTCGTAATATTCGTTGTCGAATAAATTTTCGATCGTTCCGAACAACCGCAGATCGTATTTGTCTTTATTCAATTTGAATGTATAGCCGCCGGTCAGGTCACCTCGGCGGTTGCCGTCGAAGCGGTAAATATAGGTACTAAAAGTCGAACCGCTAAATATCGGTGCAATATACGACGACGCCACAAGCAGATCGAAATTCACCCAAAACTGTTTAAAACGCTGCGTCGCTACCAGCGTGAATTGATGATCGGGAATACCAAGCGTGCGGATGATTCCGCTGCCACCTACCTGCTCATTCCGCTGGTCGCTGTTGGTGAAAGTATATGATGTGAAAATGTCCGTCGAATCAGTCGGCTTCACATCCGCACTAAACTCGCCACCGCGTGCAATGCCACCCTTTGTATTCAAGTACCCGGAAAAACGGTTATTCGCGTCGGGCTGCGGCACGCTGCCAAAGCCGATAATGTCCTGCAGATGAGTGTAAAAATATGTCGCCGAAAAACGGGCCTTGTTTTTGAACGCATACTGCTCGAGTCCCGCGTCGAACGCAATTGTTTTTTCCGGCTTTAGCTCAGGATCGCCGAGAGCAAAAAAATCGGGCATTGGAAATGTCGAGAAAAACGAACCGAAACGTTCAAAAAGCGAAGGGACACGATAGCCGTTCCCGACATGCGCCCGCAATTTGGTTCCGCTTCCGTCAAAAAAGTACGACGCTGCTCCATCAAACGTATATGCGGCCTCAGGATCGATCGCGGTTACATTCGGATAGAGTGAATTGTTGAGGCTGAATTCAGGCGTCTTCAGGTCAAACCACTGGGCCCTCGCACCGCCGGCGAGTTGCAGTTTCCCGCCGAAAAGGCCAACCACATCCTGCACAAACAGCGTATTGCTCGACTGGAACGCACGGGCAAAATTATCGTCGAAGCCGCTCGGTGTGAAATTTTCATTGAAATACCTTTCGTGCTCAAACTCGTAACCGGCTTTGACGATATGATTTTTCGGCGTCCAGGTAACACCGGCATTTGCCGTATGGATCAAGCCTTCGTTAAAGCTGGTCGATTCAAATCCAAGCGGCCCGTTATCATTTCGACGCCGCGTTTTCAAACCAGAGTAATATCCGTTAACGCTTAGTTCGTTTGTGAAAGCATGCGACACGGAAAAGACTCCGCTCAGGAATCTCGATTTTTGTAGGGCGTCCGGGTCGTTCGCGTCAGCAACAAAATTCACGTCTTCGACAGCGTCGATGATGGTGTTGTTTGACGCAGGCAATATGCCGAAAGTGTCGGGGTTTGAATTAAGCCTTACCGACGCATCCGAAAAGAAAAATCGCGTCGAGATGTGCGTCTTATCGGTCGGGCGAAAATCTATTCGCGGTTGAAAGTTTGTATTAGACGCATTGTCTTCGCCGTCGATACCTTTGGTGTAAGCGGTTCGCGAAACACCGACGTTGAATCCAAATTTTCCGCCACCGGTTCCGTAGCTTGTATTGCCGCGAAAACGTCCTAACCCAAGTCCGCCAAACGCGCCCGAAACCTGTCCGTGCCACCCGGACGGAGCCGTCGGGGTCAGGAAATTGATTGTGCCGCCGATTGAGTTCGTACCGTAAAGCGACGAACCCGAACCGCGAAGAACCTCAATCCGGCTAACGCTCGTCAGCGTAATATCGCTCAAAAACGGCGAAGCATCGCCGGTGATCGCAGCCGCATCGCGAAGCCGAACGCCGTCGATCAAAACTGCCGTATCTTGATTCCGCAAACCACGCGTTTTGATCGATGCGGTTCGCCCAAATCCACCAAGCTGCTGAACTCGAAAACCGGGAATACTTCTTAAAGATTCGGCCAAACTAAAATCCGCCCGCTCGCGCATTTCCTGTCCAGTGATCACGTTGACGGTCTTTGAAACTTCGTCGATTGGCTGTAAAGAATCGGCCGCCACAAGAACACTTTCTCGAATCGACGGTACAACCGGCTCAAGGTTAATATCAAACACTCGATTTTCACCTTCGAGTATTCGTATTTCATGGGAATAGGAACCTACACGATACGCCCTGGGCCCAACATTCGGGCTAATAATCTGAATTGTATAAACTCCGGGAGCGATATTGTCGAACCGATATTGCCCTTTTTCATCGGTGATTGCTTTGAACTCGATCGTTGCGTAATCAACCGATTTCAAAAAGACTTCCGAACCGCCATTTGTTCCACCGTCGAAAAAAACTGTTCCGGAAAGTGTCGAATTGGATTGTGCAGATACCGCCACTGCCAATAAATAGATACATGTTAAAAGCCAAATACTTCTCATATAAACTCCTCTTCCGCCCATCGCGGAGTGGTTCTGTGCCTAAGACAAACGAGCAAAGTTCCCGACTCGTGTAAGCGTGACGCCTTTAGGCGTTCGAATGCCTGAAGGCATAACTCTTACTGTTCACGGTTGCGTGGGCAGTGTTGGCTTTCCACCAAACTTCCTTTGCTTTGCTTGTCAACGATGTAAGAGTGACGCGTTTACGCGTTCTTATCTCGTAGGCGAGAAAGCACGCCTAAAGGCGTAACTCTTACCTTAATAAACCGCCGTTACTCTGACGTTTCCGCTTGCCGGATTTTTGTCCAGCAAGGCAGAGACGTCAAAAACTTCCCTTATGTTCGATTCCGTCAAAACCTCTGAGGCTGTTCCGGCGGCGAAGATCGTGCCGTGTTTCAGCAGCAGTAATTTGTCGGCAAACTCGGCCGCCAGATTCAGGTCATGCGTGATAACGATCGCCGCACAACCGGCTTCACGACACCGCTGCCGGACGAGCCGGAACATCATCGCCTGATGAGCGAGGTCGAGATTTGCCGTCGGTTCGTCGAGCAGTAAGATTTTTGCCTCAGTCGCAATCGCCCTCGCAAGCACAACACGCTGCCGCTCACCGCCGGAAAGCTCGTTCATCAGCCGCGAACTGAAATTCGCAAGGTCACATTCAACCAACGCTTTTTCTGCCACGGCAACATCATCCGCCGACTCCCAGCCAAATGCAGTCCCGCGAGCAAACCTGCCCGACAAAATAAACTCAAGCACCGTAACCGGAAACTTTGTTTCGTTTTCCTGCGCAACAACAGCGATACGCCGTGCGATCTCACGTCGTGAATACGAGTCAAGCGGCTTTGCATCGAGCAAAACCTGACCAACGGTCAGCGACAACGTTCCGTTCAACGCCTTTATCAAAGTCGTCTTTCCCGCACCATTCGGCCCAAGCAAAACGACAATCTCGCCTTCCGCAAGATCAAACGAAATATCCCGCAAAACCTCGCACGGGCCGTATTTGATAGTAATGTCGTTTGCGCTTAGCATTTTTTTGCCACGGATTTTCACGGATCAAACGGATTTTTCTCTGATCCTATCCGCGTTCATCCGTGGCTAATTCCTTCTCAGCAAATAAATAAACAATGGAGCACCTATAAGCGCCGTTATGGCCCCGACCGGCAGTTCACTCGGGGCGATCGCCGTTCGTGCAACCGTATCCGCAAGCACCACAAATATCGCTCCGGCAATCGCCGAGAGTGGCACGACCAGACGGTTGTCGCTGCCGATTGCAAGCCGAACAAGATGCGGGACGATCAGCCCGACGTATCCGACTGAACCGCTCGCGGCGACCGCCGTTCCAACTAACAAACTTGCCATTCCAAAAACGATCATCCGTACACGCCCGACCTCGACGCCAAAATCGAACGCGTCGCGTTCACCGACCATCATCAGGTTTAACGCACGGGCTTGAGAAGACAAAATAATCGTACCGACCGTCGCTGCCGCGAGTGTCATATAAAACCCGTCATAGGTCGCCTGCGACAGGTCGCCCAGAAGCCAAAATGTGTAGCCACGAAGCCGGGCCGCATCCAGCAAACTCGTCAGCAAAACAATTATCGACGACAAAAATGTTGTGACGATCACGCCCGACAAAACAAGCCGTTCGACATTCATTCCAGCGCGGCTTCGGGCCATTTGATAAACCGCAAAGGTCGCGATTCCCGCACCCGAAAACGCGAGCAATGGCTTTGCAAATGCATACCCGTCAAGAAATACAAACGCGATCAAAGTACCCAACGCCGCGCCATTTGAGACGCCCAGTAAATACGGTTCGGCCAAAGGATTTCTGAGCAATGCCTGCAGCGACGCACCGGCAACCGCCAAACTCGCCCCGACACAAGCACCAAGCAAAACGCGCGGCATGCGAATATCAAAAAGGATCGCCTGCTCAGAATCACTCAAATCGAACAACGAAAGCCTTTCGCTCCCAACGGACACAGCCAAAACCAGCGCCACAATCAGAGCCCAACCCAAAATAAAAAATGTTGAAAAGTTACGTCTCAATTCGGTGATTGGCTATTAGCCAATAGCCATCAGCTATCAGCCAGAAACCGTCCAAAAGCTAACGATGCAGGCAATCTGCGATCTCTTCCAGCGCATCGGCCAGCCTCGGGCCGGGACGTGAAATAATGTCAGCATTTATTTTATAAACGCGCCCGTTCTTTACGGCGGAAGAATTCTTGAAAACTTCGTTCGGCTCGCGATTGTCTTCGCTGTCAGACAAGATGATCACATCCGGGTTCATCGCCAAAGCGGTTTCCTTGCTTAGTTTTGGATAGCCGCTCGGGACATCTTTCGTGACCGAAACGCCGCCTGCTCTCTCGATCAGTTCTGTCAGAAAGGAATCTTTCCCGATCGTAAACAGCGGCTCTTTTGAGATCTGCAAAAAAACATTTGGCCGATTAGTTGAAATCGCCGCATCACCGACGGCCTTTACCCGTCGCTCGAATTCCGCCGCCGATTTGCCTGCAATATCGTCAGAATCAAAAATATTCCCCAGTGTTCGCAGCCCGCGTGGAACATCGTCGATACCGCGAACGTCCAGCACATAGACCGCGATGTTTTGATCGGCGAGAGTCTGCATAAAAACTTCGAGTTGCGACGCTGTGGAAATAAGTACAACCTGCGGCCGGAGGTTGATTATTTTTTCAATATTCGGCGTCTGCGTATCACCGACCTTCTCAACGGCCAAGGCCTCTGCCGGATAGTTGCAATAGGTCGTTACGCCCACAAGACGATCTCCGACACCGGCAGCAAAGGCCATTTCGGTCAAACTCGGTGCAAGCGAAATCGCCCGCTCGACCTTTGCCGGTAGATTTACCTCACGTCCGAGATCGTCCGCAACGACACGAACTGACTGCGTACCATTGTCCGGCCGCAAGTCCCGACATCCGACCCCGAACGATAGCGCGGCAATAACAGCGACACTTATTAACCAAGCAACGCTCTTTCTTGTTTTAAAAGTAAAATCTCCCATCAATCACCCGCAATCTCACATCTCAAATCTGAAATCAAAAACGCCCTGCTCTTCATCATCCGCGCTAAAACGGACAAGAAAAACAGGGCGCTTAAAAAATCACCATGTCTGCCTGCTGTGTTTTACGCGAAACACGCTTATCGGCAAAATGCTGCTGTGGCGGCCTGACTTATCGGCTTGATTGCCGAATCACAGTGACGCGATCGTGCGGGATTTTAACCCGGCTTCACCTGAACTAGAATAGCAGCGTTTTACATTGAAAGAGCAAGTTGCAGATTATTACGCTGCGGGGCGGCAAAGTCAACTACTGTCTGGAATTAGCTGATGATGATAAAACCTCTTTACCTTTCCCGGTTTTCAGGCTAATATTCTTTCTAGTTCAAGCAACCGGCACACGGAGGACACGCATCATAGCCGCCGACGAAGTTCTAAAACCAGATACCAGCTTTGCAGGAGTGACTATGGACTCGAATACGGCCGTGTTCGAAAACGAGGCAGCATTGGGGCTTAATGGCTCAATTGCACTCGACGCCCCGGCAACTCTCGTTGCACCTAGACAGGAAACAACATTTGCGTTAGACGCCCCGGATATTGATCTCTGCCGGCTCGCCGCCGATGGCAATATCTCGGCATTTGAGCTGATCTACGAGAGATATCACCGCCGAACCTATTCGCTTTGTCTGCGAATGACCTCAAACCCGACCGAGGCCGAGGACCTGACCCAGGAAGTTTTCATCCAGCTTTTCCGTAAAATATCCAGTTTTCGCGGCGATTCCGCATTTTCGACATGGCTTCACCGTCTGACGGTAAATCAGGTTTTGATGCACTTTCGCCGCCGCAGCGTGAAAAACGAAAAAACGTCTGAGGACGGTGAGATACCGGAACAGACTGTTGTTGGCTCGGCAAATCCAAACAAGATGCAGGTGATTGACCGCATAGCACTGAGAAACGCGGTCGCCGAACTCCCGAAAGGCTACAAAAGCGTGTTTCTACTGCACGACGTTCAGGGATTCGAACACGAAGAGGTCGCCCGGCAACTTGGCATCTCGGTCGGCACCTCGAAATCACAGCTGCACAAGGCACGGCTAAAGCTTCGCGGATTGTTAATGCGGCAAGCGGATTAGGATAATTTTAGTTAAATCTGACACGAATGAGACACCCGGCTTGTTCGTGTTTGTTTTTGTCCGCATTTCCGCGAGATTTAAGTATCCGGCGGGGCAACTTTTTGCCCGTCCGGCTAATCTATATTATCGACTAACACGCGGGCAGAATAAGGGAAAAACCAGTAGATCGATCTTCTGGCATGGACATTCTGCCAAGCAAAGAAAATGAACTGCGAGCATTGTCAGGAATATATCAGCCAATACCTCGACGGAGATCTCGACGAGATGATCTCGGTCGAGATAAGCGGCCATATTTCCGTATGTACCGAATGTGCTCTGCTCTATGAAGATTTCTCGGCGATACTTGCAAACTGCAGCCCCGAACTGGCTGACTCAGTTCCGCCTAACTCGCGTGCTCTCTGGTGCCGGATAAATAATGTCATCGAGACTGACATTGAATCGACGCCCGCACCCGAGCCGGAAAAATTAAGCTGGTTCGCTCGCGGCTGGAACTTAACATTTTCACAGGCCGGTGCGGCCGTGCTTGGCGTGGCGGTCGTCAGTTCGCTGCTGACGGTTGTCGGCATTCGAAACTATCTCGAACCGACCGGTACCGATTTCACCTCGCAGTCAAAGGAATCGCAGACGACTTTTGAAAAAGTTTTGAGCACCGTCGGGTTGATTGACAGCCCGGAATCGGCACGCGAAAAACGACTTGCCGAGCAGCGGGCCGTGATCGACTATTGGAACAAACGCGTTCAGGCACGCCGCCAGCAATGGGACGCGCGTATGCGTGACGCTTTTGACCGAAACGTAATTGAGATCGATCAGGCCGTTCACGATTACACCATTCAGTTGGAAAACGATCCGAATGACGATCTTTCCAGCGAAATGCTCGATTCGGCGTTGAATGAAAAGATGAATTTGCTTAGGGAGTTTGCCGAGCTTTAGAATCGGACTCGAAATGTGTTTTGGGGTTAAATTAGGCTCGTCTCTGACGAAAGCTAAAAAGACTACGATCCTCGGTTTGTTGAGCGTAGTTTTTTTCTTTGCGCTTGTCGCCGAGAATGTCTCCGCCCAGAAGCGTTTCTCCAAATCGTATCCGGCGGGGCAAAATGTAAGGCTGCAACTAAACAATCGCTCAGGAACCGTTACGGTCGAGGGCTGGAACAAACAAGAGATCAACATTTCCGCATATCTCGAAGCTCCGGCGGCAAACATTGAGCCGCGCAACCTGAGCGGGACGATCTATATAAACCTGGTCCAAGACAATCAGGGCCGGCCCGATGTCGGCAATGTGAATTTCACGATCAAGGTTCCTTACACGGCGATGGTCGATATTGAAACAAAGATCGGCAATCTTTCTGTTTCTAATGTGCGAGGCTCGCTTGTTCGGGCACACATTACGAGCGAGGGCGATATCACGCTGACAAACATCGGAGCCTCGACCGTTTCGGCACAGAACGGGATCGGCGATATTTTCTTTGACGGCGAGGTGCAATCGGGCGGGAGTTACCGTTTTAGCTCGATCCGCGGCAGCATCAATCTTCGGATTCCTTTCAACGCATCTTTCAAACTCGTCGCGACCGCACCATCGACCCGCAGCATCGACCTTGGCCCGTTTAACGGCGGCAATATGCGTCTCGTCGGCGACGGCCGCCGCATCGTCGGCCAATCCGGCACCGGAGCCGCCACGCTCAACGTAATGAATCAACGCGGAAACATCTCGTTCATCCGACGCTAAGTCCTGTTTCTTAGCGATTTACTTTGCGGGCTTCGCGTCTTTGCGTGGAAAGCAGTTTCACGCAAAGACGCCAAGAACGCAAAGGAAGAATGGTAATAAAATCTCCTATCGCGTAATCCGTGTTAAACCAACCTACTTTGTCATAAACAAAATCCTTGCCCTAATCCTACCGAAAACGCTATCATAATTTTGGCACTCGAAACGCCTCGGTCTTCAATCCTTTCCCTTCTAACCATTATGAAATACCTAAAACTGCTATTTTGCGCCGGAATTTTATTAACGCTTTCAGTTGCCGCGTTTGGCCAGGGCACGATAAAACGCACGACGCACAAATCCGATCGGCTGCCGTTTGGCGTTGGCGGCACGCTTGCGGTTATAGGCGCGCCGAACGGGTCAATCCGCGTCGAGGGCTGGGCAAACAACGAGATTGAAATAACCGCCGAGATCGAAATGCAGGCGGCGAATGAGGCTGACATCGCAAAACTTTCTCAGGTGACGGGCTTTGTTCTCGAAGAATCACTCGGGCGCACTGGTATTATCTCCGTCGGCACGCATGATAAAAAAGCTCTAAAGAAAATCGATAAAAAATTTCCCAAACATCTGATCGGCACGCCGTTTCGTATAAATTATGCGATCAAGGTTCCCCGATACACCGATCTGCAAATTGATGGCGGCATCGGCGACCTGCATGTTTCAGGCGTCGAAGGCTCTTTCCGGATCAACGTGCTCGACGGCAATTCGACGCTCGATCTGGTCGGCGGCAGATTGGAGGGAACGTTTGGAAAAGGCAGCGTAAACATAACCATTCCGTCACGCACATGGCGCGGCCGATATGCCGACGTCAGCCTTGCCTCGGGCGAAATGAACCTGAATCTGCCGGCCGGGTTGAACGCCGATTTCGACGCCACGATCTTACGCACCGGCAGGATCGAAAATCTGTTCAGCACTTTCACTCCGCGCGTCCGCAAAGGCGAATTCACCGAAAAGTCGATCGTCGCAAAGACCGGAACCGGCTCGATCCCGCTAAAATTCACCGTCGGCGACGGCAACATGAAGATCACCGAGATAAACAAACCAAGTTAGCCTTTCGCAACTTTTTCAACGACAGTTTTTAGTGGTAACGTAGTACGCGTTACCACTTTTTTATGTCTATAAAATCAGATCTATGGCTCCGCAAGATGGCGGAGGAGCAGGGGATGATCGAGCCGTTTCTGCCGGAACTGCTTCGTGAAGTTAACGGCAACCGGATCATCTCGGCGGGTGCGTCTAGTTACGGTTACGACATGCGTTTGGCGGACGACGGCTTTCGTATTTTCTCGTCGGTCCATGCCCGCGAGATCGATCCGAAGCGGTTCGACGATCAGTTCTCGCTGATCGAGCCGCAGGTCCACACGGCCGACGACGGGGCGAAGTATTATCTGCTGCCGCCGCATCATTACGGGCTGGGCGTGACGGTCGAGACGTTCAAAATGCCGCGAAACGTGACCGGAATCGCGCTCGGTAAATCGACCTACGCCCGTGCCGGTCTGCTCGTCAACACAACGCCGCTCGAAGCCGGCTGGACTGGCCGCCTGGTCGTCGAGATCGCGAATCTCGCCAATCTTCCCTTGCGCGTTTACGTCAACGAAGGCATCGGGCAGATACTTTTCTTTGAATCAGACGAGGATTGCGCCGTCAGCTACTCCGATCGCGGCGGCAAATATCAGGGCCAGACCGGTTTGACCTTCGCAAAAGTTTAGGTCAGTACCGCCTGCGTAAGCAGGTGGCGAAACTCTCATTTTTCGATTATGCAAAGAATTATCGGCCTGTTGTTTTGCATCTCTATTTCCATCTCGCTGCAGGCTCAGACCGAGATTGTGATTGGCTGATGGCTATTAGCTGTCAGCTATTTTTAAAACCAAATGCAGACGATAGACAACTACATCGGCGGAGAATTGGTGCAGCCCGCGTCGGGCGAATATCTGGATAACTTCGATCCGGCGATCGGCGAGGTTTATTCACTGATTCCCGATTCGGACGACCGTGATGTGAATCTCGCGGCGGACGCGGCAAAGGCAGCTTTTCCCGCATGGTCAGCGACGCCCGCCGAAGATCGGTTTGCGATTCTGATGCGGCTGGTTTCACTAATCGAGCGCGACGCGGAAGCATTGGCGTTGGCCGAATCAATCGACAACGGCAAACCTGTCAGCTTAGCGCGCGTGATGGACATTCCGCGTGCGGCCTCGAACTTCAGGTTTTACGCGACCGCCGCGATGCACACGGCGAACGAATCACACGACACAACCGGACGGGCGATCAACTACACGCTGCGGCAGCCGGTCGGCGTGGCGGGCTGCATAAGCCCCTGGAATCTGCCGCTCTATCTTTTTACCTGGAAGATCGCACCGGCAATTGCAGCGGGCTGCACGGTGGTCGCCAAGCCGAGCGAAGTCACGCCGATGACCGCGTATCTGTTGTCAAAACTTTGTATCGAAGCAGGCTTGCCCGCCGGAGTATTAAACATAGTCCACGGCACCGGGCCAAAGGTCGGCGCCGCCATAGTTGCTCACAAGGACATCAAGGCAATCTCATTTACCGGCGGAACAAAGACCGGCGAAGAGATCGCCCGCGTCGCCGCACCGATGTTCAAAAAACTCTCGCTCGAACTCGGCGGCAAAAACCCGAACATCATCTTCGCCGATTGCAACTACGAAGATATGCTGGCAACCACGGTTCGCTCTTCGTTCTCAAACCAAGGCGAAATATGTTTATGCGGCTCGCGAATATTTATCGAACGGCCGCTGTATGAAAGATTCAAAACAGATTTTGTGACGCGCGTCTCGGCACTCAAAGTCGGCGACCCGCTCGATGCCGCGACCGATGTCGGAGCTATCGTTTCTAAACAACATTTCGACAAGATAATGTCGTACGTCGAACTCGCAAAAACCGAAGGCGGCACGATCCTGGCCGGCGGCCGTTCTGTCGATCTCACCGCCGAGACGCCTACGGTAGGCGAGGCGGAAACACGACCGGTAGGGAGTGTGCCCTCGACCCGCACGATGTCTGGATATTTCATCGAGCCTACGATCATCGAAGGTCTCGCACACGATTGCCGCACCAATCAGGAAGAAATTTTCGGCCCGATCGTAACAATAATGCCGTTCGACACCGAAGAAGAAGTTCTCAATTACGCCAACAGCGTCCGTTACGGCCTGTCGGCAACCGTCTGGACAGAAAGCCTTTCGCGTGCCCATCGCATCTCAGCATTACTCGAAAGCGGTATCGTTTGGGTAAACTGCTGGCTGCTTAGGGATTTACGCACACCGTTCGGCGGCGTAAAAGACAGCGGCATCGGCCGAGAAGGCGGCTTCGAGGCATTAAGATTTTTTACGGAAGAAAAGAATGTTTGTATTAAATTTAGCTAACCTTTTTTGGGGTTCTGCCGATGTCGAATAACGCTTATTCAGGTTTAATGAAACAGTCCTTGCAGGCTCACAAGGCATTTCGCGGAGCATGTGACGAAATTGGTCTAGGCGGTGCGGAGAATAAGGAATCAGCGGCCGTCACTAAAGCAAGAGAGGAGTTTCTGCATGCAAATAATGAGCTTTGGAGTAAGCTTTTGTATCCGCTTCAGAATAAATTCAATATTGACCGCTCTTCGGCCATTGATGAGGTAATGGACTTTCTCGAAGTTGATATTCCAGCCTTCCGGTGTGGATATCTTAAGGAGTATTTCCTTGAACATCTCAAATCTGTTGACCTAACAGATATCCAGAAAAAGCGTTTGAGCGATGTTGCTTTGCGATTGTGTGAAAGTGATACGGTACGGCGAGAGTTTCGTCGATGGGTGAACTTGATGAGACCGCTTGCTGACGGAGAATTTGTTCTCCAACTACATAAGGTTATATCCGCAAACCATCAAAATCGAGCGGCAAAACTTATGCTTGATGGAGTGCTGAAGAACCGACTCAGATTGGGAAATTAAGATTATGAAACTAAACCGGATTTTTTTATTCGTCGTCATTCTTTCTGTAACGACCTTTGGTCAAACCAAACAACCAACCGAATCGGCGATGGACCGCTTTCTGCGTTATGTAAAGATCGACACGCAGTCGGCGGAAGATGCGGGCAAGTACCCGAGCACCGACAAGCAGCTTGTCTTGGCTCGTCTGCTTGAGAAGGAGCTGAACGCGCTCGGCGTGCAGAATGTCCGGGTTGCGAACAACGGCATCGTTTACGGAATGGTTCCGGGTAATCTGGCGGATAACTCAAAAGTACCGACGATCGGCTTTATTGCGCACATGGACACATCGCCGGCGGTTTCCGGTGCGAACGTCAACCCCATCATTCATAAAAACTATCAAGGCGGAGACATTGTTTTGCCTGGCGACAAGACGCAGGTGATAACCGTCGCTCAAAATCCCGACTTAAAGAACCTGATCGGCGACGACATCATTACGGCGGACGGCACAACGCTGCTTGGGTCTGACGATAAATCAGGGATCGCCGAACTGATGACGATGATCGACACGCTCAAACAAAATCCGCAGATCAAGCACGGCAACATCGCCATCGCATTCACGCCTGACGAGGAAGTCGGCGGCCCGATGGATGAGTTCGAGATCGAAAAATGGGGAGCCAAGTTCGCATACACAGTCGATGGCGAACAGCTCGGCGATATCTCGAACGAAACATGGTCAGCACGTACAGCAACGGTCACGTTCCGTGGACGCTCGACTCATCCCGGCACTGCGAAGGGGATATTGATCAATTCATCGTATGCCGCCGGTTATTTTCTTGGCGAATTTCCGAACCAAGTTAAAAATCGACCCGAAACGACCGAGGGCCGCGAAGGTTTTCTTCATGTCTCGACCGCAACAATGTCCGAAGAAACATCGGTCGTGAAAATCCTTCTGCGCAATTTCGACATTTCCGGTCTTACGGCTCAAGAGGAAGCGGTAAAGAAAGTGGTCGCTACGACTCAAGCAAAATTCCCGGACGTAAAGATAGAGTACGGCAGCGAACTTGGTTATCTAAACATGAAGGAAGTCCTGAAAGATTATCCACAGTTGACCGATTATGCTATCGAGGCCGCGAAACGCGCCGGTGTGCCTTCGGAACTCCGCCCGATCCGCGGCGGGACCGATGGTTCGCGTCTTACCGCCCGCGGCCTGCCGACGCCAAACCTTTTTACGGGTGGGCATAACTTTCACGGTAAGCTGGAATTTAATTCGCGGAAGGGATTGGAAAAATCGACGGAAACTCTCGTGCATTTAGTCCAGATCTGGGCTGAGAAGTCAGTACCGCCTGCGTAAGCAGGTGGCAGATAGATTACTGGTCAATATCTCAATTTTCCGACACTTGTTAGAAAGGCGTGACCTAACCACAGCAATCTTGCCACCCGCTTAAGCGGGCGGTGTTGCCTTGTATAGTTCGGGAAACTTTTTCTTCAACTCCGCAAGTTTCGGCAGATCGTGAGCGACGATGTATGGGTGCGTGGGATTCTTTCTTAAAAAATCCTGATGTTCGGTTTCTGCGTCGTAAAACATGTCGTATTTCACAACTTGGGTTGCAACAGGTTTGTCGAAAACCTTTGATGCGGTTATCGACGCAATGAATTTGTCGGCGGACGCCTTTTGTTTTGCGTCAGTGTAAAAGATCGCCGAACGGTATTGCGGCCCGATGTCCGGGCCTTGCCGATCGACCTCGGTCGGATCGTGAACGACCGCAAAGAAAATGTATAAAAGCTGATCGTAGGTTACCTTCGCCGGATCGAATGTAATCTTCACCGCCTCAGCGTGCGTCGATTTGCCGTAGCTGACATCGTCGTAGTTCGCAGTTTCTTTCGTGCCGCCTGAATAGCCGGATCTCACATCCTTAACGCCTTTGACGTGTTCAAAAACTGCCTCGACGCCCCAGAAGCAACCGCCCGCGAACACTGCTGTTTCGTCGGCGGCAAAATTTGTAAGCGAAAATACTCCGAAGATCGCGATTGTCAGGCCAAGTTTAAGAAATCGGTTTTTCATATTGTTATGATACCTGACGATCACAATTTTATTCGATGCAGGGCAAAAATCAGATGCGATTTCGTGCGTTTTTTGAACTTTGTTAAGATTGTGAATAATAACGACTCCGTCACCTGCTTACTCAGGCGGTACTGATCTGTATGACAAACACCTTTGATTCAAATCGTGCCCCCGAACCTGTCGGCCTTTATCCGCACGCACGGCGTGTCGGAAATCTATTGTTTCTGTCCGGCGTCGGCCCGCGTGAACGCGGAACGAAAATTATTCCGGGCGTTGAGCTAAATGAGGCGGGCGAGATCGTTTCGTACAATATAGAAACGCAGTGCCGCTCAGTTTTTCAGAACGTACGATACATCCTTGAGGACGCGGGTTCGTCGTGGGACAATATTGTTGACGTAACCGTTTTTCTTACTAATATGAAGGCCGACTTCGCTACATACAATCGCATTTACGCTGAGTATTTTGCCGAAAACCAGCCGTGCCGGACAACGGTCGAGATCAGCTCGCTTCCGACGTCGATCGCGATCGAGTTAAAAGTAATAGCAACAATAGATCGATCAAGAGGGGAATAATAATGCTTGAAACAAAAGGATACGCAGTTCATGGACCTGAGGCCGAGTTTTCTGATTTTGCTTTTACGCGTCGCGAAACCGGTGATACCGATATCGCCATCGAAATACTTTACACCGGCATATGTCACTCCGACATACACCAAGCCAAGGGCGAGTGGGGAAATTCGACATATCCAATGGTTCCCGGACACGAGATAGTCGGCCGGGTGATCGAAATCGGCAGCAGCGTGACGAAATTCAAGGTCGGTGATATAGCCGGCATCGGTTGCTTTGTCGATAGCTGCGGCGAATGCGTGAACTGCAAACGCGATGTAGAACAGTTCTGTTTGAAGGGTTGTGCGCAAACTTATAACGGCACCGAGATGGATAGAACCACGCCGACATACGGCGGATATTCGAAACATTATGTCATCGATCAGGATTACGCATTAACGGTAGATGAAAAGCAGCCGATCGAAGGTGTAGCTCCACTGCTTTGCGCGGGCATCACGACCTATTCTCCGCTCCGACGATTTAAGGCCGGTCCGGGAATGAAAGTAGGCGTTATCGGTTTGGGCGGCCTCGGCCACATGGCGGTCAAACTTGCCTCGGCAATGGGCGCGGACGTTACCGTTTTCAGCACATCACCGGGAAAGGAACCGGATGCCAAGGGGCTCGGAGCAAACAACTTTGTCGTGACGCGCGATCCCGAAGTGTTAAAGCCGCTTGCCGGCAGCTTTGACCTGTTGATCGACGCGGTCTCCGCCGAGCACGATCTCAACATGTACCTTAGTTTGCTTTCGTACGAGGGACATATGGTGCTCGTCGGTGTGCCCGAAAAACCGCTGCCGGTGCATTCATTTTCGCTTATGGTTAACAATCGCTCGCTCGTTGGATCTGGCATCGGCGGAATCAAGGAAACCCAGGAAATGCTCGATTTCTGTGCCGAGCATAATATTACCGCCGATGTAGAAATGATAACGATGGACAAGGTTCCTGAGGCCTACGAACGCACGATAAAGGCCGACGTGAAATACCGCTTTGTCATTGACATGAGCACCTTTTGAGATATGCGTTACATTGCCCTGCTCCGCGGAATAAATGTCGGCGGAAACACAATGATCAAGATGGCTGGGCTGAAGACCGTTTTTGAAGCTCTCGGTTTCAAAAATGTCGCGACCTATATCAACAGTGGTAATCTCGCTTTTGACATCTCATTGCAGAAGCCCGCACGAAGTAAGGGCATCAGTGTCAGTAGCCCGAGTGTCAGTAGCCCGCACGTAAGTAAGGGATCATCACTCGAATCCAAGATTGTCTCAAAGATCGAAACCGCCATCGAAAAAGAATTCGCCAAACAGATTCCGGTAATGATTAGGGAACAGTCCGCGATCAACGACGTGCTCGCAAACAATCCATTCGATGGTAAATTCGAGAGCCACAAGGAAATGCACGTCCTCTTTATGCGTGAAGAGATGCCGGACGATAAACAGCGACAATTACTCGACCAGCAAACGGAAAACGAGCGATTTGCCGTCCGCGGCCGCGAGATTTACTGCCACCTCAAACTCGGCGTCGCCGACAGCCTGCTTGGCAAAAGCTTTATCGAAAAGAAACTAAAAGTCGCAATCACAGCCCGCAATTGGCGGACGGTGCAAAAATTAGCCGAGATGTGAATTTCCTAAATAACGGATAGCTAAAAACTGACAGCGTATAGCGCCGGATAGACACGTTTTCTACTTTACACTTTACGCTATTAACTATCCGTTATTCGGAAAAATTATCTGGTGGGAGTTAATAGAAATAGATGAAAAAGAAACTGTCGTTATTATTTGCTTTGCTTGGCGTGACCATTTCGACCGTCCAGGCCCAGCAGCCTGCGAAAACTGCTGAACAATCGGCCCTGCTATACAAAATCAGCGGTAAAGATCTTAAAAAGCCTTCATATCTTTTTGGAACGATTCACCTTATTTGCGAGAAAGATATGTTCCCGGCTGATAAATTAAAGAGCTATCTGGATCAGACCGACCAAACCATGCTCGAAATGGATATGGACGATCCAGCGGTAATAAAAAAAGTTGCGGAAGTATCCGTAATGAAGGACGGCAAAACCGTCAAAGAATTATTGAAACCGGAAGAGTATGCCAAACTTGACGAAATTTACAAATCGTATCTCGGTATTTCCTTCGATGCCCTTGCCTCGTTCAAGCCGCTCATCGCGACCACTGCCCTACTGATGAGCCCGAAGGTGCTCGGATGCCAGCCTCCGAAGATGTATGACAACATGCTGGCTCAGACAGCGATTGCCCGAAAGGTCCCCGTCATCGGCCTTGAATCGGCGGAGGAACAGATCTCTGTAATCGATTCTCAGTCGATGGAAGAACAGCTTAAAGGTTTGAAAGAGGTCGCCAGCAATCCGCAAAAATCAATAGATTCGTTTCAGAAACTTTACAAGTTATATCTCACCCAAGATTCAGATGCTCTCTATACTCTGGCTGTAAGCGAGATGAAAGAACCTGCATTCTCGCAAGCAAAATTTCTGGATAACCGGAACGCGAATTGGATTCCTGCGATTGAAAAGTCTATTTCCGTAACACCAACCTTCATTGGCGTCGGAGCCGCACATCTGGGTGGGAAAAAAGGCGTGGTCAGCCTGTTACGCGCAAAAGGATATATATTGACTCCGATCAAATTTTAAGCTACGTGGATATTTCGATGGCTGTATGCAGGCCCCTGCAATTTCAAACAATGGATCGACGAACAGGCATTTGCATAAACAGCAACCTAAACTGGCGAACCGTGGAAAAGCTCGCCAGTCTTTAATGTCCCCGATCAGTAATAAAAAGTTACGGTCTTGCTTCCAAAACCAGATTGAACGGCGTTTCCGTTGCTCTCCGAAATTGTGTAAATCCGCCTTCGTTCGCGACAGCTTTTAGCCTCGCCTCGCCGGCCTGTGCTCCCAAGCCGAGGCCGACTTCCTGCGAACGCGACGCCGGTGTGCAGATCATCGTCGATGCCGAGTAATACACTCGCCCGACCGGGTTATGATTGTCCTCGGCCTTGTCGTTTGCGAACGGCTCGACGATCATCCACGTACCGTCGCTCTTGAGCGATTTCCGCACATGGCTCGCAGCACCGACCGGATCGCCCATGTCGTGCAGACAATCGAAAAACGTGACAAGGTCATAATCGCCGCCGGGAAATTCCTTTGATTTTGCAACCTCGAATTTCACGCGATCGGCAACTCCGGCGGCCTCGGCTTTTTGCCGCGCGGTTTCGATCGATTTGTCGTGATAGTCAAACCCGACAAATTCCGACCGCGGAAATGCCTGCGCCATTATTATCGTCGAGGCACCAAGCCCGCAGCCCACGTCCGCGACCTTTGCTCCTGATTTCAGTTTGTCCTCAACGCCGTCGAGCGCCGGTATCCACGCGCTTACAAGATTGGCGATATAGCCGGGCCGGAAGAACAATTCCGTACCGCGGAAAAGATCGTGATGATGTTCGTGCCAGCCAAATCCTTCACCGGTTTTGAACCGCTCGACCAGATCGGGCACCGCTCTCAACGCCGAAGTTGCGAGAATAAATGCCCCGGGCAGATACGCCGGGTTGTCCTCGTTTGTCATCACGAACGCCTGTTCTTCGGTCATGTAATAGCAGTCGTTCGACGGGTCGTACTCGATATAACCGCTGGCGGCGTTCGCATTCAGCCATTCGCGAACGTAGCGTTCGTTTGTTCCTGTCCGGTTCGCTAATTCCGCCGGTGTGACACGCTCACCCGGTGTGGCCATCGCCTTGTAAAGCCCGAGCCTCTCACCGATCACGATCAGCCCGGCGTGCATAGTCGCGCCCAGATCGCCGACAAATTTACCGAGTAACTCATTTAACTTGTCTTCATTCATATTTTTTACCTCAAATCAGTTTGGTTTCTCGAATTGCGGGCACTTTATATCCTAAACTATTCGTCAACTGAGAGTATTGAAGTATTTCTGAAAATTCTATGAAGATTTTATGAGATGTCGTGGCAACAAAAGGGGCTCTACTTATTGCACATACTCACTAATAATGTGTATTATTGATCTATGAAAAATGCCGTTCATAAACGTCTTAACATTACTTTGCCGGAATCCACCGTTACATTGCTCGAAACGGTTGCGAATAAGGGCGAACGCAGCACCTTTATCGATGCCGCAATTAGAAAGCATATCCACGAGATCCGGAAAGAAAACTTGCGCGAGGAGATAAAGGCCGGCTCGATAGCGAACGCCGAACGAGATCTTGAAATTGCAAGGGAATGGTTCGATCTTGAGGAAGAAGTATGGCGAGACTGAGCTTTCCGCGACGTGGTGATATTTTTTTGGTGAGTTTCGACCCGACGGTAGGAGCAGAGATCAGAAAAACACGGCCCGCTTTGATTGTTCAAAATGATGTTGCGAATGAACATAGCCCGATCACCATCGTCGCCGCGATCACTTCGAAGTTCGGACCGAAACTTCGTCCAACCGAGGTTCTTATTCCAGACGGCGAGGGCGGTCTCAGCGGGCCGTCTGTTGTCTTGCTGAATCAAATACGTACGATTGATCGCAGCCGACTGGTAAAAAAGATGGGAAAGGTCGAGTCTGCAACTCTCCAACGCGTTGGAGGATGTATTAAGATAAGCCTCGGTCTGATTGAGATATAGCATTATGCCGATACGACGCCCTTTTAATTTCAAACAATGGATCGACGAGCATCGGCATCTGCTAAAGCCACCGGTTGGGAACCAGTGTGTTTACGATGATGACGATTTTATTGTGATGGTCGTCGGCGGGCCAAATTCGCGTAAAGATTATCATTGGGACGAGGGCGAAGAGCTTTTCTATCAGCTCGAAGGCGATATAAAAGTACAGATACAGGAAGACGGAAAGGCCGTCGAGGTCCCTATCCGCGAAGGTGAAATGTTCCTGCTCCCGCCGCGCATCCCGCACAACCCGATCCGCGGAGCAAACACCGTCGGCCTCGTCATCGAACGCAAACGCCGCGAAGGCGAACTCGACGGCCTGCTCTGGTTCTGCGAAAACTGCAACGAAAAACTTTACGAGGAATATTTTCAGCTCGAAGATATAACAACACAGTTTCAAGGTGTGTTCAAAAAGTTATACGGCTCCGAAGATTTGCGTACCTGCAAGAAATGCGGAGCGGTTATGGAACCGCCCAAGTCGGTCAGTTAAATTATGAATAATCTGATTCCTGAACTAACCGCTATTATTTCGCTGATGGATGAGCAGGGCGTCGAGTACGCAGTTTGCGGCGGACTTTCTATGGCGATCCATGGTTTTGCCCGTGCTACTATGGATATTGATCTCCTAATTGAGGCGGAATCTTTGGATAAAGCCTATGAGGTCGGCAAACAGCTTGGTTTTGATATTCGCGGGCTGGATATTTCATTCAAGGAACGCGCGGTAGAAATTAGGCGAGTTTCCAAGATCATCGGCGAAGACGTGCTTTCGCTCGACCTGTTGTTGGTGACACCTCACGTAGAAGACGTTTGGCAATCTCGCGAGACGGTCGAATTTCAGGGCAAACAACTTTGGGTAGTTTCCCGCGAAGGACTGATCAAAATGAAAACCCTCGCCGGCCGGCCGCAAGACCTCGCCGATATTCACAGGTTAGAAAATGAAGACGATTGATATGTCGGAAAAAGCAATAATGCGTCGGCTGAGGCAAGTTGATCAGCTGCGCGATCTGTGCCTTTCATTAATGAAGGCAAAACCATTGTCGGGCGAACAGGCTGCTAAACTCCGCGCGGAAAAATCGGCGAAACGAGCCACATCGAACTACGAAGCCACCCGCTAACGCATGTGGTTCTGACCTGTGATGCTAAAGATCGACGTTCACACACACATTCTTCCGAAAGACATTCCGAATTGGAAAGACAAATTCGGTTATGGTGGGTTTATCGCGCTTGATCATTACAAGCCGTGCTGCGCCCGGATGGTGCGCGACGACGGAAAGGCGTTTCGCGATGTCGATGAGAATTGCTGGTCGGCGGAAAAGCGGATCGAGGAATGTGATGTTTCCGGCGTGAGCGTACAGGTTCTTTCGACCGTTCCGGTGATGTTTAGTTATTGGGCAAAGCCTGTCGATGGCGTGGAGATCGCAAAGTTTCTAAACGACCACATCGCTGAGATCGTCAGTGAATTTCCGTTGCGGTTTATCGGACTTGGAACAGTGCCGCTACAGGATACTGCACTTGCGATAAAAGAACTCGAACGCTGTAAACAAATCGGTCTTGTCGGCATTCAGATCGGGACAAACGTCAACCAATTAAATCTTAGCGAACCGCAGTTTTTCGATTTCTTCAAAGCATGTGAAGAGCTTGGGATGGCTGTTTTCGTTCACCCTTGGGAAATGATGGGCGAGGCCGATATGCAGAAATATTGGCTGCCGTGGCTAGTTGGAATGCCGGCCGAGGTTTCGCGTGCGATATGTTCATTGATATTTTCAGGCACACTCGAACGGCTGCCGAACTTGCGAATCTGTTTTGCACACGGCGGCGGCTCGTTTCCCGCGACCCTCGGCCGGATAGATCATGGATTCAATGTTCGCCCTGACCTGTTCACTGACAATCAACACAGCCCGCGAAAATATCTGAACAAGATGTACTTCGATTCGCTTGTCCACGAGGCCGCAAAACTCGATTACCTGATAAAACTTGTCGGCGCCGACCAGGTCGCTCTCGGGACCGATTATCCATTTCCACTTGGCGAACTCGAACCCGGAAAACTTATCGAATCAATGCCGTATGACGATTCGATAAAAGAAATGCTGTTCAACGGAGCAGCTTTAAACTGGCTTAATCTTGATAAAGGAAAGTTTCAAAATGTATAAATACATCTTTTGTTTCGCAATTATATTTTTGGCCGTTTGGCTCACCCCGAATTCGGCGTTGTCGCAGTCGAACAACGCGTTCGAAGCCGAGATCAAACGTGTGGTCGCGGACTACGATAATGCTTGGAATAAAAAGGACGTCAAGACCGTTTCAAGTTTCCTGGCGGACGACTATGTTTATTTCACATCGCTCGGCGGAACCAGCGACCGCAAACGCACGATCGAATTTCTGTCGTCGCCGGATTACAAACTAACATTCGTCGAGCGAAGCGAGATCGTCGTCCACACCAAAAGCGGAACCGCCGTCGTCAGCAGCCGTTGGAAAGGCCGCGGAACCTGGAAAAACGAAGAGATAAACGACGACCAACGCTGCGGACAGGTTTTCGTAAAAGAGAAGAAAGGATGGAAATTGCTCACCGAACATTGCGTTCAGATAGTCAACAAATAGTGTTGACTAGCCAATCTGACTAGACTAGGATAGAAGTATGAAAGTCAGCGTTTATGAAGCAAAATCAAAGTTAAGCGAGATGATAAAGAAAGCCGAAAGCGGTGAAGAGGTCATAATCACTCGAAACGGCACCGAAACCGTGCGACTGGTGCCGGTTGCGAAAAAGAAAAATTGGATCGGTATGTGGGCAGGGCAAGTAAAAATTCACGATAGTTTCTATGACTCGCTGGACGACGATGAAACGGTAAAATATTTAACGGGAGAGATCGAATCAAGAATTTTTCCAGATGAGAATATTGATTGACACTAATATTTTTCTTTGGGCAGCTGTGGTTCCCAAGAAACTATCAAGAAAAATCCTCGAAGTGCTGAGCAATCCGGAAAGCGAGATTTTTCTCTCAGCAGCCAGCTCGTGGGAGATTGCTATTAAATACGGAAAAGGCAGACTGGACCTGCCGGAACATCCGAAAACGTTTATCGAAAAAGGCATTGCCGCTTCCGGCATTATTCCGCTTCCTATTAAGTTTCAGGACACTCTGTCAGTCTCCGATTTGCCGCACTATCATAAAGATCCTTTTGATCGACTCTTGATTACGCAGGCAAACCTGAACAACATGACGTTGATTAGCGGTGATAAGGTATTTCGAAAATACGATGTTGAATTAATAGAAGCTTGACGCCCACTACGCCTATTATGGTCCCTGCCGCTGAGCATGATGAAGTTGATCCGCTAAAAAGCTTTCAAGAACGCTTCTATTTTCCCACGACAACTGACGGCAAACCTGTCATCTATCTCACCGGCAATTCGCTCGGGCTGCAGCCAAAAACCGCTCGCGGATATATCGAACAGGAACTGGACGATTGGGCCCGCCTTGCGGTCGAGGGCCATATTCACGCCAAAAATCCGTGGCTGCCATATCACGAATTCGTGACCGAACCGCTGGCCCGCGTCGTCGGTGCGAAACCTGTCGAGGTCGTCGCGATGAATTCGCTGACGGTGAATCTGCATCTGCTGATGGTGTCGTTCTATCGCCCGACTGCCGAACGATACAAGATCGTCATCGAAAAAGGTGCGTTTCCGTCGGACCAATATGCGGTCGAGTCGCAGTTAAAGTTTCACGGTTATGATAAAGATGGTTTGATAGAGCTCACACCACGCGAAGGCGAAGCAACACTTCGCACCGAAGACATTCTTGCGACCATCGAACGCGAGGGTGACAGCGTCGCATTGATATTGCTCGGCGGCGTGAATTATTACACCGGACAGGCGTTTGATATGAAAGCTATCACCGAGGCCGGACATCGCAAAGGCTGCGTCGTCGGTTTCGACTGCGCACACGCCGCCGGAAATCTTGAACTGCATTTACATGATTGGGATGTCGATTTCGCTGCGTGGTGCTCTTACAAATATCTAAATGCCGGTCCGGGCGGCATCGCCGGAATTTTCGTCCACGAACGTCATGCACGGTCGTTCGATCTGCCGCGGTTCGCGGGCTGGTGGGGACACGATAAGGAGACTCGTTTTCTGATGGGCCCCGAATTCAAACCGCTTGCCGGAGCCGAGGGCTGGCAAATATCAAACCCGCCCATCTTCCAACTTGCAGCGCTCCGAGCATCGCTCGAAATTTTCGACGAAGCGACAATGCCCGCTCTCCGTACAAAATCCGAAAAGCTAACCGGTTATCTAGAATATTTGCTTTCTGAGATCAACGACGAACGCATTTCGATCATCACGCCAAGCGATCCAAATGCGCGCGGCTGCCAGCTATCGATCCGCGTAAAGAACGCCGACAAATCCCTCTTTAACGCGATTACCGAACGCGGCGTATTCGCCGACTGGCGCGAGCCCGACGTCATTCGCGTCGCTCCGGTGCCGCTTTACAATTCGTTTAAGGATGTTTTTCGCTTTGCGTCAATCCTTAAAGATTGTCTGGCAATTTAAAGAATCGCCTTACAACTGATAAATGAACGGTGATAGATAAACCTAAGATTTAACTTTTCAGTTATCACTTATCAGTTTTCACTTACTCCGGAGATAATCTGGGTTTACTATGTCGAGAGTAGTCATCATCGGTGCTGGCCTAGCCGGTTCACTTCTTGCAATCTACCTTGCAAAGCGAGACTTTCAGGTAAGTATCTTCGAAGCGCTCGGCGATATGCGGCTTGAGGAAGTTGCGGCCGGACGCTCTATCAATCTCGCATTGTCCGATCGCGGCATCGCCGCGCTTCGCGAGGTCGGGATGGACGAATATATGCTCGCCGAGGCTGTGTCGATGTACGGGCGGATGATCCACACGGTGTCCGGTGACACAAAACTGCTGCCTTATTCCGGCCGTCAGGGTGAATACATCAATTCCGTCTCGCGTGCCGGTTTGAACGTTGCTCTGATGAACGAGGCGGACAAATATCCGAACGTCCAGTTCGTCTTTAACGAACGCTGCGTCGATTTCGATCCGGCCAGCGGCGAAGCAACTTTCGCCAGCGGCCGCACGATGCGCGGCGACACCCTGATCGCAACGGACGGAGCAGGTTCGCCAGTTCGTCAGTCGATGGAGAAGCAAATAGCAGATTTTCAGAGTTCGTCCGTTTTCCTCGAACACGGCTATAAAGAACTTCACATTCCGCGACTGGAACGCCGGTATCTTGCCGGCAAGTCGTTCGCAATCGAACCGAACGCCCTTCACATCTGGCCGCGACATAAATTCATGATGATCGCGCTCCCAAATTTCGACGGCAGCTTTACGTGTACATTATTCCTTGCACACAAAGGCGGAAACCCGAGCGGTAGCGAGGGTGCCCCTGAGGCAATCGACGAAGCAACGCAGGGCACACTTCCTACCGGTCGTGTTTCCGCCTCTGATCCCGCTTTTGACCAACTCACCGACGCAACTGCTGCCACAAAATTCTTCAACCGCGAATTCCCCGATGCCGTTCCGCTAATGCCAACTTTGGTTGAAGATTTCTTCGCCAACCCGACCGGCCAGCTCGGCACCGTAAAGTGCTGGCCGTGGAACGTCGGTGGAAAGGCCCTACTGCTCGGCGATTCGGCACACGCCTTGGTCCCGTTTTACGGCCAGGGCATGAACTGCGCATTTGAAGACGTCCGCATACTCGACCAGCTGATCGAAAAGCACGGCTCCAAGTCAGTACCGCTTGGCTCCCCTCCTGCCCGAGGAGGGGTGGCAGCCGCTTCGGCTGACGGGGTGGTGGGAGCAGCGGGTGGCCTCTTGCCACCCATCGATTGGGAAACCATCTACACAGAATACGGCCAACTCCGCAAAATAAACACCGACGCTATCGCCGACATGGCCGAGGAAAATTTCTACGAAATGCGTGACGCAACCGCCGACCCCGTTTTCCAACGCAAGCGCCAACTCGAAACACGCCTCGAACAAACCTATCCCGACTATTTCTCAAAATACTCGATGGTCACCTTCCGCGAAGACCTGCCGTATTCGGTGGCGAAGGAAAAAGGTAATGCTCAGGATAGATTGCTGATGGAAATATGCGCGAGCGTCGAAGGTGTGAATGATATCGATTTGAATGACGTGATGGAAAAGCTAAAATCCATTTAGTAAGTATGTGAGGTAAAATACGATAGAACCGTTATCTCTGGAAACGATTGAATCAGAATTCTCTGACGAAACTGAAGATTTCTTTTTCAATCAGGGTTCAGCCGAAGATGTTTTAACCGAAATTCTTCACGTCAACGATAATGTTAAGGGCAAAGATATTTTCCCCGTGAAGGTTAAACTTCTCCAAGCCCTTCGCGATATCGCGTCCGGCAAAACTAATGGAGACGGATTCGTGGTGCACCCACCAAACGAGGTTTATGAATTTCTGCGGGACCGCGACTTTGACGATATTATCTCCTAGCTGTCCGTCAGACTATGATAAACTTCATTTATGGAAACGACTACGCTAACAATCCATCTGTCGAAAGACGCAAGTCTTGCGCTGGAAAAAAAAGCGAGGAACACTGGTAAACAAGTCAAAGATTATGTTGAAGGGTTGCTCGAAGTTCAAGCCGCTGGATTGTCTTTAGATCAGGTATTTGCGCCGATCCGTGATGGTTTTGAAAAAAACGGAATGTCGGAGTCTGAACTTTCAGAGTTAATAGATACCGAACTTAAGGCGGTTCGATCTGAACGGCGACGAACCTAATCCGATGGCACACGCAGGATCACGGGTCGTTTTTGACTGTAACGTTTTCTTACAATCGATCATAAACAGGAACGGGCCCGCGGCGAAATGTCTCAGACTTGCTGAACTAGGAAACATTCTTCTATTTGCAACTCCTGAAACCATTGCCGAGTTGCGTGACGTTCTTAGTCGGCCGACCATATCCAAACTGATTCAAGATTATTCTACCGATTCGATTGATCGCTTCATCGCGGGAGTATTAGTAGTTTCGACGCTAATCACAGACACGCCGATGCGTTTCCAACTTACTCGCGACCCGGACGACGATCCATATCTCAACCTTGCCATCGAAATAGAAGCTGATTTTATCATCACCTGGGACCGGGATATGCTCGATCTAATGGTCGCCTTCTCGGACGAGGCAAAAGACTTCCGCAAGAGATTTCGTAACATCCGCATTATAGATCCAGTAGCCTTTCTCGAAATAATGTCAACGACCGATCTCGGAATAGCACCCTAGGAAATTTCCGGTTTCTCCCTTGATATTTAAACCGGTATTGCGCCGAACGCCGTTGAAACTCAAAGGGCGTTCGACGCAATACTTGGGATCAAAGGTTAGCTGTAACCGCTGCGAACTGTCCCGGCTGGTATGTCCCGGGCGTTGTGCGAAACGCGACGTTGAATCGGTTCCAGAGATTTATCGCCGACACTGCAAATGTCAGGTCGAAGAGTTCCTGCTCGTTGAACTGCTCTTTGACGCGGTCATAAACTTCGTCCGGCACGTGGCCGTCGGCAAGAAAAGTGACGGCCTCAGCCCATTCGAGGGCAGCTCGTTCACGGTCGGTGTAAAGCGGGGTTTCACGCCACGCGGTGAGCATATAGATACGCTGTTCGGTTTCGCCCTCGTGACGTAAGTCCTTTGAATGCATATCGATACAGTATGCACAGCCGTTCATCTGCGAGACGCGAAGCTCGATCAAATGCAGCAGCGATTTTTCGATCGTTGCTTTTGCAAGATATTTATTCAACCCGAATACCGCACCGAAGGCATCTTTTCCGACTTCCATGATATTTAATCTTTGTTCCATTATATTTTCTCCCTTTATGATTTCGAGCCGTTTTTTTGTGGCTTCATAAACAAAGACGAGCCGGCTTTAGTTTTGTGACATCTCGATAAGATATTTATCGTCGATATCGGCCAGGCCTTTTAATTTGTCCGGGTTCATCACGCGATAGACCGCCGTTATCCTGCCGTCAACGATGGAAAAAGACGTTGCCGCAAACGGCAATCCATCTGCAAATTCGACAACGCTTGTCTCGCCGTTCATCGTAATCAGATAAGCACGCAGACGATCCCGATGTTTTGAGACCGGCAGCGTGTAGAGCCGCGAAAGCCGACGGCTCCCGTAAACCACGCGTCGGGCCGCATTGACCTTGCCGCCGCCGTCTGACATTAGAGCCACGTCATCCGCAAAGATCGATATCAGAGTCTGTTCGTCGCCTGCATAAGACGCAGTGACAAATTTCTTTATCAAGCTCGAACGCGAAGCCTCGTCGGCTTCGAATCGCGGCTTGTCGGTCCGTACACGCTCCCGCGCGCGATGGACGATCTGGCGTGATGCCGCCTCGCTTTTTCCGATGATCCGACTTATCTCCGAATAATCGCAATCGAAAATGTCGTGCAGCAAAAATACTGCACGCTCGGTCGGCGACAGGCGTTCGAGCAGCACCATAAACGCCAGGGACAAGCCTGACGCGAGTTCCGCATTGTCCTGCGGCGATGGTTCGTTTGCGATCATAAGCGGTTCAGGCAGCCACGGCCCGATGTAGGTTTCTCGCTGGACCGACGCCTTTCGCAGCCGGTCGATAGACAATCGCGTGACCGCCGTAACAAGCCATGCCTCGGGAGTTTCGATAGTTTTGGCGTCCGCCTTGTGCCAGCGAATATATGCTTCCTGCAAGATATCTTCGGCGTCATCGCGGATGCCGAGCATCCGATACGCCAGTCCGAAGAGCCGCGCCCGATGCGCGTTAAATGTTTCAAGTTTGCTCAAGTCGCCTGTCGATTCCATTGGCTCAATTCTAAAATATAGACGCGCCGGTGTCTTGGTCTGTGACAATCAAATCCGGTTAGAGTAAATTTAATCAGGTTTATGAAGATTCAAATCGGCGACAAAGAATTTTCGCTCAACGCTGATTCGGCGATAGATATTTCAATACCGCTGCGTTTTAACGGCCCGCAGCCGAATGCCTATGGCGTCGAGCGAGCAATTTCAAAACCCGTCGAGGCCGGCAAGATGGTCGGTGACACGCGCCAAGGCGGCAGTGTAAACTTCGAGCAATACACGTTCATCCCGCATTGCAACAGCACGCACACCGAATGCGTCGGCCACATCACTAACGAACGGATTTCGGTGCGGGATTGTCTGAAGGATGTTTTTATTCCGGCAGTGCTTATTTCAGTCACGCCGGAATCAGGCGAGGAGTCCGACGATCTCGTGATAACGCTCAAAGCATTGGAATCGGCGATCATGTCAGAATCCCGACCTGTCGGGACAGCGACCGGGTTGTTACCGACGAGTCTTGCTACTGGCGTTAAACCACTCGCTACCGCAGTTGGTACTGACAGTGCATTGATCATTCGCACGTTGCCGAATGATAAAAGCAAGCTCACGCGCGAATACGGCAACGCGAACATTCCGCCATATTTCACCACCGACGCAATGCAGTTCATCGTCGAATGCGGATTCAAACACCTGCTCGTCGATCTGCCATCAATCGACCGCATCTACGACGATGGCAAACTGCTCAATCACCGTTTGTTTTGGAATGTCGAACCCGGAAGTTTTAACGTAAATGCCGATACACGAACGAACAACACGATCACAGAACTGATCTACGTGCCAAATGCTGTTCCCGATGGCGAGTATCTTTTAAACTTACAAGTCGCTCCTTTTGAATCAGATTGCTCACCCAGCCGTCCGATAATTCTGAAAAAAATTTAACCCCTGAGACGCGAGTAAGAATTAAACAGGATATTCAGGATGATAAGGATATTTGAGATAGACACCTTTCATATCCTGAACAACCTGTCCATCCTGAAATATTATCTCTGTTTCTCGGCGGAATTTTTTTACTTAACAGCGTGTTCGAGCGCTTTTTTTAAATCGGTATATTTAAACTCATATCCAGCGTCCTTCATTCTTTTCGGGATCACCTTTGTCGAATCGATCAGCAGCGCGTCGCCCATTTCGCCGAAGACAAGATTGACCGCAAATTCAGGCAGCGGCAGAAAGGTTGGCCGGTATAGAACACTGCCGAGCGTTTTGGTAAATTCCTCGTTCGTCACCGGATTTGGAGAAACTACGTTTACAGCTCCGCGGACATTCTCGTTTTCGAGCGCGTAGTTGATTATACCAACCACATCGTCGAGCGAGATCCAGCTCATCCATTGTTTGCCGCTGCCGACAACTCCGCCAACGCCGAGCTTGAATGGCGTGAGCATCGTCGCCAGAGCGCCGCCATCTTTCGACAAGACAATTCCTGTTCTTAACAAAACGGTGCGAATTCCAACGTCCTCGGCACGCCGCGATTCGGCTTCCCATTCCTTGCAAACCTCTGCTAGAAATGTCGTTCCTGCCGCACTTGCTTCGGTCATCTCGTCGTCGCCGCGGTCGCCGTAAAAGCCGAGTGCCGAACCGGAAATAAAAATCTTCGGCTTCTTTTCAAGCCGTGCAAAAGCCTCGATCATCGTCCGCGTCCCGAAAACGCGGCTGTCGCGGATCGCTTTCTTTTTTTCATCAGTCCAGCGAAGCGCACTTATGCTTTCGCCCGCTAAATGGATCACGGCGTCTAAGCCTTCAAGCCGTTCGATATCTTCGTCGGCGAAACCTGTGTCGGCGTTCCACTGGATATGCTGCGCGTCTTTCGGTTCGCTCCGCGTCGCGAGCAGCATTTCATATCCTTTCGCCTCGAACGAGTTTTGCAACGCCTTGCCGATCAGTCCGCTGGCCCCGGTGATGAGTATTCGCATGGTTTGATTTTACCGCACAATGCCTGAGTTTCGGAGAGTATGTACAAAAATCGCGAGTTTTTAGAAGACTCTTTCTTTGCGGCCTTTGCGTCTTCGCGTGAGAAAAAAAATGATTTCACGCCAAGAACGCAAAGTAAGGCGAAACCTATTGGGACCTAATCTTCGTTTTTATCAGATCGGTCAACAGTTTGATCTCGCGGTCGGTTAGCTGGCTTCGAAACGGCAGCATTCCGTTGCCGCCTTCGGCGATCTGTTTGTATATTTCGGCTTCGGTTTTGAATTTAAATTCGCCAGTCCGCAGGCTCGGAACTATCGTTCCGTCGTCGATCGTTTTTCCTTCACCTTCGGCTCCATGGCATATCGCGCAGTTCTGGCGAAAAAGGGATGCTTCGTAAAGATTGCTGTCGGAAATCTTAAAATTCGTCGGGCCGGAATCGAAACAGGCCGAAATCCCGATAATCATGAAAACCAGTATTAACAACAACTTACCGCGAAGCTTCAGCATTACAACAACTCAAAAATTCCGGGTGGACCATGTTTCATCGAAGGTGGAACAAAACACAAAAAGCCTACGATTTCACCTCATCGCGAAGCAGCAGTTTCGATATCTTGCCCGTATTTCCGATCGGCAAGGCATCACGAAACTCGACGTATCTTGGATATTTATTCGCCGCAAACTGCGTCTTGCACCAATCGATAAAATCCGTTTCGGAAAGCTCTTCTCCCTGTTTCAGAACGAGAAATGCCTTTGCCTCTTCACCCATTTTGTCATCGGGAACACCGATCACCGCGACCAACGAAACCGCCGGATGGGTCATTATTACCTCTTCGAGCTCACGCGGATAAATGTTGTAGCCGCCGCGAAGTATCATATCTTTCTTACGGTCAACGATTGCCAAATAGCCTTCGTCGTCCATTATCCCGATGTCGCCCGAGTGAAACCAACCGTTCTTAAAAGTCTCGGCAGTCGCTTCGGGACGTTTATAATAGCCCTTCATCACGTTTGCACCGCGAATCACGATTTCGCCGCGTTCGCCTCGCGGAACTTCAACGTCATTCTCATCGACACACCGAACCTCGACTCCGGCAATCGCCTGGCCGACCGTTCCCGGTTTTGAGGGCTTTTCGAAATGATTAAAAGTGGCAAGCGGCGAGGTCTCGGAAAGGCCATAGCCCTCAAGCACCCGAACGCCAAATTTATCTCCGAACGCCTTCATCACCTCGACCGGCATCGGTGCTCCGCCCGACGTGCAGACCTTCATATTGTCCTTGATCTTGCTGATGTCATAGTCGGTTTCCTCAACGTATTTCAGCAATGCCCAATACATCGTCGGAACACCGACCCAAAAATTCACCTTCTCTCTGACCATCGTATCGAGCGTCGCCTGCGGCTCAAACCGAGGCAGCAAAACGATGCGGTTTCCGCCATAAACATTGGTGTTCATCTGCACAGTCTGTCCCGTGGTGTGGAAAAGCGGCAGCGTTATCAGCACCGTTTTTTGAGGCTCGTCGGTAAAGTTGAGTACCGGTAAGTGAGTCAGGTAGCAACTCGTGACGTTTGAGAACAAATTGAAATGCGTCAACTCGGCGCCTTTCGGCTGGCCGGTCGTTCCCGACGTGTAAAGTATCGCGCACGTATCGTCCGGCGCAGTCGGGAAATTCTCAAATTTATCCGATTGCGTAAAGATCGTTTGCCCGAGCGTTTTGTACCCCTCGATCGGCGAAGCTCCGGCCGGATCTTTTGTCATCACGATCATATGCTCGCAAGTATCGACCTTGTCGAACGCAGCCTTCGTATTCGCACCCATCGGCAGTTCATCCGTTCCCTCAAAAACAAAAACGGCTTTCGCATCCGAATCGCGAAGCTGATATTCGATCTCGCGCGGCGTGTACAAAACACACGTCGGAATAACAGCTGCACCTGCCTTCAAAATGCCGTAATAGACGATCGGAAAATACGGCAGATTCGGGCAATTCAACGCGACCTTGTCGCCGTGGCCAATTCCCATCCCGATAAGCGCGTTCGCGACCTTGTTCGACATCGCATCAAGCTCGCCGTACGTCATCCGAATGTCGTTCCAAACTATCGCCTCTTTCAGCGGAGCGAGCCTGGCATGGTGCGTAACCATCGACGCAAGATTCAAGATAGTTGTATTGCTCATACGATTCAATTGCTACTAAACTTTTAAGGACAAAATTTTCGAGGTTGGTTATTTTTACCACAGAATGCCGTCGTGTCAGTAGCCCGCACGGCAGTAGCCCGCACGAAGTAAAGGCATTGGTGTCAGTAGCCCGCACGTAAGTAAGGGATCGTGTCGCAAGATGGCCCTTACTTACGTGCGAGCGGCGAAGCGGGGGACACCGGAATACCATCTTGGCCTCCGAAATCGATCGAGCGGCTTGACGAAATCTCCATTCTCTGTCTCTGGATCGAATGAACTAAAAACTCATCCCGCTGTACCGGAAAGTCCGATCTGAAATGTCCGCCGCGCGATTCTTCGCGCCAAAGCGCGGCACGCGTGACCAGCAAAGCAAGCGTCACAAAATTCCGCGACGATGTACTCAGATTGGCCGCCTCGATCTGCTCAAATTCCCTTATTGCGTTTTCAAGCGAAGCCTTATCGCGAAGAATACCGACCCGTTCCCACATCACGCGTTTGACGCGTTTACGAACCGCAGTTGCGATTGCGGAGTGCGGAATGCGGAGTGCGGATTTCAGATTTTCTGCCGACTGCCGACTGCCAACTGCCAACTGCCTACTATCCGCAGCCGCTGCCTCACCCGCACGCGCTCCGAAAACCAGCCCCTCAAGCAGCGAATTCGACGCAAGGCGATTTGCTCCGTGAACTCCGGTACACGTTACTTCGCCCGCCGCATAAAGTCCGGGAACCGTTGAGCGGCCGTGCAAGTCGGTGCGAATTCCGCCCATGCAATAGTGCGACGCCGGCGAGACCGGCAGCATATCTTTCGCAATATTTAATCCAAACGCAGCACAGGTTTCATATATCTTTGGAAATCTTTTTTTCAAAAAATCCTCGTCGAACGCGGTCATATCGAGGGAAACCGTTCGCGAGCCCGTCCGCCGCATCTCGGCGACGATCGACCGCGAAACGATGTCACGCGGCGCGAGTTCGTTTCGTGAGTCATAGCGGTCCATAAACCGTTCGCCCTGAGCATTTCGCAAAACACCGCCCTCGCCGCGCATCGCTTCGCTGAGCAGAAATCGCGGAGCGCCTTCGATGCTCAAAGCCGTCGGATGGAATTGAATGAATTCCATATCCGCCATCTCGGCACCGGCGAAATACGCCATCGCCATTCCGTCACCGGTCGCAACGGGCGGATTGGTCGTGTGCTGATAAAGCTGTCCCGCGCCGCCTGTGCACATGATGACAGCCTTTGCATAGATATCACGCGGGCTGCGTAAGATCGGATCAAGAAACCGCACACCGACGCATCTGCCTTCGCTAACGATCAGGCTTTCGGTGTTTGCGAACGGCCTGAGATTTATTGTGGTTTCTTGTTTTGCTCGCGCGATCAGCGAACGCACAAATTCCGCACCGGTCGAATCGCCGTGTGCGTGCAATATGCGTCGGCGCGAATGAGCGGCCTCTCTTGTAAAAACAAGATCGCCGCCCTCTCGATCGAATTCGGTTCCCCAGTCGATCAACTGCTTGATGTATTTTGTGCCTTCGTTAACGAGCACCTCGACCGCCGGTTCGTCACATAGCCCCGCACCCGCAACCAGCGTATCGCCCTCATGCAGTTCCGCATCGTCGTCTTCCGATAAGACAACCGCCACGCCGCCTTGCGCATATTCCGTATTCGATTCGCTCGCCTTGTCCTTCGTCAGAACCGTGACATCGGCACCGCTCTCAGCCAATGCGATCGAAGCACGCAACCCCGCAACCCCGCTGCCGATAACGACAAAATCCGTAACCAGTGACATTAACCAAAGGATAAAGTAAAAAGGCGAAAGGCAAAAGTAGAACGGCACTTTTGCCTTTTTACTTTTGCCGTTAGGCACTCGCCGTTCCGTGATTGTCGGCGGAACTATATAAACCGCCGTAGGCGCCTTTGCGAAGGTTGATGCCGTATTCGGTGTATGCCTTCAGGGCCGAGATCATCTGCGACCAGCCCATGCAGTTCATATACGAACTGTCGAGGTCGTCCTGTGTCTCGCGCCAACCGGTTTCGCTGATCCTCACAATGGTGTCGTTGTCACCCGCAGCGTCGAATATCATTTCGATATTCGTATCCAGGCCCGTTGCTCCTTCCCAACTAAGCACGATCAATTCGTTCGGGACCACTTTTTTGACCGTCACCGGAAACTTGTGTTTCTCATCACCAGGATTGTCCGCAAATGCCCATTCGACGGTTGTTCCCTCATCCAGCGGAGCGCTCGCGCCGCCGGTTGTGAAATAGCCGCTTAATTTCTTCGGGTTGTAAACCGCATCAAAAACCTCAGCGACCGGTTTCTGTATTTTCGTCTGTACTTTGAATTTTAGTTCCATTTTATTTTCCTCTCTTTTCCTTAATTTTGCCTTTTGCCTTTTTCTTTTTGCCTTGTTTGAAACCTGAGTATATGTTATATTTTTATAACATGTCAAGAGAAAAAAACGACGATCTCATTTATAAGGCGCTTGCGGACAGTCGCCGCCGCGAGCTGCTCGATCTCTTGAAAAACGCGCCCAAAACGACCGGCGACATCTGCTCACACTTCAAAAAACTCGACCGCTGTACCGTAATGCAGCACCTCGGCGTGCTTGAAAAAGCGGGTTTAGTATTCACAAAAAAAGAAGGGCGTTACAGGTGGAATTACCTGAACGCCGTTCCAATTCGGGAAATCTACGACCGCTGGATCAACAAATACGCCTCGCCATCTGTCGAATTGTTAACCAAACTAAAACATGATCTCGAAAGCGGTTCCTAAAAAGCTCCCCTCCTTACGAAGGAGGTGTCGGCGTTTCGCCGACGGGGTGGTTCTCTTTTCTCGCGATTGGTCCTTCTATATTTTTCAGGCCATTCCATAGCTTGTCGCAGTCCGCAAATTCGGTTACCGAGAGAAATCTGAAACCCGTGAGCAGAGAGAACCACCCCGTCATCCGAAGCGGATGCCACCCCTCCTTCGTAAGGAGGGGAGCTTTACAGCCTCGACCTTACCAATCATTCCAAACGCCGCACCCTATCAAATCGCGCATATCGCGCAAATCATTCCATTCTTCACATATCGCGCAAATCGCGCCATTTGCTATTCCCGGAGATCGGGGGTTTGTCAGATAATTCACCTCGGGCCGAAATCTTTTTTTTCCGGTCAAGATCTTTGATATGCAGTAGCCCAAGTCAGTACCGCCTGCGTCAGCAGGTGGCAAAGATCTGAGTGTCGAGATCGGTCGGTTCACCGGGCCGGAAACGACAACGAGATGCCGCCACCCGCTCACGCGGGCGGTACAGACCTGGAAGACAAAAATCTAAAAACGCCGATTTTTGTTCCGCTCTGTTCCGCTCTGTTCCGCTCGCGCTAGCGCACAACGGAACAAAAATCGAGGAATTGGTCAGAACCGGGAGAAACTCCCCTCCTGTCTGAGGAGGGGTGGCGGCGTTTCGCCGACGGGGTGGTGGAAGGCGACTGGGTTCCCTGAGAAAATTTGCGGAAAACGCCCATTTTTGTTCAAGTCTGTTCAACTCGCGCGCTTCGCGAATTGAACAGAAATGGGGAAAAACGTCTCAAAATGGCAAAAACGCCAAAAAACCCCGATTTTTGTTACAGGCTGTTTCACTCGCGCTCACGCGGAATGAAACAAACATCGCGAAATGGAAGTTTCAGGACTGTATACGAAAAAAAGCTGCCAGGCGTTGTGCCTGACAGCTTCTGTTGATCGATCCTGCGATCGAATTACATTGGTATCTTCAGTTCCTGACCCGGATAGATCTTGTCGGGATGCTTGAGGATATCGCGGTTATGGTCCCAGATGGCTTTCCACTGGATGTCGTATTCCTTGGCGATCTTTGAAAGATTATCGCCTGATTCGACCGTGTGTGTGTGCATTCCGCCACCCGCCAGAGCTTCGGCTGTTTGGATGTTCAGAACAAAATCGCCGTCGTTAAATTCGGGGTCGAGCCGTTCGTATTCATCCCAAAGCTGCTGTTTTGCTTCGGCGCTGGGTGCAGACCCGGTAACGACGAGCGTACCGCCATCACCCTCGGTCAATTCATAGGTAGTACCATTCTGATTGGCAAGGTCAAGAAGCGTCTGATATTTTTCTTGTGCTGACATTTGTTGATTCCTCCTTGGTTATTTGCCCTTCTTGAGCTGATTGTCGATTCCAGTAATGCCGGACTGCATGATCACCTGGACGCATTCTGCATATTTAGCAGCCGCAACTTCTCCGGTGACTGTAACCTTGCCGCTAACAATAGCAACTGCGGCCGTACACCCGGCCTTCTTAAGGCTTTCCGTGATCTTGGCTGTCAGGGCCGGATCGGCTGCTGCCGGTGTTGCGACCGGAAGCGGCTTAAGCGTGGTGCCGTTGGTGACGCTCTTGACGCCTTCGACGCCAGTGGCCGATGCTTGAGCCTTGGTTTTGACCGTGATATCGGCAACTTCGCCGGAAAGCGTCGCAACGCCATCCTTAACAGCAACGGTAACGCCCGCGACGCCATCGGCCGTCAGTTTATCCTGAACAGCCTTTTGCACGTCGGCATCGCTCTTGCCGCACGCGGCCATGAACATAACCGCTGCAATCGTAAGAATTGTTAAAAACTTTATTTTCATTGTTCCTCCAGTTAACGAAACGTTCAAACTTTTCTAACCTGAAGATCGCAAAACCCAGCTTGGACGGTGGAGCGATCGGCTCACAAAATTGGCCCCGAAACTGCCGGTGCGAATAATTGAATTGTGGTAAGGATTATCTTGGTGCATCCGAGAGAAAATTTCAACTTGAAATTTGTCGGAATTTATCCAAAGACCTGTTCAGCGATCTGTTCGGCGATCTCATACGAGTTAAATTCCGGCCGAATTATAAAGTGCCAATCGGATAGACAGTAGATAGATTGGCGTGATTCAAACAATTTCAGGGCCGTGTTTTTGTCGCGAGCAAGCGGACGGTCTTTTCGCGAATTCCTGATATTTTGCCAGCAATGGTCAAATGTGGATTCCAACCAGACGCTCGTCAGGCCGTGGTCGCGAATGATCTCGCGGTTTTTCTCGATCGTCCAGGTACCGCCGCCGAGCGAGATGATGCGAGCATCCGTTTGCCCAAGCAGTTGCAGGAGATGTTCTGTTTCGATCAGACGATAGTGGTCGATTCCATCAGTATCAATGATCTCGGCAATTTTCCGATGCGTGCTTTTTTCGATAACGTGATCGAGATCGACGCGCGGCGAGCCGATCATGGACGACAGGTGCCGGGCCACGCTGGACTTGCCAACGCCCATAAAACCGGTCAGAACGATTCGTTTTACATCCGCCATTTTGTGTTACCGAACTGCAATTGTTTCGAGAGCCTGAAAAAAATCCGGGAACGAAACCGCTGCACATTCGGCGCCGATTATGTTAGTTTCACCGCTTGCAAAAAGACCCGCGACAGCAAACGCCATCGCTATTCGATGGTCGTCGAACGAGTTGATTTCCGCGCCTTTTAGTTCCGAGCGGCCGACACGGAGGCCGTCATCAAACTCGGTTACATCGGCTCCCATTCGCTTCAGGTTTTCAACGACCGACGCTATGCGATCCGACTCTTTTACACGCAATTCGCCGGCGTCGCGTATCTCAATACCACCGGGAATCTGCGTTCCGAAAACAGCAAGAATAGGGATTTCATCTATGACATTTGCGATAAGTTCGCCATTTACAACACGGTTTTCCATTGTGCTGCCCATTTCACCACCGCCGAAAACTTCGAGTGTGCCGACAGGTTCTCCGCCCGTTACGTGCTCGTTGGAAATATTAATGTTTGCTCCAAAACGCCTCAGCACGTCGAGATATCCGTTGCGAGTAGGATTCAGTCCGACGTTATTCATCGACACATGCGACCCGCTAAGACAAGCGGCGGCGACCGCAAAGAAAGCTGAGGCCGAGACGTCCGATGGGACGTTTATGTTACCGCCGATTAACTGCGATCCGCCGGAAATAGTTATCTTGTTACCGTTTTCGAGGCCGACAACTGATAGCGACGCACCGAAATTCCGCAGCATTCGCTCAGTATGGTCGCGTGTTCGGACACTCTCTATGACGGTCGTTTCGTCCGTCGCATACAAACCGGCGAGCAATACACATGACTTTATCTGTGCCGACGCGACCGGCGGAACATATTCGATCGGCTTAAGATTGCCAATTCCCTTTATGAGCAGCGGAGCATGTCCATCTACCGACTCGATAATTGCACCCATTTCGGACAGCGGAGCGATCACGCGACGCATCGGGCGAACGCTCAGAGATTCATCACCGATCAGTCGCGTCTCAAAAGGCTGTCCGGCGAGAATTCCCGAGATCAGCCGCATCGTCGTTCCGCTGTTGCCGCAGTCGAGCGGTTCGGTTGGAGCAGTAAGGCCGTTCTTTCCGAGTCCTTGGACGGTCAATCGCGTGCCTGATCGCTCGTATTCGACACCGAGTTTTTCTAGGCACTTTAGCGTTGACGAGCAGTCCTCGCTTGCCGCGAAATTCTCGATCTCGCTGACACTTGTCGCAATTGCTGAGAACATTGCAGCTCTGTGTGAGATCGATTTGTCGCCGGGAAGCACGACATTTCCACGGAGCGATTTCGCAGACAAGACCTTCATTATTGAGATATTACGATTAAAATGGTCCGTTTGTCTTGACAGAAACCACGCAAAGCCGATAACTTACAGTCATTAGCGTGACACAAACGGAAGAATTCAAATTGCCGACACGTATTGAATCGGTCGATGCCGCCGCTGTAAATGCGGAGCGCTTCGCCCGCGACAACGGTTTTGGAGACGATGTGGTTTCGGCGATTGACCTTGCGGTCAGGGAATCGGTTGCGAACGCCGTTAAGCACGGAAATAAGTTCGACAAAACCAAACAAGTCGAGGTTACTTTCGCCAAAGTTGACGACGCCCTCCAGATCACGGTACGGGATTTTGGCGCAGGTTTTGCCATCGACGAGATCCCCGATCCGACGAACCCGGAAAACCTGCTCAAGGCAAGCGGACGCGGAATTCTGTTTATGCGGTCGTTTATGGACGAAATCGAATGGTCTAATGCCGCCGGCGGCGGTATGATGGTAACAATGCTCAAAAGAACCTAAAAGCTTTTAGTTTCATAGACTTTTCAAAGACAATTGTTCTACAATCTGCTAACGCTTTCGATAAATAAACTTTTTTAGGAGAAAAAAATGTCTGATATCACTATTTCTGAACGCCAGGCGGGCGACGTAACCATCCTCGATCTTTCGGGAAAGGTCACGATCGGCGAAGGCAGTGTCGCTCTTCGCAGCGCGATCCGCCGTTTGCTTGGCGAGGGTAAAAATAAGATCCTTATGAACCTTGGCGGCGTCGGCTATATCGATTCGAGCGGCATCGGCGAGCTTGTGTCGAGCTTTACGGCCGTCAATAAAGAAGGCGGCAGCCTGAAACTATTGAACTTGACGCAAAAGATTCAGGATCTGCTTGCTATCACAAAGCTTTTGACGGTTTTCGACGTTTTTGACAGCGAGGCAGATGCTCTTGCTTCCTTCAACTAAAAAACGTCATTAAGAGATCGAGCAGTCGGGGATAAAGGACTTGTATTTTCCTTTATCCTCTTTTGCTTGTGGGGGACATCTAAACAGCGTCAGAAAACATCAATAAAACCAGATTACACAATCGAAGAAAAATGGTTTTTTCGTTGTTCATTTTGTTCTTTCCGGTTCATCCTGCTCTGTGGTTAAAAAATACTTCACCACAGAACAAGAAGATAAATAAATGAATAAGATGATCCAGAGGTTAGATTTTTCGTGGGTGTTGTCCCTCTGATTCAATTCAAATGAGAGCTTTCTTTCTAGTTGTTTTACTTTCAATATTCAGCTCGGCCGCCCTTGGCCAGCATGTGCCGGCAGGGTTCGACCTGACTAATTACGGTGTCAGAATCGAACCAGATAAACGCGTCATCGTGGTTTTAGCCGCTCTTGAGGCCGCGAGAACGACCGATGCATCGGGCAACCCCGTGCCTGTGCTCAGCCCAAAACTCTCGCCCGAGGGCGAAAAGTTCCGCGATCTGCTCCGCAGCGATCTCGCCGCGCTAAAACCGGAGATCCGCGACAAGATCACGCAGTTTGTCACACAGCACAAACGCCGAAACGCGGACAAGACCGACGGCGAGATAACAGCCGCTTTTATTTCGATGGCGTACGCATTAACGCCGGTTCCCGATCTTGCCGATCCGGTCGTAACGTCCGATTTGCCGGGAAACCTTCTCGACGTGTTGGATTTCGCACCGCTCGTCCGTGATTTTTACAGGTCATCAACAATCGCGGCAAATTTGCCGGAGTATGTTAAGTCCTACCAAAAGGTTTCGGACGGCGCTTTAAGGCGTTCGTCCGGCGAGATGGTCAGCGAGCTGCTCAGCTATCTCCAAACTCGCCCGCAGCTTTATTACGCCGAGGCCGTCAGGACCGAGACAAAGAAAACAGGCAGCAAAAAAACAACTATCGCCAACACCGAACGACGGACACGCGAGCGGCGATTCTTTATCGTCCCCGAAATGCTCGCGCCGCTCGGCAACGTCGTCTTTCTAAACGTAAAGGACGATTACGTCGCGGTCGTGCCGCCTGACTCGGATGTTACCGCGTCCGAGGTTCGACGGGCGTATTTGCAATTCGTGATCGACCCGCTTGTTCTTAACTCATCGAAAGATGTCGCGGTGATCCGCGACGGCGTCAAGAAATTGCTCGACGAACAGCGTGCGAAAAACCCGCTTGTTTCACCCGATGTTTATCTGACAATCTCGCGTTCGCTGGTCGCGGCAATCGACACCAAACAACTTGAAAATCTTCGCGTCAAGATCGCGACCGAGCAAAGTCGGCAAAAGATCGATACGAAGAAGACAGAGCCTGAGAAAAAACAGGTGTTTGCCGATCTTGAGCGTTACAAAGCAGAACAGGCCGACGAGTCCATATTGCGTCTATCCGAAGACTATGAAAAAGGAGCGATCCTTGTTTTCTATTTTGCCGACCAGCTAAAGGGCGTCGAGGATTCGGGTTTTAACATCGCTTCGTCGATGCGCGAGATGCTGCTTTCGTTCGATCCTGTAAAAGAGACCGGACGCTACGGCCAATTTGCCGAAAACCGAAAACGAGCTCTCGCAGCACGTAAAACCAGAAAGGCGAACCCGACCGAGACGATGATCGCAGAAAACCCGGTCACAACCCGGCTGCTTGAGATCGATAAGGTGATCGCTGAAAAAAATTACACTCAAGCCAGCGTTGACCTGAAAGCATTGTTGGACAAAAATCCGTCGGATCCGCGAATTTTCTATAGCACTGGCCGCGTCGCAAGCCTTATGGCCGAGGCTATCGATGATCCCGAAGACGCAGCCAGGCAGCGGGAACTCCTTGTCGAAGCAAAGGTCGCGTTTGAGAACGTTTTGCGTATCGCGCAGGCACAGACCGATCCGGCTTTAATTTCGCTGACGTATGTGGCTCTTGGAAAGATATACGAATTCTACGGCGACAAGACCTACGCTATCAGCATCTACGACGCCGCGATAAAGATCGGCAACGTTGACGGCGGTGCCCATAACGAGGCAATGAACGCAAAGGCACGACTGGTCAAAGAACAATAAGAAAGAACCAAATTACCAGCAAGCCCGAAAGATTCTTGTCTATCCGGCCTTCATTCATTTCCGCTAATCTGATACCGTCTAACCGATGTCAACAGACCAATTCCGCAGCGGATATGCCGCATTGATCGGGCGTCCCAACGCGGGCAAATCCACGCTTTTGAACCGCATAGTCGGCGAAAAGATCGCCGCCGTTTCCAACAAACCGCAGACAACGCGGCACAAGATACAAGGCATTTATACAACCGAAACGGGACAGGCTGTTTTCGTGGATACGCCGGGTGTACACAAGCCGGGATATCTGCTAAACCGACGAATGATGGCGGCAGTTCATGACGCTCTGCTGTCGGTTGACGTTGTGGTTTTGATCCGCGACGCGAGCGTTTCAACCGGAAATGGCGACCGTTTCGTGCTCGATCTGGTGAAGCAATCCGAAAAGCCTGCGATACTTGTTCTCAACAAGATCGACAAGATAAAAAACAAAGGCGAACTGCTGCCGCTGATGGAATTTTACGCAGCCGAGCATGAATTTGCCGAGATAATTCCGGTCTCCGCATTGCGCGGCCAAGCCGTCACCGAACTTCTCGATCTGATCGTAAAACACCTGCCCGAGGGCGAGCCGATTTTCGGCGACGACGAGATGACCGACCAGCCGATGCGTGCCATCGCTGCCGAAATGGTCCGCGAAAAGATACTCGCGACGACCGGCGAAGAAATTCCGTATGTAACAGCCGTCGTGACCGAAAAATGGGACGACAGCGACCCGCAAAAACTGACGATCTTTTGTGCGATATACGTCGAACGCAACTCGCAAAAAGGCATCATCATCGGCAAAGGCGGCTCGAAGCTGAAACAGATCGGGACCGACGCTCGTGCCGATATTGAAAAACTGCTTGGACAACACGTCCATCTCCAGCTTTTTGTAAAAGTTGTCGAAGACTGGCGAAACAGCGAACGAAATCTGGATGAGATCGGAATAAAAGCGGAGCCGCGCAAATGACCCCAACACAAGCCGAACAAAAATGGTACTCGGTCGAAATAATGGCCGCACCCGAAGCCGCCGACGCGGTCGAATTTGCTTTCGATCTGTTAAATTGCCTTGGCACTGAGACTGATCATCTCCGTAAACAGGCGACCGATGACATTCGCATCGTCGGCTATTTCAACGACCTGCCTGATAACGAAACACTCAATGCCCAATTGGAAAACGCATTGTCGGCATACGATCTTACATTGGACTCCATAAGATCGTCGAACAAATCGGAGGTAGAAAACCGCGACTGGCTCGCCGAGTGGAAAAAGCACTGGAAACCGACCGTAGTCGGCCGCTTTGTCGTGACGACGCCGTGGGAAACCGTCGATGAACCCGAAAAGATCGTCATCAAGATCGAGCCGAACATGGCCTTCGGCACCGGCACGCACGAAACGACTCGGCTTTGCCTTGCCGAAATTGAAAGACTCTATTCGATAGGCGATTCGGTTCTGGACGTCGGGACCGGAACCGGCCTGTTAGCGATCGCAGCCGCGAAAATAGGATTGGCCACACAACACACAGAGACAGGAAGTAATTTTTCCGAGAGATCGTCACCTGACCAAGAAAACTCTGTGCGCTCTGTGGTTAAAATCCTCGCCTGTGATACCGACACGGATTCCGTCAAGATCGCCCGCGAGAACGCTGAACTGAACGGCGTTGTCGGCCGAATCGAATTTTACGAAGGTTCTATCTCCGAAAAAACCAGCACGTTCGACCTCGTACTCGCAAATCTTACGATCGACGTGATCTTGCCTGTACTGCCAATGCTCTTGGGATCGACCGGAAGGCACCTCGTTATGTCGGGGATTTTGGTCGAACAACGCCCGATGATCGAAGCTGCTCTGAATGAACAAGGGTTCAAGGAATTCGTTATACAGGAACTCGGCGAATGGATCTCGGTTACCGTGGCGAAGGCCTAGTTTCCGTCCGTCTTCTCAGCGGGTTTCGCCACCGGAATATCGCCGTCGTCCGGCACAGTTACTATCGGCCGGCGTGGCCGCGGGCGTGGCCGGACTGGAGCATACCTAAATGTCGGCGGCAGTTTTGGCGAGACGATCTTGGACGGCTCAAGCGGCTGCGTGCGTTTTAATATCGCCCCGCCCCGCCCCGCGATCCAAAGCTGTGAGCCGCCGCGATACGAAACCGCTTGCAATAATCTACCTGTAATATTCGCCTGCGATTGCCACGTTTTGCCGCCATCGGTCGTAAACAGCACGGTGCCGAATTCGCCGACAGCGATCGCTTCGTTTTCGCCAACTGCGAGAATAGAAAAAAGATTTGCGCGGAACGGCGATTCCTGATCCGTCCAACTCAATCCGCCGTCCGTGGTTTTTAGAATTATCCCGTTTGCACCTGCGGCGTATCCGGTACGTTCATCATAAAAACTCAACGAATAAAGGTTTTCGGTTACGTTCATTTTAATGAGCGACCACGTCTCGCCGCCGTCCATTGAGACGAGAATAGTTCCCTTATCGCCGACGACAACTCCATGCTTTTCCGTGACGAATTTCACGTCCTCAAGCCAGGCTCGCGTTCCGGCTTCGACACGTTCCCAATACGCACCGGCTGTCGTCGTTTTGATGATCGTCCCGTTCGCACCGACGGCAAAGCCTATCCGGTCGCTGACAAATGCGACTCCGAAAAGGTCATCGGTTATTCCCGAAATTCCTTTGCCCCAACTCGCACCTGCGTTAATAGTTCGCAAAACAGTGCCGCCATCGCCAACGACCCATCCTCTTTCATCTGTCAGAAAATTAAGAGCGTTTAGATTTCGTTCGGTGCCCGCAAACACCGCCAGCCATTCGCGGCCGCCGTCGTTTGTTATCCAGATACGTCCGTTCGAACCGACCGCAACGCCGATCTCATCGGTAAACATTGCAAGATCGTTAACGTCCTCGCGCCCGCCAGCTAGCAGACGCTGCCAACTAAATCCGCCGTCGTCAGTCCGAACGATCAATCCATTTTCGCCAACCGCCCATCCTGTAAATTCGTCTGTAAAATGGAGCGAAGAAAGTTTCGGATTTGTCCTGACGCTAAACGGCAGCCACGTCGTTCCGCCATCGCCCGTCATCCAGACCATGCCGTTCGAATCCGACATCGAACCTTTCATAGCGTCAGAAAAGCAGATCGAAAGAAAATCAGCCCGCGAAAAGACATTGATCCGCGACCACGTTTCGCCGCCATCGATCGACCGTGCGACGCATCCCGCTTTTCCGACAACAAGGAGATTGCTTTCCGACGGATAGACCACGCCAGCGATCCCGACCGATCCGCACGGTTTGTTTGAGCCCCACGTTTTGCCGCCGTCCGCGGTCACCATTACAGTTCCCGACCCACCGACCGCCGCAGCCTTTTCGGAGCTAAATGCCGATACACGATTGAGGTGCTCGTCGGAGCCTGATGCGACCGTTTTCCAAGTCACTCCGTGGTCATCCGACCTCAGAATTCTTCCGTATGTCCCGACCGCATATCCGACCGCGCTCGTCGGTGACGGAAATGAAATTCCGTACAGATGATCGCGTCCATCAACGGTTGCGGCCTTCCATTGTTTGCCGCCGTTATCGGTGTAAAAAATACTGCCCCGTGTACCGACGATGATCGCGTTTCGCCGGTCGCGAACATAAGCCGCGGTAAACGAAACCTCCGTTTGAAATACCTGTCGCTCCCACGTAAACCCGCCGTTGTCGGTCGTCAGCAACGTACTGTCCGCACCGACCGCAAGGCCGTTCAATTTGTCTTTTGCAAAATGTATGGAATTAAGCTGATTGCCCTGCGGCAGCGGATTCTGCCACGCCCAGCCAGACCGCTGAGCCGAAGCTGCGGAGCAGAAAATAAGAAAGATACTAAGACACAGAACAATATGTCCGGCCACGGATGAACACAGATATACACGGATAAGAATGTTATTTTGAAGCTGTTTCAAATGACTCTGTGACCTGACTATCTCCGCGTCTCCTTTACTCCCGACTCCTCTACTTCCCGCCGTGTCTCGGCGGTTAAATTTCTAACACGCCCAATCCAAGCACGGCTTCGTCGAGCATCTCAGCATCGACCTGCCCAACTTCGGCTATCGTGCGTGCTGCTTTATCGGCGACTTCCTGAACCTCGTGGCCGCTATGGCCTTTGACCCATTGCCATTCGATGTCATGTTTCGCGGCCGCCTTGTCGAGTTTCGCCCACCAATCGTGGTTGGTCTTACGCTTCCATGTTCCGCCCATCGTCTCAATTACATAGCGCGAATCGGACATCAGTTTCACCTTGCAAGGCTCTTTTAGATTCTCAAGCCCGATAGTCGCCGCCGCGATCTCAGCCTGCTGATTTGTCGCACTGCCAAGATACGTCCCGATCGCCTTCCAATATCCCTGAAACCCAAGCACAGCCACCGCCGCAGCACGCGGATTTCCACGCCCGTTGCCGAGGCTTGAGCCGTCGCAGACTATAGTGACGTTTTTCATCGAATTAAATTTTTCATCGAATTAAACTAAAACAAGATGTACAGGATAGATAGGATGCGGAACAAATCCTGACTATCCTGTTCATCCTGTTAAATTAAATCTCAATTCCAACACGAATTTCGTTATCCATATACCCTTCAAACGTATCGTCATGCGAGATGACAAACAGTTGATCGAAATGCCTGATCTGCCCGATCTGCATTGCGAGATTTTCGCGGCGTTCGGCGTCCATGTTTGTTGTCGGCTCGTCGAAAAACGCGATACGAATATCCGAAAGCTGTTTTAATAAAGCCAGCCTTACAGACAATGCGGCGGCCATCTGTTCTCCGCCCGAAAGGCTCTGAAACGGGCGCTCGTAGCCGCCTTCTTCGAGTACGATCCCGTAATCCTCGCCCCATTTTAACGACTGCTCGGCGTTGCCTGATATCTCGCGAAACATCTGATTTGCCTCGGCGGACACATGATAAACGTAATTTCGAGCAACAAGCGGCGCGGCTTCTTTTAGGGTATCACGAATAAAGACCGTTGCCTCGAAAACCCCCTCAAGCCGCTCGCGTTCGCTAAATTCGTTTTGTAATGACGTGCGAATTTCAACCAATCTTTGTAATTCCGCCGCAAGCTCGTCCTGCCGCCGCGTCGCATTCTCAAGCCGGACAGATGTTTCTGCGGCTTTCCGCTGGGCAGACTGCAAATCTATTTTTGCGGCATTATGCCGCTCGGCATCGTATGCCGAAGCAGCGGTATCGAAGGCGGCTTGTGCAGCCTCCAATTTTTCTTTTCCTTCGGCCAATTCCCGGTGGGCAAGATCATACGCCTGCTCTCGTTCGACCAACGATCCGGCAGTGGTTTCAAACGTCAAAAATATCCGATGAGCTTCCGCCGTTGCTTCGCGCTCTTCGGTTGCCTCTCGCCAATGTTCGTCAAGGTCTTTGTAGGCCTCGGTCTGCTCGACAAATATCCGGCGCTCGCTTTCCAGTCTTTCAAGATTTTTCTCGATCTTTGAGAGATTGGTACGAATCTCGGCCTCGCTTGCGATCTGCCGTTCATAGATCGCGATCCGGCCCTTAGGGTTGTCTAGTTCTGTGAGCTTTGATTCAAGGCTAGTCAGTTCGTTGCTGAGAACACTCTCATCTTCTGCGGCTTTGGCCGCCTCGTCGCGTTCTGTTTTTAAGCGTTTGCCTTCGGCCTCGATCTCGGACGCACGCTCCTCGTAAACACCGATGAGCGCTGAGGTCTTCGCTGCTTCGCGCGAGCGGCCCAGCGCGGTCGCGGTTGCGGCTCTCTCGGTTTCAAACACGGAGATCTTTTCACGAAGCTCACCAAACTGGCTGCTGATAAAGCCTTCCAGCGTCTGCCCGTCCTTTAAATTCAGGCATCGTTCGGACAGTATCGGACACAGGCCGTTCTGGATCTCGTTTTTGAATTTTTCGTCACGTTCCAGTTCGGCACGAAGACGTGCAAGTTCCGTAACTATCTCATTTTCCCTTGTTTGAAGGTCGTCGGCACGATCCGCTTCCACTGCCTTAGAAGCAGCATCCGTTTGTGCTTGCTTGTTCTGTGTAAACGCGATCCTTAAGTTAGCGAGTTTCTCGTCTAAAACCGATGTTTGTTTCGCGGCCGCGCGAATTACCGCAAATCGCGAACGAAGCTCGTCGATCGACTTTTCAAGCGACGCCTGGTCTTCCGACTTTGGTCGCAACGAGGCGACCTCGGCGTGAGCAGTTTCGATTTCGGAGAGCCGGCTGCGGATTATTTTTTCATCGGAACGGACGGTATTTTCCGCCGACTCAACCTTTTGCAACTCGGCCCTTACGCGGTCGCGTGCCGTCCGCTCGCGTTCAAGTTCAGCTATCCGACCTAGCACAACAGTATGTTTCTGATAAGCCTCTCGAACTAACTCAATCTTTGCTGTAGCCTGCTTCGATTGGTCGAGCTCAGATTCTTTCTGCTTTGTGATAAATTCAAAACGAGCAATTTCAGACCGAAGCGTTTCAAACCCCGCACGCTCCTTTTCAAACGCGGCAGCGAGTTCGTCATACGACTTAACAACCTTTTCGTTTTCGGCAGCGGCGCTTTCTGCCATTTTCAATTCTTCTGTGTAAGTGGCGACATTAGCAACCGCGTCTTTATGCTCGGTTTCGAGCATGTCCAGACGACTTAACTCGCCCTCGGAACGAGCTATCTTTTCGCGGATCGCACCGATCTGATTCTCCACAAACCGTTGTGTTTTAAGGAGTTCTTCGGCACTGCGTCGATATTCTTCAACCTTTAGGAGCGTGTCAAATGTCTTTTTTCTCTCGGCCGTAGTGGCAAGAAATATCGCTGTAAAAGTTCCCTGCGGGACTCCGATGGCGTGTTTGAAAAGCGATTCGAGATCGGTTCCGGGTTCGACGCCTAGATGCTGCCATAGAAAGCGTGTGACCTCTTCTTTTTTGTCGGCGATCCGCATTTTTAACTGCGGATCATAGATGTAATAAACCGTTCCGGTGTCGCGTACGGCTGTATAATCGCGTTCGTCCAAACCGCTTTCGAATGTGACTCTCGCAACGCCTTTCTTCGCACCGCGGCGGACAAAATCGTCCTTTTTATAATCGAGCAGGTCGAACAGCGTCCACGCGATCGCCTCGATAATGGTGGTCTTTCCGGCACCGTTCTCGCCCGTGATCGCGGTCGAGCCGCGTGAAAATTCGAATTTTGCATCGGCGTGAGATTTGATATTCTCAAGCTCGACGAGTTTGATGTGCATTGCAAAGCAAGCGGTACGCGAAGATCCGTAACCGTTTACTCGATATTAAGCTAATTGCGGCTTAAGAAAAAGAACGATGAAAATAAACACAGGCGAAAGCGTAATAGTTATTCTGCATTCACCGCGAGAAAAACTGTTCGGAAATTTGGATGAGATCGGAACGGCGGGCGTGTCGCTGCGGGCGATCGAGCTCGGCTACTTCGACGATTGGTGTTCATCGATAGCGAATGATGAGCCGTATCTGCCGATGAGCGATTATTTTATCCCGATGTGGCGTGTCGAACGAATCACTCGTGACGAAGGGTCTCCGAACCTATCCGAGATATTTGAACAGCGAACCGGCCGGTTGATCGGGGAGTTTTAATTACTGCTTTCTGATCACTATGCTGCCGCTGCTGGTTGTGACGTTTACATTTGCTTCTCCGTCGCCGATTTTCCCAACAATGTTCTTTCCGCCGGGCGTGATTGTTTCGGTCATAATTTCCATTGGCAACGCCGAATTAAACGTGCCGAATCCGAATGATGCAGATATCGTGCATGACGATTTCTCCGGCAATTGCATCCGGATCGAGCCGTTCGAGCTCTTGAATTTATAGATACCGCCGGTCAAAAACGAACCGTTAAAATTCACTGAACCGGATATTGAATTGGCTTCGATCTGACGATGGCTAACCTGCTGGAGCGAAATGTTACCACTGCTCGTTTTTGCTTTTAATATATTGCCGATCTCGCCCGGACTTACGTCATAGGCAATGATGTTACCGATTGTCGTCCACAAAGATATCTGGCCGCTTGAGCTTTCCAGAACAATGTCGCCCTTGTGCGCCTCAGCATTCACGCCGCCTTTCACGTTACGAATATTAATGCTGCCTTCGAGGATCTTCACCGTGACGCTCTTTACTGTATCGATGGTCGCACCGGTCGTCCGGGCCTCCATATTGACCATGGCACCAACAGGCAAGTCGATCTCAACCGAGTCGCCCGCGAGACAATTTGAAAGCGGTCCGCGGCCTTGTTCGGCAGCGGTTCCGTTCATGATCCAAACCCAATTCGGTTTATCGGTTTTTTCGTTTCGTTCCAGCACTTTGAAGCCGATCTTGCGGCCTTCTTTGACGAAAACGCGGATCTCGTCTCGCTCCCAGCCGTTGATCTTTACCGCACCGTCGGAAACACAAAATTTGATATTGACGCCCGGATCGACCGCGATGCTCTTTTCAGAAGTAACTCGTTCGTTCCGGGGAAAACCAAGCGGTGTTGGAGCAGGTTCTGGTTTTGCTTTTTTGTCCTCAACCCACACTTTTACCTTAGCCTTTGGGGGCTTCGGCGGATCGGGCTGTGCAATCGACACGGTCGGCAAACCCGCCGCGAAACACAGCGCTAGCCCGATTTTCAAAAATTTTCCTGAACTGATACTCATTAAATGTTCTATTGCCTATACTCCAGGCTCGCCATCAGCTCGTCACGCTGGGCAGCCGAGTTCAGCAGGTCGATCTTGTCCTGATAGGCAGAATACAGCACTTGCCGGGCCGACTGATTACGCGGATTCTTTTTAACGACATTTTTCATTTTCTTGATCGAATCTTCGACCACAGCAATGTCCCGTTGATACGCCACCTGGCCACCGGCTTTCAGGCTGGCATTCTGAGCCGCAGTATTCCGCTCAAGCTCGCCGATCGTCTTGATATAACTTTCCTCGCCCGGAAGATATTCGTAGTTCAAATACTCCGCTTTGGGTCGTGAGTTCTTTTCAGTAAATTTCGCATTCGTAACCAACTGCTTCAGTTTTTCCGGCGAATGATTCGACGACACAACCTGAACAGGTTTTGTTTCGCTTTCCTTTTCGATCGTGTCGCTATCGCCAGCCACCGGAGGAGCAACAAAGGTAAGAACATCCGGCCCAGCGATTGGTGAAATCGCAACCGTCGTATCAACCGGATCTCTGTCCATCGTGACAACCGCAAAGGCCAGCCCGAAAACCAGCAGAACTCCTACAGCTGCGGCAAACGAAGGCGTTGCGATATTTACAGTTATAAAATTATAAAGCCGATTCCAAACTGAAACTCGTTCTTTCTCAAGCTCGATAGAATCACTGATCCTTGTCCACAAACGCTGCGTCGGAACGAGCGTATCGAGTTCACGGTCGAGGGCTGAAAAAGCGAGCACGTTTTCCTCTTCGGATTCGGCGAGCAGTTGGGCGCAATTGTGGCAAGTCGCCGTGTGACCGGTTACAGCGGCAGTTTCACGGGGCGACAATTCGCCGTCCAAAAACGCCTGTATATTTCCGATCTCAATACAATCTTTGCTCATAAAACCTCTTTCCCCACCTTGCCGTAAAATCTCATGAATTCCGCCCGGGCTCGTGCCACGTACGTTCCGATGCTCGTTTCATTTAGCTCAAGGCTTTCTGCGATCTCGCGATATGTCAGCCCTTGCTGCTTCAATACCAAACAGCTTCTCAACGGTTCCTTTACCTTTGAAAGAGCACGATTCACGTCAGTTAATTCCGCCTGTTGCTCGTATTCCGTTTCAACCGAAATCACGCCGTTTTCCACTGTTTCTTTGACGTAATTCTCGTCCCGCGTGTTCGCCCTTATATTTCCCCTGACGACGTTCTTGGCCAGGTTTAATGCGACCCGTATCAGCCATGGCCGCAGCATCTCGGCGTCAGGCAGATCGTCCTTGTGCTTATACAGCTTGATAAAGACCTCTTGAGTCACATCTTCGGCCAATCCGGCGTCACGCACGATCGACCTCGCCGCGCGAAACACGGTCCTATGGTGGAGCGAGAACGCCTCCTCAAACACGATCGTTTCTGTCGCCCCAGCCGCTGTTTGTTCGGACATCAAGTCCACAAGGATTTCCGAAGAATCTCTCATTTTCAGCATCGATTAATGCCTTTCACAACCAAGATACACCACAAAACACGTTTTTGTGACAGTTACACCAATAGAGAACTTTTAAAAACTGCTCTTGGCTGTGGGAAAGTGCAGATAGGTTTTGGCTGACAGCTATTGGCTGATAGCTATTAGCTGTTATTAAACAATAGTTTACATAGAATCCGGTCTTAATTTTTTTCAAATGTTCGATTTAATATCGAACAAAAATCGCTTCCTGAATCGCCTCAGCCGGAAAAGCCGATTCGCCGATGGCCGCAACTATGTAATTATGGCTCATTTCTGTTTCGTCGAATAGCTCGATAACCTCTGTAGAAATTGCTTCCGGCGCGTTCCGCTCAATAAATATCGGCTCGATTAGCGCCAGCCGCCGCAAACAGTCGTACAGATGTCGGCTGCCGATGCCGTATTCGCCTATCTCGTCACCGATCGCCAGCCTGATCTCGGCCTGATCGTCCGTGAAATCGTTTATCAGCGACGCCGTCCGGCTGATGCCGTGTTCGAACCGTTCGGAATGCAGAACGTCGTTCCCGGCTTGCTCGGCCTCTAGCTTTGCCCGCAGAGTCATTTTCGACTTGCGGTTTTGCGGGACTCGCGGATCGAAATAGATAGTGATCTTTTTGTCGTCCTCGGCTGAGAATTCGCGAACGACGATCTCATTTGTCCGGGCCGTCGCTTTCCAATCAACGCGCCGCATATCGTCGTTAACACGATACGCACGCAGGGCAAGCAGTTCCTGTCCCGATCCGCGTTTGTTTGCCACCAGCTTTCCAGCGTCGATATTCAGATCGCTTGTCTCCGGCGAATAAGGCTCCAGTTTCGGCAGCACGATCAGCTCGGTCTCGCGTGCCGGAAGACGGCGACGGTGACGAAAGAACGCGAAAGGATATTTGGTCGAAAGCTCGAAATCCTTGATGAGCAATCGTCCGCGGTTCTCGAAAATATGATAGGTCTTTGTCTCGGCGGCGTGATTCCGGGCGACGTAAACAAAGTAATCGAGCGTTCGGCGGACGATCGGCGGTTTGGACAAACGTTCGGCGATGAATTTAGGCAGCAGTTTGCGAATTTCGGGGGCGGCCACAGACTCGTTTCGATATGTTCCACGAACCTCTGCGACCACCGAATTGCTCGTAAACCAACGCTTCCGATTATGCAGGCTGACCAGAACGGGCGTTTTCTCACCGGCAAAGATCGTCTCGGGAAAACGCATCTTGACCTCAAGCCGCTTGAGCGAAATGCTGCCGGCGACGAACCCGACGATCATCGCCGCGACAAGAAACGAAAAGACCAAAAAAAGCAGATTGTTTCCCGTGTTCCACGCCGAAAACCCGACGATCGCAATCAGGCCCAGCATAATCGCGCCGCCAAGCGTAAATTCGAACGGAAGATTTAGCTGCGAGGCCTCTTTGCTCGCGCTCCGCGCGAGTGGCGGCACCACAAAGATCAGTATCAGCAAAACAAAAACAAGCGAAAGCCCGGCCGCGATCCCCGCAAGCCGCTGATTCCCCAACACCGGCCCAAAAATAGTCAGCCCCGCAAACGTCAGCCCACCCAACACAACAAACGTCCCCATCGCCGCGTTGCGGATATCTCTGATACTAAATAGCTGCCTTAGGCTGGAAAGGTCCATCGGCTAAATCGGCACGCTCACGGTTTGAATTACGTCGCTTAGTGCTTTTTCGGCTTCACGGTTGCGGTTTTTTAGGCCGGCGGTTCGGGAGTTTATGATTACGCGGTGGGCGAAGACGGGCATTACCAGGCGTTTGATGTCGTCTGCGATGCAGTAATCGCGGCCTTCGATGAGGGCGAGAGCCTGCGCTGAACGGAACAGCGCCAGCGAGCCGCGTGGGCTGATGCCGAGTTCTAATGCGTCGCTTTTTCGTGTTCCATCGACGATCTGAAGTAAATAATCGACGAGTGCGTCGTCGATCTTTACGCGGGTCACCTGCTCCTGTATTTGAAGTACGTCTGACTCTGACAAAACGGGCCGAACTGATTCGAGCGGGTTAGAACTCATACGGTCGTGCAGGATCTGCTTCTCTTCCGCAATGCCCGGGTAACCCATGTGAACACGAAGCATGAATCTGTCCAACTGCGATTCGGGCAGTGGGTATGTACCGTGATGCTCCGACGGATTTTGCGTTGCGACGACCATAAACGGCAGCGGCAAGCGGCGCGAAACGCCCTCGACCGTGACCTGTTCTTCGGCCATCGCTTCGAGCAATGCGGACTGCGTTTTCGGTGTCGCCCGGTTTATCTCGTCGGCAACGACGATGTTTGAAAATATCGGGCCGGGCCGCCATTCGAAGGTGTTGGTTTGCTGGTCGAACACGGAAAGGCCGATAACATCCGACGGCATCAGATCGGAGGTGAATTGTATTCGCTGTATCGTTAGATCAAGCGCCCGAGCCAAGGCGTTAGCGAGCGTCGTTTTGCCAATGCCCGGAACGTCTTCGATCAGCAGATGCCCGCGCGCAAACAGCGTGACGAGCGCAAACTTCACCGTCTCGTTCTTGCCGCGAATAACGCTCTCGACCGCACGCTGCAGATCCGCGATCCGATATGCAACGTCAAATGTCGGCGACAGTGCGGGTTCGGAAGTTCTCGTCTCGGCTGTGATCCAATCTCTCATCATTATTAGAGAACGCAAATTGCGTCCAATTCAATAGTTTACAGGATAATCGATGTTCGCAGAACACAAAAATTTGCCTGTCGAATCTTTGCGACTCAGAGAGATCACCTCACTCCAGGCGAAGTTATTTGAATTTCAACGCCAAACGAACTAAACTTTTGAAACAAATCCTATTGTTTTCCGTGAAATTTTCCGGTGAGGTATTTCAAAGTATGAGTAACATTCGCAGACGTGTTCGCGACGAACGCGGTTTTAACCTGATCGAGTTAATGATCGTTATCGCGATCATCGGTATTTTGATCGGCGTCGGTGCGGTCGCCTGGGGAGCGATGATCCGTTCGGGCAATGAGGCCTCGGCAACGCAGATACTCGACCGAATGAGAACCTATCAGGCCCAATTCGCGACGCGCAATAGGGGCAAGTTCGCAAACTTTCAGCAGCTTGTCGCTGCGGGCAGTCTGGATGCGGAACAGTTTACGGGCGAGACGCCAATTGTCAACGGCTATAGATTTTCCCTTCAAATAACTGAGCCGACAGATGCTGCTCCCGCAAAATATTCAATAACGGCTGAACCACAAGTTGCTGGTGGTGTTTCGGCAACCGGAACACGACATTTCTACACGGATTCGGATATTGGCACAATAAAGGCGAATGACTCCGGCCCAGCAAACGCCGAATCGCCATCCATCTAATCCATCCATCGCCGACTTAGCTCAGTGGTAGAGCACTCGCTTCACACGCGATAGGTCAGAAGTTCAAATCTTCTAGTCGGCACCAATCGTAAGGATGAAGGCGGAGGGATGAAGGAGGAATTATTAGAACCCTCTTTTCTTCACTTCATCCTTCCGCCTTCATCCTTCATCCTTTTCCACACCGTGGCTGTTTACGTTGACAATTTGACCGATTGGGGCTGGCGGCACGGGCTGTCGTGTCATTTGATCGGGGATTCGGTTGGTGAATTGTTGGAGTTCGCCGTTTCCATCGGCATGCGGCCCGAGTGGTTCCAGCCAAAAAGCTCACCTCATTTCGACCTGACCGCCGACGGCCGCAAAGCTGCCGTCCGAATGGGAGCCATCGAGCTAAACCGCCGCGACTTTGTTGCCAAATTGCGTGAACTGCGTCAGGAAAGACTCGACATGGCCGCGAAGATCTAAAACAAAAAAGATAGCGGTTTTGATTCCGCTATCCCTCTATTAAAAATAATCTTTAACTATTCAGCCGTTGTTACTTCTTCCGATTTCGCCATCACAAAAAAACTCATATTGGGCTTCTTTGGCTTGTCGTCCTTTGGCCGTGGCTGTTTATCGCCTGGTTTGATCACAGGCGGCTTGGGTTTGTCCTGCTTAGGCTTATCTTTCTGTGCCGAAACCGCGAGCGACAGCCCGGCGACCATAAACATCATTATAAATAATTGCTTTAATACTTTCATTTTAATATCTCCTTCTCCCTGATATCGACGCTTTCGGGGAAGAAGGAAAGTCGCGTCGCTGTTCTCTATTGCAATCATGGTGCCAGAGACAGGTTTAAGACGCTCAATACCTTGTTTTGGTTGGAAAGCTTTAATAGGGTACGTAAAGCCGCTTTACAAAACTTTACGTTTTCCGTAATTGTTATACGAAATCGTGAATAACTCAAGTGTTTTCCGCCAAATACTGTTAAAATCAAGCCAATATGACCGATTCAGCAACCGGAACCGACCGGCTAAGAGCATTTCTTGTGCTGGCCGCAACCATCGGCACCATCGTGTTTAACTGGCTCGCGGTCACAGGCCGTATCGGCGGCGTCACACCCGCGGAAATATCCGACAAATATCCGACGCTGATCACACCAGCGAGCTACGCATTTTCCATCTGGGTACTGATATATGCGGGACTGATCGCGTTCAGCATCTATCAGCTTTTACCGGCAAATCTCGCTCGTTTCCGCAATATTAGGTCGCTGTTCATTATTTCCTGTGTGTTAAATTGCGCGTGGATATATTTTTGGCTGAGCGATCAGATCGGAGTCTGTTTAGCAGTTATCGCAGGCATGTTTTTTGTGTTGTTTCTAATCAACTGGAACCTGCGACGGCCGGGATCGATCCGCGAATATTGGGCCGTAAAAGCACCATTTGGTATTTATTTCGGCTGGGTGACGGTCGCATCTCTTGTAAATTTTGCGGTTTTCCTTAAATATCTTAACGTCGAATTATCAACGGCCGCTGCGGTCGCGTTGATAATTTTCGCCGCCGTTCTAAGCGTAACTGTCCGATTTCGTCTGTCGAACTACCTATATCCGTTGGCCATCGCGTGGGCACTGACCGCCATCGGCGTCCAACAAAGCGGTCAAACGTTGGTCATCACCGCCGCCGCATTCGGCACCATCGCATGCCTGATCGCGACGCTCAGCCTTGTGGTAAATCTGCCGTCAACCGACACACGATCTTAACATCAGAGCTGTACTTTTTTATTTGGCTAATAGCTGATAGCCAATAGCTATCAGCTAATTCATACTCTAAAATCCTACCAATGAATAACGGCAAGATCTGCATCTCAATCTGCTCAACCACCTCCGACGAGCTTTTCGAAAAGATCGCCCGGGCCGAATCGCTTGCTGATGTTGTCGAGGTTAGGTTTGATTGCATGGAACCCGATGAAATAGAACTTGCAACGGATAGACTTTCACGATCCTCAAGGCTATGGAAGCAAATCATCGCGACACTTCGAACGAAAGAACAGGGTGGGAATCGAGATATTTCAGAAGCGGAGCGCGATCATTTCTGGAATGGCGATAACGAACTGCTATTTTGGGGTGCCGACTTTGAAGAAGATATTATCGAAGACTCGTTCAGTTGGTTATGGGACAAACGAATTTGTTCTTTTCATGATTTCCACGGAGTGCCGTCAAACCAAGATCAGATTTATCGCCGCCTGTCCAATACAGATGCAGACGTTGTAAAGATCGCCTTCCAAACCGACGAAATCACAAACACGATCAGCCTCTGGAAACTTTTAGAAAAAGCAAAAGCTGACGGAAACGAGATCATACCGATCGCTATGGGTGAGGCCGGGAAATGGACGCGGATATTGGGGTTGGCACACAGTGCGTTTATGACTTATGCATCGCTCGATGCTGACGGAGCGACGGCTCCGGGACAGATAACGGCTGAGGACATGATCGACGTTTTTCGGGTAAAGGAACTTGATCTTGAGACAGAGGTTTTCGGCATCATCGCCGGCGACACAAGCTATTCGATGTCGCCATATATCCACAATCCGGCATTCAAAGCCGCAGGAATGAACCGCGTATTTGTGCCATTGCAGGTCGCCGATCTCAGCGAATTTATGCGACGAATGGTAAAACCCAAAACCCGCGAGGTTGAACTAAATTTTCACGGCTTCTCTGTCACCAATCCGCACAAGCAGACAATAATTCCATTTCTCGACGAACTCGACGAAACTGCCCGTGCGATCGGCGCTGTCAATACTATAAGGATAGACGACGGAAAACTTTACGGTTATAACACAGACGCTCCCGGATTCATCCGTCCGCTGCTCGACACATACGGTGATATAACGGATGCGAGCGTCGCGATCTTCGGCGCGGGCGGCGCTGCGCGTGCATGCATTTACGCGCTGAAACAAGCTGGTGCACACATAACGATCTTTGCCCGAAATGAGCAGATCGCAGAAAATCTTGCAGATGAATTCGGAGTGAATTACAAAAAGCTGACAGCTGACGGCTCACAGCTCAAAGCTGATATTCTTATCAACGCAACGCCTCTCGGCACGAAAGGAGCAGCGGAAAACGACACGATTGCCACCGCCGATCAACTCACCGACGTAAAACTCGTTTACGATCTGATTTATAACCCCGAAGAAACGTGTCTTATCCGCGAAGCAAAAACCGCCGGATGTAAAACGCTCGGCGGGCTTGAAATGTTGATCGGACAGGCCGTTCCCCAATTCGAGATCTGGACCGGCGAATCTGGGCCGGATGGCGTTATGGCCGTAGCCGCAAAAAAGCGAATGCAATAATGATATTCTGTTTTTAATGAACGAACGATACAGCCGCCAGATTTTATTTCGAGAGATCGGCAAAGCCGGGCAGGAAAAGCTGTTGGGTTCCCGCGTGTTGATAGTCGGCTGCGGCGCATTGGGCGCGTCGCATGCCGAGATGTTATCGCGTGCCGGTGTCGGGCGGTTGAGGATCGTTGATCGCGATTTTGTTGAATATACAAATCTGCAGCGGCAGACACTATTCAATGAAGAGGACGCTGAGTATCGAACGCCAAAAGCGGCGGCGGCAAAACGCCGGATCGGCGAGATAAATTCCGGCATCAAGGTCGAGGCGATCGTTGCCGATGTCAACAATTCAAACATCGAGTCCTTGATCGACAGCTGCGATCTCGTGATCGACGGCACCGATAATTTTCAGGCCCGTTATCTGCTCAACGACGCCTGTGTAAAGCACAAGAAAACCTGGATCTATGGTGCGGCGGTCTCAAGCTATGGCACGACGATGACGGTCGTCCCCGGCGAGACGCCTTGCCTGCGATGCGTTTTTGAGGAAATGCCGGACGCGGGCAGCTCGCCAACCTGCGACACCGCCGGCGTGATAATGCCGATAATTTCAAGCATTTCCGCTATACAAATCGCTGAAGCGATAAAGCTGCTCGTCGGCGATACTACGTCGCTGCATCGTTCGTTGATCCAGATCGATGTTTGGCAAAACGATTGGCGAAAGATAAAACTCACCGAACCGAACGCAGACTGTAAATGCTGCGGACAACACATTTACGAATTCCTCGACGCCGAAACACAGGAATTCTCCGCCGTTCTTTGCGGCCGCAACGCCGTCCAGATCGCACCGCCAAAACCGGTCGATCTCGACCTAGATGCATTCGCCGATAAGATAAAATTTGTTACAACTGTGAACCAAAACGAGTATCTTGTGCGTTTCAGTATCGATGAAAAAGAGGTAACCGTTTTCGGCGACGGCCGCGCGATTATAAAAGGTACGGACGACATCGCATCTGCCAGATCGATCTATTCAAGGTTTATCGGAAGCTAAGATTCCTTTGCGAGTTTGCTCTACATATTTTCATGACCAACAAGCCAAAAGTAATAATCATTGGCGGCGGGTTCGGCGGGCTTTGGGCGGCGAAGGCTTTGGCAAATAAGCCGGTCGAGGTCACGCTGATCGACCGCAAGAATCATCACGTTTTTCAGCCGCTGCTTTATCAGGTGGCGACGGCGGTGCTTTCGCCCGGCGAGATCGCGACCCCTATCCGGCGTATCCTGCATTACGCAAAAAATATCGAGGTAATTCTCGGTGAGGTCACGGGTTTTGATACCGCCGTGAAAACCATTACGCTCGATGACGGTTCGCTGGTTCCGTTCGATTACCTTATTGTCGCAGCCGGTGCTCGTCACGCTTATTTTGGACATGACGATTGGGAAACATCGGCTCCCGGACTTAAAACTATCGAGGACGCCCTGGAAATTCGTCGACGCGTTTTGCTTGCATTTGAACTCGCCGAGCGTCAGGCATATCTAACCGGCGATCACGATCCGCTCAATTTCGTAGTTGTCGGAGGCGGCCCGACCGGTGTCGAGCTTGCCGGAGCAATTGCGGGTATCGCACGACAGGCATTAGCAAAAGATTTCAAAGCCATCGACACTCGAAAAGCTAAAGTTGTTTTGTTTGAAGGCTCCGACCGCGTACTGGGAACATTTGCCAGCGACCTTTCCGCAAGCGCAAAAACTCAGTTGGAAGATCTCGGCGTCGATGTCCGTTTGAATAGCTTTGTGACCGACATTGCTCCCGGAAAGGTAAAGGTCGGCGAAGATTGGATCGCATGCGACGTTGTTCTGTGGGCGACGGGCGTCGCGGCTTCGTCATTGGGCAAACAGCTCGGCGTGGAAACCGATAAGGCCGGGCGCGTTTTTGTCGGTCCCGATCTGACGATCCCAAATCACAAAGACGTTTTCGTCATCGGCGATATGGCGTCGCTCAAACAGGAAAGCGGCGAGCCGGTTCCCGGCGTAAGTCCCGCCGCGATGCAGATGGGAACGCTAACTGCGAAAAACATTCTCGCGGATCTGAATGACAAGCCGAGAAAGAATTTCAAGTATGTCGATAAAGGCACGATGGCGACCATCGGCCGCAGCAAGGCGATAGTTGACGTACAGGGGGTTCACTTTACGGGATTCATCGCGTGGATGATGTGGCTCTTTCTGCACGTCTTTTTCCTGATCGGTTTCCGCAACCGCATCATCGTGATGATGGAATGGTTTTGGGCATATCTCACACGAGAACGCAGCGCGCGGCTTATCACCGGCGACGCAGACGAACTTCGTAACGCGCTGATGTTTCTCGAAGGCGAGAATGCCGTAAAGGTTCTGGATAATCTTGCAGAAAAACCCTCCACTGCTACAAAGCAGTCATCTTAAGGTAAGAGTGATGCCTTTAGGCATTCGAACGCCTAAAGGCGTCACTCTTACTTTGGTCGGCAAGGTGTCTTTTTTCCGCCCGATAATTTAATATTTAGAGCAACTTAGTTTTGCCCTTATTGCCTAATGAAAAATTTCCTCTTTGCACTTTTCCTTATCTCCTTTGCGTTCATCTCAATCTCGGCACAGCCGTCGATCTGGACTATTAACTCCCGTACCGACGTTCTTAAAGGAGATGCCCGCGGCGTTTCGATCGATGAGAATGGCGCGATAACAAACGCACCAAAGCTGACCGAGATTTACAAAACCGGTCAGCCGTATGTCTGGTCAACGTTGATCGACGCAAGCGGGAATGTTTTTCTCGGAACCGGCGGCGAGGGGCGAATTTATCGCGTTAGCACGAACGGCACCGGTGCAGTGTTCGCTGATCTCGCTGAACTCAACGTTTCAGCCCTTGCCATCGGTCGCGGCGGTGAACTGTTTGCAGGAACATCGCCGGACGGAAAAGTTTATAAGATCGACGCCGCGGGAAAAGCCGAAGTTTATTTCGACCCAAAGGAAAAATATATTTGGTCGCTTGCGGTGACGGCTGACGGCAGTCTCGCGGTTGGCACCGGCGATGGCGGTAAAATTTATCGCGTCCGGTCTGCAAATGCGACACCCGAATCGTCCTTGATGTTCGACACAAGCGAAACGCACATTATCACTCTTGCAACCGATAGATCAGGAAATCTTTATGCCGGAACGGATTCAAATGGGTTGGTATTGCGATTCGGCTCAGACGGAAAACCATTCGCGTTGCTCGATTCTCCATTACGTGAGATCCACGAGATCGCTATCGGCCCGGACGGTTCGGCGTACGTGCTGGCATTGGGCGAATCCGCCTCCGCTGCCAAGCCGGAGGCTACACCGAAACCGCCCGATGCAGCCGGATCAAAAGCGGTAAAGGCCCCGAAAACAAATTCGACACCGGCGCAGCCACCGGCCCCGCAGAAAAGCAAATATGACCTGACGGGAGCAAAATCCGCCGTTTACCGAATACTGCCCGATGGCGGAACGGACATTCTTTGGTCGTCGCCGACGGTCGTTGGCTTTTCGATCTACGCTCATCAAACCGGCCGAGGCGTTCTGCTCGGAACTTCGGACAAGGGACGTATCTATAACATCGGGAACGACGGCCGCGAGACGCTGGTTTTACAATCCGAGGCCAGCCAAATCTCGACGATCTTTAGTTCTGGCTCAAATCTTTTCGCAGCATCCAGCAATCAGGGAAATCTTTTCAGGATCGGTCCCGATCTCGAAAACGAAGGCATTTACGAATCCGCCGTTTTGGACGCTGAGACGACCGGTTCGTGGGGAAATATCTGGTGGCGATCTGCCGGAAATGTTCAAATCGAAACACGCAGCGGCAATACCGAGGACGCAAACGAAACATGGAGCAACTGGGAAATTGTCCGCACAGAAGCAAAACGCGGACGTGTCGCAAGCCCGAAAGCGCGGTTCGTGCAATGGCGGGCAAAGCTGAAAAACGCATCGCCATCGGCAACTCTCACCGAAGTAAACCTTGCATACATCGCAAGAAACATTGCGCCTGAAATTTTGAGCATCACCGCTCTGCCCGCAAACGTCGGCCTGCT
>CAZSEL010000012.1:0-100018 GCA_964605905.1 uncultured Chloracidobacterium sp. | reverse complement strand
TCGCGTCGATAATCGAGCACAGCCTGGCGATGGAAGGCCTGCCGGTCGAGATCGACCCGTTTTCGCGTCCGGCAAAGTCGATCGAAAACGACAAGCTCTACGGAAACGCGACACCGCGTGAGGAACGCGAACGAATGCTGGAAGAGGCAATGTCGGCTGAGGTTAACGAGGTTTAGGTTTCGCTAGTAATCATTTTTTGTTGGTTTTAAATTGCCTCCACCTAAAGGTGGAGGCAATTTAAAAGAGCCAAACAGATCAAAGCCCAGCCCAAACCTACTTCGCAGCTATCGACTGAAACGACGAACGCAGTTCGGTTGGCGATAGCCCGGTCGCAGCCGCCGCCTCTTTTTCAGTAAACGCCCCGCAATCCATACCGCGAACAAAGAAATTCAAAATGCCCTGAGCCGACGCAGCGTCGTCGAACGTGTTTCCCGAAAGCGTGGCTTTTGTCGCGCGTTCGAGAAATGCTTTCAAACGTTCGGCTTGCGAATCCATGTCTGATAAAAAGTACGAATACACAGCTGCATAACGCGCAGGCAATTGGTTTGGGTGCAGGTCCCAGCTTTGGTAAAAACCTCCACGCATCGATGCGGTTACATTGTCGAAATGCTCAGACCAGCCAGAGTTGATCGAGCTTTTATTTTCAGCCTTTTGCAACTGATTTAATCGCCCCGAATAGATCGTCACCGGCAGTTTTGTCGTGACGGAATCAACCAGCCTAATTCCAAGCGGTGCCAGATTAATCAGCATCATCTGCCGTGCGAAATTGCATGCCTCGTGACGGATATGCTGGTCTGCGCCGGAAATGCCGAGAGCGGCGGTGTAATCATACGCTCCGAAATGTGCCGAAGTGACGCGGCCTTTACCGGCGGCGACAAGTTGTTGCAACGCAAAATTGCCTTTGCGTCCAATGATCGATTCGGGCGTCTCGATCATCAACTCAATGCCGATCGTGCCCAATGGCAGATCGGTTTTCTTCTCGAATTTTCGCAAGCGGTCGGCAAGATCGCGTACCTGTTTTTTATCGGTGATCTTTGGCAAGGTTACGACAAAATTTTCGGGCAATCTTTCGGCGGTTTCGATTAACTTGCTTAGAAACAGATCGAGCGTCCGAACCGCCCGGCCGTATGTTTCGGGCTGAAAAGATTTGACGCGAAAACCGGAGAATTTTGTAACAGTGGCTTGTTCGATTGATCTCGCCAGTTCAACCGCTGCTTTTTCAGCATCGCGGTCTTCCTCTTCGTCAGTGCGAAATCCGTAACCGTCTTCAAAATCTATGCGGAAATCTTCGACCGGTTCGTTGGTGATCTTTGCAATGGTCTTTTGATAAACCGTCCACGCGAACCATGCCGCGTAGTTTTCCTGCTTTGCTTTGCTTTTGTTTCTGGCGATCTGACGCTCAAGTTTTTCGATCTCGTCGCGAAATGTCGGCAGGGATTCCGAACCCGGCAGGCGCATTGCCAACGCAAATTCCGCAAAGTTCGGCGCATAGTTTTCCAGCGTTTTGATTGCAATATCGCCGAGCTTTTTCGGTGTTGCGGCGGAAAACCTGTCCGCACCGCCATAAACGACATGCACCGGCGAGCGGGATGGTCGCATTATTACAGGCTCGATTTTTGCCCGTTTACCTTTCGGTTCCTTAACGATAAGCCGAACGCCCTCATCGCCATCTGTCAGGATTGTTTTGCTCATATTAGATCGTTATCCCGCCTGGTTTTGGTTGAACCAAATCATAGTAATTTACGCAAAGAAATGCTAATCTGACTTGGATTGCGAAAGAGAAATTGAGTCGGGAGACCGTATATGAACACGACAAGCTATGAAAAAATTATATCTTCCGGTATAAAAGGGTTGCCGCCGGAGACATTGCGTGAGATCGCCGATTTTGTCTATTTCGTGCGACGCCGAGCGACCGACCCAAAATCGTTTGAAGATGAAAGATTTCGTGTTTTGGTTCAGGAAGATTTGAGCATTCTCGATAAAACCGAACTTGAGCATTTAGACGACGAATTTGCCGATTATGACACCGTTTATCCCCGCCGATGAATACGTAGCCGACACGGTCGCTGTTATTGTTTATCTGGAAAAACGACGTCTTGGTCCGGACGCCAAAACGATACTTGATTCCGCGGAAAACGCGAATACCATCGTTTATATCCCGGCTATAGTTTTCGCCGAAATCCTTTACCTGACAGAGAAGCGGCGCATTACAACAAATTTGCAAGAGCTAAGTAATCTATTGCAGAAATTTCCAAATTTTCGCGAATGCCCGTTAACTCAGCCAATTATTGAAACCGCCGAACTGATAACAGACATCCCCGAACTTCACGACCGATTGATCGCCGCGACAGCACGCCATTTGAATATAGAGTTAATAACTACTGACGAGAAAATTCGAGATTCCGGATTTGTGAATACAGTTTGGTAGTTATTTGCGAGTCAAAGGTTCAAAATAGAGCATCGATTGCTTCCTCAAGATTCTTAACCCCAACAACGCGCATTCCGAGTAGTTTTTCCAATCCTTTTTTATTCGATTCAGGAAGGATCAGTTTTTTAAAACCGAGCGTTTGGGCTTCGCGGGCGCGGGCTTGGGCCTGGAGGACGCCGCGGACTTCGCCGGTTAGGCCGACTTCGCCGAAGACGGCGGTTTCGGGTGGTATTTGGAGGTTGCGAAAGCTTGAGGTTATTGCTGCTAGAACGCCAAGATCGGCGGCGGGTTCGTCGATCTCAAGCCCGCCGGCGACATTAATAAAAACGTCATGGCCCGCTAGTTGAAAACCCAAGCGTTTTTCGACGACGGCGATAAGCAGCGAGGCGCGGTTTTGGTCGAATCCTTGCGTCATTCGCCGACCGGTGCCGAACTTCGACCCGCTGACCAACGCCTGAATCTCGACCAGCATCGGCCGCGTGCCTTCCATACAAACCGTTACGACCGAACCGGTCGCGTTCTCGGGCCGCTCCTGTAAAAACAATTCCGACGGATTGCCGACAGGAACCAAACCGGTGCTGGTCATCTCAAAAACACCGATCTCGTTTGCGGCGCCGAAACGGTTTTTTGTTGCGCGGATGATGCGGTGATTATGGTGACGGTCGCCCTCGAAATAGAGCACAGTGTCCACAATATGTTCGAGCGTTTTTGGGCCAGCGATCGAGCCTTCTTTTGTGACGTGGCCGGTCAGGAAAACCGGAACGCCGGTTTGCTTGGCCAGCATCATAAACTGCGCGGCGACCTCGCGGACCTGAGAAACGCTGCCGGGAGCGGATTCGATGGATTCGCTAAAAACTGTCTGGATCGAATCGATGATGACGACGCCGGGGCGAAATTGGTCGATAAGGCCAAGGATCGTTTGCAGATTTGTCTCGGGTAAAATAAAAAGATTGTCCGCGCTGATGCCGAGCCGCTCGCCTCGCATTTTTATCTGACGTTCGGATTCTTCGCCGGAAACGTAGAGGACTTTAAGGCCGTTCGCTCCGAGCTTTTCGGCCATCTGTAGAACTATTGTCGATTTACCGATTCCCGGTGCTCCGCCGATCAGAACGAGCGAACCCGCGACGATTCCGCCGCCCAAGACGCGGTCGAATTCTTCGATTCCCGACGCAATACGGGCGTCGTCCTGTGCCTCAATGTCCCCAAACGCGACCGGTTTTGTATCACGCAAACGTCCGGAAAACGATGCTGACGCGGCTTTCGCCATCGGCCTGAAGCGTTCCTCAACGAGCGTGTTCCACTCATTACAATCAGGACACTGGCCGAGCCATTTTCGGGATTGTCCGCCGCAATTTTGGCAGACGAAAATTGTTGCGGGTTGTTTCGCCATAGTTCGGGTCACACGATTTTACACGATTGGCGTCGTTTGCTGAAAACGGCTGTGGATTGTGGCAGAATCAAAACGATGTCCACACGCTCGATCCATCAATTCGCCGAAAAAGTCGCCCTGATCACCGACGGCACGAATCCGGTCGGGATGGCGGTAGCTCTGCAACTCGCGTTGAACGGCAGTTACGTTATCGTCGGAATGCCGAATGTCTCGACCAGCGAAAAGCGGCCGATAGCCGAACTGGAATCGCTCGGAACGCTCGCGATGTCGGTCGATTGGGAAACAAGTGAAACAGGAGCGAAAACGCTCATCGATGCCGTTAGGGAAAAATTTGGCCGACTTGATCTGCTGGTAAATTGTCTGAAACCGGAGGTTGTGTCAAAAGATACGGATCGAACTATCGGTGTGCATCTAAAATCCGTCTGTCATCTAATCGACTACGCGACGCAATTTATGTCCGACAGGCCGAAACCGCGAATCGTGAATGTGGTTTCAGCCTGCGATTCAGAAGAAAGAAATCCTGTATTTGCGGCGACTCAGGCGGGAATTATCGGCCTGACGAAGGCTCTCGCAGTTGATCTGCCCAAACATTTTCGCGTAAATGCGGTTTCGATCAGTGAAAAAATGGCTCCGGCGAGTGGATTTGACCCGGAGTTGGCTCGGCCGGTGTCGCTGGTTTCGCCGGACGATGCGGCCAGATCGATCCTTTTTCTGCTTTCAGGCGAATCGGTGAGCGTAAACGGGCAGTTGATGTCACTCGGATAACTTTTTCACAGTCACGACGCGAAACATTTATTTACGTGACGCCGTTCGTGTTAAGATTGATTTAATGAAATGGGATGTCCTCATAATCCGTATTGGTTTCATCGGGTTGCTTGCCGGGATTGGTTTTCTGCTCAATCCGTTAGGTACGACTACGCACCTGAACGACCTTTTCGGCGCCGATCCGGCTTCAAGAAAGATCGTTTCCGCTGTTTTCGGAGCATTTATCGGTGGATTGATAATTGCGTTTGAGATGCGGGCTCGGATGGCAAGTTTGAGGACGCTGATCGGCGCGGCGATAGGATCGATTTTGGGAATCGTTGGTGCTTATCTGATCGGAATGCTGATAACGGCTCAGGATATTGGAACGGTTCCGGGCGAGATGAAGGTCTTTTTGACTATTTCGCTTGGTTTCTTCATGGGATATATCGGCCTGATGGTCGGTGCCGCAAAAGGAGACTACCTCGATCTGTCGGCTCTCGGCGGTATTTTCAGCGATAAAAATATTAAGCGCGATTATAAGGTTTTGGACACGTCGGTCATCATCGACGGACGTATCGCCGATGTAGCCGAAACCGGTTTTTTGGGTGGCAGCCTCATCATCCCGAACTTTATTCTGGCCGAGCTGCAGCAAGTCGCGGATTCCGCCGATTCGTCGAAGCGTCAACGCGGCCGCCGCGGGCTGGATATGCTCCAGCGACTCCGAAACAACAGCAAGCTGGATATCCAGATCGTCGAAACCGATTTTCCTGCAGTGAAAGAGGTCGATCTGAAACTGATCGAACTTGGGAAACAGCTAGACGCTGTGATCGTTACAAACGATTTCAACCTTAACAAAGTCGCTCAACTACGCGGTGTCGGGGTTTTGAATATCAACGAACTCGCGAACGCTGTTAAACCGGTCGTACTTCCCGGCGAAGCGATGCGCGTTTTCGTTCTTAAAGAGGGCAAGGAATATAACCAGGGTGTGGCGTATCTCGACGACGGCACGATGGTCGTTATCGACAATGCCAGAAAGCTGATCGGCAAAACGGCCGACATCGCCGTGACCAGCGTGCTGCAAACGACCGCCGGAAAAATGATCTTTGGCCGCCTGTGGGAAGAAAAAGAAGACCATAACGATTCCGGCAATGTCGCGGTCCACGATTCGCGGTCGATGGGCTTTCGCAAAGCTACACGTGAATTGCGGCAATCAACTATCATCGAAGAAATGGAATAGCCTAGTCTTTCAATAAATGAACACGGCAATTATTGCAGCAGCAGGCAGCGGACGGCGTTTCAATTCCGACATTCCTAAACAATTTATCGAGATCGGCGGCAAACCAATTTTGCTGCATTCGATCGAGCGTTTTGCCGCCTGTGCATCGGTTGACGCGATCGTCATCGTGCTTTCCGGCGAGGAGATCGAAGGTTTTTCCTCTCGGCCGGAAATTAAAGCGTTGCCAAATATAAAGTTCGTTGCGGGCGGTTCAACACGAGCAGAATCGGTTTACAATGGCCTGATCGCTGTTGATCCGGTGAGTGAGATCGTTGCGGTTCACGACGGAGCACGTCCGCTTGTCACTCCGGACGAAATCTCACGCACTATCGAACGCGCGCGCGAAGCTGGAGCCGCTTGTCTTACCGCACCGGTCACGGACACCATTAAAGAAGTTGATGAGGGTTGGATCACAGGAACTGTTGACCGACGAATGCTCAGGCGAGCGATGACGCCGCAAGCGTTTAAATACTCACTTTTAATGGAAGCATTTCGCGGCCGCGATCTGAGTGACGAAATAACCGACGAGTGCTATTTGGTCGAACAGCTTGGGCATAAGATCGCCTCGGTTGACGGCGGAACGCGGAATATAAAGATCACGCACGCAGAGGATCTGATACTTGCGGAAGCGTTTTTGCTTAAAGATTTATAGGAAAATAGCTGTCAGCTAACAGCTTTCAGCTATCAGCCAATCTTCAAAAAATGTTCAAGATCGGATTTGGAAATGATATTCACCGATTGGTTCCGGCCAAGCCGCTGGTCATTGGCGGCGTGACGGTCGATTCTGATCTTGGTGCCGACGGACATTCTGATGCGGACGTTTTGTTTCACGCCGTGACGGATGCAATATTGGGGGCTTTGGCCTTGGGCGATATAGGTACACATTTTCTGAACACAGACCCGCAATGGAAGGGTGCTGACAGCGGAGTATTTTTGGCGAAGGCCGTCGAATTGGTCAAGTTTCACGGCTTTTCAGTTGTGAACGTCGATTCGACAATAAATCTTGAGTCGCCAAAGTTAAGGCCATATATCGATGAAATGCGTGCAAATCTTGCGACGGTTTTGAAAGTCGATTTAGGCTGCGTAAGCGTAAAAGCAAAGACCGGCGAGGGAGCGGATGCGGTTGGTGAGCGGCGAGCAATTCGGGCAGATGCTGTTGTTTTGCTCGGACCGGCTGTCGCATAGAGGAGTTGCGGCGTAGCCGCAGGATTAGATACCGTGACGGAAAAGCGCAGCTTTTTCCGCTCGGCGAAAGGAAACCCGGTCGCTACCGCTCCCGGTTCTGACAAGATGAGGCCACAGGAGATAATTGCAAAAAAACGCGACGGCGGTGAGTTGTCTAATAGCGACATCGACGCTTTTATTGATGGCGTTTGTGATGGCGCGTGGGCGGATTACCAGATCTCGGCGCTTGTGATGGCGATGTTTACGCGGGGGCTGAACTTGGACGAACAATCTGCGTTGACATACGCGATGCTGCATTCGGGCGAGGTGCTTGATCTATCGGATATTGCACGGCCAAAGGTTGATAAGCATTCGACCGGCGGCGTAGGCGATAAAACTTCGCTGATAATCGCGCCGATCGTTGCGGCTTGTGGCGTTGCGGTTCCGATGATTTCAGGCCGCGGGCTTGGGCATACTGGCGGAACGCTCGACAAGCTCGAATCGATTCCGGGTTATAACGTAAATTTAACAATCGCTGAATTTCGCTTGATCGTTGACGGTTGTGGTTTTGCGATGATGGGCCAAACCGACGACATCGCTCCTGCCGATAAAAAACTTTATGCGCTGCGTGATGCGACTGCGACGGTGCCGTACATTCCGCTGATCGTCGCGTCGATAATGTCGAAAAAACTCGCCGAAGGCTTGGACGCTCTTGTGCTCGACGTAAAGACCGGAAACGGAGCGTTTATGTCTGAGTATGACGATTCGGTGAAACTCGCGAACGCATTGGTTGCCACAGGCTCGGAATTTGGCGTGAACACGCAAGCGGTCGTGTCTAATATGAGCCAGCCTCTTGGAAGGTTTGTGGGCAATGCTCATGAGGTTTATGAATGCGTTAAGATACTTCGCGGAGAAAGTGATGCGTTAAGCAAAGACGTTCGTCGTCTTTCGGTTGAATTGTCGGCTCGAATGCTGGTGCTTGCAGGTGTCGAAAAGAGTTTAGAAGAAGCTGTAAAGACTGTCGAATCAAAATTATCTAGCGGCGAGGCGTTTGAAAAGTTTCAGGAGAATTGCCGTTTGCAGGGCGGCGAGACAAGATTTTGCGAGAACGCCGAAGAAATTCTGGACGGCGAACTGTTGGAATATCCCATCAAATCCATAACCGACGGATTTGTCGAGACTGTCGATGCATTGGCAATCGGAGAAGCGGTTGTAGCGATCGGTGGCGGACGGCAACGAGCCGAGGACGCGATCGATCATGCGGTCGGTTATTCGTGCGAGGCAAAGATCGGCGACGAGGTTAGAGCGGGTGATACACTCGGAATTCTCTACTATCGGAACGAAGATCAGGCCGCGGCGGTTGCGGAAAAACTACAAGGTGCGTATAAAATTAGCGACCAGTCAGTAACACGACCTGAATTGATAAAGGCGGTGATTTGAAATGTCGAGATCGAATTATTGGACGCTATTTGTAATTGTTATTGCCGCGTTACTCGGTTCGTCGTGCGGTGGCGCGGTCGATGCCGCACGCGATGGCTGTAGCAAAAAGGTCGGAATAGTCTTCGATATCGGCGGCAAGAACGACCGTTCGTTCAACGCGGCCGCGTGGGAAGGCGTTCAGCGTGCCGAAAAGGAGCTGAATATTTGCCTTTACGACATCGAGCCCGGCAATCCGACCTCAATCGAACCGGCGATGCGGGCTTTTGCCGAGCGCAATTTCGACCTGGTTATCGGTGTCGGTTTTGCTCAAGGGCCGATAATGCAAAAGGTCGCAAAGGATTATCCGAATATCAATTTTGGGATCGTTGACGGCGTTATCGAGGACGAGAATAAAAAGCCTTATCCGAATGTAGCCTCGCTTGTTTTTCGCGAACACGAAGGCTCGTATCTCGTTGGTATGATTGCCGCCTCGAAATCAAAAACCGGTGTGCTGGGTTTCCTCGGTGGTATGGATATTTCGCTAATCCATAGATTCAACGTCGGTTATACCGAAGGCGCTAAATCGGTAAACCCGAACATTCGCGTGATAACCAACTATGTCGGCGTGACCGACCATGCATGGAACAACCCCGGCAAGGGAAAGGAACTTGCCCTGAACCAGATCGAACAAGGAGCCGATATTATATTCACAGCGGCCGGGAACTCCGGACTGGGAGCGTTTGACGCCGTGGAGCAGTTCGGTAAAAATGCGACCGGCGAGGCAAACAAATTCGTGATCGGTGTCGATTCAAATCAGAACGGCGTCAAACCCGGTTTTGTTCTAACGTCGATGGTCAAGCGGGTCGATAATGCCGTTTTTGATGTCGTGAAAGAGGTCGTCGATGGAAAATTCAACGGCGGATTTCATGTATTTGGTCTCGACAAAGACGGTGTCGCGTATTCGATGGATGAGTTCAACAAGTCACTGATCTCACAAGATGTGATCACCAAAGCCGAAGAAGCAAGAACAAAAATAGTCGGCGGCGAAATTAAGGTGACTGACCCGATGGCGCCATAATGATTTGATTTAGTAGTAGTATAAAAACATGTCAATACATGTAGAAATATCTGACACTGTTTTGAAAGCGCCAGGGCCTGAGATTTCCAGGCTCGTACTTGAAACGGTTGCGCTGGAAGGGTTCAAGGCCGGACAACTTTCAACAGCACAGGTTAAGAGTCTTCTTGGATTTGAATCCCGATTTGAAGTCCACGAGTTTTTGGCAAAAAACAACGTCCCTTGGGTCGATTATTCGATTGATGCTGCGGAGAGAGAGGGTGAGAGACTAAAGGAACTTTTGAACAGATGATCGTGGTTTCCGACACGACTCCGCTCAATTATCTTATTCTCATTGGGGAAGAAGGTCTTTTGCCAACGATTCTTGGCAATATAGTAATCCCGTTCGCTGTCTTTCGAGAGTTACAGGCTGAACGCACGCCAACGATAGTCAAGACGTTTATCGCCAGCCATCCGACTTGGTTAACTGTCAAAGAAGCTCCGAACATCATCGATGAAGAATTGATGATATCGATCCGGGCGAACGCGAGGCCATACTTCTAGCCGAGTCGCTTAAAGCAGACGCAATTATTATTGATGAACGTGCCGGACGTGAATTGGCCGAGCAACGCGGGATCACTGTAATCGGCACTCTGGGTGTTTTGGATGCCGCCGCATCTCTAGGTTATGTGGATTTCGCTTATGCTCTGAAACGGATGAAAAGCGAAGGTTTCTTTGTCGCACCTTGGCTCGAAAGATACTTTCTCGAGAAACAGGGATTGTCGTGATTATGCTCGAAGTTCGAAATATAAAAAAGGCGTTTGGCGATTGTGTCGCCAATGAGGACGTTTCGCTGACCGTGAAAACGGGCACGATTCACGCGATCGTTGGCGAGAACGGTGCGGGAAAATCGACGATAATGAAGATCGTTTACGGGTTTTATCGGCCTGATTCCGGCGAGGTGCTGGTTGACGGAAAGCCGGTTCAGATCCGAAATCCGCACGATGCTATTGCTCTTGGTATCGGCATGGTGCATCAGCATTTTATGCTTGTGGACACGATGACGGTTGCCGAGAATATTATTCTTGGGGCCGAGACCGGCTCGGCGGTTAATCTCGATATCGATCAAGCGGAACGCGAGATAAAGGCTCTTTCGGACGAACTAAAACTCGGCGTCGATCCGTCGGCATATATCGAAGATCTTTCAGTCGGCGCACAACAGCGCGTCGAATTGCTCAAGGCTTTGTACCGCGACGCCGAGTTGTTAATTCTCGATGAGCCAACGGCTGTCCTGACACCGCAAGAAGTCGAAGATTTCTTCGGGATTCTGCGCCGGATGAAGGCTCAAGGGAAAACGATAATTATTATCACGCATAAGCTCGACGAAGTTCTCGCCGTGTCCGACGAAGTAACGGTAATGCGCGATGGTCGGACCGTCGGTCATAAGATGACATCCGAAACTTCTGCCGCCGACCTTGCCCGAATGATCGTCGGGCGCGATGTGCTTTTGAGAGTTGAAAAAACCGATGCTTCACCGGCTGCTGCTGTGGTAGAGGTTCGAGGCCTGAGTGTCAATGGCAGGCACGGTTTGGCTGTTGATGATGTCTCATTTACGGTTCGGGCCGGTGAGATCGTCGGGATCGCCGGTATCGAGGGCAATGGCCAAACCGAACTCGTCGAAGCTCTTGCGGGCCTGCGAAGAACACAAAAAGGAACGGTCAGTTTCGAGGGAACGGACATTACCAATCAAAGTGCCCGCCAGCTTAAAGAATTAGGCATTGCGCACATTCCTGAGGACAGACATAAACGCGGCCTGCTGCTAAATTCCGACCTGGCTGAAAATGTGATCCTCGGCGTTCATTACCGTCCGCCAATTGCCGCCGCATCCGGATTGATGAACGGCGATGCAATCGGTAAGCGAGTGAATGAGATCATCGAACGGTTTGATGTCAGGCCTCCAAATCCGGAGCTAAACGCAAAGGCCCTTTCCGGCGGAAACCAACAAAAACTGATAATCGGAAGGGAATTTGAACTAAATCCAAAGCTTTTGCTGGTTTCGCAGCCGACCCGCGGCGTCGATATCGGAGCCATCGAGTTCATTCATCGCAAGCTGATCGAACTCCGCGACGCGGGCTCAGCGATCCTGCTTGTTTCAGCTGAACTCGAAGAAGTTACTTCGCTGGCCGACCGATTGCTCGTCATCCGAGACGGCAGGATCGTCGGCGAGGTTGACCCCAAAACCACCTCGAAAGAAGAGATCGGGTTGTTGATGACGGGCGGATAAAGATTTTAGCCACGAATGCACGAATAAGAAAAAATAATTCGTGCATTCGTGGCAAAATTTCTGCCTTGATGGCGATTTGAAAATGGACCTTATACTAAAAGAAGAAGCGTATAAGATCGTCGGCATTTGCATGGAAGTGCACAATAATCTTGGTGCTGGCTTTCTGGAAATTGTTTATAAAGATGCTTTGGAACTGGAATTTCGACGAGCCGGAATTCTCTATGAAAGAGAGAAAGAATACGTGGTTAATTACAAAGGTGTTGTTTTGCCTCACAAATTCTACGCCGATTTTGTAGTTTTCAGTCAGGTAATATTAGAAGTGAAGTGTATGGCTGGAATTGCTGATGAGCATGTAGCTCAGGCGATAAATTATTTGAAAGTTTCTGGGAACCGGCTTGCGTTGATCGTAAATTTTGGGGAAATGAAACTAAACTACCGACGGATTGTGCTTTAGTCAGAACCGATAAGCCACGCAATTCACGAATAAGAAAGGAATAATTCGTGCATTCGTGGCAAAAAAAATTATGCCGTCGCCGATTGTGCTTTAGTCAGAACCGATAAGCCACGAATGCACGAATAAGAAAGGAATAATTCGTGCATTCGTGGCAAAAAATTATGCCGCCGCTGATTCGTTGCTACCGAATAAGCGCTTCATCCCGTCAACCGCTTTTTCCAAGTTCTCCATCGAGGTCGCGTACGAAATTCGCAAAAATCCGTCGGCTCCGAAACCGGAGCCATCGGTCACGACAACATGAGCCTCGTTGAGCAAACGATCCGCGACATCGGCCGATGTTTTTAGTTCGCTGCCAAGCATTTCGCGCACGTCAGCAAACGCGTAAAACGCTCCTTCCGGAACGGCACATTTTAGTCCGTTTACTTTGTTTATTTCAGGTATCAACCAATTTTTGCGGCGCGTGTATTCTGCCAGCATCGAATCGACCGCAGCCAGCGTAGTTGTCGGATCCTGCATCGCACGGGCGCAGGCGTATTGGACGAACGATGCCGGATGAGTTGCCGAATGACTCTGTAATTTGACCATCGCTTTTGACCATTCGGCGTTCGCTATAGTGAAACCGATCCGCCAACCTGTCATGGCAAATGTTTTGGAAAAGCTGCCCGCGACACATACAAACTCAAGCAGTTCCGGCGGCAAGATCGCGGATGTAAAGACCTCGGATGGCGAATAGGCAAAGAACAGATAGCACTCGTCCGTCAGCACATAAACGCCGTTTTCCGCACAGGTCTCGACTATCTTTCGCATCTCAGCAGGCGGAATAACGCGGCCGGTTGGATTGTTTGGCGAATTGATTATCAGCAGCTTGGTTTTGTCGGTGATCGAATCCTTTACCTGGTCCGCCGTTAAGACAAAATCAGACGATTCGGTTTCGATAAAAACACTCTTCGCACCGCAAAATGTTCCGATCTCGGGGAACGTTACCCAATATGGTTTGGGGATTAATAACTCATCGCCGGGATTCAAGATCGTGCATGCGGCATTGAACAGACCCTGTTTGCCTCCGCACGATGCGACGACGGCCGACGGCGAAAAAGATGTACCGAATGTCGATGCGAAAAACGTGGCGACGCCTTCCTGAAATATTTTCATTCCGGCGCTCGAAGTGTATTTTGTCAGACCTTTTTCAAGCCCTTCCACGGCAAATTGTTTGATAAATTCCGGCGTGTCAAAATCCGGTTCGCCGACAGTCAGATCGACAACCTGATGCCCCGCGTCCCGCAATGTCGCCGCAGTTTGGGCGGCCTTCAAGGTCGAAGATGTGTTCATCCGGGCGACACGTTCTGAAACTGGGAAACTCATAAGATTATTTTAACGCAAAGACGCAAAGTCGCCACGATGCTAAGTGCTTATTTCTAAAATGATATAGATTCCTTTGCGGCTTTGCGTAATTGCGACTTTGCGTTAAATTATTAATCCCAACTTGGCTTTCATTCGAGATTCGACCGATTCGGGTATCAAACCGGCAACTCTTCCGCCGAGTAGAAAAACCTGTTTCATCAGCGTCGAGGACACGTAGGAATATTCCTCATCTGCCATCAGGAAAACTGTCTCGATCGTCGGTTCGAGTTTGCGGTTCATCAGTGCCATGCGGAGCTCGTATTCATAATCGCTTACCGCACGAATGCCGCGGACGATCGCGGTCGCTTCACTATTTCTGGCGAATTCGGCAGTCAGTCCTGAAAAGCTATCGACGATCAAATGGCAGCCATTCCCGCCGAGCGACGGCAAAATCTCTTCGATCATTGCTTTTCGTTCATCGACGGTGAACATCGGGTTTTTGTCGGGATTGTTTAGCACCGCAACGATTATCTCGTCAAAAAGCGGCAGACTGCGGCGAATGATGTCGAGATGGCCGTTAGTCAGCGGATCGAAAGAACCTGGAAAGATCGCTCTGCGCATAAGTTACGGGAATTGTATGGCTTTGGCATACGGTAAAGCAAAGTTATAACTGCTTTTCGAGTATATTTCGGGCCTTTTCGACGGCTTGAGCGTGTTCCCGAACGTATTCGGGATTTGGCTTCATCTTCATCAACTCATCGATCTGCTTGCGGGCGTCCGCATCGCGCTTGACGGCAATATATGCTTCGGCAAGATGGACACGAATATTCGCATTTTCTTTATTGAGATCAAGGCCTTTTTCGAGATATTCGACCGCTTTATCGGCCTTGCCGCCGTACATCCGCGTTTTCAATTCCAACTGGCCGAGTGCGTCGAAAGCACTTGCTCCCTGATACTTTGGTTCGATTCTAATAACTTCGCTCATCGACTCGCGGATGTCGTCAACTGATTTCAATCCCACCGTGATCGGGCTGATCTGCGAAAGTTCACCGAGGTTCGCGGCGAACCAGAAATGTCCATCGGGCTTGTTTGGTTCGACACGCGAAGCGATCTTTGCCGCATCGCGTCCGGCCTCGAAAACCGAGATCTTCTCTTTCTCATTTTCCAACTGTTTCCCAAGAAAGTAACTAAACTTGGCAAACTTCCATTCGACCTCAAAGTTTCGCTGGGATGGATCGCGAACTTCTGACAGAATCTTAACCGCCGATTTCAGCTTTTCAATATCACCGCGTTCAGTGAATTGCTCATCGGCCAACGCGATAGCCTGTGCTGGATCGGGTTTTGAGGGATTTGGCGTGGGTATTTCGCCGACAGCGGAGCTTGAACATCCCGCCTGTAAGCACAAAGTAATTACAATTGTAATTAAAATGTAATTCTCGACCGAAAATGCGCGACGTGGTCGCAGTAACGTGCTAGTATTCATTTTTACATTTATACATTTACAAGAATGCAAGGTGGATTCGCCATCAAAATAGCACACACCGAGTATGAAAAACAACGGCATCGTCGCAGCATTTTATGATCTTGAGGGAACGCTGGTCAGCACGAACCTCGTGCACACGCTCGCGTTCTACGCTAAGCGCCAGCAGGGTCTGTGGCAAACGGCAAAGAAAAGTGTCGGCACGCTGGCGAAACTGCCATTCTTCGGCATGACAGATCTGTATTCGCGAAATGTATTTAACGAGGTGTTTTTCAAGAGCTATTCTGGGTTTTCGCAGGACCGCCTGCGATATTTTTCCGACGAGCTTTTTGAGGAAGTTCTGAAACCGGCGATCTTCCCGGGCACGAAGGAATTGATAGCACAAGGCAAAAAGATCGGACAGCGGCAGGTTGTTTTGACAGGAGCCTTGGATTTTACGATCGAGAAAATGATGGACCATCTCGGCATTGACGATTACGTCGCGAACCGGCTTGAGTTCGTAAACGGCTACGCGACCGGCCGCGTTCTGCCGCCTGTAATGGCGTCGGCGACAAAAGCAAAATGGATACGCGAATACGCCGAACGGGAGAATATCAACCTGTCGGAAAGCTTTGCCTATTCGGACAGCATTTCCGATCTGCCGATGCTATCGATTGTCGGGCATCCGGTGGCAGTCTGTCCTGATTTTCGTTTGAAACAAACCGCAAGGCAGCATGATTGGGCGGTGTTAGATCTGAAATGATGGAACGCCGGCATCCGTGCCGGCAATGAACGCAGAGCTCTCAGAAAGTAAATGAAATACGCTTTTACCAACAGAATTTTTCTTGCCGTGACATTGATGGTTACGGTAACTGCGATGATTTGCGGCCAGATTGCGGTTGGCAAACGAACCGATTCGACGTGGAAGCCGAAATCGAAATATTTCGACGCGGGTCAGTTGCTTCGCGATGTGGAATATCTAGCATCGGACGAACTCGAAGGGCGTTCGGCCAATCTGCCCTCGATGCAGAAGGCGAGGGACTATGTTGAAAAGCGGTTCAAGGAATCGGGGTTAACGCCGCTAGGGAATTCCTACAAACAAGAATTTCAAATAACGGAGCGCGGCAACGACAAGAAAATTCCCGGTGTGAATTTTGTCGGTCAGATCAAGGGTAAAAAGCAGGCTGACAAATACATCGTCATCACGGCCCATTACGATCACGAGGGCATTCGCGATGGCGAAATTTATAATGGAGCCGACGACAACGCATCGGGAACAGCGGCTTTGTTTGCGATGGTAAAATATTTCAGCAAAAAGAAACCCGATCATTCGCTGATCTTTGTGGCGTTCGATGCCGAAGAAAAAGGTTTGCAGGGTGCGAGGCATTTTGTTGCAAATTTGCCGGTGGCGAAAGATTCCATTTTGTTGAACATCAATATGGATATGCTCTCGCGGAATGACAAAGGCGAACTTTACGCGGCGGGGACATTTCATTACCGTCAGTTCCAACCGGGACTCGAAAAGGTGCAGAAAAAGGCGAAGATCAAATTGACGCTCGGCCACGACGTCCCGGGCACGGGCCGCGATGATTGGACGAACCAATCAGACCACGCCACATTCCATGCCGCGAAGATCCCATTCATCTACTTTGGCGTCGAGGATCACAAAGACTATCATCGGCCGACGGACGATTTCGCGAGCATCCAGCCGGAGTTTTATGTGAAGGCTGTTGAGACGATAGTAGAGGCAATGCGTATTCTTGACCGTAATATAAAATAGGCTCGAGGGAGGTTTTATGCAAACAAACTTGGAACAAATCATTGAGGGCGTTAGAACTTTGCCGTTTGAAGACTTAGACCGTTTGAGCGAAGTGATTGACGAAGAAAGACGACACAAACAGATTGACGAGGCAAAGCAGATCAAACTTCAGAAAGAGATTGCAAAATTCAAAAAAGCTGAAAAATGGCTGGCGGAAAATCGTGAAAAATACATGAATCAATGGGTTTGTCTTGAAGGCGACAAATTGATAGCACACGGCGATGATGCTCTGGCAGTTGACCGTCAAGCAAGAGAGGCTGGAATCGAGGTTCCGTTTCTGGAACATATAGTCGAAGAAAAATATCCCTTCGGAGGCTGGTAAATGCCGGAAAACATCAACTACGACAAAGTCTATGAGTACGACACGTTGAAATCAGGCATTACTGTTAACGTAGAAATAACGTACGGCGGCGAGTCCAGGCAAATAAGGGCTAGGATCGATACAGGAGCTGAAAATTGTATCTTCGAACGCAAACACGGCGAACGGCTCGGCGTAGAAATTGAATCGGGAAGAGAACAAATTTTCAACACTGCGGTCGGTATATTTACCGCTTACGGACACGAATTGACTATTGAGGTCTTAGGGATTGAAACCTTATCGACGGTGTATTTTGCAAAAGAAGAATCTTTCACCCGCAACGTCCTTGGCAGACAGGGCTGGCTCGACCGCGTGAAACTTGGGCTGATCGACTATGAAGGGAAACTGCTGCTGAGTGCTTACGGGGAATAGAATGGGCAAGAATGGGCAAGAAAATTGAAAGATCGGTTCCGAACGGCTTAAGCCAAAATCGAGAAGGACGTTAAACGCCCTTACGATTTCTTGCTCAACGATGACCACGCCGTAAACGACGTGGCTATGTGCCGCAAAAAGCGGTAAAGAGAAATGATGTTTGAGATTCGTTATTCAGGAATTGATGAGATTGATCTCACAGCATCGCAGGCTGAGTTAGAAGAACTACGAGTAACTCTTTTGGATATGTAAGCCGGAATTTGTCGGAAATATTGTTGGAAGCGGACAACACGATTGATCCGACACCTTGGAACTCGGCTGGGCGAGCTTTGAAGGTGAGCCGTCGCGGAAACGCCGTGAGAGTTTCGATTTCTCGCGATTCGACATTGGTTATCGAAGGCTCCGATCAGAACTTAGATAATTTTGCTTCCTTCTTGTCTTTTGACGGAACTGCGGAAAGCGGAGAACACTCACATTTTGAATTCTACGAAGGAAACGACTACATAATGAGCGACTCGATTCCGTTGATTATCAGGGTAAGGTGATTGAAAGACTATGGCACTAGCTTTACGCAGAAAAACGCACGAATCGATCGTGTATATTGACAAGGATTCGGCTCCGCGGATCATGCCGTTTGGGGAAGATTTTATTTTAGAAGATCTTCCGGTGGGGACGCGGGTTATTTATCCGAATCCGCCGATCAAGGGTTTGCCTAACCGCGAGGCGGCGATCCGGTACGCGGTAAATCACCCGATCGAGATGGAGCCGCTTTATGCGCTGCTCGAGCCGGGAATGCGTGTGACGATCGCGATGGACGATATTTCGCTGCCGCTGCCGCCGATGGCGATCCCTGATATGCGGCAGACGATGCTCGAGGTCGTGCTGGATATGTGCGGAGCGAACGGCGTGGATGACATTCATCTGATAATCGCAAATTCGCTGCACCGCAAGATGACCGCGTGGGAAATGAAGCGGATGGTCGGTGCCGATATTTACAACGAATATTATCCCGACCGCTATTACAACCACGACGCCGAGGATGATGAAAATCTGGTCACGCTCGGGCATACGCGGCACAACGAGCCGCTGCGCGTAAACAAACGCGCGATCGAAAGCGATCTGCTCATTTATCTAAACATCAATCTCGTCCCGATGGACGGCGGACACAAATCGGTGGCGGTCGGGCTGTGCGATTACGAATCCTTACGTGCTCATCACGAGCCGCAGACGATCCGCGATTCGCATTCGTATATGGACCCGCCGGCTTCGGAGTTGAACCATAAGGTCATTCGGCTTGGCAAATTGGTGGATGAGCAGTGCAAGGTCTTTCACATCGAAACCGCTCTGAACAACAAGATGTTCACCGAGGGCTATGACATTCTGACGCGGAACGAGGATGATTTTTCGTTCATGGACAGGATGAAATGGGAGGCGATGGCGCGGACGTTCTCAAAAATGCCGCGAGCCGCCCGGCGCAAGATGCTTCACGCGATCCCGGCACAGTACGAACTGATCGGATGTTACGCCGGCAAGACCGAACCGGTTCACGACAAGATACTCGAACTCAATTACCGGCAGTACGAAATTCCGGTCAAGGGGCAGTGCGATATTTTGATCTCGGGCATTCCGGACATTTCGCCGTACAACGTCTATTCGGCGTTGAATCCGCTGCTGGTTCAGGTGATGGCGCTTGGGTATCACTTTAATATGTATCGGAATAAGCCGCTGCTGCGAAAGGGCGGCGTGATGATAATTACGCATCCGTGCTTTGACGAATTCGACCATAATTTCCACCCGTCGTATATCGAGTTTTTCCATCGGCTGCTACCGGAATCGCGTGACGCTTTCTTTTTAAGAGAAAAATACGAACGCGAATTTGCGACAAACCCGGCCTATATCGAAATGTATCGCCGCGGCAACGCCTATCACGGAGCGCACCCGTTCTTTATGTGGTACTGGGGCGAAAATGGCCGCCAGCACGTCGGCAAGGTCATCGTCGCCGGTGCCGAAAACGCTCACGTCCCAGAAATGCTCGGCTGGGAACGCGCCGACAACCTGACCGAAGCCATCGCCATGGGCCGCTCCTACATGGGCCGCAACGCCGAGATCACAATGCTCCACCAGCCTATTATTGGGTTATGTAATGTGACGGATTAAGACTGGTCATCTGACTGGTCATTGTGGTATTATTCTATTATGAAAACTAAGACCCGCACAATAAGCGCGACGGAGTTCAAGGCGAAATGCCTGCAGATATTCGATAACCTAGGCGTCGATGGCATCGTTGTCGAGAAGCGCGGCAAGCCAGTCGCTAAGGTTATTCCGATCAGAACAAACGACTCAGAGTGGATCGGCTCAATGAAAGGAGAGATCAAAATACTCGGGGATATTATGTCAACCGGAATCAAATGGGATGCTGAATCTTGATACCAACATCGTAATCGAAGGACTTAGTGGTGGGCTAACAAAGCGCGAGATTGCGTTGCTCGAAAATGAGAGCATCGCGATATCCGACATCGTGCTGTGGGAGATATCAAAACTTATTCAGCTCAAGCGCATAATCTTAGACTTGGAAAGCGGGGCGTTTCGGAGATTGCTGGCGCAATTGACGGTGTATCCCATAACGCTGGAGATCGCCCGCCAGAGCGCCGCGTTGGATTTTCGATCTGATCCGGCCGATGAGATCATCGCCGCAACGAGCATCGTTGAGCGGATGCCGTTGTTGACCCGAGATCGCAAGATACTAAAGTCGCGTCTAGTACCGCTTGCACGCTGAGATGATTAGAAGGAAAAAATGGCAGAGTTACAGATAGGAAAATATGAGTTTTATCCATATCCGAAGGAGTTAATAGAACCGCCTCCGACTATGGAAGAATTGGTTGAATTGTTGCAAAAGGCTAAAGCCAGACGCGAGAAGGACGTTAAAACGCCCTCGCGATCTATTGACCGATGCCGACACGCCGTAAACGACGTGGCTAAGTGCCGCGAAACGCGGGAAGCCTCGTGAACGAGACATAGGAACTTTATACAAATTCGGAATTTATGGCTCGCAAAGCTACAAAGGAGAACTTCGACATTGAGGAATTACGACCTGCAATATTAGCTCTTCCGATCATCAATGAAAATGAGAGGTTGACGCGCGAGGTCATTGGAAGTCACGGTGATGTTTATGCCGTGAATCTCGTGGAAATGTCGTGCACCTGCCTTGATTGGATGGAAAGTAGAATTCGGTTTCCGCGACCGGATGTCCGCCGAGCTTGTAAGCATATCGTATGGCAATTTCAACTTGATCGCTTTGTTTTGAAAGGCGAGAAATTATTCGGTCGGTTGGTTCCCGTTCCAACTTTGGAGTGTCGCTTTGGCCAATTTAAGATAAACAACTCGCATGTTTTGTTTCGGTGTGAGCCAAAACGCCGGTGGTATTTTGAGGTATTAGCAGAAGAGAAGGGTAGCGATCTTTCAACTAAACTCACAATTTTTCGCACCGACATGTACCGTTGGTTTAATAGACCCGTCCCTAAGTATTCAGAGCCGATAAAACACTATCTTCGGATTTGGCTTAAGAATCAACCAGAATTTGAAGAGGAGCTTTCGCCTCTGCCACATTTTGTTTTGGACAACTTTAAAGAACGTGAGCGGTTGGAAGAACTGGATAAAGAAAAGTGTTTTGTTTGTCGATTTCAATTGTCGTTCACTGACAAAACCCCAGAGGTGCTGAATGTTTGTTGCCCACGATGTGAAAGCGTCAATGTTCTTACGCGAAGCGGTCAGACTAATACCCCAGAAAGACTTCGTCTCTATCGCAAGTATGACGGCGATCTTTATGACAAGAATATCGAAGGACTGTTCTCACTCCACGAGAATTCTGGAAAACTTGCTGAGTTGAGATCGACTAAGGAAACCGAATTGAATGAAATCCGTCGTCGAGAAAGGGAGATGTCGAAACGATTTACGGATTGAACCGTCCGTTAATTATTCAGTATTTAAGAATGAAACTATCACCAACAGAAATATTAAAGGTTAAGAAAATCTTCATTATCGGTGGGACGGGGTTGATATGGAAACATTGAACAACCCAGGTTTTAAACCCATCGAATTCGATGGGTTTAGGGATACGGCGGGCGCATAAGTTGAAAGCGCCGGATTTATCGCATTAAGACATGAAAAGTCAGAAAATTGAAGTTAAAGGAACAGAGATCGTCATTTACTCAAAAAAGGATGACGACTATATTTCGCTGACTGACATTGCCCGATATAAAAATCCTGCTGTACCGAAAGACGTGGTAAAGAATTGAATGCGAAGCCGTAACACGATTGAATTTATCGGGTTCTGGGAGAAGATTCACAACCCTAATTTCAAAGGGGTCGAATTCGACTCCTTCCTGTTTCGGAAAATTTAGTATGCCGAAGAATAAAACCATACTGGTCAAAGGAACGGAAATCACCATTTCAAATCGTGGTGAAAAGGACTACATCTCATTGACCGATATTGCGAAGTATCGAAACACAGTCGAACCGTTCTCCGTCATTAACAATTGGATGAGAGGAAAGAGCACCATTGATTTTATTGGGCTATGGGAAACTTTGAACAATCCAGGTTTTAAACCTATCGAATTCGAGAGGTTTAGAAATGAAGCCGGCAATAATTACTTTGTCCTTTCGCCGCAGAGATGGATCGAATCCACCAACGCCATTGGCGTAATTTCAAAATCGGGGCGCTACGGCGGAACATTTGCTCACAAAGATATTGCGTTTGAATTTGCGTCGTGGATCTCGTCGGAATTTAAGCTCTATTTGATAACCGAATTTCAACGGCTCAAGGACGATGAAAATAGCCGCTTGAATCTCGAATGGAATCTGCAAAGGACATTGGCAAAGATCAACTATCGAATTCATACCGATGCAATCAAGGAAAACCTTTTACCGGCTGCACTGTCTAAGTCTCAGATAAATCTTGTGTATGCTTCTGAAGCCGACCTTTTGAATATGGCTTTGTTCGGCAAAACTGCGAAACAATGGCGAGATAAGAATCCAGATTCAGAAGGAAATATCAGAGATTTTGCGTCGATAGAACAATTAGTTGTTTTGTCAAATTTGGAAAGCATCAACGCGATTCTGATCCAGCAGGGATTGTCGCAAAGCACGAGGCTGCAACAGCTGAATGCAATTGCGATAACGCAAATGACTTCGCTAATAAATAATTCGAATATCAAGAAATTAAAGTAAACCGTGAAAACGGTGATGACGCTTGGACGACGAATGTCAGCGTTCATAATTTAATGAAACTATCACCAACAGAAATATTTAAGGGCAAGAAGATCTTCTTTATCGGCGGGACGGGGTTTGTGGGGAAGGTTACGTTGTCGATGCTGCTGCATAATTTTCCTGATATTGGGAAGGTCTATACGACCGTGCGGGCAAGGGATGAGAATGAATCGAAGACGCGGTTTTGGACGAGCATTGTTACAAGCCCGACGTTTGATCCGCTTCGCGAGAAATACGGCGACGGGTTTGAGGATTTTATTAAGTCCAAGGTCGTACCGGTGAATGGCGATGTTGGGAACGAATATCTGGGGCTCGATGAAAAAGAAGCGGCGAAGATAATGAAGGATACGGACGTCATTATCAATGGTGCCGGAAATGTGACGTTTAACCCGCCGCTTGAGTCCGCCTTAAGGACAAATGTTGTTGGGTCGAACAACATCATCAAAATGGCGCGGATGATGAAAAAGCCGCGGTTGGTGCATGTTTCGACGTGTTTTGTGGCGGGAAAACGCTCGGGAGCGATCTGGGAAAACGAACCGGTCGTTGGTTATTTTCCACGAAAGGAAGAATTAAAAGGTACCGTGTTTGATGTAAACCGCGAGGTCGAGGACTGCGCACGTTTGAGCGAGCAGGCTCGGCAAGAAGCGGACGACGCAGTTCAGGCAGCGAAGTTTCGCGAACTAGCTCGTAACCGTTTTATCGAAGAAGGCCGCGATCCGGATGATGAGTCGGAACTAAAATCGGCCATCTTCCGCGAACGCAAAATGTGGATTCGCGAGCGAACAACTGAGCTTGGCGCCGAGCGTGCTGAGTATTGGGGCTGGACGAATATCTACACCTATTCCAAATCGCTTGCCGAGCAGATCATTGCCCAGCAGGACGATATTGTAAAAATTCTCGTCCGGCCTTCGATCGTTGAATCTTCCAATCAATATCCGTTCCCCGGCTGGAACGAGGGATTTACGACGACAGCTCCGTTGATATTGATCGCATTGCGCGGCCAGCCGATCATTCCGGTAAATGAAAAACTGATTCTCGATATTATTCCGGTCGATATGGTTTCGGGGGCGATACTCGGTGCGGCGATGAACGCGCTTGTGGACGATAATCCGCCGCTCGTTTTTCAGGCGTCATCGGGTGACTCGAACCCGAACGATATGAAGCGGATCGTCGGGTTGGTCGGGCTATATAAACGGCAGCATTTTGAGGAGAAGGAAACTGGCAACAAGCTGGTCAACAAGCTTGCGGGAATGGTCGAGGCGATTCCGGTCAAGCAGCGGACATACGAGATATCGTCGGCGCCGATGCTAAACCGTTTGGCAAAACGCGCCGATAATTTGATGGATAAAGCGACGCCGCGTTGGGGCGGCGGGCGGATCGGAAACATTATCTCGGACCTGAAAAAATCGACCGAAGATTTCAAGCAAACTACGCAGGACACGATGGACGCGTTTGCGATGTTCAAGCCGTTCATGATCGATCACGAATATCTTTATCGGTCGGACAATGTTCGTGCGTTACAATCGGTCATCAAAGAAAAGGAAAAATCGCTGCTTCCGTGGTATCCCGAACGATTGGATTGGTACGACTATTGGCTCAACGTCCATTTTCCAGGGATGCGAAAATGGGTGCTGCCGACACTTGAGGAAGAGCTAAAGGCGGTCGAGAAACGGTCATATACCTACAAAGACCTGCTCGATCTTTTTGACACTTCGGTCAAGCGGTTCCCGACGCGCGTTGCAATGCGTATCGAGCGGAACGGGCGTAAGGAGCAATATACGTTTGAGGATGTTCGCGAACTAACATTGCGTGCGGCTGGCTTTCTGGCCGAAAAAGGCATTAAGCAGGGCGACCGCGTCATCTTGTTTTCGAACAATATGCCGGAATGGGGAATGACCTATTTCGGAATATTGAAAGCGGGTGCGACGGCGATACCGATCGATCCGGCATCGACGGTCGATGAAATTATCGCGTTTGCAAAGGCGGGCGAGGTATCGGCGATAGTGATCTCTCCGAAATTGGCGGCCGAGAATCCCGACCTTGCGGAAGCACTGGAACGCCGGCTTCCAGCCGGCGAGTCGGGCCGGCAAGATGCCGGCGTTCCCATTTGGACATTTGATGAAGTTTTTGAGATGCCGAGCGAAATCGAGGAAGCAAAGCGGCTTGCTTTGCTGCCGCTGAAGGTGCTTGGGAATGCGGTCGCGTCGTTGATATTTACGTCGGGTACGACGGGCAAGCCAAAGGCTGTGATGCTTTCTCACAAGAACTTTACAAACATGATCTCGATGCTGTCGAGTGTGCTTGATATGGACCTGACCGACGGCGTTTTGTCGGTGCTGCCAATGCATCATACGTTCGAATTTTCGGCCGGATTCTTGACGCCTTTTTCAAACGGGACACAGATAACATATCTAAACGAGCTGACCGCAGAGGATCTTTCGCGAACGATGGAGAATGGACACGTGACCGGCATGGTCGGCGTTCCCGCGTTGTGGGAAATGCTGCACAGGCGGATCAAAACACGTCTTCGCGAACGCGGCGATTGGATAGCGGATATGGCAGATAACGTTATCGAATTCAACGCCTGGATCCGCGACAACACGCCGTTCAATCTTGGGCCGATCGTATTTTTTCCGATCCATCAAGGACTTGGCGGAAAGATGCGTTATCTCATTTCGGGCGGCTCAGCACTCAGCGAAAAAGTGCAGAAAGATTTGCATGGACTTGGATTCACTGTTCTTGAAGGTTATGGATTAACGGAATCGTCACCGGTTCTGACCGTCGCGCGGCCGGGAAATAAATTGCTTCGCGGCAGTGTTGGAAAACCGCTGCCCGGTGTTGAGGTCAAGATCGAAAATCCTGACGACACAGGCGTTGGTGAAGTAGTCGCTCGCGGACAGAACGTAATGCTCGGCTATTACAACAATGACGAAGCGACCGAGGCTGTGTTGCAGGATCGTTGGCTGAAAACGGGCGACCTCGGCAAGCTCGACGAGGATGGAAATCTGTTCATCGTCGGCCGCTCTAAGGATGTAATAATCGATTCGAACGGGAAGAACATTTACCCTGACGAGATCGAAGATCTTTACAGCAAATCTGGTTTTATCAAAGAAATGAGCATCGTCGGCCTGTCCGATGACGACGGTGGTGAGAAAATAGCATCTCTGGTTGTGCCGGATTACGAGCACGAGATCGCGCTGACTCGCGCCGAGGCGAATAAAAAGATCGAAGAACATTTCCGCGAGGTCTCGGCCGGAATTCCATTTTTCAAACGAGTTAAAGTGATGCATATCACACCATTTGAATTGCCACGAACGGCGACCCGAAAAGTTAAACGGCCAGAGGTCGTCGAGATGCTGCAGGCGCTCGAAGATCGTAGCCGGAAGAAAACGAAAGATGCCGTCGAATCGAAAGGGGACGATAATCTGTTGTGGATTCGCAAGATAGTTGCGACCGTTTCGAGTCGTTCGCTGTCGGACATAGCGATCGAGGACAGGTTGAATGATCTTGGTTTCGATTCGCTGATGTTTGTCGAGCTGCAAGCGGCGGTCGAGGATGCTGGTGGACGCGTGCTTTCGCCGGATACATTGAATGAGGTGCAGACCGTTCGGGAATTGTTGACGGCAGTTCAGCGTGTAGATAAATCGAAACGTCTTGTTGACGAGCCCAGGGTCGATGAGAAAAAGGACGACGAGGAGATACACATTCCCGGCATTGTCCGTCGCGTCGGAAACTCGCTGGTCGATTTTGCGCAGAATACACTTTATGACGGAGTGCTCGACACTCATATTGACGGCCACGGCAACGTGCCACAGCATATCAATTTTATCGTTGCCCCGAACCATTCATCTCACATTGATACAGGCTTGGTGAAAAAGGCTTTGGGCAAAGATGTTGCCGAACAGACCATTGCCGTCGCAGCGGCCGATTACTGGTTCGATACGAAATACAAGCGCGCGTATATGAACAATTTCACGACGCTTGTGCCGATTGAGCGGACGGGAAGTCTGCGGCAATCGCTCAGGCACGTCACACAGATATTGAATCAGGGCTACAACGCGCTTATCTTTCCCGAGGGCGGCCGCCAGGAATCGGGTGAGATCGCGGAGTTCAAACCGATAATCGGTTATTTGGCGTTGAATCAAAAGATCGGTATTCTGCCCATTTACATCTGGGGAACTTACCAGGCATTTCCGAAAGGAACCATCCTGCCGAAAGGCAGCAGTCTCGGTGCCAAGGTCGGTGCCAAGGTCGGACATTTTCTCGAATACGACGAACTCAAAACAATGACCGAGGGCGTTCCGAACACCGAGGCATATCGCCTTATCGCCGCCCGTGTCGAGCACGAGGTCAAAAATATGCGTGACGGCAAACGCGATAAATTCGATGTCGCCGCCGTTAGAAAACAATGGAAAGCCGAACGCCGAAAGACTCGTAAACAGGAACCAGTTATTGATGAATAAAATCGATTCTGCTCTTGTTCTTTCTTCGTTCATCTTGTTCTGTGGTCAAGAAAAAAGAGACTAACCACAGATCAAGATGAGTAAGAAAAACAAGATGAACAAGAAGAAATCTATCCACGAAACACACGAAACAGATCATACAAAGAATAAGTCAACGAACACGAAACATCGAAACGCCATTGTATTTTTAACCGTATAAACTTTATGAAAACCGCAAAAATTTGTCTTCTTATCATTTGTTTAATGGGTTCGTCTTTCTCGGCTTCTGCACAAAAGACGAGCCAGCCGTCGTTCAAGGTCAATTATGAGAAATTCACGCTGCCGAATGGCTTGAACGTGGTATTTCATATCGATCGTTCCGATCCTGTGGTGGCGGTTTCGTTAACGGCACACGTTGGGTCGGCCCGTGAAAAGGCGGGGCGGACCGGGTTTGCTCATATGTTTGAGCATCTGCTGTTTTTGGAATCGGAGAATTTAGGTAAAGGCGGGCTGGATATTTTGAGTTCAAAGATCGGCGGTTCGGGAGCGAACGGTTCGACGAGCCGCGATCGGACAAATTATTTGCAGACCGTGCCAAAGGATGCGCTTGAGAAAATGCTGTGGGCCGAGGCTGATAAGCTCGGATGGTTTATCAACACGGTGACCGACCCTGTTTTAGCGAAGGAAAAACAGGTTGTAAAGAACGAAAAACGTCAGGGCGTCGATAACAATCCATACGGCCATACATCGTATGTGATCGACAAGGCGTTGTATCCGGCGGATCATCCGTACAATTGGCAAGTGATTGGTTCGCTCGAAGATCTTGATAATGCAAAGCTCGATGATGTAAAAGAATTTTTCCGTCGTTGGTACGTTCCGAACAACGTGACGCTGGTCGTGGCGGGCGATTTCGACGCGGTGCAGGCAAAGAAATGGGTCGAGAAATATTTCAGCGAGATCAAACGCGGCGAAGAGATCACACCGCTCGCGAAACGGCCGGGATTTGTTAAGGAGACGGTCAAGTTTTATCACGAAGACAATTTTGCGAACCTGCCGGAACTGACGATGGCCTGGCCGACGGTCGAGGATTATCACCCGGATTCTTATGCTCTGGCGGTTCTCGCCGAGTATCTTTCAGATGGGAAAAAGGCTCCTTTTTATAAGGTGCTTGTTGAGGACAAAAAGGTCGCTCCTGAGGTCGGGATGTTCAACAGCACGGCGGAGCTTGCAGGCGAATTTATGATCTCGGTAAACGCGTTTGACGGGAAAGACCTTGATGAGGTCTCGGCCGCAATCACCGAGGCATTTGCGAAATTTGAGAAGGAAGGTATTTCGGAAAAAGATCTCAACAGAATAAAAGCAGGACAGGAAACGCAGTTTTATAATTCGCTTTCGAATGTTTTGGGCAAAGGAGTGCAACTTGCGCAATACAGCATATTTGCGAACGATCCAGGCTATATCGAAAAGGACATTCAAAATATTCTTGCTGTTAAGCCCGCAGATGTGACGCGTGTTTACGAGAAATATATCAAGGGCAAGAATTATGTCGCGACCAGTTTTGTGCCGAAAGGAAAGGTCGGGCTGGCTCTCGAAGGTTCCAAAAAAGCCGACGTGGTCGAGGAACCGATCGTTGAAGGTGCTGAGGCCGCGGTCGATCCGAACGTAAAGGCAACATATGAGAAAACGCCATCGAACTTTGACCGCAGCGTCGAGCCGCCATACGGTCCGGCGCCTGAAGTAAAAATTCCGGCGATATGGGAGAGCAAGCTCGCGAACGGAATGCGTGTTTATGGAATTGAAAATTCCGAGGTTCCGCTTGTACAGTTTGAGATCGTCATCGACGGCGGCTTGCTGCTTGAGGACATTAACAAGGTCGGTGTCGCAAACCTGATGACAGATTTGATGACACAAGGAACGAAACGAAAAACTCCGCTGGAACTTGAGGAAGCGATACAGCAACTTGGGGCTGCGATCAATGTAAGAGCCACGACCGAAGACATTCGGATCGGCGTCAACACACTTGCCAAAAACTATGACGCAACGCTCGCTCTGGTCGAAGAGATATTGTTTGAGCCTCGTTGGGATGCTCAGGAATTCGACCTGCTTAAACAAAGCACGATCAGCCAGATACAGCAGCAACAGGCGAATCCTAACGCCGTTGCACAGAACAATTATAATCTGTTGATCTATGGCAAGGACAATATCCGTTCGAGGAATATTTTGGGAACAGTTGAATCGGTAAATGCGATCACGCTTGATGATCTAAAGGCGTTTTACGGGAAAAGCGTGTCGCCGTCGGTTGCGAGAATGCATGTTGTCGGCTCGCTCGATAAGGCAAAGATCACGGGTTCACTCGCGGGTATTAACGCAAAATGGGTGAGCAAAAAGGTAGATATTCCTGTCTATAAAACGCCGGCACCGCCGACGAAATCGCAGGTCTATTTCTACGATGTTCCCGATGCGAAACAGTCTGTTTTGAGATTTGGTTATCCGGCTTTGGCAGTGACCGACGCTGATTTCTATCCGGCGAGCGTGATGAACTATATCCTCGGTGGCGGCGGTTTTGCATCGCAGTTGACGCAGCAGCTTCGCGAGGGCAAGGGCTATACGTATGGCATCAACTCCGGTTTTGGCGGAAGCAAAAGCGCCGGGCCGTTTACGATCGCAAGCGGCGTCCGCAGCAACGTAACTCTGGAATCGGCGCAGTTGGTCAAGCAGATCTTGGAGGATTATCCAAAGAACTTTTCAGACAACGATCTGGCCACGACAAAAAGTTTTCTGATCAAGAGCAACGCTCGTGCGTTCGAGACCGCGGGTGCAAAGCTGAATATGCTCGAAAACATCAGCAAATACGGTTGGAAATACGATTATGTAAAAGGCCGTGAAAAGATCGTAAACGATATGACCGTGGCTCGGATCAAAGAGCTTTCTCAGAAATATCTCGACACGGACAAAATGATCTGGCTCGTCGTCGGCGACGCCAAAACGCAATTGCCGCGACTGAAAGAACTTGGGTTTGGCGAGCCGATATTGATTCAGAAGTAGCTCGTTTTTTTTGACAGAAGAAACTGGTATGTACATAATTACGTACAGGTCATAGATTATGAGAGTTATATCCGCAACATCCGCAAGAGCAAATTTTTTCGGCCTGATAGATCAGGTCTCTGAAGAACACGAAGAAGTGTTGATTACCACAAAGCGAAAAAACGCGGTGCTAATCAGCGAAGAAGACTGGCGATCTATTCAGGAAACGCTTTACTTATCCTCGATTCCCGGCATGGTTGAATCTATCCGCGAGGCACGCAAGGAACCGCCTGAGGAACGCTTGTCTGAGGAAGAGTTCATTCGACTTCTTGATGAGGAAGAAGATTGACCTGGACGATTGAATACTCCAATCGTGCTCTTAAGGACGCACACCTTTTACGCCGGGCGAAACTTTGGAAACAAGGCTCCGCGATTCTGGATATTTTGCGAGCGAACCCGTTTCAAAATCCGCCTCCATACGAAAAACTTGGCGGCGAATTGAAAGGATGCTTGTCGCGCCGAATAAACAAGCAACACCGCGTGGTCTATGAGGTTAATAAGTCTGCAAAAACTGTTTTTGTAGTCCGTATGTGGTCGCTTTATGAATAGAACGAAAATCCAGAGTGTAGTTGGTTCCTTAATCACGTTCAGCGTATTTGGTTTGTTTTGCGGGACACTGACGGCGCAGAAGGTCGATAAGGAAAAGCTTGCGGCCGAAGTAAAAACTGAATTTCTTCATGCGTGGAACGGCTATAAAAAGCATGCGTGGGGCAATGACGACCTGAAGCCGCTCTCGAAGTCTTATCACAACTGGTATCCGCAGCCGCTGTTGATGTCGCCGGTTGATGGGCTCGACACGATGTATTTGATGGGCCTGAAAGACGAGGGCGACAAGACGCGCAAATACATCACCGACAATCTTTCGTTCGACAAAGATATCGATGTACAGAATTTTGAGATAACGATACGTCTGCTTGGTGGGCTGCTTTCGGCGTATCAGATAACAGGCGATAAAAAACTATTGGCGATGGCCGATGATCTTGGAACACGACTGCTTCCGGTTTTCGATTCGCCGACCGGTTTGCCGTACAAAACCGTGAATCTAAAAACCGGCAAGACGCGCGGCGAAATTTCTAATCCGGCGGAAACGGGCACGCTGCTGATCGAATTTGGCACACTGGCAAAGCTAACGAACAAGCCTGTGTTTTATGACAAGGCAAAGCGTGCTTTGGTAGAAACCTACAAACGTCGTTCGCCGATCGGGCTTGTCGGAACGAATATAAACGTCGAGACCGGAAAATGGACAAACACCGGCAGCCACATCAGTGCCGAGATCGATTCGTACTACGAATATCTGCTCAAATGCTCGATCCTGTTTGGCGATAAGGACTGCAAGCAGATGTGGGACGAGAGCATTGTTGTGATAAATAAGAATCTCGCTGACGAGGTGAACGGAGAGCTTTGGTATGGCCACTCGGATATGGCGACGGGCAAGCGAACGGCGACAACGTCAGGTGCGTTGGACGCATTTTTCCCGGCGGTGCTTGCCTTGTCGGGCGACCTGACGCGGGCAAAACGGTTGCAGGATTCGTCGTTCAAAATGTGGAATGTTCACGGTATCGAACCTGAGGTTTACAACTACAAAACCGGCAAGGTCGAGCACGCAGGTTACCCGCTGCGGCCTGAGATCGTGGAATCGACCTATTACCTCTATTACTACACCAAAGACCCGAAATATCTTGCGATGGGCAAAAAGATGTGGGAAGACTTTGTGAAATATTGCCGTACCGAAGAAGGCTATGCCCATCTGAAAAGCGTCGTGACAAAAGAAAAGTCCGACGCGATGCAGAGCTTTGTTTTGGCGGAGACGTTCAAGTATTTTTATCTGTTGTTCGCACCGGAAAAGACGTTGGATTTCAAGAAGGTCGTGTTCAACACCGAGGCCCATCCGATCAGACGGACGTGGAAGAAATGACGGTTCACCACAGAGTACACAGAGCAATACTGAAATCCCCTCCGTGGACTCTGTGTACTCTGTGGTAAAAAATCCTAAAATGGCGAAGAAAAAGACGATAGCAAAAACTGAAAAGAAGATTTTGATAACCGGCGGCACCGGGTTTCTTGGCGCGGAGATCGTTCGGCAGATGCTGGCTGCGGGTGAGAAGAATCTTCGCGTGATGGCGTCGAGCGTTCCCGCTTGGATGACTGATGCTGGAGTTGAGGCGGCGGTTGGTTCAGTGACGAGTCGCGAAGATGTCGCGGCGGTGGTCAAAGATGTTGCGACGATATTTCATCTTGCCGGAAAGGTTTCGCGGGATAATAACGATGCGGCGGTGATGAATAAGATTCATGTTGAAGGCACGCGTATTTTATGCGAGGCAGCGACGGAGGCGAGTGTCGAGACGATGATACTTGCGTCGTCGAGCGGGACAATTGCGGTCAGCGAGGACGAGCAGATCTTTGACGAGACATTTCCGCAGCCGGTGGATGTTATATCGCAGTGGGCTTATTACGCATCGAAATATTACCAGGAACGTGCCGCGCTTGAGAATTTTGATGGCGACGGGCGAAAGCTGGTCATAATGAATCCGACACTGCTGCTTGGGCCGGGCGATGAGCGATTGAGTTCAACAAAGATCGTGCTTGATTTCCTTGGGAAAAAAATTCCGTATTGTCCGAGCGGCGGTTTGAGCATCGTTGATACACGCGACGCGGCGGCGGTGTTTATTGCGGCGGTCGAAAAGGGAAGACATCAGGAAAAATATCTGCTTGGTTCGGCGAATATGACCTTTGCCGATTTTTTCGGGAGGCTTGCCCGACTTTCCGGTGTTTCGGCCCCGATGCTCAAGATGCCGAAAAAACTGGCGATGGCCGGTTCGTCTATGATCGAATCTGTATTTAAGAATTGGGGAAAAACTTCGCCTGTTGCGTCGAAAGAGGTCGAACAGGCCGAGCATTTTTGGTATTTCGATTCGTCAAAGGCTGAAGAAGAATTGGGATTTGTTCCTCGTGACGCTCAGGAAACCTTGAACGATACGATCAAAGATATTCGCGAAAACATTCTTGGCGAAAGTGTTTTTAAGTAGATACTATTCTGCTTTTTTCGGCTGAAAGAAAAAGAAGAAAAACGCTGCTATGTGTTCTGTTTTTACGCCTTTCGCATATCCAAGTGTTCGGCGTGAGCTGTCCTCGACCTCTCCGTTTGCATTCACATAGCCGAGCGTTCTTCGTGATCTGTCTTCAATTTCACCGCTCGAATTTATATAGCCTAGCGTACGACGCGAACTGTCTTCGACCTCTCCGTTTTTATTGATATAGCCAAGCGTCCGCCGTGACGAATCGTCCACCGTTCCGTCTTTGTCGATATAGCCAAGCGTGCGTCGGCTAGCGCCTTCCACGGTTCCGCTTGCCGAAATATATCCGAGCGTCCGGCGGCTTGAATCGTCAACCGTTTGAGAAAACGCCGAGCCTGTTCCGACTGCTAGAGCGAAAGTGGCGAGCAAGATAGTTCTACTAAATATCGTCAGGAACATATAAGAATACTGTTTCAACGCTCTTATCGGTGTCGCGAGACGACACGGAACTTCCCGAAGTGTACCAACCAGAGATGCTCCGCCAATTAATACGTCCGACGCCGACGGGAGACGGATCATACACCAAAAGCATATCTCCCGAACCCGGAATGTAAGCTATGCCGGCAATAACGACGATGTGGGTCTTGCCGTTTACCCATAATGGGCCGTAGCTTTTTAACCACGCCTCGATCCAAGCGGGCGATGGCGAAAGCGGTGGAACATGTTTTAGTCCGATCCTTTCCGCCGTTTTTATGATTTGCGGGTTTTGGATTCCGTTGTTGTTGTCACGGAGCCGCGAGCATTCTTCGTCAAACTCGGGCGAGATCAAACGGGCATAGCTCATTTGATCCTTTTCCTCACGCCATTTTATCAACATTTGCGCGCTGGCGTACCAGCAGCTCATTTGCAACTGCTGTGGGATTAGGGTCATGCCTTCGACGATATATGCCATTTGTAAGTCCTCCGGGAATTATCCCTACGAATCTGACGAATCGGCGTCGTTGGATTTGCGTAAGGTGCGATAGACTGCGAGAAACTATTCGGATCCCGGCAATCATGCCGACGAGCTTTACTATTCAGAGGGAATTTTCCGATTATCTCGGTTGCTGAACATGTTGTATCCGAAATAAATAACAAAGCCAACAATGGTAGCTCCGACCAATGTTGCGACCTCGAAAAATGACCCTTGTATTCCTTTGTTCCACAAAGACCAGACCCATGATCCTACAAGCCATACGATGATAGCCAAGGAAAAATATGCCGCTGAAACTCCGAATGGCTTAGTAAAACGGTTTTCGTCAGATTTGTCGCGATGTCTGAAAACCAGAAGGGCAACGCAAGTAGAGGCGTAAACTATCAGTCGCGTAATTGTCGCGATCACAACGGCCTGAAAGAAATCAAAGACGAGTGTTAGAACCAGTGCAGCTACCGAGGTGAGTAATATCGAGATCCACGGTGTTCTATATGATTCGTGAGTCTTTGCGAACAACTCTGGAAGCTCTTTTTGGACAGCCATTGCATAAGGCAGCCGCGATGCGGCGAGAAACCCACCATTTAGGTTGCCAAGAATTGAGATTAAGACACCCACGGAAATAAAGATCGCACCGAACCCTCCTAAAAATAATCCGGAGGCATCGGCGATGGGTGTTTTTGAATTAGCTAACTCAGGCAGAGTTCCGATTGCGACAAACTGGATAAGAATGTACAAAAGGCCACAGAAGATCAATGCTGTTAGGAGTGCGAACGGCAGATCCTTCTTGGGATTCTTTGACTCCCCGGCCGGGATGACGGCAGCTTCGAATCCTACAAAAGCATAAATTAGCAGCAAGATCGCCTCAGTGAAGCTGGTGTGAGTCGGCAACTCGCCAAAACTGAAATTTGTAGGCTGCACAAAAAAGGCTCCGATAGATACAAAAACGAGAAGCGGAAGAATCTTTCCGATAGTAAATATGTTGGTCAGTTTTGAAGATTGCCTTACGCCAATGATATTTACGGCGGTCATTGAGCCTACTACGAGCAAGATAAGCAAAGTTCGCGAAAGGCCTTCTTCGGCGCTAGGGTAGAAGATTTTGAGATAGATTAGTAACGCATTACAGTTTGCTGCGAAGGTCGCTATTCTGACTACCCAATATAGCCATCCAATTTCGAACCCGACGATTGGTCCCAATGCTCTTTTCGCGTAGAGATACATTCCCCCCGTTTCGTCAAAGCGACTAGAAACCTCTGCGTAGCACCATACAAAGCCCCCTGCAATAAAAGCACAGGCGATAATCGCGAAGAGGCTGTAGCTGCCAATGAGGCCAAACGCCTTGGCTGGCAGGATAAAGATTCCTGTGCCGATAATTGTGTTGATAGCGATTGCGGTCAGGTCCCAGCGGCCGATGCCGCGGACTAGTTTTTCTTCTGTCATTAATTACTTTTTGAGGCCAGCTTTTTTGGGAGATGCTTTTCGTTTATACTCTGAAAATCATTTTCCGTAAAGAAGCATAAAACCAATTACATGTTCAAAGTAACGAGAGCCTTATTGATTCTTACCGTTGGCGGTCTCTTTTTTTCGTCTGCCTTTCCGCAGAAGACGCGTGACAAGATCGAGATCGTAAAGCCGAAGACTTACGCAGCTCCTGTGATGAATTCGTCCACTGAGCTGCAATCGATTCTTGCGCAGGCGGTCGCAGAGGTGACAGCGAAGCATGCGTTCAAGCCAAACGAGATCGCCGCGACGCTGATCGATCTTCGCGATCCGGCGGGCCTCAAAATGGCAGAGGTCAATGGCAAATTGAAACTCTATCCGGCGAGCGTCGTAAAAATGTTTTACATGGCCGCGCTTCATCGACAGCTTGAGGACGGCAAGATCGTGATGACGCCTGAGATGGAACGCGGGCTCAAGGATATGATCGTCGATTCGTCGAATGAAGCGACGCAGTACATTCTTGATGTCCTGACCGATACATCGAGCGGCTCGGAATTGTCGCAAAAGCAGTTCGATGCGTGGCAGTACAAACGCAACCGGGTTAACCGGTATTTTGCGTCGATGGGTTACACGAACATCAACATAAACCAAAAGACATTTTGCGAGGACGCATACGGCATCGAGCAGCAGTCGCGCGGCTATAAAGGCCAGAACCGCAATATGATAACGACCAACGCAACCGCACGCCTGATGGCTGAGATCGCATTGCGAAAATTCGTCAATGAAAAGCGAAGCGACCTGATGCTTGACCTGATGAAACGCGATTGGTCGGTGGAATCAAAAGATAAGGACAATCAAGCCGTTGGGTTTACCGGAAAGGCACTGATTGACGGGAAGATGACGGGTGCGAAACTCTGGTCGAAGGCCGGATGGACAAGCCGGGCCCGTCATGACGTTGCTTATATCGAAACGCCGGACGGATTGAAACTCGTGCTTGCGGTTTATACTGAAAATCACGCGAACGACCGCGAACCGATACCGTCGGTCGCCGCAAAAGTGATCGAAGGATTGAGAAAAAAGTAAGGACATAATTATGAAGACCATAATCTGCACACTTGCGTTAACGATTTTTCTGCCAATCGGGTTATTCGCCCAGGGCAGCTATAAACAACCGCCGAAAGCGGTACAGGACGTTTTGGATGCTCCCGCCATTCCGTTTACAGCCGTTTCGCCCGCGCGGGACAAAATAGTGTTATTCGACCAACTGCGTTACCCGCCGATCTCGGAACTGGCCGAGCCGATGCTGCGGCTCGCCGGATCGCGTATCAATCCGAGGACAAACGGCCAGCATCGTCAGGGTTACTCGGTCAGCGTAAAATTCAAGAATATTTCGGATGGAAAAGAAACGCCGGTTTCGCTGCCGCCGGGTGCAAAGATCATTTCGCCGTCGTGGTCACCGGACGGCAAATATCTCGCCGCCGGAAATGTCGTCGCGAATGGCATTGAGCTATGGATCATCGACACCGCGACCGCAAAGGCGACAAAGGTCAAAAATGTTTTAATCAACACGGCCTATGGCGGCTTTGACTGGGAAGATTCAAGTACGATCTCTGCCACGCTCGTTCCCGCAAAACGCGGGCCAGCACCGGCGTATCAGGACATTACGCCGAACGAACCGAACATCCAGGAAACGTCTGGACGCAGCGGTGCGATAGCGACTTTTCAGGACCTTCTGAAATCTCCGAACGACGAAAAGCTGTACGAATATTACGCCACATCGCAGTTGGCGGTGATTGATGTCGGCGGCAAGGTGCGTGAGATCGGGTCGCCCGCTATATTTGATAACGCAAGTTTTTCTCCCGACGGTAAGTACATTTTAGCGTCGCGAGTTCAGCGTCCGTTCTCTTACCTTTTCCCGTCGTTTCGATTTCCGAAAAAGGTCGAGATATGGGATATGAGCGGTAAGGTTGTCCAGGCGTTTGCGGACATACCGTTGCAGGACAGCCTGCCGACTCAAGGAGTTCCAACCGGCCGACGAAGTTACCAATGGATTCCGACGGAAGCATCGACGTTGATCTGGGTCGAGGCCTTAGACGGTGGCGATCCGCGTAAGAAAGCCGAACATCGCGACAAATTGATGACGGTTGCGGCGCCGTTTGCTGGGCTGGGAACTGAGCTTGTAAAGATCGAGCACCGTTATCAGGGGAGCTTTTTCGGCGAACGCGACGGGATGATGATGTTTTTCGATTACAACCGCGACAGCCAGCGTCGGCGGTTGTTCATGACCGATTATCGAAATCCAGCAGGCGCGAAACTTGTTTCTGATCTAAATGTAAACGACCGCTATAACGCGATAGGAACGCCGGTAATGAAAACGCTGCCGAACGGATCGAATGTAGCGCGGCAAACCGGTGACGATATTTTCCTGACTGGTGCCGGAGCATCGTCCGAGGGCGATCGGCCGTTCTTCCGTCGGATGAATCTTAAAACGCTGAAGACTGATGAGATCTGGCGTTCTGGCACTGAGGAATACGAAGCGTTCGTCGCTATGACCGATGACAACGGGATGAACTTTATCACCCGCAAAGAATCGATCAGCGAACCGCCGAATCTTTTCATGCGTCAAGTGTGCCCCGCAGGGCAAATATGTACTGCTCTCGCTTATAGGCAATTGACGGAGTTCAAGGACCCGACGCCGCAGCTTCGCGGAATCAAAAAGCAGTTGGTGAAATACAAACGTGCTGACGGCGTCGATCTTTCGTTCACCCTTTACACGCCGCCGGGCTACAAAGAGGGAACTCGTCTGCCGACGATTGCCTGGGCGTATCCGCAAAGTTTCACAGATGCAGGAACTGCCGGACAGGTTTCGAGTTCAACAAATCGATTCACGCAGATGGGCGGAATTTCGCATCTGTTCTTTCTGCTGCACGGCTATGCGGTGATGGACGATGTCGCGATGCCGATCGTCGGGAAGCCGGAAACCAAAAATGATACTTTCGTCAAACAAGTGGTCGATTCCGCACAGGCCGCTATCGACAAAGCTGTTGAGATGGGCGTTGTCGATGGTGACAGGGTCGGTGTCGGCGGTCACAGCTATGGAGCTTTCATGACGGCGAATTTGCTCGCACATTCTGATATTTTTAGAGCCGGCATTGCGCGCAGCGGAGCATACAACCGCACTCTGACGCCATTCGGCTTTCAGGACGAACCGCGGAATTTCTGGGAAGCAACAAAGATCTATACCGATGTCTCGCCGTTCTTTTTTGCCAACAAGATCAACGAACCGATCCTCCTGACGCACGGCGAAGCTGATAACAATCAGGGAACATTTCCAATGCAGTCTGAGCGCCTGTTCGCGGCGATCAGCGGCAACGGCGGCACGGCTCGGCTCGTGATGCTGCCGCTGGAATCGCACGGCTACTCGGCCAAACAATCCGTCGAACATACGCTCTTTGAAATGCTCGATTGGTTCGACAAGCACGTGAAAAATGCAAAACCGCGAGATGCAAAACAGACCGCGGAAAAGTAAAAATGCAACGATTTAAAGACGCGGTGTGGCTTTGCAGGCTGCACCGCTTTTTATTGGAGGTTTGCAACCTCGAGGATCGGGATCGGGTTTGGGCCGGAATATTTCGTGCTGGTTTCAAATCTTTTCTTCAGCGATCTTATCTGCCGTCTTGCCTGCGGGGCCGGAACCGGCGGCGAGAAAAGGTAGCCCTGACCGTAGCGGCATCCAAGCTCCCTCAATACCGAAAGCTGACCTTCGCGCTCGATTCCCTCGGCGACCACCTGGATACCGAGATTTTCTCCGAGCATCAAGATCGTTTTGACGATCACCCTGCTTCGCTCGTTTTCCATCATTTGCTCGATGAACGAACGATCTATCTTAAGCCGTTCGAACGGGAACGTCTGTAGGTAGCTCAAACTCGAATAACCGGTGCCGAAATCGTCGGTCGCCAAAGACAGACCCATCGAGCTAAGTTCCTGCAGAACGCTCAGAGCGCGGTCGTGATATTCCATTACCGTGCTTTCGGTTACTTCGAGCCTTAGCTGCGAAGTTTTTAATCCCGTTTCGTCGAGAATGTTTCGAAGAACTTCCAACAGTGATGGGTGCATTAACTGTTTGGCCGAAAGGTTGACACTCACGGCGAGTTGGCTCCGCGATCGTTTTTGCCAGATAGCAAGCTGTCGGCACGATTCCCCAAGTATCCATTTGCCGATCGGAATTATCAGGCCGGTTTCTTCGGCGATGTGAACAAACTCGTCAGGCGAGATCAATCCACGCTTTGGATGACGCCAGCGAAGTAGAGCTTCAAACTCGCGGACGACACCGTCTTCAAGCTCGACGATCGGTTGATACAATACCTCAAACTGGTTTTCATCGACCGCATGACGGAGATCGGTTTCGATCTGAAGCAGGTTCATGTTTCGTGCGAGCATTTCGCGGTCGAATATCTCGTACCGAGCTTTCCCTGTTTCCTTTGCACGGTACATTGCCGCGTCGGCATCGCGTAGGAAATCCTCAGGCTGGCGCATAATGTCGTCCGACACGATTATCCCGATGCTCGCGGATGTGAAGACCTCGTAGCCGTCGATCACGAACGGTTTTGAAATATTTCGTTGGAGACGATCTGCAACCTGTTCTACATCTGAAACGCCGCCTGTCCGATTTAGCAGTATGGTGAACTCGTCGCCGCCCAGCCGAGCAACGACATCGCCGGGCCGCACATACGTGCAAAGACGAGCGGCGATCTGTTTCAACAGTTTGTCGCCGACTACGTGGCCGAGGCTGTCGTTTATGATCTTGAACCTGTCGAGATCTAAAAACAGCACCGCAAATTTTGTCAGATCGTGCTCGTTCGCCCTTTCGATCGCCGCCTGAAGATGGATCATGAATTCGACGCGGTTCGGCAGGTCCGTTAACGGATCGTGCTTGGCGTAATAGTTTAGTTTCGCCTCGCTCTGCCGCTGCTCGTCGATGTCGGTATTGGTCCCGAACCATTTAACGATGTTGTCTTCGCTATCGCGTCCCGCTGTGGCACGCGCCGCAAACCAACGATACTCGCCATTGTGCCGACGAAGACGAAAGTCGGTTTCGTAGTATTCTCCCGTCTTTATCGAACGACGCCATCTATCGAGACATTCGCCGAGATCGTCAGGATGGATCATCATTTGCCAGCCTTCACCGATCATCTCGTCGCTGGTGCGGTCGAAATAATCGAGCGTTCGGGCGTTTACATAATCGAGTTTCCCGTCAGGTTCAGCGGTCCAAACTTGATGCGAAATGCCCTCACCGAGCTGACGGTAACGGTGTTCGCTTTCCTTAAGGGCCTCGTCTGCACGCCTACGTTCGGTGATGTCGCGGCCAACGCCCTGAACACCGATCGGTGCTCCTTTTTGGTAGATAAGGCGTGTGCTGAGTTCGAGCAGCACACGACGGCCGTCTTTTGCAATGACATTGATCTCGTATGTGGTCGGTGCGTCTTTTGCAAGTTTTCGAGCGGTCATCGCACGAGCAGCGGCCAGCGACTCAGGAGCGACCACCTCAGTGATGTTCATCGTGATCGCCTCGTCTCGCGAGTAACCGGTGATCCGTTCACCCGCACGGTTGAGCGATGTAAAATTACCTTTTAGATCGTGTGTATAGATCAGGTCGTTCGCGTTTTCAAACAGGTCGCGGTATTGCGTTTCGCTTTCGCGGACTATGTCTTCGGCAAACTTTCGTTCGGTGATATTGCGCGCGATGCCCTGAACGGCGACCGGTTTTCCGTCTTTTGCAATGATCGTACTGTTCACTTCGAGCGTGATTCGATTGCCGTCTTTCTTGATGCAGTCGATCTCGTATGCCGTTTGTGCCGGTCCGCCGCCGAGCTTTTCGTCGAGCTTTGCGCGTGCAAGATCGAGCTGTTCGGGAGCGACGATCTTTGACATATTGAGCTTTAGAGCTTCGTCGCGCTTGTAGCCGAAGACGTTCTCGGCCGCCTTGTTCATCGAAAGATAATTGCCATCCAGGTCGTGGACGTATATGATGTCGTTCGCATTCTCAAAAAGATTTCGATAGCGTTCCTCACTTAGACGAAGAGCGTGGGTCGCATTTTTTTGTTCGGTGATGTCGAGCATCACTCCCTCGCGACAGAGCACATTACCGTCTTTGTCGCGGATGAGGCAGCCTTGGTCCCGCACCCAATGGACCATTCCCGACGCATCAACAAGGCGCCATTCGTAATCGACGCCCTCGCCGCTTTGGGTTGACATCGTGGTTTGATTAAAGACCCAACGGCTGTCTTCCGGATGGATAACGCGGAGCCAAATATCGGGGTCGGTCACCCAATCCTGCAAGGGATAACCGAAACGGGAAAATGCGGGGCTGACGTATAGCGGAGTATATGGCGGACGGGAATCGACGACGTAAAACAGAACGGGAAGATTTTCGATGAAACTGCGAAACTGCTGTTCGCCAAACTCACCAGAGGTAATGCGCGGCGCATCCAGATTGCTGAGTTTCATTTCTCTGTCGAGGGAAAGCGCGGGTTGGGCAGCGGCCTTTCGGTTACTGGCTTTGTGGCTCATAATGTTGAGGATCGACCCGAAAAGTGCCGCATTATGGCACCTTAGCGATGACACGGTTTGACAGTCGTTCGTGGAAGAACGAAGTTCCCGATCTGCTAAGTATGTGGGAATACGGTGTTTAGCGGATAATTGCCGGCGGGGCGACAATATGGGCCGCAGATGACAGTGCAAGCGGTGTTCCAACTTTTAACGCTTTTTATGGCGGAAGATCTATCTAATTTCACGGGTCTTTTGACCGACGAATTTCGCATCGGGCAAATTGCCGATCAACGTATTTCGACGCAACGGATCACAGATTTCGAGCGTGACGGATTTGTGTCTGGCATTTCGATTCTCAGCGATAGTCAGATCGAACTTCTTCGAAATGAACTGGTCGAACTAATGCGTCCAAGTTCCGATCAGGTTGACCTGTTTTACGAATATCACCACAACGAATCCGCCGACGCCGACCGCGTTTTGTTTCATGCTTTAGGTGCGTGGCGGGTCTCGCGCGCGTTTCACGATCTTGTGTTCCATCGCCCGATCGTGGCGATTGCCGAAAGGCTGCTCGGCGGCCCGGTGCGGTTTTGGCACGATCAATTATTCGTAAAACCGGCACACGACGGTGCGGTCGTTGCGTGGCATCAGGATTATTCATACTGGACTCGAACGCGGCCGATGGCTCATCTGACATGTTGGATCGGGCTTGACGATTCGACCGAGGAGAACGGCTGTGTGCATTATGTTCCCGGAAGCCATAAATGGAATCTGCTGCCGCGAACCGATCTTGCGAACGATATGAATGCGGTGCTCGATGTATTGACGCCGGAGCAACGCGAACAATTTAAACCAGTTCCGTCAATTCTAAATGCGGGACAGGCAAGCTTCCATCATCCGATGATGCTGCACGGTTCTTACGAGAATCGTTCCGACCGGCCGCGTCGTGCGGCGGTGATAAATTTTATCCGCGACGGAGTTGTTTCCGATTCTGACGAACCGCTGCTTGCTGGCGTTCCGGCGATTCCGAAAGGCAGCAAGATCGAAGGCCGATTCTTTCCGCTTCTATAATTTTTCAGCCAAACGCCGATTGCGTTCGTCTTAACATTGGACCTGACGTCGGGCCGCAAAAAAATAGAATTCAGAGGAGATTTATCTATGAGAACGATCTTAGGGATTTGTTTTGGAGTACTGGTGTGTTTCGGTGCGACGGCGGTGGAGGCTTCGGCCCAGCGTCGCGGGATAAACGAACGGCAGCAGAATCAGCAGCAGCGGATGATGAGAGGAATGCGTTCGGGCGAACTTACTATTCGCGAGGCCGCGCGTCTCGCACATGAACAGGCGCAGACACGCCGGATGGAAAGCCGGTTTCGAGAATCGGGCGACGGCCTTTCGAGTCGCGAACGCCATCGGCTGCAGCATCAGATGAATCAATCAAGCTGGCATATTTATCGTCAAAAGCACGATAAGCAAGACTATCCGCGTCAGTAAAGATTCATTCAACAGTAAAAAAGCGGCGGGTTCTCCTCCCCGCCTTTTTTACTTTCCCGACGAAATTTCCTGACAACGCAAGTAATTTTCCTAGCATCGCACAAAACATCCTCAAGCAACGTCTTCGATCTCGATTTAAAGGAGACTTGTTATGGTTTTATTTAAGAAACTAAATATTCTGTTGATAACCGCCGCCTTTTTTCTGAGTTTTGCGGTCAGTTCGGCGGACGGACAGCGTGGAAGATACTGGCGCGGCGACAATGGCCGGCATAACGGCTGGTCGCAACGCAGAGGTTGGAAAAAACACAAACGATATGTCGCCTATCGGCCGTACTATCGGGGTTACAGGTACCGGCCCGGATATGTGGTTTACCGTGCATATCCGCGATATTACACCTATCCGCGTCACCGGTACTATCCGCGTTACCGGAGAGGCAGCTCGGTGAACATCAACTTCAGGTTCTAGCGCTTGTTCGTGCAAATTGGATTAATACGGTAAAATTGCGGAAACACCATTTTCCGCTTTTACCGTAAATCTATGAAAAAATTGTACATCTTGGCCGCACTGCTTTTCCTCTCCTCATATTCCTTTTCACAAACAATGCCCGCCGACGCCGACCCGAAGCTGTGGGCCGAGGCGCTGAAGATCCACAAAAAAGCTATCGTCATCGACGGCCATAACGATATTACTGGTCCGATGGTCGATATGGATTTCAATCTTGCGAACGATTCGACCGGCAAGACGCAGACTGGCGGCGATCCGATGCACACGGACATCGCGCGTTGGAAAAAAGGCGGGATGACGGGCGAGTTTATGTCGATCTACGTCGGCGGTGACACATGGAAAGCGAATCGGGCGATGGTCAGGGCGATGGACTTGATCGACGCGACCTATCGCGAAGCCGAACGCAATCCGCAAGACCTGACGATGTGTACGACCGCGGCGCAAATAAGACAGGCGAAAAAGGACAAGAAAATTTGTCTGCTGATGGGCATCGAGGGCGGTTACGCTATCGACAATTCGCTTTACGCGCTTCGAAATTTCTACCGGCTTGGCATTCGCTATATGACGCTGACGCACAATGTTTCGCACGATTGGGCGGACGCTCATAACGGCGAAAAGAAAAACAACGGCCTGAGCGAATTTGGCAAAGAGGTCGTCCGCGAGATGAACCGTCTGGGGATGATGGTGGATATTTCACACGTTTCGGAAAAAGTGATGAGCGACGTGCTTGATATTACAAAGGCTCCGCTTATGGCGTCACACTCTGGAGCACGCGGCGTAAACGACCACACGCGAAATGTGCCGGACGCGATACTCCAGCGGCTGCCGCAGAACGGCGGCGTGATAATGGTGGTGTTTTACCCGTCGTTTTTGGACGAACGTACCAACCGCGAAGAGAACGAGCGTTCGGCAAAATTGCGTGAACAGGTCGCAAAGCTCCGCGAGCAATACAAGGACGACCGGCCCGCGTTCAACCATGCCGTCGCCGAGCTTGAGAAAGCCAACCCGATCTACATTGCCGACTACAAACGCATCGTCGATCACATCGACCATATTAAAAAGATTGCCGGTATCGACCACATCGGGCTCGGTTCGGATTATGACGGCGTTCCGTTTCTGCCCACGCCGATGAAAGGCGTCGAAGACCTGCCCCTTGTCACCTACGAAATGCTCCGCCGCGGCTACACCGAAACCGACATCCGCAAAGTCCTCGGGCTTAATTTCCTCCGTGCCCTCGAAGCCGCCGAAAAACACGCCGGTTCCCGCCAAATAAGCGGCGGCGGCAGTTTGATGAAGCTGAAAAAGTAATGTTACGACAACATAATTGAGGTGCTCTGTCGCCCACATTCGCGGGCTGGGCGTCTTGGGATGCGTCCCCGTGCTCACGCACGGGGCTTATGCTGTCGTCCGCTTCGCGGACTGACATCGTGCCAGATGACGTTTTGACACAGCCTCTTTAGCGGGAAGTTGTCGGAATTTCTTTCTTATATTTGGCTAAGAGTCTGCGTGTGCCCAGAGTTATTTTATCTGCTCCGAAGAAATATTGTTGATTTAACCGCGTCGATCCTTTCTTTAATTCCTGAACTTGATTATAATTTCCGCACTAAAGATTTACCCTATTCACAATTTGCGGGAGATTCCTGATGAAAACGATCATATCGTTCGTTGTTCTTGTATCATTTTGTCTGTACTCATCTACTGAGGCCCAGATTTCGATTAGCACGCTCGGCAGCCCTTACACTCAAGACTTCAACACGCTCGCCGTTACCGGAACGTCCTCGACGGTTCCGGCCGGCTGGTTTTTTATAGAAACCGGAACCAGTCCCAACACGACATATGCTGCCAGCCATGGCGGTTCTTCCACTGGAAACACATATAGTTTTGGAGCTCTTGACAGCACCGATCGCGCTCTTGGCGGATTGCAGAGCGGTTCTGTCATTCCCACCTTTGGGGCCCAATTTGTAAACAACACGGGTCGAACCATAAGGTCGCTGGACATTAGTTATACAGGTGAGCAATGGCGGCTTGGTGGAATAGGACGCGGAAGCGACCGCATCGACTTTCAATACAGCCTTGATGCCGCGAGTCTTTTGACGGGAACATGGATCGATGTTGATGTTTTAGATTTTGCGAGTCCGAATACTACTACAATAGGCGTAAGACTTGACGGTAATTTGTCCGAAAATCGAACCGCGCTTAACAATTTCATCGAAGGAGTAAACATTCCTAATGGATCCACATTCTGGATTCGCTGGACGGATTTTAACGTCACAAATTCGGATGACGGGCTGGCTGTCGATGACTTTAGCCTTACAGCTTCTGCCCCGACGGCGGCGGCGGTCAGTGTTTCGGGCAGCGTAAGAACGGCGAAGGGATTGCCTGTTCGTAATGCGTCGGTGACGATATTCGGCGGCGATCTGAGCGGGCCGGTGACTGTTGCCACCGGCAGTTTTGGCGTCTATTCGTTCAATGGCCTGCGTGCCGGGCAAACCTATTTCGTAACAGTCTCAGCCGGGCGTTATACATTTCAAGAACCCGTCCGAACGGTCATCCCTATGGATAACGTGGACGATCTCGATTTTGTCGCAAACTGACGGCGGAGAGATGAAGGATGAGGGATGAAGGATGAAGGATGAAGGATGAAGCGGCTAAGCCGCCTCGTCGAGCGGTGAAGCTGTGCTTCACCGGCAGACTTTTTAAAACTCTTTGCGGCTATGCCGCCGTCTTCATCGCGAAAGCGGCGGCATAGCCGCAGGAGTTTGGGAAGCGGGCCGGAAAAGCGTAGCTTTTCCGCTCGGCGAAGCGGCAAAGCCGCTATAACTACCGACAACCGACTGCCTACTGCCTACTGCTTTTAGCGCCTGTCGGGGTGATGACAAGACCGGTGATGTCGTCGTTGACGGCCATTGTTTGCGGCTCGAAGGAATGTCCTTTGGCGGACGTTTCGAGGACGTAGGTCGTGCCGGACGGTACTTGGTCAAAACGGAAGTGGCCGAACGGATTGGTGGACGCCGAATACGTTTCGCCCATCGTCGATGTAAGACGCAGCCTTGCGTTCATTATCGGCCCGCCGTCAAGATCGAGAACCTGGCCGGATATCATAACCGGCGCGGCCGTGATTATATCGTCGTTCACTATCGTGTATGACGAGGTCATGATCGGAGGCGTCCCGCAGCTTAAGACACTTGCGATCGTCGTTCCCGGAGGAGCGGAAGTTATCGTGAATTCCACTGTTTCATCCGGTTCCACAAAAAAATCGGTATTGATCGAAAACGGGATCGGGAACAGGCTGTCCGCCGAGGTGCCGTCGTAAGTCCCGGCGGGAATTGTAACGGTTGCAGTCGGGGTTGTATTCCCGGCTTGAAAAGGCTCAGTCATGCTGTAATCGGTTCCTATGGTTGCCGAACCGCCCGCGACCTGAAAATTTACTGTAACCGGCCCGGCCAGAGTTCCACCGATGCGGAATGCCGGACGATTCGCCGGCGTATTGCTGCCTCCGGCGACGACCGTGCCTTCGGGACCGGATGCGCTTGCAGGTGAAAACTCAAGGTATGGACTGAGCGATATCTGCCAATCGTCGATGAAATTACCTACTGCCGGGTTACCGCCGGCAGCACTGATCGCGACATAGCCGATATTAACCACCTGTGTCGTTCCTGTGTAGGCAAATGTGCCGGAATAACGCCGCCAGCCGTTTGTGGCATCGGCGAACGTGACTGTGGCGTTTGGGTGGGCCGTCGGGGCCGCACCGCCTCCGTCATTTTCAGTACTAACAGTTGCGATCGGAATATCATATAGATCTGCCGGTTTTGAGCCTGCCGGGAGACCTGTCGGGATTCCCATTCGGAACTGTGCAACGTCGGCGGTGGTGTCGCTTCCACGCCCGCGATGGACGAACGAATAACCGAACGATTCGCCGTTTGTCATACAGACGCTCTGATAGATCATCGAATTAACGAATGCGTTCAGCTCCACCCAACGAAGGCCCGATCCGGTTGCCGGTAGAACGCCCGTAGCCCCGCTCGACCATCTTTCGAATGGGCGGCAATCAGCTCCGTCACAGGCTCCAGGCTGCACCGGATGTGACGTAAGCCATCCGGGAACCGTGCCTTCCGCATGAAACACTACTTGACCGTTTCCAAAGGCCGGATCCTCAATGCTCGGATTGGTGATCGCCCGCTGGGCAGGCACAATGCCCGCCGTAAAATTAAGCAGCAGGAAAAATGTGGAAATACGAAGCGTGGCAATTCTTGCCGACTTAAAGTTGGTTTTGTGGGAAAAAGTGAGTTTCATTACGCCTCCGTTAGATTTTCGGTAATTCCGAAAGTTTGCGTGAAGTTGGGAAATTGCAAATTTCGAGGGCAGACTGATTTCACTAAAAGATTAGCACGTTCGCCGCGTGAGAAGTAAAACTTTTTTTCACAGGTGCGGTTTTTTCTGGGCTTCGCCCATCTATTTGCGGTGAAGCTATGCTTCACCGGCGGCGGTTCAAAACTCTTCGCGGCTCTGCCGCCGTTTGCCGTCGGAACCGCTCGAAACGTTCGCGTAAAACGGCGGCGGAGCCGCAGGATTATTTAGATGCTCCCGGAAAAGCACAGGAGGTTGTCTCAAAACTCACCAAATGCTCGGGTTTAGTCCGCGAAGCGGACGAAAGCATAAAGCCCCGTGCGTGAGCACGGGGAACGCATCCCCAAACCCCAGCCCGCGAACGCGGGCGACAGACTCGTCTCCAACCATGCTCTGTCGCTGTCTACGACAGCTCGAATTTCATTTTCCGCCTACCCCGTGCTCACGCACGGGGCTTTATGCTGCCGCCATCTTCGATGGCTTGAGACATCTGATCTACGCAATGCAGTCTTTGTTCCGACAATTGCCAGGTTTTGAGACGACCTCCATAAGCTTTTCCGCAAATAGAGCGGCAAAGCCGCAAGTCTTAGAACGCGCGTTCGGGGGACGTGTTAATATTTTCTATCGATATGAAAATAATCATTCTGACATTCTTCGCGGCTCTTTTTATGGCAAGTTCGACGCCTGGTCAGATCGCGGCGAACACGGAACATTTTGTGGTGTTTGACGGAACGGGCAATAAGACAAACCTGAACGCGATCGTTTCGTCGCTTGGGAAATACGACGTCGTGTTTATCGGCGAGCTGCACGACGACGCGGTTGGGCATGCGATCCAGGCGGAGATATTTCGCGCCGCGGTCGATCAATTTTTGGGCAAGCGACGCGTGACGCTGTCGCTCGAAATGTTCGAACGCGACGTTCAGGCCGTTTTGAACGAATATCTCGCCGGGCAGATCACCGAAAATCATTTCTTGCTCAGCTCGCGGCCGTGGGGAAATTACAAGACCGACTATCGCCCGCTAGTCGAGCTTGCCAAAGAGAAAAAACTGGACGTGGTGGCGGCAAACGCTCCGAGGCGTTATGTCAATATGGTGTCACGCGGCGGACGCGATACGCTGAACGGTTTGTCGGCAGAAGCAAAAATATGGCTGCCGCCTCTGCCGTTTGCCGAAGCGTCGGAGGCTTACTCAAAAAAGTTTCGTGCGCTCATGGGCGGCAGCGGGGAAGCCACGATGGGCATCGAAAATATTCTCAATTCGCAATCGTTGTGGGACGCGTCGATGGCATACTGGATCAGCGAAAGCCTAAAGAAAAACAAGGGTTCGCTTGTCGTGCATCTCAACGGCGGCTTTCACACCGAGTCGCGATTGGGAACCATCGAGCATCTTTTGAAATACCGGCCCGATGCAAAAGCGTTGGTCGTAACAATGCGTTATGAGAAAAATTTCAAGACGTTCGACACTACAAAACACGTTGGGATCGGTGATTTTGTTATACTGACCGACGCGGCTCAGCCACGCAGCAAGCGATAAAACCGGATTACGCGATAGTGGCTTCTTTCTTTGCGTGCTTCGCGTCTTTGCGTGAAATTGCTTTTCCCATGCAAAGCCGCGAAGCACGCAAAGTAAATCTCTAAGATGAGTGAGGACGCATCCATAACTCAGCCTCTAATGCGTAATTTGGGATAAAACTTGCTAGTCGTTCTTGACAGCGGACATTTCTCTTATTACTCTTATTGAAAATGATTTTCATTTGCAACACAACTATATGATACTCGCAAAACTGAAAGAATCGACAAAGGAACAACACGAGGCTTTGGAAACGGTGGTGGACGTGATGAACAGCACGTTTACGCTCGACGATTACAAGGCGTTGATCACAAAGTTTTACTTGTTTTATTCGGCGATCGAGCCGTCGCTGCCGACGGATGAGCTGAAAGTTCATGGCTTTGATCTCGAGTCGCGGCGAAAACTACCTTCGCTCGAACGCGATCTTTCCGCGCTCTCAATTTTTCAAAAACCTGGTGCTGTCACCGTAGAGACTCCGGTTTTCGACAGCGTGGCCAAGGCGTTCGGGGCGGTTTATGTCTTGGAAGGAGCGACGCTCGGCGGACAGGTCATTACGCGACATTTGTCATCGGCCATTGGCGTGACACCGGAAACCGGTGGCTCGTTCTTTTACAGTTACGGGCCGAACGTCGGGCCGATGTGGAAAGAATTTGGTGCAATAATTACGGCCTATGCGGAAGCAAACGGACAAGATGACGTGATCGTTCAAGGTGCGAATGAAACGTTTGATTCGTTCAGGCGGTTTTTCGAACAGGCGTCTCAGGCGGTTTCATAAATGAACGCTGCTAATAAGTCAGAATAGATATATTAACGACAGCTAATTAGCTGTTCACGCGCAAGAGCGATATATTAGGCGTCATTACGCTTTTAACAGCGCATAAAAACAATAACGCGAGGTGTGCATTTACCGACCGGCTAAATCGAACAAATGCACGCCCCGCTCATATCGACAACCTTTTTGGGCTGACGAACTTTCTGATTCTAAGTCAGTTAGCCCGGTTGTGCAATCTTACAAACGAGGCTAACTATGAACTTATCTAAAATTATTTCAGCCATTCGCGGCCGGTCAATCATTGCCGGCCTTGGCCTGCTATTTGTGCTTGTTCTCGGCTCAAGCATTTCGGGACAAACCAACCAGACAATTACCATCAACATTACGGATGCCAACGGAGCTAAGGTCCAAGGCGCAACCGTAACGCTTTCGGGCCGCAGCCTTTTGGCTAAAACTGCTGTCAGCGATTCAGACGGTGTGGCCAGTTTCGAGAACATCGCAGATGGTGACTATCAAATTTCGGTGAACGCACGCGGTTTTCCAACAGTCATTCGCGAGATCGTCGGTGGAGACAGCAATCCTATTGATATAGTTTTATCACCCGGAGGAATATCCGAAAACGTCACGGTAACGGCGACCCGCACACAGGTCTCGACCGACGACACAGCCGTTCCGGTCAGCGTGATCGGCCGCGAAGAGATCGAGCGTCGGGCCGTAAATACAGTCGGTGATATTTTCCGAACGCTGCCTGGTACCTCGACCGTTAACGAAGGCGCGTTTCAGGTTCGCCCGCGAATCCGCGGACTGGAAAGCAATCGTATTTTGGTCCTGGTCGATGGCGAGAGGCTAAATAATGCAAGAACTTCGACGGGACAATCCGGCATCGAAACCGGCCTCGTCGATATCGAACAGATCGAAACTCTTGAGGTCGTTCGCGGAGCCGGGTCGGTATTGTATGGAACAGATGCTCTTGCGGGAACGGTCAACATAATCACCCGCGAAGCACCACGAAGATGGGACGACGGATTTCGATTTGGCGGCCAGCTAAATACCTATTTTAGTTCCAATGAAAAAGGAAGACGCGGCAATCTGGCCGTGACCGGTTCGAGCAAGTTCTTTTCGTTTCGCGTCGCCCAATCGCTGGAAAGATACGAAAACTATTTTGCCGGAAATACCGAGGGACTTGGGCTAGGCCCCGAACAAGGGTTTGTTTCCGAAGGCGAGGTAGGGAATTCCCAATCGCACGGCGGTAACACGCAGTTAACGACGCGATTCTTTTTCAACGACGATAACGATCTGCGTCTCAACTATGAGCGCAGGCGTGCTGCGAATGTCGGCTCGCCTCTCTTGACGCTCGACTTCGGATTCAACGCCTATTTTCCATATTCCAATCGCGATAAATTTAACGGGCGTTTTGAAACGAGAAATCTGAACAAGTATCTGGCCAAAGTTTCGGCAAGCTTTTATTTTCAGAATCAAAAACGAGAGTTTTCAAATCAGACTATGTTCCGCCCGTTCGTCGATTCGTTAAGCGAAACTGTTACAGATACGGACAGCTACGGCCTGGACATTCAAAGCAATTGGATATTGGGCAGCAGAAATTTCCTTACCGCCGGTGTCAGTTTCTTTCGTGATACGAATGAAGATTCGCGGTTAGCGCTAAACAGGCTGACTGGAGTTTCCAACCTAACGACGAGTGTTCCGAGAGCGGATTTTGGAAGCGTCGCGTTTTTTGCGCAAGACGAATTTACGTTAACCAATCGTTTGAAATTTATCGGTGGGCTTCGCGTCGAAAGATTTAGTTCGGGTTCCGAACAGACCGAGGGCTTTGCTCTTCCTCCCGGTATCAGACAATTTCAATTGGAGGACATTGGTGTTGCCGATCTTGCCACTGGGTTGAATGTCAGCGAGACTGCCGTCACCGGAGATTTCGGAGCGGTTTATAGATTGACCGACGCGGTCAGTCTGACAGGCCGTGTCGGACGCTCGTTTCGAGTCGCAAATCTCTTTGAAAGATTCTTCACCGGTGCCGGATCGATCGGCGGTTTTTTGGTCGGAAATCCGAATCTCGTCCCGGAAAGCGGAATAAATTTTGACGCGGCCGTAAAGGTGAGAACATCGAAATTCGCCGGGTCGTTCACTTACTTCAACAATTACTATCGTAATTTTCTTTCGAGCGATTTTGCTTACGATAATCGAGAGGCTGATCCACGTTGTCCGGTTTTAATTATTGTGTCATCCGGGCCGACTCAGACAACTTTTCTTCCGGCGGACCCTCCCTCCCGGCCTAGTGAGTGCATACCGTCAGGCGGTTCTTTCACACGCGTTCAGCAGACCATCAATTTTGGTCGTGTTCGATTGCAGGGTTTTGAAGCGGAGTTAGAAGTTCCGTTTCGAATCGGCGACTATGGATTTTTGACTCCTAACGGCAATATTTCCTATCTACGGGGCGACAATCTGGAAACAGACGGGCCGTTCAATGTTGCCCCGCCGCTAAAGACCGTTCTGAACTTGCGTTGGAACGACCTAAGAAATCGTTTTTACGGCGAATTCCAGACCAGGATTGTTAATAGACACGAACGTCTCTCGGAATCATTTCTGTCGTCGATCGGCGGGCCGGAACCGGGCTTTGCTGTCAGCGACATTCGCGGTGGCTATTCGTTTAGACGCGAACGATTCAACGTAAATATCAATGCAGGAGTGACGAATATTTTTAATCGTTACTATAATGAGCAATTTATACTCGCTCCGGCTCGCGGACGGTCGTTTACGATCGGCACGACCTGGGAGATAAAGTAGTCGGTTGGATAATACGAAAAGCCCTGCTCGATTTCGGGCAGGGCTTTTTTTGTCATTTGAATAACCCAGTCGCTATCGCTCCCGGTTCTGACCAGACGTTAGCGGTAAATGCTTTCGCCGCGATAGTTTTGCCATTCTTTCTCGAAGTAATCCGAGTCTGCGGCCGAACGCGGATTTACTCCGATAACGGTTCCGCCTTCCTTGATGCCGCTTTCATAAACTTTGGCGCGTTCTTCGGGGATTCCCCAGCCTATAAGGGCTCCGGCCAAACCACCGGCAAATCCACCTGCTCCGGCCCCGACGAGAGCTGCGGCGAGTGGTCCGGCGACGATAAGGCCCAAGCCAGGAAGAACGATATTGGTCCCGATCGCGGCAACGCCGCCGATGACGGCCCCGAGTGTTCCGCCTATTGCGGCTCCCGCACCGGTCCCTTCGAGGGCCTTGCTGCCAAGTTCGGTTTCAACTCTGCCTTTTCCGTAAAAAGTGTCGCGAGTTTTGTCTGACATCATTACGTTGATCTCTTTGTCGGTGTATCCGCGCTCACGCAACGAATTATATGCCTGTTCCGCGTGTTCCTGATTGCGAAACAGCGCCGTCAAAAGTCGTTGATCCTGTTGTTGTTGTGTTGCTCCAAGATTAGCCATAATTATTTCTCCTTTTGTATGGATTTGTGTAGGCTAAATTTCAAAGGTGCAATACCCGTGCCCGATCAGGCATGTTCTGTGATTTGAGCGTTTAGGTGGCGGGCCAAATTGTCGGTAGAAATTTGTGTTCTGATTCGGAACACAATAGAAAAGGGACCGACCAATTAAGATCGATCCCACAAAATAGTTCACTAATTGAAGTTCTATTTTTGTTTAACAGCGGTGAAAGCAACGACCCCGATGCCGGGAACGTTCATTGTTCCGGTCATCTTGTCGCCGTCAACTTTTCCCTCGACAGCGATGACACTTGGGTTGCCCTGAACCTCGGCGTTCAGCGTGGCGGTCATCATGTTGCCGTTTACTTTACCTTTTTCAAAGGAACCGTTGCCGACCATCGACGCCATCGAGCCGATGAATTCCGAGCCGGTTTGTTTCAGGTTGATCGCGAGATCGATGATCTGACCACCGGCATCGACTGACATATTCCATTTGCCATTAACATCAGCGGTCGCTGTTGCACCGTTGTCGGTTTTCGGTGCGTTCGGATCGATAATTTTTACATTTACCGGATTGACCGTGATCTCGACAAGCCGTTTAGCAACTTCCGGGGTCATCGATTCCTGATAACGCCCTCCGAGATATTTGGCAAGGAATTTCTCTGACGCGGCGTTCATCGCCATGTTGTTTACCGGACGTGCAAAACCGTGGCCTTCGTCGGGTGCGAGGATGTACTCGACCGGATATTTGCGGTCGCGTAAGGCGACGACTATCTGATCCGATTCACGCTGTTTTACACGCGGATCGTTGGCACCCTGAACGACCATCAGCGGCGTTTTGATCTTGTCGGCATGAGCATGCGGCGATTGGCGTTTCATTTGAGCCAAGCCTTCTGGTGTTCGCGGATCGCCCATTCGTTTATAAAACGTCTCCCGAATCGCTTCCCAATACGGCGGGATCGAATCGAGCAAGGTTTGCAAATTCGACGGCGGAACTATCGCGACCGACGCGGCATATTCGTCCGGTGTAAAAGCGACTCCGGCCAAGGCTGCATAACCGCCATAGCTGCCGCCCATTATCCCAACACGCTTCGGATCGGCGATGCCTTGTTCGACAAGATATTTCTTGCCCCAGGTGATGTCGTCCTGCATTTTTTCGCCCCACTGGTTGTTTCCGGCGTTCAGGAATTTCTTGCCGTAACCGGTCGAAGCACGGAAATTCGGCTGCAGAACGGCGTAACCGCGATTTGCCAAAAACTGTGCCCACGAATGATAACCCCACGAATCGCGTCCCCACGGGCCACCGTGAATGAAAAGAACGGTCGGCAGATTCTTCCCGTTAGAGCCTTTCGGAATCGTCAGATATGCGGGAATTTCCAGACCATCGGATGATTTGTACCTAACCGCCTTCATCGGTGAAAGTGCGGTGCGGTCAAGCTTCTCGCGTACCCGGTAAAGTATGCTTAGGTTCTTGGACTTTCCGTCGTACACCCATACTGTTCCGGGATCGACATCGCTGTCCGAGACTACTACCCATTTCGTCTCGTCCTTTGTCCGCGACTGGAAAGAGATGTCGCGATCGCCTAATCGTTTTTTGATATCCTTATAGACATTTTCAAATTTCTTATCCTTGAAATACATCCGTACTCGATCGTCTTCGTATGTGGTCAGGATGATCTCGTCGGAAATATCCGAAAATACCGCATCACCGAAATCGACCTTGCCGAGCGGGTCGCTTTCGACCTTTTCGATCGCACCTGTTTCCGCGTCCATCAGGACAAGCTCGATCAGATCGAGACTGCCTTTATTCGTCTGTATATAGACGCGTTTGTTGTCTTTATGAAAACGAACCGGACCGCATGATTCGAACGCATTGCAGTCGTAGATCTTCGTCGCTTTGCCGTCCGAACCGATCTTTAAAATTTCTGTATCGCCATTCTGAGCAGCACGCGTCGCAAGCCGCAGTTTGTCGGCGTTATCAAAGATCATTCCCTGATAACGGTCTTTGTTCTCGTTGATGAGCGTTCGTTCGCCGGTCGATATCTTTACTTTATAGAGGTCGTGCCAGGCTTTGTCGCGGTCATTGATCCCAACATAGATCGCATCAGGATCGGAATCGGGTACAGACTGGATTATCGCCCGGACGCCCTTGGCATCGGTGATGTTCCTTGCAGCCGGAACAGACGAACCCGCTACCGGTTTGTCCGCAGGATTCACGGCATAAACATTGAAATTCTCGTCACCGCCCTTGTCCTGAACGAACAAAATGTACTTGCCGTCACGCGACCAGAAATAGCTGCGTACGGGCCGCGCGGTGTCCGCCGTCATCGGACGGGCCGCGTCGAACGTTTCGTCAAAGCCTTTAACCCAGACGTTCATCGTGCCGTCCAGAGGCTTTACAAACGAGATATATTTTCCGTCCGGCGAGATCTGAGCACCGGCGTACTCGGGATTACCGAAGAAAATTTCTCGATCGATTATCGCGGGTTGCTGCCCGAAAGCTATAGAAGACATAGTTAACGCGACAACAATTATCAAGATCAAAGTAAATTTGTTTTTCATATATTTGAGATGGCTAAATGACCGATACGCCTTGACCGGCCGGAAAGTTCACCAAATTTCATGGTTCCAGCTATGCTTAACGAACCTTTGATCGTTCCAAAATCCTTGTAACAGTTCTATCGAAGGGTTGCCGAAATGCCCTAGCACAATACTGACGACATCATACCGATATTGCATTTCGGTCAACTCGAAGATACGCCGATAGACCTTTGCTGTGCGGGTGATCTGCCGTTGTTTACGGAGCGTGACCGCCGCACTCGGTTCAGCGAAATCATTCGCGACCCGCGTCTTAACCTCGATAAAGCAAAGCGTCTCACCGTCCAACGCAATGATGTCGATCTCGCCAGTAACCTCGGCTCCGTTTGAGTTTCGTCCGACCGGCACTTTGAAATTGGCGATCACGATCCGATAGCCGCTCCTCTCCAAAAACTCCGCAGCCAGCCGCTCGCCCTTTTCGCCGACGAGGGTTGAACTCCTTGTCGTAGGACGTTTATCCGTAAAAGTAATCGACAGATCTTCGGCCATTTTATGAATTACTTTGCACAAGCCGTCGGTTAAATCCATTCAACATTTTCTTGAGTTCAATAATCGTATTATTAAGCAAATCGTTATTTTCTTCGTTTATCATTTTTAGATCGTAAGAAAGCAGGACGAAATATTCTAGACGATTCGAGAATCCTAATGCCGAACCGATGCAGCGGGAAAACTCTGCGTCGGAGGTTTTTCCTGAGCCTTCAGCGATGTATCCCGCAATATCTACGGATGTCCTGCGCAGGGAATTCCGTAAGCCAAACAATTCATCCTTTGGAAAATCCTGTGTGATTTTGTAAACCAAAAGCACCAGTTCATGGGCCTTTTGCCAAACCTGTAGATTTCGAAAATCCTGCATAAATTAATTTGTGTTTAGCTAATAGCTATTGGCTGACAGCTATTAGCCAATCATTGACTTTTTCTTAATTCGCTAAAACGCCGGCTCTTCATAAATGCCGTAAACATCTCTCAAAGCGACGCATATTTCTTCTACGGTGGCGTAGTCGGCGACGGCTTCGATGATGGCGGGCATTGTGTTTGTGTTATCGCGGGCGGCGAGTTTTAGTTTGTCGAGCGAGCCAGCGACGGCACCTTGATCGCGGGTCGATTTGGTGTGTGCGAGACGCGTCAGTTGGTGAACGCGGACGTTTTCGTCGATCTGGAGGATGTCGGTCTTGTGTATCTCCTCGGCAAGCGCGTATTTGTTGACGCCGACGATGACCTGTTCTTTTCGCTCGACCGCTTTCTGATATTGATACGCCGATTCCTGTATCTCACGCTGAGGGAAACCGGCCTCGACCGCTTCGACCATGCCGCCAAAACCGTCGATCTTGTCAAAGTAATCGAAACAGCCGTCGATCATTTTCTGCGTCAGCGATTCGACGTAATAACTGCCGCCGAGCGGATCGACCGTGTTCGCGACTCCGGTTTCCTCGGCGATGATCTGCTGTGTGCGGAGAGCGATCAACGCGGCATGATCGCTTGGCAAGGCAAGAGCTTCATCGAACGAGTCAGTGTGGAGCGACTGCGTACCGCCGAGTACGCCTGCGAGTGCCTGAATGGCAACGCGGGCGATGTTGTTCAATGGCTGTTGAACGGTCAGCGAGACTCCGGCGGTCTGTGTGTGAAAACGCATCTGCATCGTACGCGGATTTTTTGCACCAAATCGTTCTTTCATCGTCTTTGCCCAAACGACGCGTGCTGCACGGTACTTTGCGATCTCTTCAAAAAAATCGTTGTGAGCATTAAAGAAGAACGACAGACGCGGGACGAATTCATCAATGTCCATTCCGCGATCGACGCCATATTGAACGTACTCGACACCGTCACGCAAAGTGAACGCAAGCTCCTGCAAGGCGGTCGCACCGGCCTCTCTGATGTGGTAACCGCTGACCGAGATCGGGTTGTATTTCGGGACGTGCTTGACCGTGTATTCAAACGTGTCGATGACCAGTTTCATCGCAGGCTTGATCGGATAGATCCATTCTTTCTGAGCGATATACTCTTTAAGAATGTCGTTCTGTAGCGTCCCGGAAATTTTGCTGAAATCTGCTTTCTGCTTTTCGGCAACGACCAAATACATTGCCAGAAAGATCGGAGCCGGAGCGTTGATCGTCTGCGAAACTGTGACCTCATCAAGCGGGATTCCGTCAAAGAGAACCTCGAAATCCGCAAGGCTCGAAACCGCGACACCGCATTTACCGACCTCACCTTCGGAAAGCGGCGAATCGGCGTCAAGGCCCATTAGTGCAGGCAGATCATACGCAACGGACAATCCGGTCTGTCCCTGTGCCATCAGATATTTGAAACGGCGGTTTGTTTCCTCAGGCGAAGAGAATCCAGCGAACTGACGCATCGTCCAGAGCTTGCCGCGGTAACCGGTCGGATGAATCCCGCGTTTGTACGGATACTCGCCGGGAAAGCCGATCTCGCTGATGTCTTCGGTATCAGTTTCGGTGTAGAGCCGACCGACCGGCTCAAGCGAAACGCCCTCGAACGACTTCTTTCGTTCAGCCGTCTTGTCTAAAACCCTCTGTAAAGTTTCCTGTTCCCAACGCTGCTTTTCGGTCTCAGCCGTCGTCAATGCTTCTTTGATCTCGGTTGCCATAAGTTATAGGTGTATAAAAGGAGATTTTAGCATAAGAGAGTGATGAGTGATGAGTGATGAGTGACGAGTGACGCGCGTGGCAGGCGGAAACACGAGTGTGCCATTTGCACGAATTGGCGAAGAGTAATCAGCATATTGTAACTGTTACGCTTTCTTCATCGACCTTGAGGCCGCAAACATGACCGCCGCGAGTACGAGACACAACATCGGGACGATGTACATTGCGGACTGCAGGCCTGCGGCACGGAACGGTTCGAGCGTTGCGGTGGTGAATTCGACTACACCTGACGCGGTCGCGGCCTTTCGCGTGAAATAGTCGCTGAGCAAACCGAGAGCATACGGACCGAGTGCTCCGCCGAGAACATACATCGCGAGGAAATAGACCGACATTGCGGTTCCGCGATTTTCGGGCGGCGTGATGTCCGCGATGGTCGCGTAGGTGATCGAATAATAGAAATACATCAGGGCGAACGCACCGCCCATCGCCCATAGAAACAGGGAAGTGCTGCCTTTTTCAGCCATTACAGCCGCTGCGAAAAGCGGTATCGACAGCAGCGTTGCACCGGCGACAAGAAGCAATCCGCCTTTGGCATATTTCGCCTTTATCCAATCACCAAGCACTCCGCCGAGGAGCAAACCCGGAAGCGTGAAAACACCATTCACGAACATTGCGATCAGACTTGCTTCTCGGATCTCAAGCCCGTGAAACCGCATCAGGTATGGCGTCATAAACGTGCTCAACGCATAAAGACAGAAGTTGTGCAAAGCACCCGACAGGATCAGCCAACGCATTGTCGGTGATGAGAGTATTTCACGATAAGGAGCTTTCTTTGCGACAACTGGGGCTGGATTCGTTGATCTAGGTTCGTAGATGAAAAGTGCGATAACAGCAAGCAGAATTCCGGGAACACCCGCAACAATAAATGCTGTCCGCCATCCGTATTCTTGTGCAACTGTCCCGCTGACCAGAAAACTCAACGCAATTCCGACCGGAAGCCCTAGCATAAATATGCTCATCGCACGAGCACGTTTTTCGGCAGGGAAAATGTCGCTGATCAACGAGGTCGCAGCCGGAGCACACGATGCCTCGCCAATGCCGACTCCGATGCGAAAAATGAATATTTGCCAGTAGGCACGAGCAAGCCCTGAAGCGATAGTAAAAAGGCTCCAGACAAGAACTCCGGCAGAAAGAATCTTTACTCTGGAAAATCTGTCTGCTAATCTTCCAAATGGAATTCCAACGACGGCATAGACCAACACGAACGCCGTGCTCAACAACCCAAGCGAAGCGTCGCCCAAGCCGAACTCTTTTCTGATCGGTTCGCCTACGGCCCCGATCACAAGCCGGTCGAAAAAGTTCAGCGTGTTGACTGCAAAAAGAACGGCCAACGCGAACCATACCGATTGTGATCTTGTCTGATTAACTGCTTTCATTCAATTTTGCACTCAAACGATTATCCGATTACAATCACCCACTACGATAATGAAGTTTTACTTGCCCCTTTCATTAATATTATCTTCTTTGCTATTCGGAGCCTGTTCGGGCGAACCGGGTGCAAATTCCATAGTGACCAATCAGGCAAACGCTAATTCAAGTGCTGCTAAAAAGGCGAACGATAATCTCGAAGAACTCGGTATGCTGATCAAGCTCACCGACGAACCCGAGGATGTCGTTTGGCGTGAAGAGCCAATAGCCGCGTCCGAAAGCCGCAAACTCACCGCCGTTTTGCTTTATCTGCCAGCGTCAACTAACAAGATAATATCGGACGCTGAAAAACACGGAACAGCGACTGACGTTTCAATCGAACCGGCGGACTGGTACCCGAAGGAGTTGATCTCGCAAAACGAACTGAGCGGCGAACCGCTGCAAGGTCGTGCGTATCCTGCAAATGAATTTTTTCAAGCTCCGTATTTAGCGGGACGCCTGATCCGCATCGACGGAACCGATTACGTAATCGTCGAACTTTCGACAAAATGACCTCAATTCTCGTCGTATCGTTTTAGCTTTCTATACAAGGTCGAAAGATCGATCCCGAGTGTTTTTGCCGCTTGCGATTTGTCGCCATCTTCGCTTTCAAGTATCTCAAGCACATACTGCTTTTCAACATCCTCAAGCGTCAGCTGCGAGCTTTGCATTCCCGAACCCTGACTCTGGCTAGCACGCAGTTTTGCGGGCAGGCTATCGACACCGATCTCATCATCGCCCAGAATAAACGCACGTTCGATGGCATTCTCAAGCTGGCGAACATTTCCGGGCCATTCGTATGCCGTCAGGACGGCCATCGCATCATCCGAGATCAACTTTTCCGGGAGATTCTGGCCACGAGCGGTTTTAGTTACGAAATGTTTAGCAAGCAACGGGATGTCGCCACGTCTATTGCAAAGCGGCGGTATCGACATCTCGATTACGTTCAGGCGATAGAAAAGGTCTTCGCGAAAATTCCCGTTTGCAACTTCGGACTCAAGGTCACGATTGGTCGCGGCGATCACTCTTGCGTCGAATTTTATCGAGGTTGACGAACCGACCGGCGTCACCTCGTGTTCCTGCAAAGCCCGAAGCAGCCTGACTTGCAGCGGCATCGACATTTCGCCAATTTCATCAAGGAAAACGGTTCCGCCCTCGGCCGAACGAAAGAAGCCTTTTCTGTCGGCAACCGCACCTGTAAAGGCACCCTTTGTGTGGCCGAACAATTCGCTTTCGAGCAAGGACTCGGTCATCGCACCGCAGTTGACGGCAAGAAACGGTTTTGACGACCGGCGGCCATTGAAATGAATCGCCCGTGCAATCAGCTCTTTACCGGTTCCGCTCTCGCCTTGTATCAAAACGCTGGCGGTCGTGTCAGCGACACGCTTTACGATGTCAAAAACGTCGCCAATTGCTTCACTCGTGCCGATGATCTCGGAAAAGTTGAACTGATGATTCAGTTCACGGCGAAGAGCACGATTCTCAAGAAACAGCTCGCGTTGAGCCGCAGCGTTGCTGATCGTTTGCAGCAGATCTTCGTTAATGAATGGCTTGGTGAGATAGTCGTAGGCTCCCTTTCTTAATGCGGCAATCGCGGAATCAACCGACGAGTACGCGGTCATGATAATGAACATCGCCTGCTCATCTATGGATTTGATCCGGTCGAGTAGTTCGATTCCGTCGATACCTGCCATTTTGATGTCGGAAAGCACGACATCAAAGGTTTTTTCGGCAAATAGCTGGAGCGCATTTTCCGCACTGTCGGCAGTAAAAACCTCGTAGCCTTCGCCCTCAAGCAGACGACGAAGTATCGAACGCATCAGCTCTTCATCTTCAACAACAAGTACTCTGCGAGTCGGCATCGGTTGGCTTTTCATGTCGTTATCTCAGTCTAGCACAAGGCTTTATTGTTTAACGGCTTTCGTGTTAGCATCGATTAGATTGTCATATAAAGTCAATGCGGTTTCATCACGTCCTTATTCCTATAACGCTAGTAGTTGTCTGTGTTCTGGCGGGGCGTGGACAGCAAACCAACCCTGTTGATCGTCAGGTCGCGAACCCGATAACCGACACTCCAAACGTAAATCCGGTATCTGCCGAGCAGGACATTCGTGCTCCTAAGCCAAAGAAACCGAGCTTTGAGATCGAAGGCGGCGACGGCGAGGTCGTTGTCTATTCCGAGAGCCAGACCGTCGAGGGCGAAAAGGGTAAACGCATCATCATTTACACCGGGAATGTCGATGTCCGCTACGGTATTTATCGTATGCAGGCCGACAAGATAACGCTCTACGAGGCCGAAAACAAAATGGACGCCGAGGGCAGCGTTATTTTCGATCAGGGCGACGATCAGCGAATCACCGGAGCGAGAGGCATTTTTAATCTAAAAACGAAGCTTGGCACGTTTGAAGACTCGACCGGATTTACAAATCAAACGAACGACGGAACCGTTATTTATTTTACTGCCGACCGTGTAGAACGTGTCTCACTGGACGAGGTGATCGTCACAAAGGGAATGTTCACCGCCTGTGAAGAAGCCGTTCCTAAATGGTCGTTCACAGCGGACGAAGCCCGCATAAAGGTAAACGACCGCGTAAAGCTAAAGAACGCCAAGTTTCGCATCAAGAATATTCCTGTCTTGCCAATACCGTTTGCGTCGATTCCGATCAAGGAACAAGACCGGGCGAGCGGGTTTCTTACGCCGAGCATCGGTTACTCCCGCGATAAGGGAGTCAGGTTTTCAGGGGCGTACTATCAAACGCTGGGCCGGTCGGCCGATGTCACCTTTCGCGGCGATCTGTACAGTTCGAGAGGAATCGGCTATGGCTTGGATTTTCGTTCGCGAGCAAACTCTCGTTCCTATTTCAATTTCGGTTTCTATGCGGTGAAAGATCGCATTTTCGGCCCAAACGCCAGCCTGGAAAATCCCGACCAAGGCGGCTCGATCGTATATGCCGAAGGCGTTCATTTTTTCCCAAACGGGTTCACAGCCGCCGCCGATGTACGGCTTACGTCAAACCTCGCTTTTCGCCAGGAATTCGCCGACGGTATTCAGCAGATCATCTCGCCTATTGAGGTGTCACAGGTTTTTGTGAATAAGAGTTGGGACAATTACACACTCAATTTGCTTGCCCGTTCGCAGACGATAACGATCCCAAACGTAACCATAAAAACGCGAAATCTGCCGAGCATCAATTTCGAGAAACGCCCGTCGATGATCTCGTTTTTGAAGCCACTGTATTTCTCGTTCAAGACAAGTCTTGAAGGAGTGTCCAGGCGGGAAGAAGCGCAAGATCTGGATCTGTATCGGGCACAGACCGGCGGCGATCCGGTCGTCTCACCGGCAATCGGACAGCGGTTGGATATCCACCCGCAAGTGACGCTGCCGCTAAGTTCTAAATATTTCAATGTTACGCTGACCGCCGGTGGTCGCGTGACGTATTACTCGAATTCGTTCAACGACATGCGGCGGGTCGTCGGTGACACTTTGGTCAGGCGTTACGGTGAACTTGAGATAGATGTCCGACCGGTGGCATTGGCAAGAAATTTCTACGGAAAAAAAGACGCATTCCGTTTCCGCCATGTGATCGAGCCGTACGCGACCTACCGTTTTGTAAAGGGTGTGAACAGTTTCGATCGCATTATTCGGTTCGATTCAGTCGATACGATCACTGATACAAACGAGATCGAATTCGGCCTTATCAATCGCATTTACACCCGCAAATACAGCGAAGCCGTAACGAACGAAGCTCAACAGCGTCTGGCCGAAGAAGCAGGTGACACGACGGTCAAGAAAAGCGAGCTAACGGTGCAGCCGTATGAGGTTTTCAATCTCACGGTTCGTGGAAAATACTTTTTTGATAAGACCTTTGGCGGTGCGCTTGTCCCGGGACAGCGTAACCAGATCGCAACGATAACCGCCCTTAGTTTTTACACATTTGGCGGCGTGCCGCGACGGTTTTCGCCCTTGAGCATCGATATGACGTATCGGCCGCAGCGTACGATCTTTGTAAATACGAGGGCTGATATCGGTTTTCAGGGTGATGGAGTGCGGGCAGTTTCGGCGACTGTCGGTTACGAGAAACCGCTTTTCAAATTTTTCCAAACGTTTTATTATACGCGTGCGGTTACGCTTGTGCCGTCGCTCCAGCAATACGCAGACGAGCGTGGAAAAGAAGCCGGAACGCTGCGTGGCTCACAATGGAGCCCGTCGGTATTTTTAGGAAACCGCGACAAAGGCCTATATGGCGGAGCATCCGTTTTCTTCGATTTCGAAAACCGAAGAGCGACAAAATTCTCGCCGCTCATCAGCTCGCTTTATACCATCGGCTATGCCTACGACTGCTGCTCGCTCGCCCTCCAGTACTACACCTTCAACGTCGGCATCCGCAACGAAAACCGCTTCGCCTTCAGCTTCCGCCTAAACGGAATCGGCGCCTTCGGAACAGAACAATTCGGGCAGGGTTTGCGGTAAAAAAAGTCAAATTAGCCAGGAAACATATCAAGCACGGCAAGCTCGAAATGCATTCCATCCAGGCGGTTTTGGTAATGGCCGCCCCAGAAGAAACCGAAGGCATTTGCTATCGGCACTATCTTCAACAGCGAGCCTTTTTCTCCGATTTTCGCCGGTCTTTCACCCAGCCAATTTTGCGGCGCATTTATGTCAAACGCCGTGCCCCAACTGTGATTTGAGAGCCTGCTTGACGAACCTCTGACGAGACGGGGATAGAAAGAACCTGCCCAGCTAATAATCAAATCGTCCAGATTCAGTTTTTCTATTTCGTTAAAAAGCTCCTTGATTTGGTTGGCGCCTTTCTTGTGAAAACGAATTTTGCCGTTTTTCGGAGCGCCTTCGACGCCTTTGAGCTGTTTGATTTCGACTTCGACAATATTCTGAGAAGCCCAGTTTCCCAAAATCCTTATTTCGCTTCCGCTTGTCCGCTCGAACCGAAATTCGCCGAACATATCCTTAACCTTCGCTGCCGAAGGCGAGCCGAAATTCGGGCGCGGCGGATACCATATCGAAACTTCTTCGTAAGCGAACCCCTGCGTTTTGGCTTTTGCAAACGATTTGCTGCCGACAACCCCGTCATTTGTCAAACCGTTTTTCTTCTGCCAATCCTTGGTGGCGGCATCGGTCTTTGACCCGAAAATGCCGTCAAGACTCCCGATGGAATAGCCCTTCGAGATTAAAAACTTCTGCCATTTCAAAACTAGCTGTCCGACTGTGCCTTTTTTTATAATCATAAACCTCCTAGTGCTTAGATCAACTGAAAGCAAAGCTCGAAATGCCCGACGAATATCTCGTTCTGGAAAACCAAAATCCCAAAGAGAACCTTCAAAAAACTAATCGGGGTTGACGTCAGACCAGCGGGTTGACATCAAACCGACGACGTAATAAACATCGCCTTTGATTTCGGCTTCGATTTTTGTCGTCGTCTTTTTCTTGAGTTTCACGCTGCCTCCAACCGAATCGTCATTGTTGAATAGGTCTATTTGCGCATCCACACCCGAGTCAAAAGTTTTCGTAGATTCAAATGTAACCGTCCAGTTTTTGGCAAGCTGAAGCAGGCTGATGTAAGCATTTTTTTGCAAAAACTTTCCGGTCATATCATCGTCGGGCTTGCCTTTCAGCTTTTTGTAGAGCTTCATCATGTCGCCTTTGCGGATGTATTTATACATCGTTCCCGCGCCGTAGGTAATATCAATGGTGGAAACTCTCGAATAGTCCAGTTGAAACTTGGCGTTAAACGGGATGCTCGGAAAAGGGCCGAGCCCTAATTGAAAAGAATTGCCTTTTTCAATTTTGATATTTTTATGTCCCGCCGCGATATTTTGACTTTCGACTATTTTGCTTGTGATATTCAACTCAGTTTTCCACTGAGTTAGTTTTTTTATGATGATGTTGGCTTCGGATACGAGGATCGGCACCGGATAGTCTTTGTGCCAAAGCCCCTTTTTGTTTTCCTGCACAACCGCGCCAAGCAATGATTCACCGCCATTTTTCGCTTCGATCATCTCGTTTAGCAAAAAAATGCTGCCAATCCCCGTAACTTCCCGTTTAGATAAATAATATGTCTCGATTCCCATCTTTTTTCCTCTCCTATATTGAAAGACTTACGAACAACGCTGTTTTTGCGTTGAAAACAATTTTTCTCACGAATGGACTGGCGGATCAAGGGACGATTGGCGTTCCATTCGGAGCGTGTGGACAAATATTGCGGTTATGACGATGGCGGCGCCCAGTAACGCCCATTTAGTTGGGGCTTCGCCGACGAAGATGTAAACCCAGACGGGGTTCAGCAGCGGTTCGATGAATCCGATCAGGCTTGCGTCGAGCGGGCGCGTGCCGCCTCGGACGCCTTTTATAAACAGGACATACGAGACGCCGATCTGGATGACGCCGAGGAATATGACTGCGGCCCAATCCAATGGGAGCATCGTCGGCAATGCCGATAAACCGGACGGTGCCGTCAAAACCGCTAGCAGGAGATTGCCATAGATCACCGCAATCGTCGGGTTAAATCCCTCGCCGCGCGGATGGCGGAGCAGTATTAGGTACAGCCCGAGGCAAACGCCCGAACCGAGGGCCGCGATGTTGCCCTGGTAATCAGATATTTCCAGTTTTCCAACGAAAAACAGGCTCATCCCGGCAAGCACGATGGCTACCGTTACCAGATCGCGCATCCTGAATTTCTCGCCGATAATAAATGGAGCGAGTATCAGGATGTAGATCGGCGCGGTGTATTGTAGGAAGATCGCGTTTGCCGCTGTCGTCATCTTGGTCGCCCAAACGAACAGAAAAAGAAGGGCCGCATAGATAATCGAGGTGAGAATTCCAAATCCGTTGATCTTTAGCCCGTCTTTCCGCGTCAGTAAAACGACCGTGATCGCCGCAAACACTGAGCGGAAAAATGTTATCTGATACGCGTCGAGCGAAGTCAGCTTTATTAACAAGCCGCCCGTGCTCCATAAAAGAACGGCGATAACGACGAGCGTCACAGGATTTACGCTTCTTGTTTCAGACATACGAAATGAGCAGTTTAGCAAATTGCAGAAGCCCGCGCGTTAGCAAGAGCGAAATGCTCAACTTGATTGTTTCGCCCTTGCTTACGCGCGGGCTTCTGCATCTCTCGAACCTGCTTGACAGATTTAACTGTATCGCATAAAGTAACAGTTATGGCAGTGAGCACACAGTTTTCGATTGCGGTGCATATGATGGCCGGGTTGGGTTATTTATCCGACCCGGAAGCGACATCTACGCAATTGGCGGCAAGCGTGAACACGAGTCCTAGTTTTGTCAGACGCATTCTGTCAAAACTTTCGAAAGCGAACCTGGTTTGCACAACAATGGGTAAAATGGGTTCGACGACTCTGGCAAGAGATCCGAAAGATATAACTTTGCTGGAGATCTACAAGGCAGTAGAAGCGCCTAAGGCATTTGCTATTCACGATTACCCCACGCAGCGGACCTGCATGGTCAGTTGTGCGATCAAATCGGCCATGGACAAGGTACTCGAAAAAACGCAATGTTCGATGGAGAAGAGCCTGGGTGAAATACGTCTTGCGGACGTGATCGCCGATCTGCCCAGGTAAATTTTTTTGGCCACAACTGTTACTCACAAAGTAACAATACATCAACAAACAAGGGAAGGAAATAGAAATGACACAAAAGAAAATCGCACTTATTACGGGAGCAAACAGAGGTATCGGTTTTGAGACAGCGCGTCAGCTCGGCTCGCAGGGAATAAAGGTCCTAATCGGTGCAAGAAGCGAAGAAAAGGGACTTGAAGCCGAATCGACACTTAAGGGTGAAGGCCTGGATGTGGAATACATCAAGATTGATGTCGATGATCCAAAAACGCATGAGTCGGCCGCGAAATTCATCGACGCGACCTACGGCAAGCTCGACATTTTGGTGAATAACGCCGGAATTTTTCTCGCTGAGTTTAACGGTGATGGAAATCCCATTCCGGCAAGCAAAACGTCTTCGGAAATTTTCCGCAAAACATTCGACACGAATTTCTTTAATACGATCGAATTGACCCAGGCGTTCCTGCCGCTGGTCAAGAAATCTGACGCGGGACGTATCGTATTTCTGTCGAGCGTTCTGGGTTCATTAGGCCTTCATTCCGATCCGAATTCCGAGATCTATAACTTCAAGGTGCCTGCCTACAACATTTCGAAGACAGCTCTTAACGGCTATGCGGTGCATCTCGCACACGAGCTAAGGGACACGCCGATCAAGGTAAATGCGGCGCATCCCGGATCGGTTGTCACGGACATGAATGCAAACGGCGAGATTCCAGTCGAGGAAGGCGCGAAGACATCCGTTGCTTTGGCGACTCTTCCGGTGGACGGTTACTCGGGCAAATTCGTCTATCTCGGCGAGGGATTGCCCTGGTAATTAGTGGTGATCTATAGGACGGCAGAGACCGGAGACTTCGACCGGTTTCTGCCTATTTTTTTTCAAAATTTCAGTATTAGGAGACATACGAACATGGGTAAGTTAGATGGAAAGGTAGCAGTAGTTACGGGAGCGTCAAAGGGGATCGGAGCTGCGATCGCAAAATATTTTGGGGCCGAAGGCGCTTCGGTTGTTGTGAATTATGCGTCGAGCAAGGAAGGCGGAGAAGCGGTTGTTGCCGAAATCGAAAAGGCTGGCGGAAAGGCAATTGCCGTGCACGGTGACGTTTCCAAAGCAGCCGATGCACAGGGCATCATAGATGCGGCGATCGAGAATTACGGCCGGCTTGATATTCTTGTCAACAATTCCGGCGTTTACGAATTCGCACCGATCGAGGAGATCACGGAAGAGCAATTTCACAGAATATTCGACATCAACGTCCTTGGCGTGTTGCTTACTACGCAGGCTGCTGTTAAGCATCTTGGCGAAGGTTCGAGCATCATCAATATCGGCTCCGGCGTCACTCGTCTGACACCTCCGAACTCCGCTGTTTATGCCGGAACGAAGGGAGCGGTCGATGCGATCACCGGCGTACTCTCACGCGAACTCGGCCCAAGGAAAATCCGTGTCAACGCATTGAATCCGGGCGCGGTCGAAACCGAGGGCGTACACACCGCCGGTTTCATCGGCAGCGACTTTGTGAATGCTTATATCGCCCAAACCCCGCTTGGCCGCATCGGTCAACCCGACGATATCGCATCCATAGCCGGATTCCTGGCCTCGGACGATTCGGCGTGGCTTAGCGGTGAGCAACTTATCGCGAGCGGCGGCCTTCGATGAACTAAACGACAATTGCACCGCATTCGTGAAAACAGGAACATCCATTGTTCCTGTTTTTTTATTGGCATTAGGGCAATATTCTTACCAAACCAGCGGTGGAAACCGGTTAAGGTTTGTGGTTCATTTTCTAGATCGAAAAAAAACTGGCAACGGAAAACCGAACCTAAGCCTCATATAACATATCGTGGTTGGCCCCCATCTCTTTTGTGAGACCTTGTTACCAGCCTTTCACCCATAGACTTTCCGCAAATTTGCGGCATCATAATTAAATTGGAACCACAGAATATGAAAAATATTGTCGCGTTACTTGTCGCTATATTTGCGTTCGCAAATATCACACAGGCTCAAACCTCACCTTCGGAATTCGCAAACATAAAAATTGGAAATTTTGGACAAATGGATGAGCGCTATTACCGCGGGGCACAGCCGGAACCCGGCGATTATCAGGCCCTGAAAGACCTCGGGGTAAACACTGTTGTCGATCTCAGGAACGACCCGACCGACTACGAAAAAGGAGCCGTCGAGGCCCTCGGAATGAAATACGTAAATATCCCGATGAGCGGCTGGAAAAGGGCAAAGGACGATCAGGTCGAAAAATTCATGGCGCTTATGGCCGATCCTTCAACCGGAGTTGTTTACGCACACTGTAAAGCAGGGAAGCACCGCACCGGTTTGACCGGCGCCGTCTATCGCTTTGAAAAGTACGGCTGGGACTACGATAAAGCCTATAAAGAGATGAAAAACTACGACTACTCATCGTGGCCGGTTCACTACAACATTAAGAGTTTCGTTAAGGATTATGCGGAACAGAAAGCGAAGCGAGACGCAACCGCCAAACTTCAACCAAAAGCCGAAGCGGTCGTTGGTGCAAACTAACAAAGAAAAGGGCCGGCAAATCGTCGGTCCTTTCCTATTTGTAAATGTCTCCCGCACTCTTAGTTACCGACCATGATATCGTCTCGATATTTTCCGAATCGGCTTTCAATATCATGTCGCTCACGCGGTCGGTTGTTAAATTGAGCGGAATGCTTAGATAGTAATCGATCGATCCGATGGGTTTTTCTTCGTCGGGCGGCGTTAAGGCGCGTACCTCGGCATCGAGCTTCATTCGCTTGAATGTCTTTTTGATCATTGCTTCCGTCCGGGCCGTATCGCGTGTTCTGATCGTGACAACCATTGAGCGATAGATATTCCCTTTCTCGTTGTATTCCAATAACCAAAGCAGGGCTAAAGCAAATAGACACAACGCGAGACCAAGTTCCCAACGTCCGACTCCGGCAGCGAGACCGAGTGCAAGACTTATCAGAAGAACTGTGATCTCCTTTGGATCGCGAATGTTCGTGCGAAATCTAACAAGCGAAGCCGCTGCAAAGATCGCGAACGCACGTGCCGCGCTGTCGCCGACCACCATCATTAACGCTGCTGCGACCACCGATAGCAAAATCTGGGTTTGTGAAACAAACAAACTGCGGCGGAAAAGCGGGACGTCCTTACGCGGACGGAATGCCAAAATGCCGGACAAAATCACGGCAAACAAGAAACGGACGAGTATCTCAAAGGTCGAAATTGACTCCATATCGCTCCCAACATTGGATGTCCCGGCTATCACATCGATAAGCGGATTACCGGTCTGGGCAGGAGCCGTCTGCGAAACCGCATTTGAAGCCGGACGCGGAGCCGGACTCTCCTGACGCGAGCGACCCAAAAAGAGTATCGCGACCAATAAAAGCCCGGAAACGACCGCCGCAAGAACTATCCGGTTGGAAATTCTCATTTTCAATTATTTGTTGGCAACAGTTGAGCCCTTCCCAGCCTTATCCAACTCGAGGATTCGTTTGGAAACCGCCTTCGCATAAGTCTTGGTTTCACTGGGCGAAAAATCTGCGGCACGAAAGGCATCCGTGATCTGCTTATTGCTCAATTGCTTTAACAGATCAGCAAGCCATCGAGCGTCATCAGTCGTAAATCCCTTGAACACATCGCGATTCTTACCTTTATAGGCGAGCTTAACCTCATTTCCTTCGACACTGTCGATAAGATTAGAATCGGCGTAGTCCTCAACTTTACCGGTGCTGCGGCCAATACGATAAACGACCGGTAGATTATTATTACCAAGACTGCCAAATGTCGAGCCCAGATCGCTGACTATATAGTGTTGTTCGTCGCCAGCTTGAAGAATCTTGTTTTGCAGATCAAGCACGTCCCAATTATTGAAAAACACCATCATCATTCTCAGGCCTTTCAATTCCTTGGTTCCGGTGAACGGATTTTCTTCCCATTTCCATTCTTCAAGCCGGTCTATATTGTCAGGGCGTGCCTCTAAGCGAACGTCTTCAAACGTCCCGTGGCCCGGTATCGTTATTTTCTGGACCATATAGTTGATCTCAGTCTTATAGCCGATGCCCCACAAAAGACGGACGGCGGCTGTCTCCGGCCGAGCTTCGCGGCCGATCTTCGCGATCCAAGTCCGCCCCGAACCATCCTTGATTCGGAATTTTTTGTTGTGGCCGGCTTTTTCCTCTTCGATAAATTCGATCTTGGAAAGATCAGGCTTCATCTCTTTGCCGCCGGGGCCGTCAAAAAGATCGCGTTCTGAAATGCTTACGCTTTCCCACATGATGGGCTTTCCGTGGCCGATTTTCTCTTTTTCTTTCTTATCCTGATTATCCTGGGCGACAGCATTGCCCGCAAAAACAAGTGCGAATAAAAGTAGTAGAGCAGAACTGATCCTAGTGTTTCTCATTTTTTCCTCCCTTGACCTTTTGTCGTTCATTTCGCTATCAACTCGAACACGTTGTTTCGAGTTTGAAAATGAAGCTGCGAATCAAACGGATCACTATCGCTTGCGACGCGAGCGTAACTTCCGTCCGTCTGTAACTCACGAGCCTTGACGTTATCTTTTAAATAAGCCGTCAAATACTCATCTTTTAAATAGTCACGAATCTTCAGGTCCTTGACCGGTGTCAGGACCTCGACCCGTCGATCCAGATTTCGCGGCATCCAGTCGGAGCTGCCGATGTAAACCTCGGAATTCCCGCCGTTCTCGAAACAGTAAACACGACTGTGTTCGAGCAAGCGGCCGACGATACTTCGCACGCGAATATTTTCCGACAACCCCGGAACAGCCGGCCGAAGCGTGCAAATGCCTCGTACGATCAGGTCGATCTGAACACCAGCTTCCGATGCTTCGTAAAGCGCGTTGACGACATCGTTGTCGGCAAGACGATTTAATTTCGCGGTTATGCGTGCCCGGCGTCCGCTGCGTGCGTGCAGTGTCTCGCGTTCGATCAACTCCATCATTCGCTCGCGCAGATTTAGCGGAGCGATCAGAAGCGTATTGATCGTTTCGGGCTCTGTATAAACCGTCAGGTAATTGAACAAGGCGTGTACATCCGCGCCAATTTCACGATCGGCGGTTAACAGCCCAAGATCGGTGTAAACCGTCGAGGTAGCGGTGTTGTAGTTGCCGGTCGCGACGTGAACATAACGCTGCAATTCATCACCCTCGCTACGGACGATCAACGTAGTCTTAGCGTGAGTTTTCAGGCCGAGCATTCCGTATACTACGTGAACGCCGGCTTCTTCCAACCGTTTTCCCCATTCGATATTGTTGGCCTCGTCAAAACGCGCTTTGATCTCTATCAAAGCTGTGACCTGCTTCCCATTTTCTGCAGCCTTTATCAACTGCGGTGCGATCGGCGAGTCCGGCCCGATCCTGTAAAGGCACATCTTTATCGCCAGAACATCCGGGTCCTCGGCGGCCTCCGAGATCATATCCGTGACGATGCTGTACGGCAGATATGGATGATGCAGCAGAACATCGCCGCGTTTTATGACATCAAAGATCGATTCGCCATCAGCAAGGTTTTCATGCTGACGGACGCGGACCGGAGCCTCCTTAAGGTCCGGCCTATTCAGTCCGACGATGGTCCAAAAATCTGACAGGTTTAATGGTCCTTCCACCGGATAAACATCATCCGGTTCGATGCTCAGCGATTCGGTCAAATACTCGACCATTTTAGCGGGCATCGCATCCGAATGCTCCAGGCGACTCACCTCGCCAAAGCGTCTGTCCTTGAGATTTTCTTCCATTGTCTCAAGCAGGTCCTGAGCTTCGGCTTCGCGAAGATCGATATCCGCATCCCGCGTTATCCTGAATAAGTGACAGTTCTCCTCAGTCGCATTCGGAGCCAGCTTGTACAGATTTGAGCGGACAATATCTTCGACAAAAACAAACTTGCTCTCATCGTTACCTATCGGGATAAATCTTGGCAGGGACGAAGGTATTTTGATGCGGACGAAAAACTCGTCGCCAAACGATTCAAAGCGTTTTGCAACCCGTTTTCTTAGATCGGGTGTAATGAATACACCGATGTTCAGCGATCCACCCGAAATATAAGGAAACGGATGCGTCGGATCGACCGCCTGCGGTGTCAATATCGGTGCAATGCCCGTGTCGAAATATTCATCAAGGGAAGACCTTTCAGCATCTGTAAGGTCCGCATATTCGAGAATCGCAATGCCGTTCCGATACAGTTCAGGAAGTATCTCGCGCTTTAGGCACGCAGATTGAGCGACGTTTAGGGCTAGAGTTTTCTGACGTATCTCGCTGAGAAGTTCGGTCTGGCTATATCCGTCCGGCCAAACACCGTCTTGCACACCAAGTTTCTCTTTCAATGACGCGACTCGAATCATGAAAAACTCATCGAGATTTGACGCGTTGATTGCGATAAATTTCAATCGATCCAGAACCGGAGTTGATGTGTCGAACGCCTCATCGAGAACATTGCGAAAAAATTCCAATAGGCTGATGTCACGGTTGATCAGTCTCATAGGAATCGGTTCCCCTGACGACCTGGCTTCGGCAAAGCGGCGTTCGCCTATTTCAATGGTTTGAACAGCTTTCATAATGATTCGTAGAGGAGAGACATCTGAAATCAGATTGTGCAAGAGATGTGCCAATTAAAGGCTTGAGAGGCTTAAGTCCAATAATGGCAGACACTTGATCTGAATAACGAACTAATCGAAGGAGGTTCTTTTGTATTATTATCATACACACTAAAATTTGCCGTCGGGTGCGCTTGGGAATTTCCTGTTTTCGTTTTCGATGGAATAAAGCAGAATAGAAAATAAATAGGTTCTTCGAATGCCAACATTACTCAATCTGAATTTTCCTAACATCTTTGCGGCCGGAGTTGTGCCGCAGTTTTTTACCGAGATAGCGGCGCTGATCGTCGCCGGAGCGGTGATCGCGTATATCTGTTTCCGGCTAAAGCTGGTTCCGATCGTAGGCTTTTTGCTGGCTGGAGTGTTGATCGGGCCGAATGCTTTTGGGTTGGTACGTGACCAGGCGATGGTCGATGCGACCGCCGAGATCGGCGTGATACTGCTGCTATTTACCATCGGCATCGAGTTCAGCCTTGAAAAACTTGCCAGAATACAACGGCTGATCTTCGGTGGCGGCACGATGCAGGTCGGGCTGTCTATCGCGGCGACCGTGGCGTTGCTGGCAGCATTTGACGTCGATTGGAAAGTCGCGATATTTACCGGAATGCTGGTCGCGCTTAGTTCGACCGCAATTGTTCTCAAACTTCTTGCGGATAGCGGCGAAACCAATTCCGAACCGGGACAGGTCGCGCTTGGTTTGTTGATCTTTCAGGATCTCGCTATCGTCGTGATGGTGCTACTTGTGCCGGTGCTCGCGGGCGGTTCGGGCGGCGGATTGAGTGAGATCTGGATCGCTCTTGCCACGGCTGTCGCGATCATTGCCGTCGTCCTCGTTGTCGCTCGCCGCGTGATGCCAAAGGTTCTTGAGGCGGTCGCAATGACCTGCTCGCCTGAGCTGTTTCTGCTGTCGGTCATAGCCATCTGTTTTGGCACGGCATATCTTACAAGCCTTGCCGGTGTCAGCCTTTCGCTCGGTGCGTTCTTGGCCGGCTTGATGGTCAGCGAGAGCCGTTTTTCGCAGCACGCGTTGAGCGAAACTCTGCCGCTGCAGATATTGTTTTCGGCGACGTTTTTTGTGTCGGTCGGGATGCTGCTTGATGTCGGGTTTCTCGTGCAGAATCTTCCGATAGTCGCGGCGGCCATCGTCGCGGTACTTGTTATAAAAGTAGCAACGACCTGGTTCAGCGTCCGTGCTTTGGGTTATGCGACGCCAATCGCGGCGGCATCGGCGTTGACGCTCGGGCAGATCGGCGAATTCTCGTTCGTGCTCGAACGCGCCGGTCGCGAGGTCGGTCTGTTTCCGGCCGGAGCCGGTGCCGCAGGTTCGCAGACGTTTATTGCCGCTACAGTTGTGCTAATGGTCGCCACGCCGTTGATGATGCGGCTTGGCAGCGGCCTGTCGGCAAAGATCGTCGCAAAGCGTGAGATTGCCGCGATGCCGGACGACAACGAAGAAGAGCTTGCCGGTCACGACCTCGGGCTCGAAGACCATGTGATCGTTGCGGGATACGGACAGGCGGCTCGGAGTCTGGTTCGCGTGCTTGCCGGTTCGGGCATTCCGTATGTCATCACTACGCTAAGTCCGGACGGTGCGAACGAGGCCGATGCCGAGGGCTTGCCCGTTGTTCGCGGCGACGCGACCAAGCCGTTCCTGCTCCGTCACGTCAACATCGAAACCGCCAAGATGATGGTCATTGCCGACGACAATCCGGCGACCGCACACCGCATTACGTCCGTTGCACGCCAACTCAATCCAACGATGCGAGTTGTTGTGCGGACGCGATACACGACCGACGCCGAACACCTGATCGAGGCCGGTGCGGACGAGGTTATTTCCGAGGAGTTCGAATCCGTCGTGCAGCTTTTTGGCGAGGTGCTTCGCGAATATCGTATCGAGGCCGAAGAGATCGACCGACTCGAGGACCTTGCTCGGAAGAACGGTTATGCGGCGCTAACGACAGAACATGTGACGAAACAAAATTCCGAATTTGCCTGCAAGCCCGGTGATGATTGTTTTGATTCCCGAACTGTCACAGTTCGCGAAGGCTCGCCCGCGGCGGGAATGACACTGGCCGAATTAGGCAGCGGGTTGGTTGTCAAAGAGCTTTTGCGCGATTCAAAACCGATTGCCGATCCGGCATCCGATTTCGTTCTGCGTGTCGGCGATGAACTGATCCTTGAGGGGGCGACCGAGGCATTTGCTCAAAACGCTGCGTTGTTCAGAACTAAGGTAGCGGCGGGTGAACAGATTCCCGAAAAGGCGATGGCAAAAGCTGTCGGGTTTGCGTCAGTAAGCGTTTCCGCTCCGGCGAATCCAACCATCGATACCGAAAGGGAAGTGACCTACGTGCCAAACGTGGATGCATCGGTCTGTTCGCATCTCGATCAGATCAGGCCGGTCTATCCAAGCGCCGCCGGCTGCGAAGATTGCATTCGCCTCGGCGAAGACTGGGTACACTTAAGGATGTGCCTCACCTGCGGCCACACCGGCTGCTGCGATACTTCAAAGAACAAACACGCCACGGCTCATTTCCACGACACCGAACATCCGCTGATGAAATCGATGGAACCCTTCGACGACTGGGCGTGGTGCTTCGTCGATGAGGACTATATTTAGCCACGGATTTCACGGATTAACACAGATAAAGAATTCTTCGATTTGATCCGTGAAAATCCGTGTTCATCCGTGGCTGATTTCTTTTACTCTCCCGAGACAGCCGTGGCGATCGTTTCTCTTAGCTTCGCGGCGGAGGTCGTGTTGGGTTCGAGTTCTACGTCCTCGACGTTGCCTCTTACCTTTTTACCGAAGACGGCGTTCCAGGGCGGGATGATTAGCGAGACGTTACCGGTGGCTTTTGCCTGACATGCAAGACGCAGGTAGGGTTTGGCTTCTTCGGGCTGGTTGTAGCCGAAGACCTTCATCTGTTTGCGTTCTCTCACTGAGACATCGGACAGTTTTTCCTGCCCTCCGACAACGCCGACCCAGCAGGTTCCGCACGAAGCCGAAGTGCATTCAATCGGCACAGGGCCTTCCCAACAACGCGGGTCCATTTCCTGCCATGCTCGCGTACGATCTTTCTGCGACGCCGAGGCGATCTCTTCCTCGCTCATGATCTTAAACTTGCCGTCATAGGCGAACGCCTTGTACTTGATGGAAAATTCCTTATTGATCGTTTTCAGAAATCCGAGCAGCCCTTGCGAATCGTCCTTTGCTCGCGCCGCGACGATCTGTTCGGGCGATTTGGTCATATTGCCGCTCGGCTTTTCAACCGTTCCGGGCGAAGCCTTAAAGTCCTCAAGCCCTGTCTGATTCAGCGTCGCCAAGCCGACCGCCGAAATTCCGAGAGCCAACGTCTCGGTCGTTTTTGCGGTGATCGCAACTGCCCGCGAGATCGTCTTGATCTCCGCCGCCAGATTTGCGATGCCGTCAACCGATTCCGCCCGTTTGATGACCGCCGCCTTTACCTGCGGCCAATAGCGGTGGCCGTAAAGAAATTTGTGCGACGTGTCGATCTTGTCGAGCAAACCGAAATCGCCCTTTAGCACCATTCCCTTCATCGTCGCCTCGACGTCCTCGGCCGATTCCAGATACCTCACCAGATCAAGCGGATAAAACCGAAACCAAACCCGCGTCGCGCTCCGGTCAACCTCATGTATGTCCCCCGCAACAGCCTCAACCGCCGCCAGCCACTCGCTCTCCGAATACTTCTCAATACCCTCAATAAATGCGTTGTTCATAAGTCACAAAACTCTCGATAAAAGCAAACCTATATTTAACCAAATATAAGATGTCGGAGCAATTGTGCATCGAGACTTCATGCGGTTCCACCTGTTTTTTCTTGCTTTGTTTCGTGTGATTCGTGGATAAAAACTCTTTAAGGCCTATCCACGAAATACACTAAACAGATCAAACAAAGCCAAGAAAACAAATAGGAACGCGGGCTATCTTTTTTCTTTGCTCTTTTTCGTGTTATTTTATGGATAAAATTCCTGAATGTTATCCACGAATCACACTAAACAGATCAAATAAAGCCAAGAAAACAAATTCAGAACGGACTATCTTTCTTCTTTGCTTTGTTTAAGGGCTATCTTCAGGTTCGCGACACGGTTACAAGGCCGGGACAGCACGCTAAAGCGTGGACTCTGAACTTTGGTTTTGGGTATAGGGAAACTTGAGATCAAAGGTCGTTCCGCCTGAATCATTTGTTTTGACCTCGATGGTTCCACCGTGGGCGGTTACTATGCCGTAGCAGACGGCGAGGCCGAGGCCGGTGCCTTGGCCGGCGGGTTTTGTGGTGAAGAACGGGTCGAATATTTGTTTTGCTACGCCCGCGTCGATGCCGGTTCCGGTGTCGGCGATTCGGACGACGATCGCGGTTTCTTCGGCTATCGTTTCGATCAGCAAATTGCCGCCGCCGGGCATTGCGTCCTTTGCATTCAAGAGCAGATTCAGGAAAACCTGTTGGAGCTGGTCGGAATCGGCGAAGATCGGGGCGACCGTTTCGTCCAGTTTGGTTTCTGCCTTTAGCTTCTGAAAACCGGCGTCGAAATTTGCGAGGCGCAGGCTTGACCGGACGACCTCGTTGACGTCAATCATCGCTTTTGCGGCCGGGCGGACGCGGGCAAAATCGGTCAGGTCTTTTGTGACTCTTTTTATCCGGGCGATCTGTTCGGAGATGAGTTTTAGCTGCTCGGATGTTTCGGGGTCGTTTCCGTCTTGTTTTTGAATAATCTGGATCAGCGACGAGATAGCGGCGAGCGGATTGTTTACCTCGTGAGCGACACCGGCGGCGAGCGTGCCCATCGCGGCGAGGCGGTCGCTTCGCATAAGCTGCTCGTTCATGCTTTTGAGCTGGTCGATATCGACACGCATCTTGCGGCTCATCTCGTTGAACGAATCGGCGAGCAGGCCGATCTCATCGTTGCTTTTTCTGAGATCGACCTCGGTTCCGTATTCGCCCTTTGTTACGAGAACGGCAGCGAGAGCGATGCGTTCGAGCGGGCGTGAGATCGTTCGGACAACGAGCAGAAGCAACAGCAGATTCGGAACCAGTGCTGAGATAACGCTGAACACAAGATAACGCCGCCATGCTTCGAAAGATTGGCCGTCCTGAAACGCCCACCAGACGATCGGTATTTGAAAAACCGCAAAGCTTACGATCGCGACAGTGGCAATGCTGACCGCGATCTTGTAGGTGATCGGGAACAGCCGAAATTGATCGAGTGCGGTCTGGAATGAAAACAGTTTGAAATTAGATATCGCGTAGGCGTATATCAAAACGCCCGGCAGGACGAAGATCGAGCTGTACGGCAGCAGCGAGTAGGTGTCCAAATATGGAAAAGCGATATTGGCGGCAGTCTTTAAGATGCCCGTGGTGATGAGCGCCCAGAGAATCGCACCGACCTGCTGGCCACGCTGCGTTCCTCGATATGAGCGATATTTGCTAAACAGCAGCCACGCACCGACAAAGAAAAGGAAATAGACGTAAACGACAAAGGCGTATGCAAGCGGCGCGAGTTCGATCTCGAACCGGCCGTTTTCGAGGGTGATAGTTTTCCAAAGCCAGCCAAGCAACGCCGCAGGCACAAGCACGATCCCGGGTGCGAACAGGACTGCGGCTTTTCGCTTCGGGACGCGAGTGTTTTCAGGAAAGACCCACGCGAAAATCACGAGAGCGTACTGCATCAGGAGCGCGATAACAAAGCTCGATGCTGCCCACCAGTCGGCTCCGATGCGTTCGTCGTAGAAATTCCAAAAGATCAAATCCTTTGTGGTCCAGAGTGCGAGGAATGCAATGAATGCGGCGAATGTTTGATTGGCTCGGCTTCGCGGATCGGTGACGAAAACGTAAAAGCCCAGCAGCACGAGCAAAAACAGAGCGAATAAATGCAGCAGGACCAACATGGAAGTAAATATTAGTTTGACCCGCGAGAAACGGCAAAGCCGTTACGGCAGAACTATCTTGAAATTAGCTCCGACGCCGTTGATATGTCTTGGCGCGCCGGTGCGGTTGTCGCGGCGGACGTAGAAGAATTCTACCGATACGCTTTTTGATAATTTTCGAGCTATTCCGGCGGAAAACTCGTTACTTGACCAGTTCTTTGCCGAGAAATCATAAAATGGCTCAGTCGCGACAAATGGGCTAAATATCTCTTTTCCGTCACGCTTGACCGGAAACGAAAAAGTGAACTTGTTTCTAAAACGAACGGAGTCGGAACGCGAATTTCTTGCGCGATATTCGACCCGGTCGCGATTCTTTATGGCAACGTGTTTCCACTTTTTTTGGTAGGTGATGTCGAATCGGATGCGGTGCTCGTATTCCTTTACATTCCTGCCGGGATTGGCTGAACGATAAAGGTATGTCGGCGTAAACGTGAAACTGTCGTTCAGGCGAAGCTCAAAACCGGTGCCGACGCGCTTATCGACAGGGAACGCGCGGTTTTGACCGAGCCGCAGCGTTCCGAAAAACAGCAGAGACAGACGGGCAACCTCCTTGCCTTTGCTGTCCTTAGTTCCTAATACGGGCTTTACAAACGTAGTTTCGCTCCAGATCTGAAAGTCGGTTTCAGGTGCCTGGCAGAATGAATTTAAGGTGAATGCGAAACTAGCAATTAGAATGGCCGGCATTACCGTCAAGCAGGTTTTGATCAAACGCATATTTTTCTGAACGCTTTAACCGAGACTACTTATTAGCAAGAGAGATGTTTTCTTCTTTGCGATTCTTCTTTGCGAACTTCGCGGCTTTGCGTGAAAAAAAGGAGTTTCTCGCAAAGCCGCTAAGAACGCAAAGTAAGGATGTATAATCGCGTAATCCGTTGAACCTTCTTGAGTTCGTTTAGACAAACTTAACCGAAACTTTAGCGTTACGTTTATTATATTACAGGTATGTTAATGAATTATTATAGACACCTTAATAGAATGTTACAAATTTTCAATTAAGGCCAAGTATAAAGGCGCATAGCGTGAGAACCGAGCCGAACGCGACGGGCAGGAAGTGTTTCATTTCGATGAGATTTCCGCTTGTGAGCAATCGGTGAGCTATCGCAAATACCGGTAAAACGATTCCGCCCGCCATTGCTCCGATAATTGCGCCAAAAAATCCGCGATAATGAACAGAAAGAAGCCGCCAAAACCGCCGGAGATTGCACCCCAAGCGACACCGAGAAGAAGTGAAAGAGCAATAAATGTTGGCCATGAACGCGAGCGCAGCGAAACAATCGCACGTCCGATGACCTTGCCTGTCCAAAAACCCATAGCAGCGGTGGCCGTATTGGCGATCAGGAAAAGTCCAATGGCCAAACCGAAACCCGGGTCAAAACCATTCGCATTTATTACGAGCTTGAGGAAGATCGAGAATGGCCCGAGCGAGCCGAGTGTAAAGCCGAGATAGGCAAACGCCTTTTCAGCGGTTAGAGGCCGTTTCATTGCGGCTGCTTCGAATTCATCACGGTCGGAACGAAAGATCGCACGCCGTTTTGCGATCTCGGCATTCGCGGTGAGCAGTTGATCTAATCGAGTTGTGTCGTCGTTGTTACGGCTTCCCCATTGTAGATCGGTTGATGTTGCGGTTTTGACGTTTCCCATTGTTGCGACCTCGTATTGCTTTGTTCACGAGGAGAATTCAAGTTTGTTGAAACGGCTGACGCCAATTCCTTATCACTAAGCAGATCGGCGATCGTTCTAACTATTTCTATCGCTTCATCGCGGCCAGATGACATGTCATCGAGCGCCGTTATCAAATTTTTGCGGGCATTTGTGAGATGTCGTTCGATGACGTTTCGGTTGCGTCTATTCAGGCAGGCGGTGCCGGAATTCGGCGACGGATGGCCGGAAACGGTCAGAAGTTCAAAATATTGTCCGTTTCGTGTTGCAGGTTTTGTCAGTGATGTAATAAATAATTCGACATATCTTTCCAAACTCTGCTCGGCTTGTTTGGCTATCAGGCGGTGCGACGCTCTTGCGGCGTTTGAGAAATGCTGTGAAAGAGATTCGATCAGTTTTGTATCGGCGTCGAAAGCATTATTTCCATGCGACGATGTCAGATATCTGAACGCGGACCGGATTGCGTACGGCGGCCAGAGCAAAAATGCCAATGTGGCCGAAAACAAGCCGTTCCCGCTAAGCGGGTTTCCACCGCGAACGAACCTATACGCACCAAATGGTGCGCCGAGCGAAAGGTAAATGATGAGAAGGTCGAGAATCGTCATCGCCGTGATTTAACGGCAATGCCTGTTCCGTGAACGAATTAAGGCTGAGGAAAGTCGAAAATACAGATGTTAACGAAGTATTACCTGAAAAATCGATGGAACTTTTCCGGCCCGGTATCGTTATTAAATTTGCATAATGCAAAAAAGCGGCGTGTGATCGTTTGCAAAACGCAATTCAAGCGTTGCTTACCGGAAAGTGTTCTAAACAGTTACGCAAAACATAAAAAACCAGCCGTCTTTACAATGGCACGGTGTTTGCCGTTAATAACTGGGCCAGGGCATCTACTACAGAATAATCAATAAGGGTATTACAGAACAAGGAGGAGTTTACGATGACAGAAAAGTTGAAGATCAAGGTAATTAAAAAAGGAACGGCGGTAAAAAGTGAGTCCGTCGTAAAGGCCAAACCCGTTTCCAAACGCGAGGCGGCGCGAGAGATGGTTTCGAACGTGACCACCTGGGTCAGCGATTTCCAAAATCGTAAACGCCAGGGAACAAAGCTCGCGATCGAAAATCTATTTGGCCAGCAGATTCGTCCGACCGAGTCATAGATCGACTTTGCCGCATCAGCGGCAAACATAAATATTCAGCATTTATAACCGAGGAAACAGTCGATTAACGGCTGTTTCTTTTTGTTTGCGGGCCGCAAAATCAAGTTGGCGGATTCGTCATTTGCACGGGTGCGGAAGGCGCTGTTATCCTTACGACAAATTTTGTTCATCTAAAAACGTTTTATGAAAGATAGTGTCGCCGTCATAACGGGCGCAAGCAGCGGTATCGGCCGGGCATCAGCGTTGGCGTTTACCGCCGCCGGTTGGAACGTGGTCGCCGTCAGCAGAAACGAGAACGAGCTTGTCAATCTTTTGGGCGAAACCCGTGACCTTGACGGAACGCTGAAAATTCATTTGGCCGACGTGACTGAAACGACCCAGGTTGACCGATTATTGTCCGAGACCGAGCAGCAATTCGGTCGAATTGACGCGCTTGTGAACGCCGCAGGCATTATAATGACCGGATCGGTCGAAAATACGACGCTCGACGATTGGGATAAGATGATGAACATCAATTTACGGTCAGTTTTTTATATAATGCAGAAATGCGTCCCGCATCTTGAGGAGATGAAGGGAAACATCGTAAATGTTTCGAGCGTCACCGGGCTGCGTGCTTTTCCCGGTGTGTTGGCCTATTGCGTTTCAAAGGCGGCGATCGACCAACTGACTCGCTGCACGGCGCTCGAACTCGCGCCAAAGGGAATTCGCGTGAATGCAGTAAATCCCGGCGTTGTCGTAACCAATCTGCACAAACGCGGCGGAATGGCGGAGGCGGATTATGATAAATTTTTAGAGCACGCGCGAGACACACATCCGCTTGGCCGACCGGGCGAACCAGAAGAAGTTGCTGATCTGATCTATTTTCTCGCATCGGAAAAGGCCGGCTGGATAACCGGAACGACATATTCTATTGACGGCGGCAGAGCACAAACATGCGCTCGCTAAAAGGCGCGAAATGAAGATCAAACTCCTACCAAGTTCATTCGAAAGTGACGGCTCGGCGTCGCCGCGACAGCACACGACCTGTTTCGTGATCGACGACGTTGTTGCAATAGACGCCGGTTCGCTTGCGCATGCCGCGACGGACTCTCATCGAAAGAACCTGCGGGACATCATCATTACTCACGCGCATCTCGATCATATCGCCGGTCTGCCTTTGTTTGTCGATGACCTTTTTTCAACGCTGAACGGGCCGGTTCGGGTTCACGCCGCACGGGAAGTTATCGACATTTTGGAACGGGACATTTTTAATTGGTCGGTTTATCCGAGATTTTCAGAACTGACGAATGATAACGGCGCGGTGCTGGAATATTCAACACTTGTTCCGATGGCCGAGACTGAGATCAGGCATTTGACGCTGCGGCCGATCGAGGTGAATCACAAAGTGCCGACCTGCGGTTTTGTAATTTCGGATGGCCGCTCGACCATTGCGTTTACAGGCGACACCGCCGAGACCGATGCGTTTTGGAATGAATTGAAAAGTGTTTCTAAGCTCGACGCGCTGTTCATCGAATGCGCCTTTCCCGACGAGCTTTCCGAGCTTGCAGAAGTCTCGCATCATCTCACGCCAAAAGGCCTCGCTGGTGAGATCGAAAAATTCGACGACGCAAACTGTCGCGTGTTTGTGATAAACCTAAAACCGATGTACCGCGAACGGATAATCGAGCAGATAAACGCTCTTGATCTGCCGCGGGTTGAGGTTTTGGATGTTGGACTCGAGTATGAGATTTAGGTTTAGGAATGATCGACGGTTAAGGGAGGCACAGAGTTTTTTTATCAGGATAGACAGGATATTCAGGATTTAATTCAAACAACAAAATCTTGAATATCCTGTCTATCCTGTTTTAAAATACTCTCCGCGTCCTAAAAAGGGTGAACAAGTATTTTCAGCTTATTTCGTTACATTCCGTAGAAAATTGACAGGCTCGAACGAGCTTTCGCGATGCTCGTCGGGGAAATCGTGAAGCGTAACCCGGCCATTTGCCAGAACGCTTTTTATGCGATATGTCCGCTGTTCGCGTTCCTTTCCCGGCATAATTTCGGCGCGAAAGGTGACAAGCATTTCGGGGCGGGCCCAGATGCGAACCTCTTTTGCGGGTTTTGCTGACGATTTTTTTCTAAAGATCGGCATCGCCTGTCTCACGCTCCAATTTTTCCTTGTGTTTTATATTGCGTTTCGAAGGATGAATTTTTTCCTCGGGCCGACGATCGCCGATCTTTTTGCTCGGCGGCGGTGTTGGTTTTCGAACGGAATCGAAGATCGTTTTTTTGCTCTTTCGTTTAGGTTTCGACAGCATCGGTGGATTATAGCAGAAATTGTTTCGGGCCTAACCGTTGTTTGGTAACGGTCTTTACTTTCTCTTACTTTTCTTACTTTGCGTGCTTAGCGGCTTTGCGTGGAAATCCAGTACGACCATGTGAAGAAGATCACGCAAAGCCGCTAAGCACGCAAAGAAATCAAGATCAGGAATCATTGACAATATGGTTGAAAATATTCAGGATAATGTGCGGAATCCCGCGCCAAAGAATTGAACGAGCCACGAAGACAAAAACAACCGTTAAAAAAGCCAGTTGCCCTGCGGCCGTTTTGGCTTTCGGCGTCGAACTACTACACGTTCGCGGCGGCGATCACTATCGCTTTGTTTTTTCTTGTCTGGGGAATCCTAAACGAGGCGAACGAGCCGACTCCGTGGATCGGCGCCGGAGTTTTGGCCGGGATCGTGCTCGCGGGTGCGGTATTGCTGCGTGAAGTTATCTTACGAATGCACCGCAACCGACGGCTTCGCGACCACGCGCGGCTTGAGGAAACGCTGAGGCTGGTTTCGTCCATTTCAAACGCCGCCGACCGCCGGAAAATATCGTTCGAACAGAACAAAGCCTGGGTTGCACACATCGTTCAGAAATCCGAGGCCGCTAAAGTGCTCGGCCGCATTTCCGAAGCCCACCGAAGTGTTTTCGATCTTTGTGAACATTATCTTGATGGTATCGCGGATGAAATGCCTCGTATAACGCCCGGCTCACCGCGGATAGCCGCTTTTAGGACAAGCGCGAAACGCATTCAGCGGCTGCATAAATACCATCTTTTGCGATGGGCCGAATTAGAGACGAGCGAACTGGGTTTCGGAATCCAAAGTCGTGCTACTATTGAAGATAACTTGAACTCCAACCGCAACGCGGCTAAGGTATTAGGTTTTGCCCTCACCTATTATCCTGACGATCCCGACCTAAATGCGTCAATGGCCGTCGTCAACGACGCGAGGTTTATGATCAGTGCCGCCGAACTGACCGAAAGCGCTGAGAAAGAACGCACTGCAGGCAACCCCCAAGCGGCATTGGAACTCTATCGAAATGCGATGGATGTTTTAACGCGAAACCCGGCTGAAATAAATGATGGCCGTGACAGAATTATCGGCGTCATTTCGGCGAAGATCGATGAGATCAAATCCGAGATCGACCTCAACCTCGATTGACGATTGACCGTCATTTGCTGTGTCTTCGCAAGTTGAAAAAAATTATCCTCATGATTTCCCAAAATTGTCCCAAATGTAAGAGCAACCGCATCAAGCGTGGTTATCGTCCAACCCCATTCTGGTCGAAAGTTATTTTTCGATATAATTTGCTTTGCGACGCGTGCAATCTCGAGTTTTTCGGGTTTGCCGTTCCAGGAACGGTAAGCTCGCGCAGTCGCAAGGGCGCAAAAAAGAAAGAAGTCGGCCGCGTTGCGGATTAAGGAGCACATTTCAAGATTTTGAAAATCGGGAACGCCAACGAAGCCAAAAAAACGCAATGTCGGCTTTTTTCCGCATTCCTGTGCGCGCTGTTTCTTGTTTCGCATTCCCTTTCACAATCTTCCGGCTTTTCCGACCGAGTACATTACGGCGACCTGGTCGATGTAGATGTGGTAGGCAGCGTCGATTACGACTGGCGTGGAACATTGACGCCGGAAGGCTTTCTCGACGGATTTGACCTGATACCGAAACAGATCTTTGCACTGTGTCGTTTGGAAACCGATATTGGCACCGAGATCGCCAAAGAATACTCACGGATATTGCGCGACCCAAAGGTCGTGGTCCGCGTGCTGGACCGGTCAAACAGGGCTGTTGCGATGCTGAATGGAGCGGTTCGCCTGCCGCACCGCTTTCGCATTCAGCGGCCTGTACGACTTAACGAACTGATAGTTTACGCGGGCGGCATATCGGACGCGGCGAGCGGCGAGATACGCATTCAACGCCCGAAGGACCTTAGCTGCCGAGGCGAGATCGATCCGGCGAAAGAGCAAACGGGCCCGACGGTTTTGATCGTCAAGATTTCCGACCTGTTGAAAGGCAACCGGGACGCAAACCCGCAGGTTCTCAGCGGCGACATCGTTACTGTGCTTGAGGCATATCCGATCTACGTTATCGGAGGTATCGCACGGCCCGGAAAGATCGATTCGAGAGAGCAAATAACCTTGAGCCGCGCGATCTCGATTGCCGGCGGTTTGACAAAAAATGCCGAAAAAAGCGGAGTGAAAATCTATCGACGCGGCGGAGGACAGGCGATAATCGAGGCCGATCTCGAAAAGATCGAGGCCGGTTCGGCGGAAGACCCTGTTCTAAAACCTTTTGATGTGGTCGATGTTACGCAAACCGGCGGACGCCCGCGAAGACTGCCGCCCGACCCCGAATCCGTCGGCCGCGGAGCCGGTTCAGGCGCTTTCAAGCCGCCGCTTAAGATAATCGAATAGTTACATAAACTCCAAGTTTTGATTGTCGAAGTCGGTCAAATTTGGTTCAATAGCAAAAGCAGATTCATTTCTCGCAATCATTATGGCAACAACTGGTAAAAAAATGGGCCGTCGGTCGATGGCACTTATTTGGCTTCTTGCCGCGGCGGTGGTCATCGGCGTTCTGGTCTATCTCGAACAGATCGCGTTATTGTACGCCGTCGCGACCGTCGCGTTGGTGGTGCTGCTGCTTGTGGTAGCTTTTGCCGATCTTGAACAGGTCGGCAAGGACGGATCGAGCGGCTTTGCTTCAGATCGCGAATAAGGTTCTTTTTTGATGGGCCGATTTGGAAAAAAACTTGCGGGTTTGATCGCGTTCGCGGCAATTGTCGCGTCCTCGAACGGCGTGCTTGCGTCGTTTGTCGAAGTCGAACGGTCTAAAGACGTCCGTTGGCGCGGCCGTGTGGTCAGGCTGGGCATCTCGACCTCGTTTTTTTCGGACAATCCCGCAATAAAAATTGGCAGCGATGTAAGAGGTGCCTTGGCCCGCAGTATCGAAAGCTGGGAAAAGGCCGCGAATGTGCAGTTTGAGGTATTTGACAGCACAAAACAGAATGTAAGCGCGGCTGGTAATTCAGGCGACGGCGTCAGTTTGCTCACCATCGCCGGTTCGGCAGAGAATATTTTATTCCTCGGAAAGAGTGACAATGGGCTGCCGGCCGCGACGCGCGTGTTTTTCGACAAAAAAGGAAATATCACTGAATCGGACATTGTCCTAAACGCGACCGAGCAATTTTCGACCGATGGCACGTATGGCACGTTCGATCTGGAATCGGTATTTGTTCATGAGATAGGGCATCTGCTCGGGCTGCCGCATATCGAACTGCCGGGTGCGACGATGTACGACAGCGTTCCGCGAAACGGGCTGTACGGGCTTGCTTATTTGCGGCTCCGCACGCTTACCGAATCGGACGCGGCAATGGCAAGAACGATTTACGGCGAGCCTGCCGAGACGCTCGATTGCTGCGGCTCGATTGTCGGAACGATCACGACGCCGAACGGACGCCCCGCGAGACAGGCCGATGTTTTTCTCGAATCGGTGGAAAACGGACGCGTTTTCGGCCTAGGGAAAACCGACAACGCAGGCAAGGTCAATTTTAGCTCGCTGCCGTCCGGAAATTATCGGATCGTCGCGGCACGTGCAAAAACCGTCGTGCCTGTTGTCGAGCGACTACTTTCCGATACGATCGAGGTTGAACCAAACGAGCAGGCAGCGGCAAGTTTTACTCTAACGGCACCCGCAAAGGGCGTAAACCGGTTCCTGATCGGATTCAACGGGCAATTGTCCAATGTTCCGCTGCCGCTTTCACCCGGCGGAATAAACCGGATCTACCTCGGCGTGCCTGAAAAATTCGTGGAAAAACTCAGGATCGAATCGACGTCGCCCAAAGTGGCCGTTGTTCGCGATTCGATCTCGGAGAATTCACAGTACGAAGGCCTGCGGGTAATTAGCTTTGAGATCGAGATCGATTCCGACACCGAGGACGGCGAATATTCGCTGGTAATAGGCTCGGAAGAATTTGGTTCCGTATATTTGCCGGGCGTTATCTCGATTGACCGCCGCTTTGAATATGTCCAATTGCAGCCGCGACGCGTATTTTGACCAAAAGCAATATGTTTGCATTTTAAGAACCTTTGTGCATAATCTTGAATGTTCACCTCCCCGGTGAACACCAAGGTCACGAGGGGTGAGGACTTGTGACCAAATTGGGGCGGCGGAGTGGGAGACGCCGCCCCGCATATTGTCCAACGATCTTTCGCTGCTTTACCTACGGAGAGGTCTTGGACGAAAGTTTTGACTGCCGATTGCCGCGAATAAGCGGTTTTTTTCGTTTTCTTTATGAAACGACAGGGCTGGATACGCAAGTGGCTTTTTAACGATGTCGCCGAGATCGAAGGCCCTCACGAACACGCCGGACGCCATCCGCAGCATAGCTGGTGGCAGGTAATGTGCCTGACCGGCGTCGATTATTTTTCGACCCTCGGTTATCAGCCCGGTATCGCTTTATTGGCCGCGGGAGCTCTCGCTCCGTTCGCCTCGCTCGTTCTCGTTCTGCTTACGCTCTTCGGCGCGTTGCCGATGTACCGCCGGGTCGCCGAGGAAAGCCCGCACGGCGACGGATCGATCTCGATGCTCGAAAAACTCCTTTCCAGGTGGAAAGGAAAGATGTTCGTGCTGATCCTGCTCGGGTTCGTTGCAACCAGCTTTATCATTACGATCACTCTCTCTGCGGCGGACGCGACGGCCCATATAATCGAAAATCCATACGTCGAGGCCAACCTGCATTTTCTGGATCATCCCGTTATCATTACACTGGTTTTGATCGGTTTTTTGGGCCTGGTTTTTCTGCGCGGGTTTAACGAGGTTATAGGCATTGCTGTCGTTATTGTCGCTGTTTTCCTGTTCCTTAATCTGATTACCATCGTCGTCGGACTGCACCAGATATTTGTTGTCAGGCCGGAAGTGATAACCGAGTGGCAGTTCAATGTTTGGAATCATCCTGATGTCGGCGGCAGCGTTATAGCTCTGGCGATCGCGTCTTTGCTTGTTTTTCCGAAGTTGGCTCTGGGTCTTTCCGGATTTGAGACCGGAGTAGTGGTAATGCCGCTTGTTAAAAGCGACGTAGAAGAACCGACTGCAAACGGGCGGGCGATTCATCTGTCGTCGGTTGCGCCGGAATCGACGCCGCCGAACGTCAAGGCGCACATTGACGGCCGCATTAGAAACGGCAAAAAGTTATTGACCGGAGCGGCGGTCATTATGAGTTTCTACCTGCTCGGCAGCAGCATTATTACGTCAATGCTAGTGCCGTACAATGAGATTCAGGAAGGCGGCAAGGCATATGGCAGGGCGATATCATATCTCGCCCACAGTTTTCTCGGGCCCGCGTTTGGCACGGTTTACGACATTTCGACCGTAACGATCCTTTGGTTTGCCGGTGCCTCGGCAATGGCCGGTTTGCTTAACATCGTGCCGCGATATTTGCCGCGATACGGAATGGCTCCCGACTGGGCCAAGGCGATACGGCCTTTGGTATTTGTCTTTACCGGAATATGCTTTCTCGTGACGATACTCTTTCAAGCAGAGGTGAACGCACAGGGCGGAGCGTACGCGACCGGCGTTTTGATGCTGATGACGTCGGCGGCGGTCGCAGTTACCATCTCGTCCAGACGGAAAGGTGAAAAGATCTGGCCCGCTTTTCTGGTCATCACCTTTGTCTTTATCTTTACGACAGTGGTGAATATGATCGAGCAGCCGAGCGGCATACAGATCGCGTCGCTGTTTATCGTCGGTATAATCGTCACGTCGTTTATCTCGCGGGCGCTCAGGACGACCGAAGTACGCATCGACGATATAACTTTCGACGCCAAGGCGCTGGAGTTTATAGGCGACCTTTCTGAAGGCGAAGTACGTATTGTCACGAACCGCCGCGAAACGGGCGACGTTTCCGAATACCGCTTCAAAGAGCACGAGAAACGGATCGATAACCATATTCCGTCAACCGATCCTGTGTTGTTTTATGAGATAGAGCTCGGCGATGCGTCTGAGTTTAAGGGCGGACTGTCGATTCGCGGCGTGGACGTTGAGGGCTACAGAATATTGCGGACCGAATCGCCCGCAGTCCCGAATGCGATCGCCGCTTTGCTGCTGCATTTGCGCGACCGAACCGGCAAGATCCCACATGTGTATTTCGGTTGGAGCGAGGGCAATCCGATAATGTACTTGGCTCGCTACATTTTGTTTGGCGAGGGCGACACGGCGCCGGTAACGCGCGAGATATTACGGCAGGCCGAGCCTGATCCGGAATTACGGCCGAGCGTGCACGTTGGCGGTTAATCGTTAGCTGCGTGCGGCGAAACGCCGAGCAGCGAGGGATTCATTTCTAGAAAACAAGAGCGGCAGTAAACCGGTCGGCCCTGTGAAGGGTAAAAAGGAACGGTTGTTGATTCGCCGCACTGGGCGCAGTTTACCGACACCTCAATACGTTGCCGAATGCCCGATTCCTGCGAAGCGGTGATCGCCGCGAGACGCAGATTTTTTGCCTGTTTACATTCCTTACATCGTTTAGGCGGGTTTTGAAGTTTCTTGTCGCGGAAAAAAGCCTGCTCTCCGGCAGTCCAGATAAAATCGGAATCGCAGTCGATGCAGTGGATCGATTTGTCGAGAAATTCCGAATCGGGTTCCGGAGCGGACACGGCAGAAAGCCCGTTTAATTCGTATTCCACATCTGACATCCGAAACCCTCCAAAGTTCGACAAAAAAATTCGCGCCAATGGCCGCACGTTCGCGTTCGCCGGTGAGTACCCGGTTCGCGCTTCAATGGGAGTGTGTAGTAAATTCTAAGTAGTGTGAACGGACGCGAAACGCCGGGCGAACGGCGGTAAAACCAATTTCTGAACATATAACTAACATTCGGGCGTGTCAAGTTTATCGGCTAACGGGTAGTGGGTCACTTTACTGCCTTTCTCTTGCTTTTCCTACTTTGCGGGCTTTGCGACTTTGCGTGGAAATCCAGTATGAATCGTCTGAATGAGCAAGGGCTACCACGCAAAAGCCGCGAAGACCGCAAAGGAAGCCAAGTAATGCGAAAGATAACGCATTAAGCGGTTGAAAGAACTTTATGAAAGTACTAGTGATCGGATCGGGCGGGCGTGAGCATGCTGTCTGCTACGCATTTGCGCGTTCGGGAAGAGTATCAAAGATCTATTGTGCGAATGGAAACGCAGGCATTGGCGAACTTGCAGAGTTGGTCACGATCAAGCCGACCGAGATCGAGGCTCTCGCGGATTTTGCCGCTGAGCATCTGATCGACCTTACGTTTGTCGGCGGAGAAACACCGCTTGCTCTCGGTATTGTTGACGAGTTCGAGCAACGCGGGTTGAAGATCATTGGTGCATCAAAGGCAGCCGCGCGACTCGAAGCAAGCAAGTCGTTCGCAAAGGATTTCATGCGTCGGCATAATATTCCGACGGCTGATTTTCACAATGCAACATCTGCCGCCGAAGCGATAGAAGTTCTTGAGTCTGGCCGATTCGGCGATGAATCGACACCGGTCGTGGTCAAAGCCGACGGGCTTGCCGCCGGAAAAGGCGTGGTAGTTGCAGCGGACCGAAGCGAAGCTATCGAAGCGATAAAAGGGCTAGGCGATCTGGTCGGCGAGGAAGCTGCTGCGACGATAGTGCTCGAAGAATGTCTTAATGGTCGCGAGGTCTCGCTGATAATGTTTTGCGACGGCGAGAGTTTCGCCCTTATGCCGCCGACTCGCGACCACAAGCGAATCGGCGAGGGCGACACCGGCCCGAATACGGGCGGAATGGGAACGATCACGGACGACTTGCTTTTGTCGGCGGAGCAAACAGCCGAGATCGTCGAAACGATGATCAAACCGACGCTCGCCGGCTGCAAAGCCGAAGGCTTTCCGTTTCGAGGCATCCTGTTTCTTGGCCTGATGATGACCGAAGACGGGCCGATGCTGCTCGAATACAACGTCCGATTCGGCGACCCGGAAACTCAGGCTATACTTGTGCGTCTGGAAAGCGATCTGGGCGAAATCTGCGAAGCAATGCTTGAATCGAGACTTGCCGATTTTCCGATCAAATGGCGAAAGGGAAGTTCTGCCTGCATCATCCTCGCCGCCGAAGGCTACCCCGGAAAACCACGAACCGGAGACGAAATAATCGGTTTGGAAGACGCCGCAATGAAAGACATCGAAATATTCCACTCAGGAACCATCTTCGACAACGACGCAGTTCGAAGCGGTAGTTCCGATACTTCATCCTTCATCCCTCATCCTTCCTCCTTTCTCACGTCCAGCGGCCGCGTTCTCGGCGTCACCTCGGTAGGCGACGACCTCGAAACCGCAATTGCCTGGGCATATCACTCTGCCGGAAAAATATCCTGGCCGGGAATGCAGTACCGACGAGACATCGGGAAGGCGTAACAGACTAGCCCGTACTCATGCGAAAACGGCGACCGGCACAGGTCTAGAAGTGGCGATCTTGCTTCGGTTACGTTTTATATTATCTATTTCGCGGAGAGTCGCTGCAGTAAGGTAACTTTCGCCGCAAGCGGGACACGAGATGACCGGGACATTCTCGATTACCAATAAATCGTCACCGTTTCCATAGCTCTTTGTGACATGGATAATTCTGGCTGGAGCTTTTCCACATATATCACAAAGGCTTTCGTCAGTTTTCGTACTCATCTTTTTCTCGATATACAGTAATTATTACCGTTACCTGTAATTGCTAATTTTGCCACAACTACTATATTTGTGTCATCAAATGTTTTACCGACAATCGCATATTTTGATTCAGTCGTCTCGATATCGGATTGTCGCTCAACAATAGTGCCATTAAGAATTGCTTGCTCGACGTCAAGAATTGAGAGGCCGTCGTTTTCCATCTCTTCTTCGGCGTGAATGGTCATTACATAATTTAATGCACGTACATTCTCCCTTATCTTGTCGCGAATTTTTTCAAACATCGGTTTAGATCAGATTGATAAAGCTCTCGCCATCGTTCAATTCGACGCCGAAATTTTCCGCGATGGTCTGTCCGATATCGGCGAGTGAGCCTCGTGTTCCGAGATCAACGCCGGGTGTTGCGCGTTTGCCGTAAACGAGCAGCGGGACATATTCTCGAGTGTGGTCGCTGCCTGGGAACGTCGGGTCGTTGCCGTGGTCGGCGGTTAGGATCAGTAGATCGTCGTCACACATCGCGGCGAATATTTCGGGCAGGCGGTTGTCGAAATGCTCGAGTGCTTTTGCGTAACCCTCAGTGTCGCGACGGTGGCCGTAAAGCATATCAAAATCGACCAAATTACTGAATATTAAACCGTGCGAATCGGCGTTCAGAGCGTTGATCGTTTGATCGATTGTTTGTTCGTTATTTTTAGCCGTCAGGTCTTCGGTGACTCCCATCGAATCGTAGATCGAAGCAATCTTGCCTATACAAACGACATCAAGGCCGGCATTTTTCAAAAGCGGCAGCAGGTTTTCGCTCGGCGGCGGCACGGCGTAATCGTGACGGTTCTCGGTTCGCTTGAAATCTGCGGCGTTGGTTCCAAGAAATGGCCGAGCGATCACCCGCCCAACGCGGTCCTCGTTATCCAAAATTCGTCGAGCGATCTTGCACATCTCGTAGAGCCTGTCGATCGGGACTATTTCTTCGTGCGCGGCGATCTGAAATACCGAATCGGCAGACGTATAAACGATCGGTTTGCCGGTTGATAAATGTTCCTCACCAAGTTCCTTGATTATCTCGGTTCCCGACGCCGGAATGTTTCCGAGTACACCGGGTACACCGGTTTCGGCAACAAACTGATCGATTATCCGGGGAGGAAATCCTTCGGGAAAGGTCGGAAACGCTTCCACAAGCACGATTCCTGCCATTTCCCAATGCCCGGTTGTCGTGTCTTTGCCGTTCGATTTGAGCGTGCATTTGCCGTACGAGCCGGTAGGCTCAGTTTCAGCCGGAACGCCCTCAAGCGGACGAATGTTCCCAAGTCCAAGTCTCTGCAAATTAGGCACGCTAACCGTTCGGCTTTTGAAAATGTTTCCCAGAGTGTCGGCTCCCGCGTCGCCCCAAGCAGCGGCATCTGGCATTTCACCAATACCCGCCGAATCAAGAACTACCAAACAAATTCTATTGAATTTAGCTTCTGCCATTTTTCCGCCCTAATGCCATGTCTCAAGGATAATGACATTTATCTCCAAACGTGGTATTTTCAAATATAGTATGGAACAGCAATCGGTAAAAACAAAAGTCACTGAGGGCGGAAGAATCGTAATCCCCGCGAAAATGCGCGAGGCGATGGGGATAAAGGTCGGGACAAACGTCACGCTGACGGTCAAGGACGGAAGTTTGCGCATCACAACCCGCGACGAAGCCTTTCGACGAATCGACGAGATGATGAAGGATCACATTAGACCCGGCCGATCAATAGTCGATGAATTTATAAAGGAAAGACGCGATGAAGCGACAAAAGACTAAGCGCGTTTTTGACGCCTCTGCGATTCTTGCCGTTTTCTATAACGAACCGGGCAAAAAGCATGTCCGGTTGCTGCTCGACAAATCCGAGCCTCTTATCTCAGCAGTAAACCTTTGTGAAGTATTCTCAAAACTTCTTGAAGACGGGTTGGATTCAGAACAGATATGGGAATCCTTTTTTGCCCTCGAAATAGAGGTCGTCGATTTTGAAGCCGAATTAGCATTAAAGGCTGCCCAGATGCGACCGCTCACAAAACACCTCGGGCTTTCGCTAGGCGATAGTGCGTGTTTAGCTTTGGCTATTCACCAGAATGCCACTGCCGTAACCGCCGACAAGAGTTGGGCAAAACTTGATCTCTGCAAGATCGAATTGATTCGCTAGTTTGTGAAAACTCCATAATTTTCGGACAAGTAGCGGATTTCTATATCTGCTACAATGCAATCGTAGAGGAAAAAAAGATGAGTGTCCTACAATCTCAAATAGAGTCAGACGGTTGGGTTAAGCTGCCGCCGCAGGTGATGAAAGAATTGGATCTCGAAGCCGGGAACGATGTTGAATTCCGAGTGCAGGACGGATCGGTGCGGATACTGCCCAGCGCAAATGAGCGCGTCCGGCGTGTTCAGAAAAGAATGAAAAAATACATAAAGCCAGGCGTTTCAGTCGTTGATGAGTTTATAGCGGAGCGGCGGCGTGAGGCCGAGAATGAGTGATTACGTTTTAGATGCATCGGCGATATTGGCGCTGATGTTTATTGAAACTGGAAAGAAAGAGTCGAGCAAATTCTCGACAATTCTTCAGTGAGCCGAATTAACGCCACAGAAGTTTTGACGAAAATGTTGGAACGCGGCTCGACGATTGAGGAAGCACTGGAGAATTTGGCCGAACTTGATTTGAATATTATCGAATTCAACGCTGAACAATCTAAAAAGGTGGCTGAACTTCGATCTCTGACAAAACATCTCGGGCTTTCGTTGGGTGACCGTGCCTGTTTGGCGTTAGCAATGCAGGAAAATGCGACAGCGGTTACTGCTGACAAAAATTGGGCGGCATTCGATCTCTGCAAGATCGAATTGATTCGCTAGTTGGTCTTCGCCGTGTAACCCTCGCGGGCGCGGACTTTTGAGCCGGCGGGCAAGCCTTTTAGCTCGATACGAATTTTACGATAACGCCCGTCTTTTTTTTCGTTAGAGGAATAATATCCCAGGCTGTAGTTTGTGCCGATCTCAGCCGCAACTTTCTGAAACGCACTTCGGGCCTCTGAAAGATCGCCAACGGGGAAGACCTTGCCGCCGGAGGTTTGGGCCAGATTGTTCATCTGCATATCGGCTAGTTCGTAAAGAGCTTTGCTTACCGCAAGCCGTTCAAAATCGCCAAGCTGGCAAAAATTTGCCGCCTTTTCGTTGCTGCGTGAGCCGACCGCCCGGTAATATCTGCGTATCTGGGCCTGCGAAAAACGAATTGCGCTTTGGCAATCGCCGAGCAGGTCTGACTCGAAAAATTCCCTCGTATCGACACGGATAAAATAGCTGACGATGCCCTCGGCGTCGAGCATCTCACGAGCCTCTTCAAATTCGACTGCGCTAGTTGAATCGACGCCGTCTGTTAGTGCCACGATCGCCCGTCGGCTTATCTTGTCCTGTTTCGCGGGTTCTGTGAATATTTTTTCGCCGATCGCTAAAAGCCCGTCATAATACGGAGTTCCATTGCTGGTTGTGACACGCTCAAGGGCGGATCGCAATTCTTTTCTATCGGCGGTAAGCGGTGAAACGATATGGGGAATTGACGAGCTGCCTGATTCGTCTCGCTGGCCGAACGAGATAAGAGCAACCCTGTCGCCCGGACGCATAGAATCGATAAAAACCTGAGCCGAGCGTTTTATCAGATCGAGATCAGCCCGCGTTGAGCCGGATGTGTCGAGCAGCAAAGCAACCTCGAAAGGCGCGGTCGTCGCGGAAAACTCCGTAACGTCCTGTTGTTTACCATCCTCGAAGACCGTGAAATTCGTTCTTTTTAGATTCAGAACAGGCTTGCCGGAACGGTCCGTAACAACAACCGGAACGTCGATCAGCTCCGTATCGACGCTAATCACCTCGGTGTCCTCGGCCGGCGTAGGTGTTGGGACTTGTCCAAATGCGGCACTGCAACAATGAACTGCGATCATCGCAATGATTAAGAAAACGAGATGGTTGGAGAATCGCGGCTTCATTAGTTCTTTAGTTAAGATTTTAACAAAGAAAAAGTGGCTCCGCCAAAAAAATTGTGTTAACGCGTATTTAACCCGATTTTAGGGAATGATTGTGCTAATCTAATGTCGAAATTTCAAAAAAGTCATAGAAATTAGGTTGACGTTTGTAGTTGTAGGTTGCTTTTCACAACAAAACGAACGAGATTTCGGTTGTGCCAATACATGGCCATTGTATTACAAGGAGAATTTATGAAGCTGTTTAGAAAGCCGATCTGTTTTATTGCAGCGCTTTGTTTGAACGCGGCCTTTGTTTCGGGCGTGCGCAAAGACAATGTGAACGAATTGAACAACACGCCGCAAACATTGCCTTTTAGTCAGAACTGGACCACAAACCTGATAACTACGAATGATGATTGGAGCGCTGTTCCCGGTGTTATCGGATATCGCGGCGACGATCTAACGACCGTTACGGGGACCGATCCGCGGACGATATTGGCGAACGGTTCCGGGACGCCGGTTGATGTAAATGCCAACCAAACAAATCCTGATACATTCGCTACCGGCGGCGTTACTGAATTCGACACGATCGCGAATCCGACTGTTGCGTTGCAGGGCTCGGGTACGGCGGATGTTCCGCATTTGGTGTTTCATTTGAACACGACAGCCCAATCGAATATTCAGTTTTCGTGCAATGTAAGAGACATTGACGGTTCGGCTGACGATGCGACGCAGCAGGTGGATGTCCAATTCAGAGTCGGCGGAACAGGCGATTATGCTTCGGTGACGGGCGGATACATCGCCGATGCAACCACGGGCGGCACGGCTACGCAGGTTACTCCATTGAATCTTGAACTTCCGGCCGGAGCTAATAATCAGGCGCTGGTCGAGGTTCGTGTCATTACAACAAATGCTGCCGGCAACGATGAGCAAGTCGGGATCGATGATGTTTCGGTGACCGCCGGCCCGGTGGCACCGGTGCAGAATGTGGTGGATTTCAATGGTGATGGGCGGACGG
>CAZSEL010000011.1:0-100609 GCA_964605905.1 uncultured Chloracidobacterium sp. | reverse complement strand
GGAACCCAGTCGCTATCGCTCCCGGTTCTGACCTTCTTTACACTTGAACGTCTCACACCTATCATATTCAAGTGTCGCCAAAACTCGTCCTGCCTTCATTTGCAAAGATAAACCTCGGCTTAAAAGTGCTGAATGGACGAGCGGACGGTTTTCACGACATTTGCACGATCTTTCAGACTATTTCGCTGTGCGACACGATAACCTTTACAGCTGCCGATCAGCTTAGCCTGCAATGTTCGGATAAAACTGTTCCGACTGACGAGCAAAATCTTATATTTAAGGCCGCAAATGCATTAAAGGCAAAATTTGCCATCGACAAAGGGGCGGCGATCTATCTCGAAAAAATTATCCCTTCGCCCGGCGGGCTTGGTGGTGGTTCGTCGAACGCAGCGGTCGCGTTGTTTGGGTTGAACAAACTCTGGTCGATAGGTGCGTCTAGCGACGAACTGCACGAACTGGCCGCAACGCTCGGATCGGACGTGCCCTTCTTTCTTTACGGAGGAACCACGATCGGAATAGGCCATGGAACGGAGATCGAATCGATTGGTGACATTGAGCTTTCGGACATTGCCGTTGTTACGCCCAATATTGCAGTTTCGACTGCCGAAGCCTTTCGGTTATTGGAGGTCCATCGCTTGACATCGGGCGAATCCGAACGTATTCTTCTCAATTGTCGTTTTCAGGCTGAAAAGGGCGATATTAACGCCCTCGATCTTGATAACGACTTTGAGAAAGTGGTCTTTTCGATGTATCCCGAGATCGGTGATGTGAAAGACAGGCTTCTCGAACTTGGTGCCGTAAGGGCCGCAATGAGCGGCAGCGGTGCAAGCGTTTTTGGAATTTTTGACAATCAAGAGACACGGCAAACAGCACTGAAAGCCCTTGGGGACAAACCCAACTGGCGAAGTTTTGCCGTAGCGGCTATCTCGCGACTCGAGTATCGCGAGGCACTCAAACAGGTGTTCTAGCCGTTTCCGATAAGTTTCTCAAGAAAAAAGTCTTGGGGCGTCGCCAAGTGGTAAGGCACCGGGTTTTGGATCCGGCATTCGTAGGTTCGATCCCTTCCGCCCCAGCCACTTTTCGCGTTATCGGAGCGGTCGGTCTGTTTACAGATTGTCCGCTTTTTGTTTTGGGTTCACTCAGGAATATGAGCGTAACAGGAAACATCAAAATATTTTCGGGCAATGCTCATATAGATCTTGCCGAGGAGATCTGCGGACATCTGTCGTGCGATCTGGGAAAGGCGAGCACGGACCGGTTTTCGGACGGCGAGTTTAACTTTCAGATCGGCGAGAACGTACGCGGTTCGGATGTTTTCATAGTTCAGCCGACTTGTCCGCCGACCGACCAGAATTTGATGGAGTTGTTGATAATGATCGACACCTTCGTCCGTGCATCTGCGGAGAGAGTGACGGCGGTGATTCCTTATTTTGGTTACGCTCGATCTGACAAAAAAGATCGTCCGCGTGTTCCGATAACTGCAAAGCTGGTCGCGAATTTGATAACAAAAGCCGGTGCAAGCCGCATTTTGACGATCGATCTGCACGCCGCACAGATACAGGGTTTTTTTGATATTCCGGTCGATCACCTTTATGCGGCACCTATCGTGGTTGAATACTTTAAGGCGAATCCGATCGAGAACCTGATCGTGGTCGCGCCTGATACAGGCGGAGCCGAGCGTGCTCGTGCGTACGCAAAACGGCTCGATGCCGGACTCGCTCTTTGCGACAAACGTCGTGAACGTGCGAACGAGGCCGATGTAATGAACATCGTCGGTGACGTAAATGGCAAAAACTGTTTGATAGTCGATGATATGTGCGACACCGGCGGCACGATCTGCAAGGTCGCAAAGGCTCTGCACGAGGCCGGCGCTAATGAGGTTTATGCGTGCTTTACGCACGCTGTTTTGTCAGGAAAGGCGGTTGATAATATTACCAATTCGTATCTGAAAAAAGTGATCGTGACCAACACCATTCCGGTCGAACAGAACGGATTCCCGCTGGTCGAGGGCGGAAAGATCGAGATCTTGAGTGTAGGAAAATTGCTCGCCTCGGCGATCAAATCGATTCATGACGAGACCAGCGTTTCGTCGCTGTTTATTTAAAAAGTACAACAGGCTGTCCAGCCTGTTGAAATCGACAGACTAACAGTCTGTCGTACACAGGAAAGTTATGGCTGAAAAATTTGTTGTAAAAGCTGAAAAGAAAGAGATCGGCAACAAGGGCATTAACCGTCGTTTGCGTCAGGAAGGCAAAATCCCTGTTGTCGTTTACGGCGGCGGAACCGAAAGCGTTGCGGCGACCGCCAATCTAAAAGATCTGGCGGCGATTCTTCGGACCGATTCCGGTGTCAACACTGTGTTTTCGCTCGACATCGCGGGCGAAGGCATTAATGACGTGATCTTCCAGGACCGGCAGATCCATGCGGTTCACGGCCGTTTGATACACGCCGATCTTCGACGTTTTGCGAAGGGTGAAAAGATCGAAATGACCGTTCCGATCCATCTTACCGGCGAGCCGGAAGCTCTAAGGGAAGAAGGTGCCGTTCTTGCACAAGCGATGCGCGAGATCAAGGTTTTGTGCGAACCGGCGAACACACCCGATTCGATCGAGGTCGATATTTCGGACCTGACCGCCGAACATGCGATACACGTTTCCGATCTTAAGGTCGGAGCAGGAATCGAAATTCACGACGCACCTGACACCGTTGTCGCTTCGATCGTGGTAGTTAAGGAAGAAGTTCTCGAACCGCAGATTGAAGAAGGTGCCGAACCCGGAGTCATTGGCGAAGAAGGCGAAACTCCTGCTGCTGCAGAAGACGAAGGCGGCAAGGAATAACAGTTTGGAGTACCCGCTTTAGCGGGCGATCTTTAAGAAATGCCAACTGAAGTTGGAACTCCAGGCAACTGGCTGATAGTCGGGCTCGGCAATCCGGGTCCGGCGTATGAACGAACCCGGCATAATCTGGGTTTCATGGTCGCCGATCTGATCGCTCGTGATGAGCAGTCGCAGATCAAACGCGATGAGTGTCGTTCGTTGGTCGGGCGAGCCGTCATCTGCGGCGGCGAAATGGCGGAGTTGGTAAAGCCGCAGACGTTCATGAACCTGAGCGGCGAAGCGGTGAAATGCCTGCTCAATAAAGAGGCCCGCGGTATTGAAAAACTGTTGGTGATCTCTGACGATCTGGCATTGCCGTTCGGAAAGGTTCGGATCAGGCCAAAGGGCTCGCACGGCGGGCACAATGGTTTGAGGTCAATAATCGATTGTTTGGGGACGAGCGATTTTGCTCGGTTGCGGATCGGGATATTGCCCGAGCATCCGGTGGCGAACGCAAAGGATTTCGTGCTGCAAAATTTCGCGAAAAGCGAAGCAGTCGAGCTGGAAGATATTTTGAAAATATGTGCCGACGCCGTCCGCACCGTCGTAACCGACGGAGTCGAACGTGCAATGGCGGAATTTAACGTGAATCGTGAATCGTGAATCGAAATAACGAATATCGATTCATGAAATAACGAGGAACCTTCTTGCTTCGGCTCAAAATTGTCGAGGCTCGAAAGCCAAAAGGAGGAAAGAAATTGGCAAATAGAACATACGAAGTGATGTATATCGTCGATCCGGAAACGGCAGCCGACAAGATCACGACTCTAAACGAAGCGGTCGGGAAACTGATCGAAAAAGAAGGCGGCACTGTTGTACGTCTGGATGATATTGGTATGCGCAATCTTGCGTATCCTATCAACAAAAAGAACGAAGGTCACTATGTGCTTTTCGAGATCGAAGGATCGGGCCAGGAGATATTAGAACTCGAACGTCGAATGCGTGTAAACGACATGGTTATGCGATATATGACCGTTCGGGTTGACGAGGACCGGAAAAAAGCGGACAAAATGCAGGCGAAACGTGAAAAGCGTACAGCCCAGCGTGCTCGTTTCCGCAATTCGGACGAATCACCGGAAGCGACCGAGGAGGCTCAGGCTTAAAGCTCGAGGAGAAGAATTATGGCAGAAAGAGATATGGATGCTCCCGTCGATAGGGAACCAATTGGCGAAGACGCGTTTGGCGACAAAATGCCGCGACGATTTCAACGACGCCGTCCGCGGCAAGTAATCCCTGATTACGTGGATTGGAAAGATGTCGATTATTTGCGGCAGTTCATTCCGGAACGCGGAAAAATTATGCCGAGACGTATTTCCGGCATCACAGCAAAGGATCAGCGGCGTATCGCAACCGCGATAAAACGCGCTCGTATGATGGCAATACTGCCGTTCGTATCGGAATAAATTGTCAGAACCGGAAGCAGCAGCGACCGGGATCATATGTCAGAACCGCGAGCGATAGCGACCGGGTTCTTGACGCTCAAGGAAAGTATGGCAAACACAACCATTTTATTAAGAGAAGATATTGAAGCCGTCGGTGGCCGCGGCGAGATCGTAAAGGTCAAGGCCGGTTATGCCCGTAACTATTTGCTGCCGCAGGGTTTGGCGTCGCTTGCGACCAAGGGCAACGTCAAGCAGATCGACCAGGAACGCACGGCTTTATTGAAACGTGCCGCCGAGGAACGCTCGACCGCCGAAGCACAGAAAGAACAGATGGGAACCATTTCGCTTGCCTTTGAACGTAAAGCGGGCGAGGGCGGAACGCTTTTCGGCTCCGTCACATCGATGGACATTGCGGATGAGCTTCAGGCAAAAGGCTACGAGATCGACCGCCGAAAGATCGTGCTCAGGGATCCGATCAAGGAAACCGGCGAATATACCGTCAAGGTAAAACTGCACCGCGACGTCACGCTTGAAGTGCCGGTTGCGGTCACCGCCGAAGCCAGTGAAGCAGTGGAAGCAAAGGCAGAAAAGAAACCGCGAAAAGCGAAGGCTGAAACTGAAGAAGCAGCGACAGAACCGACGACTGAATCGGAGACGGAAGAAACGGCTGCGGAATAATTTTTTGCAATTCGTAAATTGCTGACCGCATTCGGGATAACTGAATGCGGTCTTTTTCTTCCTCAAATCAACGAAAAACCCCAGTAAAAAATCAGCATTCTTAACGTTGTTACCAACTCGTTACGCGTGTATCATCTGACTTACATTTCCGGTCTCGATTGAGACAGAAATTCAAACAATTTGCTACCGCTTTTCCGCAGATCGATGCACTCCCGAAATCGTTGATCGCGGACAATTGACCATATATGGCTGCATTTCCCGAAGCACGTCGCGAACAATTTTTGGAACGCCCGCTGCCGTCGAGCGAGGACAGCGAGCGTGCGATATTGGGAGCGATTTTGCTCGACAACACGCTCGTCACACAGGCTCTCGAACATCTAAAGCCCGAGGATTTTTATTCGCCTTTGCACCGCCGCATCTTTGCCGCGATGATCGCGTTGTTCGAGGCCTCGAAACGCATCGACCCGATCCTGATCGGCGAAGAGCTGAAAAAAGAAGGCTCGGTCGAGGCGATCGGCGGCGTTGCAACGATCACAAATCTTACCTACGGCCTGCCGCATTTTTCGGACGTTGGCGATTACATTAATGTTGTCCGCGAAAAAGCGATGATGCGTGACCTGGTCCGAACCTGCAACCAGATAACGAGCGAAGCACTCGAAGAAGAAGAGGATGCAAAGATCGTTCTCGACCGTGCCGAGCAGATGATATTTTCGCTAGCCGAGCAAAAGGCACGCGAAGGGTTTTCGCCGATCCAGCCGATAGCCGAGAACGTTTTCAAAAAGATCGAAGAGCTTTATAAACGCGAGTCACACGCCCTGACAGGCCTGGCAACGGGCTTTCGCGATCTCGATAATTTAACGTCAGGCTTGCAGGGCGGCGACCTGATAATAATCGCGGCTCGCCCATCGATGGGCAAAACGGCTCTCGTGCTGAACATTGCCCAAAAGGCCGCCGTCCGCGAGCGTGCCATCGTCGCTTTCTTTTCGCTCGAAATGTCGAAAGAGCAGCTCCTGATGCGTATGTTGAGTTCTCAGGCTTCGATCGACGCTCGTAATCTACGCAACGGACAACTCGCACACAAAGACTGGCCGCGGCTTGCCGAGGCGATTGGCGAACTCTCTGATACAAAGCTATTCATCGACGACACGGCGGGAATTTCGGTGCTCGAAATGCGTGCAAAGCTGCGACGTTTAGCGGTCGAGCAGAAAGGTCTCGATCTGATCGTTGTCGATTATCTGCAATTGATGGGCGGCGGCACTCGGCGAAACGAAAATCGTCAACAGGAAGTCTCGCAGATCTCACGCGACTTGAAATCGCTTGCAAAAGAATTTCAGGTTCCGGTCATCGCTCTTTCGCAGCTTTCGCGTGCACCCGAGGCTCGTAACCCGCCGCGGCCGATGATGTCCGACCTTCGTGAATCAGGCTCGATCGAACAGGATGCTGACGTGGTTGCGTTCATCTTTCGCCAGGATTACTATGCGAAAAGCATGGACGAAATTCCGGAAAACGAGCAAAACATCGCCGAACTGATAATCGCCAAACAGCGTAACGGCCCGACCGATACTATAAAGCTCGCGTTCCTAAAACAATTCACGCGGTTCGAAGACGTTTACTACGGTTGAGGTACGACAGACTTCAGTCTGTCGCTCCGGCAAACAGGCTGACAGCCTGTTCTACATTTATGGAACAAGACCCAAGATTTCCGATCGGCAAGTTTGAGCTTTCAAGTTATTCTTCGCGAAGCGAAAATATCAACTCGATCGCGAACCTGCCAACAAATCTAACGGCCGCGGTCGATGGTTTATCTGACGAACAGCTCAACACGCCGTATCGCGATGGCGGTTGGACGCTTCGACAGACCGTTCATCACGTTGCCGACAGTCACATAAATTCGCTCTGCCGTTTTAAGCTCGCCTTGACCGAGGACGAAACGCCAACTATCAGGCCATATTACGAAGACCGCTGGGCCGAGCTTGCCGACAGCCGTCTGCCGGTAGATGTATCGCTCGCGATAATTGTCGGCATTCATGCCCGCTGGACGGAACTGTTGAAAAAGATGTCAGATGCAGATTTTACCCGCGAGTTCCGGCACCCGGAAACAGGGAACTGGACGCTCGAATCGGTGCTTGGGCTATACGCATGGCACTCGCAGCATCACACCGCACATATCATGCGTTTGCGAGAGCGAATGGGCTGGTAAACTTTCATTGGAGTAATAATTTATGGACTTTAAACTCGAACTAATAGCAGTGCCGGTGACGGATGTTGACCGGGCAAAAGATTTTTATGTAAAGGCCGGTTTTAACGCCGATCACGACCATCAGGTTAACGACGATCTGCGTTTTGTGCAGCTCACACCGCCCGGCTCGGCGTGTTCCATCTGTATCGGTACAGGACTGACTGAAATGGAACCCGGATCGATGGACATGATACAGGTGGTCGTCAAGAGTGCTGACGAAGCCCACAAAGAATTGCTTTCACGCGGCATCGATGTCACCGACATAGTGGAATTGGAATGGGGCAAATTTGTATATTTTAACGACCCGGACGGCAATAAATGGTCGGTTCAAGAACTTCCGTCATATATGTTATAGCTTGGGTTGAAGCAGTCAGTGTGCTTCAAAAGATGTAAGCGACAAAGAATGTAGCCACTAAACGACACGAAGCACACGAAATGTTGGCTATGATTTTCGTGTTATTTTGTGTAATTTCGTGGCTGAATCATTTCTTTTAATGTCAGAAACCGCACCACAACGCCTAGTTTCGCTCGATGTCTTCCGGGGATTGACCATCGCCGGAATGGTGCTGGTCAATAATCCGGGAACGTGGTCGGCGATCTACGGGCCGCTCAAACATGCCGAATGGCACGGCATTACGCCGACCGATTATGTTTTTCCGTTTTTTCTTTTCATTGTAGGCGTCGCGATTCCGATGGCTTTGGGCAAACGTGTTGCTGACGGCATAACTCGTGACGTTTATTGGAAGATCGTCACGCGTGCCGCAAAGATTTTCGCTCTCGGCATATTGATGTCGATGATCCCGTTTTTCGTTTTTGGCGAAACGGGCCTGCCGCAGATCGTCAAGCTGCTGATAATGTTGGCGTTTTCGGCGGCTCTCTTTTTCTATCTTATAGACAAAAAGAAAATCGCCGCGATTGTCGGCGGAGTTGCCGCTCTAACCGTTCTCATTCTTTATTTCGCGGGAACCGCGTTCGTCTGGTACAACTTCTCGACAATGCGCATTCCCGGAGTGCTCCAACGCATCGCGGTTTGTTATTTGATCGTCTCGCTCATCTTTTTGCACACAAGCTGGAAACAGCAAACATTGATCGGCGTTGCGTTGCTCTTGGTTTATTGGCTGCTGATGACCGCTGTTCCGGTTCCCGGATGCGAGATCACGACCGTCGATGACAAAGCATGCAACCTTGCCGCATGGCTCGACCGCACGATCCTGACCGAAGCCCACATCTGGCGTTCGGCAAAAGTCTTCGACCCGGAAGGAATTCTTTCAACAATTCCCGCGATAGTTACAACGCTATCGGGTGTGTTGGCAGGAACGTGGCTCCAGCGAAAGGATGAAGGCGGAAGGATGAAGGATGAAGGTTCAGATTCATCATTCATCATTCATCATTCATCGTTAAACAAGGCCGTCGGCCTCTTTTTCTTCGGCACGATTCTTCTCGCCATCGGCTGGTCGTGGAGCTTGCTGTTCCCGCTCAACAAGTCGCTCTGGACAAGCTCGTATGTCGTTTACACAACAGGCCTCGCGTTGTTGACGCTCGCGGTTTGCTATTACCTGATCGACATCAAAGGCTACAAAAAATGGTCAAAGCCATTTGTGATCTTCGGTGTTAACGCTCTCGCCTTGTTCGTCTTTTCCGGCATCGTTGCCCGCATGCTCGGCTTGATAAAGGTTGCGACAACGGACGGCCCGATTGTCAGCTCGACCGGGCTTGCCGTCCAGCCGACCATCTCGCTCCAGCAATGGATATTCAACAACCTATTCCTCTCATGGGCCTCGCCCACCAACGCCTCGCTCGCCTACGCCATCTGCTTTATCCTCTTCTGGCTCTTCCTAATGTGGCTGCTTTATCGAAGGCGAATCTTTATCAAAGTCTGAGGTTGTAGGAGGCACAGGTCAGTACCGCCTGCGTAAGCAGGTGGCGGGAACTCGATGAACAAGATATCCGGATGATGCTGGTCGTGCTGCGCGTCGCAACCTGCCACCCGCTAACGCGGGCGGTACTGACTTACTGCATCTCGAAATTCTTGATTTCCGTTGCCAGTTCGCGTTCGAGCCTTTCTTTCTCTGCCTGCGCAGCTTTTCGCTCGGTTTCGATCTGTTCCATACGCGTTTCCTGTTCGCCGGCTTTCGCGATGTAACGAACGATCAAGGCTTTTGCCTCGGCAGTCTTGGCGAGGGCCTCTATGTTTTCGCGCAGGCGTTTCTGGTCCTCTGTAATGCGTTGCTCTTCCTGCTGAAAGACTTGCAGTCGAACACCAACTTGGTTGATCTGCTGCCGCAGTTCGATCAATTTTTCGAGTCGCCCGCGAGTTGCGGCATCGATGTAATTGCGGGAAATGAAAAGATCTAATTGGTCGCGTGAAAAGCTCGAAAGCTGATACGAATCCATTAATCCAAGCCGTTCGATTACGGGAACTGTCACTTGTGCAAACGGTTCGAGTTCGACACGGAAGCGATAATATCGATCAGTAGTGACCTCGGGTTTCGCAGAGTTGTCAGCAAGCCCCCAATCTTTTCTGACCGGATGTTCTATGTAGATCACCTTTTTCCGGTCGGTCTGGTTTGTCACCTTGTAGGTCTTTTGATCGTGGCGAAAATAATGTGCCTGAAAAACGCCGTCCACGACCTTGATCAATCTAACCGGCTGAATGTCGTTATTGTTCTCGATGCTGACACGTGTGCCAAGATCGAGGGCGTATGAGATCAGCCTCTTTTCTTTGGGTTTTAACCGTTCCATTAAGGCTTCGCCAGCGTAAGCGTCGCGGTCGAGTACTGTCATGCTTCCGCCCTCAAAAGTCAACGGTGTCGTATTTTCGAGCATCATTCCGCCCATCGGCCTGTCTGCCCGCGCGGCCTCGTTATAAACTGAAACGCGTTCGCCTGCCATTTGCGTCTGCACTATCGGGATCAACGCCGAGCGATTTCGCTCAACCGTCACAGAATCGTCGATACGATACTCAAACAGGTCGCCAAGTTCGTTACCGGTCGCTGCGGTCTTTACGCCGCTAGCCTCCATTTTTAGAGCATCGCTGAGGGATGTGACGGCTCCAGCCATGAAGTTGTTCCCCAGACTGCTTGCCCCGTCAATGCTAACATCGCCGCTTCCCGCTCCGTATCCCGTTCCTCTACCATTGCCGATGCCCGATCCTGAACCATATCCGACACGCTCGTCCGCGTCGTAAATCTGCGGATCGAGGTTTAGGTCTTCCGGAATTGGAATTATCGGTCGATATCGATATAACGGTTTTTGCAGGTTCTGGATAAACGAGACGGGCGAGCCGGAAACGAGCGATAGCTGCACGCCGCGCCAGTCTTCGTCGCTGACGTTATCGACTATCGCCCAACCCTGAAAGAATGGCTTGCCTTCGGTGTCGAGCACGACGCGATACGTTGTTTTCCATATTGGAGCAGCGACAATGTAACTAACCACCATTTCCCGTTGACCTGTGCCCTGGCTTGTGACGCTAATCGTTTTTGCATCACGTCGGCGTGTTGAAGCGGTCGCGTTCGCAAATTCGTTTATGTCGCGGCGAGTGCCTTCTTCCAGCAGTTTCACGGATCGAATATCCGCAAGATCGAAGGCCGTGATATCGCCGGTTTCCGAGGCGACGACCAACACGTAACCGTTTCCTGTCGCACTTTCTTTTTCGCCGTTTGCGATCGTAATTTTTCGCTTTTCGACCGTCAGGATCGAACCTGTTGCCGTCCCTTTTGTTGAAGTGACTATCACGCGGGCACCCTGAAGCTGACCGAGGACTCCGGCCATTCCGCTTGCTCCGCCCTCGTCTTCCTCGGTCGATGAATCAACCCCAAAAGGTATCTCCGCTGTGCGTGCTGAGGCTGGAGCCGATGAATTATACGAGACGGCGCCGATGCGGCCTTGACCTAGGTCGAGGACGATCATTGATTTGAGAACGTCATCGACCTGCGATTGTTTGAATGAAAGGTCGATCTCGGCGTTGCCGCTGACCATTCCGCGTCGCTCGATATAAGCGACGCCGTTTGAATAGAGAATAACCCGGCGGATCGGAAGCGTTGTTGTTATTGCCGCTTTTGTTGTGCGGGCGACGCCGTTTGCGAATTGAGTTTTATTCTGTCGCGCCGTCTGTGAATGGCCCGAAAACGCGCACACGAATACTGCTATGAGAAGAATCACTTTTTTCATCATTGTATTTTCCTGTTGTTTAAAAGGTTTGTCTGAAAACTAATCTAAAAGATGATGTGAGTTGTAGGAATGGTTGCTTTGCGGTGGTCGCAACCAAAGGTCAGTACCGCCTGCGTAAGCAGGTGGCGAAATGCTGCCGATTGTAAAACGTGATTGTTGTAGAGAAGCAGTTGGTCGTTTCGCGCTTAGTGGAATGCGGGCTTTCTGCAATCGAAAGCCATGCCACCGGCTTACGCGGGCGGTACTGACTTCCCACGCCCACTGCTCAAGTCAAAATGCGGCGTTGGCGGCGGAGACGGCTTTTTCGGCGGCGTCGGTCATGCCGGTTGCGGGGATGATGCCGATGCCGGAGTTTGCGAGTATTTCGCGGCCTGCTTCGACGTTCGTTCCCTCGAGCCGTGCGACTATCGGGATGGAAACGCCGAGATTCTTAGCCGCAGCGACAACGCCGCTTGCGACCATATCGCAACGGACGATGCCGCCGAAGATGTTTATCAGCACGGCCTTAACATTCTCGTCGGCGAGCAATATCTTGAACGCCTGTTCGACGCGTTCCTGTGAGGCACCTCCGCCGACATCGAGGAAGTTGGCCGGTTCGCCGCCGTGCAGTTTGATGATGTCCATCGTCGCCATCGCGAGTCCGGCACCGTTCACCATACAGCCGATGTTGCCGTCGAGCTTGATGTAGCTTAGGTCGTGTTTCGAGGCTTCGATCTCAAGCGGGTCTTCTTCGTCGAGGTCACGCAGAGCGGCAAAGTCCTTGTGGCGGAACATCGCGTTGTCGTCAAAATTGACCTTGGCGTCGAGTGCGATCAAACGGTTGTCTTTCGTAAGCAGGAACGGGTTGATCTCAAGTATCGAAGCGTCCATCTTCTCGAACGCATCGTAGAGCGAAAGCATGAACTTCGCTGCCTGATTGATCAGGTCGTTCGGAATGCCGAGGCCAAATGCGAGTTTTCTCGCCTGAAACGCTCGAAGCCCAACCGACGGATCGATCGTCTCTTTTAGGATAAGTTCGGGCGTTTCCTCGGCGACCTTTTCGATGTCCATTCCGCCTGCGGACGACGCCATAAAAACGTTGCGGCCGGTAACGCGGTCTAGAGTTATGCCCAGGTAAAACTCTTTATCGATAGGCAGGCCTTCTTCGACGAGAAGCGTTTTGACCAATTGTCCGTCAGGTCCCGTCTGATGCGTAATGAGCCGCATCCCGATCATTTCGGACGCGATCTGTTTTGCTTCCGCGGGCGATTTGGCAAGCTTTACGCCGCCGCCTTTGCCACGGCCACCCGCGTGGATCTGTGCCTTGACGACAACGATGTCCGTGCCTAGTTCTTTCACCGCAGCCTCGGCTTCTTCGGGTGTTCTCGCGACAATGCCTCGCGGAACCGGAACGCCGTATTCCTTTAAAAGGGCTTTGCCTTGATATTCGTGGATCTTCATAGGTTCTTTGAAAATCAAATTTTAGCTTTCACACCCGAAAAATGCAAAAGACAAGAGACCAGAGACGAGAAACGGGAGACAAGAAAGCGAAACCGCTCCTGTCTCCCGTCTCTAGTCTCCAGTCTTCCTCCGAACTACATCTTGACGATCAGCTTTAACAGCTTCCAGCGTCCATCGCGTTTTACGTATTCATAGTCGAAGGTGATTGCGTTGGGCTTTGTATCGAATTTACCCTTGGTCATCAGAATATCAAGCCCTTGCTCGCTTCGCAGAGCCGGTGCGGTTGAGTATTCGGCCTTCGTCGATGACACCTTTGCAAGGCTCGGCAGGTAACGGCTCTTTCGATCTACAAATATCTTGAATTCGCTCTTCATCTTTTCGATGCTGATCGAACTCTGGAAGTCCGTCGAGGCTTTTTCATGGATCTTTGAGAAATCGTTATTACTGATCGCGAATGCAAAGTCGGCGGTCGTTTCTTTCACGAGAGCGTTTAACAGATCGTCACCGGGAATGCCGTCCGCTTTGTCGTCAAACGGATTGTCTTTGGTTCCGGCGGTGTTGCTGCTGACGTTACCCAGATCGTCGAGGCCCATGTTTTTGCCGCAGTTACAGCCGAGTGCGATCGAAGCGATGATCGCAAGAGCGACCAGACCGTTCATCATGTTTTGATTTCGCTTCAAGAAAGTTTTGAGGGTTTGCATCTATGTCTCCTAAATGTGTTTGCTTAACTTTTTCTCCAGGGCTGCAGCAGCGTTATCCAGCTGTCAACCGTCCTCTGGTATTCGGTCGGGCATCGGACGGCGCGTTCCTTTGGCAGAAATCCGTCAGTAAGAATGCGTGAATATTTCGTCGGATTCGAACCGTAGATCATACAGAGCGAGTTATAGAAACGCTGTTCCTGCAGCAAATGCTCGTCGGCCAGATTACGTTTTCCGGTTGCACTTTTCGATTCGATAGCGAACGCCTCTGACGCGGCAAAGACGGCCTCGACACCTTCGTCGCCGAGTTCTTTTAGATTGATGAAAGACGAACACCGGTCGGCAGCATCTTCTTCACCGCCCATTATCGGCAGCTTGTAACCGTCGATCAGAGCGTGGCCGATCTCGTGGAGGAACACGAACCTGACGGCACTGAACATTTTCTTATACGCCTCGTCATCCGATCTGCCGTCGCTCTTAAAGGTCTTAAAGAAATACTCCATCAGCTCGTAACACATCGTTACCGAATGGTCGCGTGAGTCGTAGTAGGCGTTGATCTCCTTGCAATCCTTTGTGCGGAGCGGAATGTCGTGCGGCAGACTGAGCGAACGATTGAGTTGCTCGGCTGCCTTGGTCAGCAGCTTTTCATCCTTGACCTGTTTGTCGATCTCGACGTAACGCGGAGTGGAAACCTCCAGATGCTCAACCAGAAAGTCGCCTTTGTCAGCCTTTTCACTTTTACGATTGTCAGGCTGCGGAGCCTTTGCGTTGTTTGAAACCGTCGGTTCGTCAGAACCAGTCGTCGGAGCGGACTGCCGGTCTGGCTTGCAAAAACAGGCCGTCACCAAAACGAGGGTTCCAACAGCGAGAATTAGATTTACGTGGTTGCGATTCATTCTACTCAGAAACGATTGCCAGCGAACGAGTATAGGCTAATACCTTGCCCGTAAGTTATACGAATAGACGCGAGTCAGGGTGAAAACTTGCCAAAAAAAATTGGCTGATAAAAATACCAGCCAATATTAAAGTGAAACGCGTAATTTGTCTATTCCGAACGCTCTACACGGAGAGGATATTTCTTAGACACCATTCTTACACATGTTTATAATCAAACAGGCAGGCCAATCTTTATTTGCATGAACTTTGAAAGACTCTTCAAAATCCTTTCTTATGCTGCTGTTTTTTGTGGCTTTGCATCGCTGTGGATATCGGGGACGTTTGGGTTGGGCGGTGTTGTTCTATTTGGAGTCGTGTTTTTAGCGGGGATCTTTTTGGAGAGCACGCGGTGGCAGTTGTCGGAGGCGGTCGGGACGATACTAACGGTTCTGGCGATACCGTTCTATTTTGTTCTTTGGCAATGGGACTTTTTTCATTTTTCTAGTACCGAAGAAATGTTGCCGGGGATTCTGGCAAGGTTGATCCTGACGTTATCGGCGGTAAAGCTGCTTCAGAAAAAAGGCGACCGCGACTGGATATTTTTGTATGTGATGGCGTTTTTTCAGGTCCTGCTTGCGGCGGGCCTGAGCATCAGCCCGTTGTATTTCGCCTCGTTCGTGGCCTTTGTATTTATAATGGTTGCGACGATCATTCTGTTGGAGGTCAAGAGAACGCGGGCGTTCGTCGCAGAACAGGCGAAGAAAAACACCGGTCCGCTCGCTGAGGAAATCCAAACTGTTGTCCCCAAACGCCGGCTTCCGATGACGGCGATCACGCTTGTTATCCTGATCGTCGTGATTGCAACGCCGCTTTTCTTTTTGCTGCCGCGTGTCGGCGGTGCAGGCGTCGGTGGCGGACTTGGCGGTGTTGCTACCTTTTCGGGTTTTTCTGACTCGGTCCAGCTCGGTCGTATTGGCAGCATTCAGCAGAACAACCAGATCGTTATGCGTGTCCGCATCGAAGAAGGACGTGAAAAGCTTATCGAACGACTGAAATGGCGCGGTATCGCGCTCGACACATTTGATAACCGTTCATGGTCCAAAACTCGTCCGGGCGTTCGGGAACCGAGGTCAAAGGGCGAACGAGATTTGATACAGGTTGACTACGCGACCGGACGAGACAGCCTGATTATGCAAACGGTCTATCTTGAGCCGTTGGATACTCAGGTGCTTTTTTCCCTATCGCGGCCGGTTGCGGTTCAGGCTAATTTTACTACGTTGTTTGTCGATTCGCTTGGTTCGATAACATTTCCGCGCTCCGGCGAGAGATCGACTTACAAAGTCGTGTCTGATGTTGAGCTGCCATCCGAAACGGAGCTTCGGCGCGACCGTGCTCCGTATCCGGCGAATCTGTCGAATTATTTGCAACTGCCGGAAACGCTCGATCCGCGTATCGCCGAGCGTGCCGAGCAGGTAGCCGAAACGGCCACTAACCGTTACGACGCGGCGCAATTGATCGAGTACCACCTGAAGAACGATTTCGGTTATACGCTCGAACAAAAATCGGGCGGTGAACAGCCGCTTGCTGACTTTTTATTCAATGTCCGCGAGGGCCATTGTGAATATTTCGCGACCGCGATGGCGATAATGCTGCGGACGCAGGGAATTGCGACGCGGATTGTAAACGGCTTTCAGGAAGGTGAATACAACGAGACAGCGGATGTTTACGTTGTCAGGCAACGCGAGGCCCATTCGTGGGTCGAGGTCTATTTTCCCAATGAAGACGCCTGGGTTCCGTTCGACCCGACACCAGCAGGCGGCCAGAATCCGGGCGGCGAAACTGCCGGTATTTATGGCACGATGAACAAATATCTCGAAGCTCTCGAGATGATCTGGATACAATATTTCGTCGCATTCGATAACCAGGAACAGCGGTCGCTGTTTACCTCGATTCGCAAAAGCGTCTCGGACTACAACATAAAAACGTCAAACTGGCTGGGTGACGCACAGAGTTTTATCTCCGCATGGTGGGCCGAAGTGCGTGGCGACAGCGGCACTTTTGCGAGTGTTGCCGCTGTTGGATGGGCAGTAGCGGCTGCTGCATTAATACTTGCCGTGATATTCCTGTTTGTGATGCTGTACCGAAAAGCGGTAAAATGGAAAGTTTGGACAAGGCTCCGGGAAATGCTCTTTGCGCGTCGGAGCCGATCGCTCGTTGAATTCTATGAACGCACGCAGCGAACGCTTGCATCTAAAGGGTTCGTCCGCGAACTGCATCAAACACCGCTTGAGTTTGCATACGCGGTCGGAATGGCCGAGGTGGTGAGTATAACCGAGAAATATAACCGCGTGCGGTTCGGTGAGAAGCACTTGTCGCGAGATGAGTCAGCAGAGATCGACGGTTGGTTGGAAGATTTGGAAGCCACGAACAAACACGAAAAGACACGAAAATAAAAGGCTTTTGTTCGTGTGCTTTCGTGATAGTTCGTGGCTGATACTATATGAAAAAAGTTGGATTTGTCAGTCTTGGCTGCCCCAAAAATCTCGTTGACAGCGAGGTGATGATGGGGACGTTGGCCGAGGCTGGTTACGAAATTACGAATAACGCAGACGACGCCGATACCGTCGTCGTGAATACGTGCGGGTTTATAGAGTCGGCGAAACAGGAATCGATCGACGCTATACTTGAGGCTACGAGTTTAAAATCGGCGGGCAAGGCTAAGCGAGTTATTGTTGCCGGTTGTCTGGTCGAGCGTTATCGTGACGACCTGATGAAAGAACTGCCGGTCGTCGATGCGTTTATCGGGACGTCACAGATTGGTGAGATATTGAAAGCGGCGGATGACCGGTTTGATGCAAAGGAACTCACGCTAACGCCGGTCGGGAACAAGACCGCGACGTATCTTTACGATTTCGACACGCCGCGCTATCGAGCGACGGAATCGCACACGGCGTTTATTAAAATAGCCGAGGGCTGCGACCGTCCGTGCGCGTTTTGTTCGATACCGGGAATGCGCGGTTCGTTTCGTTCGCGGAGATTTGGTTCGATAATTGAAGAGGCACGCAATCTCGCGAAACAGGGCGTGAAGGAACTCGTGCTGATCGCACAGGATTCGTCTCGGTACGGCGAGGATCTCGGCGAGGTCGATGCGCTCGCTGCGTTGATCCGCGCGCTCGGCGAGATCGAGGACATCGAATGGGTCCGCGTTATGTACGCCTATCCGACGCATATCTCCGACGCTTTTCTCGCCGCGATAGCCGAAACACCAAAGGCCGTCAAGTATCTCGACATGCCGCTGCAGCATGCGTCACGAAATGTTTTGAAATTGATGAAGCGCGGCGGCACTCGGGAATCGCTTGAAAAGCTGATCGTCCGCGTCAGGGAAAAAATTCCCGGAATAGCGATTCGGACGACATTTATTACCGGCTTTCCCGGCGAGACCGACGCTGATTTTGAGGAACTGATCGCATTCGTTCAGAACTGCCGGTTCGATAATCTTGGAGTGTTTACGTACTCCGACGAAGAAGGAACCGCCGCGTTCGATCTGCCTGACAAGGTCGATCCGAAGATCGCGAAGCAACGCCGTAATCGCCTGATGAAAGAACAGGCAAAGATCAGCAAGCGGCTCAATAAGGCCAAGATAGGTAAAATATTTCCCGTCCTGTTCGAAGGGTTGTCGCAGGAATCGGACCTGCTTTTCCAAGGCCGTTTTCAGGGCCAGGCGCAGGAGATCGACGGTTATATTTTGATCAACGACATGCCCGAAGATCTCGAACCAACGATCGGCTCGATCTATAACGTGCGAATCACCGAAGCTCACGAATACGACCTTGTGGGCGAGATCGTCACTGTATAGCTCGTTGCGACATTATAATTTTGTGCAGATAAACTTCGACTACACGCCATCCGACCACTATGAATTCTCGAAAGCCTTTGCGGCAAAACAGAATACACATAAGTATAATGTGGCGATCTTCGCGGGCATCGCATTGCTCTTTATTTTTGCTGATCTGATCTATGCAATAGTTTCCGGCTCGCTGGATTTCAGTAGTGGTTGGCCGCTGATGCACTTGTTTCTGCGGCTCTGCGTTTACTTTGCTGTTCTTATCATTGTCATCTTCACCCTGAATTACTTTGGCACCAAACTGCCTGAGATCGCAGTCGGCAGCGAGCCGAACGGACTTTTCTGCGGACACATACTGCGATTGGAAGAAGACGGTTTTTGGGAAGCCACTGATGTCAATGCGGCTTTCTACTCATGGAGGGGAATAGAGAGTGTTTCTGCGGATGAAAAGTTCCTTCTCATAACAATACGAGCCTCTTCGATAATCGCGATTCCAAAGCGATGCCTGTCGCCCGAGCAAACGGATCATTTCCTGCTTAAAGCAAGCGAATTACTGTCGAATTCACACGGGCGGTTCATTCCTTCCAGCCTGGACACGGAGATATGGAATCAACGGACAGAATTTAATACAGATCGGTCGATTGCAGCCAAACCGTCTGCCGAAATCGACTAATTTGCTTCGACCGTTACAACCAGCGTCCGTATGAGGTTATTTGTTTTCTCGCGACACGAAAACCAGAATGAAAGCAAACAAGGCTGGGAGTGCCTGAGTGAAAAGAATCGACGTTTTGGCGGTTGCTCCGCCGAAAATACCGGCGATGACTACGCAAGCAAGGAAAAAAAGTTTCACATCGCGTCGGTCGGCGATCAATCCCCAAAACAATCCGATAGCGAGAAAGCCATTGTACAAACCCTGATTTGCCGCCAGCGTAGCCGATGCCGAGGAAACTTCCGGCGTCATTCCAAAGATGCGTTGGCCGACCGGATGATTCCAGAAGAACATCTCGAGCACAAGAATTCCTATGTGCTCGATCGCCACAATGGCCGTAAGCAGGTTTGCAACTAGCTTCATATCAATACTCGCCAATTATTTTGGCTTAGCGAACGAATATTCTAATTCATAGAAATGCTTGCCGTTTTCAATAACGATCTTTAATTTGCCCGTGATGCCCGTAAGCTCACCGGTGCCGGAATCGGGCACGACGGTTATCAGCATTTCGTATTTATCGCCCTGCATAGTGCCGGTATGCTGCAAGGCAAATGTTCCTTTTTTCCCTTCGAGCGTTCCATTAATGCGCTCGGCGGCGACGTATCCACCCGAACCTTTAACTTCCGTGCCGATGCCAAGCATCTGGCCTTTGCCGGTGCCGGTCAGGTCGCCGGTGAATGTTTTGTCCAATGAAAGACGGCTGATCGTCGGGGCACCGACATTTTCTTCTGCCGCGAGCGGCGTTACTTTTACCTCAAATGTTCCCTTAGCAAGTTTTGTCATTGATTTTGTATTTTGGCTGGCTTTACCGGCAACCGGTTTAACTTGAGTATTTGCTGCCATTGTCAGGCAAATTATGAGACACAGTCCGATTAGGATCTTAGACATCATTAATACATTCTCCATCAAACTTTATACTACTCGTCGTAGATATTTGTACCGTTTAGCGGCTCCACGATCACTGCCGTGCCGTAGGCCAGAACTTCCGCCGCTCCGGCAGCTATTTCGGTAGTATCGTATCTTGCTCCGATTATCGCATTTGCGCCTATCTCCGACGCATGCTGGATCATTATCTCGAAGGCCTCAGAACGTGTTTGTTCGCAGAGGCTGGTCCATGCTCCGATATTTCCGCCAACCAGAGTTTGCAGCGAGGCCCCGATATTCGCAATTATCGATCGCGATCTGACGACAATACCGCGAACTACGCCGAGATTTTGCACGACACGAAAACCCGGCAATTCAAACGCGGTTGTAACCATTTGAGATGAAACGGAGTATCGAGGTTCGCTGACGCGATAGGGCACGCTTGCCTTTGCTTCGTTTTGCATATCGGCGATGATGATAACACAACTTTTTGTCAGCAACTTTACGCTTTACACTATTAACTCTACGTTATCAGGAAAAAGAGTTTTCCGGTTAGTGGAAAACGAATAGTTTAAAGTTGATAGTTAAAGCCGTTTTTTTGAAACATAATGTTCGCTGTTCGAGTATAAGTATCGCAACACGCCAGCCGTCTTGAGGGCGGTGAAATAAATTTAATACTTTGGAGTCTTGCCTGGCCGCTAATTACGGCCCCGGTGAATTTGCGCTGATAACTAAATGAAAATACGAAAAATGCTGAATTCTGTCGCGGCCTTAATACTTTTGCAGGCCATTGTATTGCCGGGATTGATAGTCGCCCAGCCCGAGGCGGACATCTATGACCGTATCCGCGTGGAGGGAACCAAGAACTCGCAGGTAATGAAAACGCTGTCGATGCTGACCGACGTTTACGGCCCGCGTTTGACCGGTTCGCCTCAGTTGAAAGCTGCCGGTGAATGGGCCGCAAAGCAGATGACCGATTGGGGAATGCAGAACGCGGCACTTGAGCCGTGGGATTTTGGCCGTCCGGGCTGGGTGAATGAACGCGCGTCAGGGTTTACACGTCGCCTGTTCAAGACTCGCTTGTGTTCGAAGTGCTGGCGTGGACGGCCAGCACGAACGGCGTCGTTAAAGGCAAAGCATTCAACATGGTTCTGCCCGATCGCCCGACGCAAGAAGAACTGACCGCGTATTTCGATAAGATCCGGGCAGATGTAAAGGGAAGCGTGGTGGTTTGGGGAAATCCCGGATCGGTTCCGGTGAACATCACTCCGCCGCCGAAGCGCACGCCCGACGACGTTGCAAAGCAGCGTGTAAATCCCGATGCTCCGGCACCGCAGTTTCAGGGACCTCCGTTCACGCCGCCGACACCAAAAGTGGGAGCGTTGCCGTTTCCTGAACTAAGCAATCAGATAAATAAATTCCTGATCGATAACGGTGTGGTAGTTCGTGTCAACGACGCAGGCCGCGAGCACGGCCAGATACGCGCGTTTAGCAACAATACTTACGATCCGACAAAAGTTGTACCGACCGTCGTGATGCGCAACGAAGATTTTGGAAGAATCGTGCGTCTTGTAAAAGGCGGACGTTCGGTCGATCTCGAATTCGACATTCGCAACAAGCTCTATCCCGAAGGTACGACCTCGTACAACACGGTTGCCGAGATCGTCGGTACAGAAAAGCCGGACGAAGTTATCATGCTCGGCGGGCATCTCGATTCGTGGCACTCGGCGACCGGAGCGACCGACAACGGCACAGGCTGTTCGGTGATGATGGAAGCTGTACGCATCCTGACAGCTCTCGGAGTTAAGCCGAAACGGACGATCCGCGTCGCGTTGTGGAGCGGTGAAGAGCAAGGTTTGCTCGGATCGCAAGCGTATGTCGCGAAACATTTCGGAACCGCCGAGGCTCCGAAACCGGCGTGGGCTAAATTCGGTGGTTACATCAATCACGACACCGGAACCGGCCGTGTTCGCGGATTCTCCGTGTTTGGTCCACCCGAAACGGCAAGTGTGCTGCGACAGATCGTCGGGCCGTATTCGTTTATGGGAATCGAGGGTGCGATCTCGACCAAAAGCCGCGGGCTGGGCGGTTCGGACCACACTTCATTTAATCAGGCGGGATTGCCGGGAATCGGTGCGAATCTCGACCCAATCGAATACGGATCACACACCTGGCACACAAATCTCGACACCTACGAACGCGTCATCGAGGCCGACGTGCAGCAGGCCGCAATCGTCATCGCAGCGACCGTTTATCAACTGGCAATGAGCGACAAATTATTGCCGCGTTTTGCAGCCGATAAATTACCGGCTGCTCCGCCGCAGCGGAATTAGATCATAGTTTCGGAGTTCCAACCTTAGCAGGAACTCCGAGCCTTTGCTTAAAGTTTGTCGGTGCGGGTCCTAGCTTTCGTCGGACTGTCTTTAACGGATCTGATCTTGATATCAAACTTTTGGAGTCGGTAAGCGATGCCTGGAGCGCTCAGGCCGACTTCCTTGCTTATCTCATTCAAAGTCTTTCCTTCTTCGACATAAAGCCTGGTGATAAGCTCCATCTCGCGATTTTTTTTCTTATAGATGCCGTTTTTGGTGCGCAGCAACTCTCCCTTGATGCGGGAATGCACCGCTTGCCTGGTAATTCCAAACATCTTGCCTATCTCGGCGAACGTGAGCTTTTCCTCAAGGTGAAGGCGAATCATCTCAGCGTTAACGGAGCTGGGCTTTAGCATTTGAGTATATTTTCCGCGACTTGTAACATTTTCACAAGTGCAATGACGACCTCAAAAGCAAGCTGCCACCACTAGGCCGGTCAAGACACGTACCGGGAAACAGAGGGGCAGATGTCAGCCAGCACACATTCGCTGCATTTCGGCTTGCGGGCGTTGCAGATCTGGCGGCCGTGGAAGATCATCCAGTGCGGGAACATTATCCAGTTCTTTTTCGGGACGAGTTGTTCGAGGTCGCGTTCGATCTTTTCGGCTGTTTTCTCAGTTGTTAAGCCAAGACGCTGGGACAACCGGGAAACGTGAGTATCGACGACGACGCCAGAAGCGATGCCAAACGCATTTCCCAGCACAACATTGGCCGTCTTTCGCGCAACTCCGCCAAGCGTAAGAATTTCTTCCATAGTTTGCGGAATCTTACCGCCATAGACCTCGACAATTCGTTGGCTTGCGGCCTTGATATTTTTCGCCTTGTTTCGGAAAAAGCCAGTTGAATGAATGTCTTTTTCCAACTCAGCCTGCGAAACGTCGATAAAATCCTGCGGCCCGCGATATTTGCGAAATAGATTTGCGGTAACGATGTTTACACGAGCATCCGTACATTGTGCCGAAAGGATCGTGGCGATCAACAGCTCGAACGGATTTGCGTGAACCAGGGCGCAGTGCGCGTCAGGATATGCTTTCTTCAACCGCTTGATTATTTCGACGGTCCGCTGCTTTCTATCTGCGATCATCGAGGCTAAGGCTAAAAAAGAACTGACGAAAATGCAAATTGACTTCTCTTTGGGTAGAATTTAGCCACAGAGCACACAGAGTTTTAAGAATTGCTCGTTCATAGAATTTTGGATACATCAGCAAATTCACACGATCAACTGACCCAGCAAATAATTGGGGCAGCAATTGAGGTGCATAAAGGTCTGGGGCCAGGCTTGCTTGAATCAATTTACGAGGAAGCTTTGTGCTATGAGTTAGAGTTACGAGGATTAAGTTATACGCGTCAGGTTGGAGTTGACGTAGTTTACAAAGGCCGAGTTATCAAAGGACAAAGAATAGACCTGATTGTCGAGAATGAGGTAATTGTTGAAATCAAATCTCTTTCAAGACTGCCGGAAGTCGCAATGGCTCAAATTTTGTCCTATCTGAAAGCAACCGGACTAAAGCGAGGTCTTATAATCAACTTCGGCGAAAAACGCTTGGTTGATGGCGTAAAAAGAGTTTCAAATTAATCTCTGTGTCCTCTGTGGCTGAATTCTCTAATACATGAAAGTACCGTTACTCGATCTTAAAGAACAAAATGACGCATTGCGGCCCGAGATCGAGGCGGCGCTTGGGCGTGTGCTTGATACGAACGGGTTTATTCTCGGCGGTGAAGTAGCCGAATTGGAGAAGGAACTTGCGGCGTATTGCGGGACTAAGTACGCGATCGGCTGCGCTTCGGGCAGTGACGCTTTGCTGTTGGCGATGATGGCTTTCGATATCGGGCCTGGCGATGAAGTTATCACCACGCCGTACAGTTTTTTCGCCACGGTCAGTGCGATAACGCGGCTTGGAGCAACGCCGGTTTTTGTTGATATAGATCCGCAAACGTATAATCTCGACATCTCACAGGTCGAGGCAAAGATCACTAAAAACACCAAAGCGATCCAGCCCGTGCATCTTTATGGACAATGTGCGGATATGGCCGCGCTAAACGCAATCGCCGAAAAGCACGGTATTCCTGTCGTCGAAGATGCAGCACAAGCGATCGGAGCCGAAGAGAACGGCGTGGGTGCCGGAGCAATGTCCGCGATTGGGTGTTTCTCTTTTTATCCGTCCAAAAATCTCGGCGGAATGGGCGATGGCGGATTTATGACGACCAACGATGATGCGATAGCCGAAAAGCTTTTCGCGTTGCGCGTTCATGGTTCGAAAGAACGCTACTATCACAAATGGGTCGGTTTGAATTCACGTCTCGATGGTTTTCAGGGCGCGGTACTTAGAGTTAAATTGCCGCACTTAGATGACTGGTCCAACAAACGAAAAGCAAACGCCGACCGTTATCGCGACCTGTTTGAAAACGCCGGATTGACCGAACAGATTATTCTGCCGCTTGAACGCGAAAATTGCCGACACATCTATAATCAATACGTCGTCCGCATTGCCGGCCGACGCGACGAATTGAGGGAGCACCTGACCGCAAACGGTGTCGGGACGGACATTTATTATCCGCTGCCGCTGCATTTACAGGAATGTTTTGCGTATCTCGGCGGAAAGGCCGGAGATATGCCCGAGTCTGAACTTGCAGGACGCGAGACGCTAGCTCTGCCGATATTTCCTGAGTTAAAACCTGAACAACAAGGTCACGTTGTCGCCTCGATCACCGACTTTTTTCATACTTCAAAGCCGAACGAGACCGCAGTAAATCATCAATGAGCCAACCTTTGAATATCATCAATGCGAGAACGAAAAGCGGACGATTGATGATCGCCGCCGGTGCGATCATCGCTCTCGTTTTCGGAATTTTTTCGATCAAGTGGCAGCTTGGAAACCTGCTCGCCGAGCTTACGTCGCCCGGCCAGCCAAACGCGGCGGCGATCGCCGGTGTCGCTCATTCGCTTGCGCCGGCTGACCCGATGCCGTTGTGGCTTTCGGCGGCCAAAGCAAGAGAGGACTTCTCGGCTGAAGGCGCTCAGCTCGCGGTCGAATTGCTCGAAGCCGTTGTCCGCCGTTCGCCCGAGGACTTCCGCTGGTGGATAGAGCTCGGCCGAGCATACGAACAATCCGAACAATTCGATAAGGCCGAGGCCGCGTTCAACCAGTCGATCAGGATCGCGCCCGAGTACACCTATCCGCGATGGCAGTTTGGCAACTTTTTGATACGCCAAGACCGCAGCGAAGATGCGTTTGTTCAATTAAAAGAAGCGACGCGGAAAAGCCACGTTTACCGCGAGCAGGTTTTCTCGCTCGCGTGGGATTATTTCGATAAAGATCCGGCACGCGTCGAACAGCTTGCGGCCGATACGCCCGACGTTCGCGCAAGTCTCGCTTATTTTTACGCGGTGCGATCTAGTTCTGTGGATTCGCTGCGAATGTGGAACTCGCTCAGTGAAGAAAAAAAGACAGAGCATATCGCGGCTGCAAAGATAATCGCTCAAGGGCTGCATGACAAGCTCCTGTTCCGCCAGGCTCTCGAATTTGCAAAGCAGACCGGCATTGATTCCGAGGCCGAGCAGGAAAGTATCTCAAACGGCGGGTTTGAAACCGGCTGGGGCAAGCCCGATGATACGCTTTTTGGCTGGCGGGTTGTGCGGACCGACGGCCGCGTGGATATTGCGTCGGATACGGCGGTCAAGTTTCAGGGCGACCGCAGCATGAAGATCAATTTTCGCCAGTACGATAAACGCGAATACTATAACGTATACCAGACCGTGACGGTTCAGCCGGGCGCGCGATACAGGTTGTCGTTTATGCTGCGGACGGAAAATCTGAAAAGCGGCGGCACTCCGTTTGTCCAGGTATGGAACATCCCTGACGGAGCCATACTTGGCGCGACCGAACCGTTCGCGACGGGCACGGCGGACTGGCAGCAATACAGCGTCGAGTTCACCGCACCTGAAGGAGCTCAAGGCGTCAGCATCCGCACCGCTCGTGCGTATTGCGGCGAGCAGTGCCCGCTCGTCGGCGTGATGTGGTACGACGGATTCAAGCTGGAGAGAATCAGTTAGAAGTGAATGATACTCTTATGACTCTGGTGTCACCGTTGTTTTGAACTTCTTGCGCTATGCCTCTCTATTTGCGGAAAAGCTATGCTTTTCCGGCAAGCGTCCCAATAATCCTGCGGCTATGCCGCCGCTTATTCAGACAGACGGCGGCGGAGCTGCAAAGAATTTTGACCAGACACGGTGAAGCACAGCTTCACCGCAAATAGATGGGCGAAGCCCATGAAAACAAAAATGCGTTTCACTTTATTTTGCATACATCAATCTACTCGATTCGCATAGGCTGTCCCCTGAAAAGATGACAAACGAAAAACTGCCCAGAACATTTGCTAACAAAGTTGCGTTCGTGCTGCTGTGCGCGGCGTTCGTGTTTGCGACGCTTGCCTATGGCGCGGTGCATCAGCCGGTGATCGCGCTTGTTTATCTGTTTATATTTCTTATTCTCGTATTTTTGGCGACCGATTCGCTTCGTTCGGGCGTGATCCGTTATAGCTCGACGCTGCTGCAGGTGCCGCTTTATTTAGCGGCGGTCTATGGAATTATTCAGGTGATACCGTTCGGTTGGATCACGGACGTTGCGGGTGTGAGCAGCGTGCCGCGAACAATTTCGTTCGACCCGTTTTGGACGCAGGTTGCTGCGGTTCATTTTCTGGCACTCGGATTTTTATTTTCGGCGGCGCTGGTTTTGTTGGATTCGGCGAAGCGCATTTCGCGGCTGGCGATGGTCATCACGATCTTTGGTTTTGGGTATGCGTTTTTTGCCATTCTCCAATCCGTACTCAGCCCCGACAAAATTTACGGCATCTATGACGCGGCCGCGCCGTTCGGTTCATTTGTTAACCGCCACAACTTCGCCGCCGCGATGGAGATGATGGTCGCGATACCGCTCGGCATGCTGTTTACGGGAGCGATCCGGCCTGACAAACGGCTGCTTTACGTGATAGCGATCACCCTGATGGGAGCAGCTATGCTGCTCAGCGTATCGCGCGGCGGGCTGATGGCGTTTCTGGCGGCGATAATTTTCTTGGCGATCATCACTACGCGAGGTTCGGGGGCGAAAAAACTTGTGCTGCGCGTTGCGATGTCTCTGCTGCTGATCGCCGCGGTCGTGGGCGGAGCGATCTTTGTCGGCGGAGATACGTCTTTGACGCGAATAGTCGATACCGCGGCGACAAACGACGTGACCACGGGCCGGTTTGAGATCTGGGAAGTTACGCTAAAGATGATCGTCGCCGATCTGCCGTTCGGTTCCGGGCTTGGAGCGTACGGCGTCGCATACACGCGGTTCGACACCGCGAGCGGATTGGCCCGCGTCGAGCAGGCGCACAACGACTATCTGCAAATTGCCGCCGACGCGGGAATTCCCGGCGTGCTCATCGCGTTACTGTTCCTCTTTTTACTTTATAAGGCGGGCCGTCGCGGGCTGGGTTCCCGCAACCTCATCCGACGCGGCATCGCCACCGGCGCGCTTGCGGGCATCTTCGCCGTGCTGGTCCACAGCCTTTTCGATTTCGTGCTGCACACGACCGCCGTCTCGATGCTCTTCGTCCTGCTCCTCGCCATCCTCGCCGCCGCCGGCCACGAATACCCCGACGACATCACCGATCTCCCCGACGACGACCGCCGCCGCGACTCAAAACACCGCCCCAAAGCCAAGATCAAATCATTCCCGCGTTAGCTCAAAGCCGCATTCACAGCTTTTCTTTGCTACTTTCTGTAGCACGTCCCGCGGCTTGCCGCTATGTTGTGCGGAAAAGTTTACTTTTCCGTAAGCAAACATCTTTTCTTCCTGCGGCTTGCCGCTATGTTGTGCGGAAAAGTTTACTTTTCCGTAAGGGTTAAAACTCTGGCGGGCTTGCCCGCGATCATTTTCGCCAGTCCAGCCTCTTAATACCTAGCATTGCGTGTCCTTAGAAGGGATCGCGGGCAAGCCCGGAAGATTGGTTGGCGGCACGGCGAAGCAAGCTTCGCCGCACAACATGGCGGCAAGCCGCAATAAGAAAAAATGTTTGTCTGCTCCTGCGGCTTGCCGTCAAGTCTTTTTAGATAATTCTCTCTTTCTTGCGGCTTGCCGCCATGTTGTGCGGAAAAGTTTACTTTTCCGTAAGGCCTGAAACTCTGGCGGGCTTGCCCGCGATCATTTTCGCCAATTGAGCTTCTTTATATCTACTTCAAGCGGCTCATCATCCAAAAGCGTTTTCCTTAACCAAAAACGAGCACTTGAAAAGCGATAGTCTTCCATCGCTTCTACAAGTCTGGCTTCGACAGGGTTTTTGTGCACGTAGTTCACCTTTTGCATCATCATTCCTTCCGACGTGATGATGTATGTGTTCGCATGATGCTGCCAAACGGAGTATTTATGTTCTCCGCGAGCTTGCACTCTTAGCTTTTGCAAAGAAGGTTCATACTTTGCGTTACCTTTCAGGGCGTCTACTATTCTCCGTGCGGTGATGCCGTTCAAATATCGCAGCGTGCTCGACGGCAACAGCTCGCCGCCTGTAACGATATGGCTGTGATCGGGCATTATGCAGAACGCGTGTATCGAGAATTTGCCGGATAGTCGGGCTTCGTTAAGCGCTGTGCAGAGTATTTGTTTGAATTCTTCGCTGCGGAAGATGGGTAGCCGCGAGTTTGTGACCGAGGTGAAGAAATAGCACGGCGTGTCCTTTGAAATGTAGGCCATAAGAATAAATGAAGTGGATTGTAGACAAATTTGTGATCGCGGGCAAGCCCGGAAGAGTTATTGTCTTACGGAAAAGTAACTTTTCCGCACAACATGGCGGCAAGCCGCGCGGAAGAAGGCGGCAAGCCGCGGGGGAATTCTATTAATTAATAGCTAAAAGTGAATAGTGAAAGGCTTTTTGATACAGTTAATTGTTAGAGTTTTGAGTAAGTAACTTTTAGTTTTTACCTTTTGGTTTTTAGCTATATGAAATTTGAACTTCCGCCGTTGGGTATTGAGGAATATGTGCTGGGGAATGGGTTGCGGGTCGTGCTGAATCTCGACCCGGCGGTGCCTGTTGTGGCTGTGGCCGTGTATTACGACGTCGGGTCGCGGAATGAGCGCGAGGGGCGGACGGGTTTTGCGCATCTGTTTGAGCACATGATGTTTCAGGGCTCGGAGAATGTGCCCAAGGCCGGGCATTTTCAGTATGTGATGAAGGCCGGCGGCACGATGAACGGCACGACTTCGTCGGAGCGGACGAACTATTACGAAACGATGCCCGCCGATCAATTGCCGCTCGCGTTGTGGCTCGAATCGGACCGCATGCGTTCGCTCGCGGTGACGCAGGAAAATCTCGACAACCAGCGTGAGGCCGTCAAGGAAGAGAAGCGGCTGCGTTACGACAACCAGCCTTATGGTCAGATATTCGACCTGATCTCGTCGATGATCTATAAAAATTTTGCGAACGCCCATTCGACCATCGGTTCGATGGAAGATCTCGACGATGCGACCGTTGAGGACGTGCAGGAGTTCTTTCGAGTTTATTACGCGCCCAATAATGCGGTGCTGGTGCTGTCCGGTTCGTTCGATCCGGCGAAAGCGAAAGAACTGGTCGAGACATATTTCGGCGACATCGTGTCGCAGCCAAAACCGGCGGCCATTAATGTCGCCGAGCCAACCGAGGTCGGAGAAAATTTCAAAGAATGGGACGATCCGCACGCTCCGCTTCCGGCGTTTCTGCTCGGCTGGAAAACTCCTCCGCGCCGCTCGCCGGAATTTAACGCGCTCTATTTGGCCGGGAAGCTGCTCTATGACGGCGAGAGTTCCAGGCTTTATCAAAAGTTGGTCAAGGGTGAGGAATCGGTCGTGCAGCTTTTTGGTTTTACCGACGAACGCCGCGGCCCGTCGAGCATTTATATAGGTGCGATACCCAAACCCGATCAGGACTTGAGTAAAATTCGAGCGACGATCATGGCCGAAATCGAGGACATCACCGCAAACGGGCCCACGGCCGACGAGATGCAAAAGCTGCAGAACCAACTAATAAACGACGGCGTCCGCATGCGGCAATCATCAATGAACCGCGCCCAGCAGATCGCCGAGTTTGCACTATATGACGGCGATGCGACGCTGATAAACACCGAGCTCGACACGCTGCTCGCCGTCACAGCCGAACAGATTCGCTCGGTAGTCGCGAACTTTCTCAATACCGAAAATCGTTCGCTGCTGGATGTAAAAGTAATAAGTGAGAAATGATAGATGAGAAATGAGAAGTGAAGATGAGAAGTGAGAAGAATAATGAAAGCCCATGAAGAATAGTATTTTGAAAGACAAGTCGTATGCGTTTGCGTTGAGGATCGTGCAGCTATTTCAGTATCTCGTCCGCGAACAGAAAGAATATGTGCTCTCGAAACAGGTTCTCCGTTCCGGTACCTCAATCGGAGCAAATATCGAAGAAGCGTTTCAGGGAGAATCTACTTCAGATTTTATTCATAAGCTCTCGATCGCAAATAAGGAAGCCTTTGAAACTCATTATTGGCTTCGATTATTTCGCGACAGCAAGATACTGACAAAGGCACAAGCCGAATCACTCCTAAGTGATTGTGATGAACTCCAACGCATGCTCGTCGCGGCGATAAAGACTTCGAAATCTAAAAGATGAGAAGCCGGGGACGAACATTTTAGAACTGACAGTGAAAGCCGAGTTCTCATTTCTCATCTCTCATTTCTCACTTTTTTATATTTTTTTATGACACAAGCAATCAGAAAGACCGCACCCGGGCCGCTTGAGCCGGTGCCGTTTAATATTCCTCCCGCGTTTAGAACAACATTGGCCAACGGGCTTCGCGTGGTTATCTTTGACGACGAGCGTTTGCCGCTGGTTTCGTACCGGCTCGCTTTTCTTTCCGGCGATGCAAACGACCCGGCGGACAACGTCGGGCTGACTTCCGCCATGACCTCGATGCTGACCGAGGGAACCGAAAGCTATTCGAGCAGGGAACTCGCCGAAAAGATCGAACGTCTGGGCGCGGGTTTGCACGCGAGTTCGTCGGACGATTTTACGATCGTCTCCGGTTCCGCGTTGACCATCTACGCTTCCGACATCTTACAGATGATGGCCGAGATCGTCTTTAAGCCGGCTTTCCCGGAAAGCGAGCTTGATCTTTATCGTCGGAACACGATCGAGAACCTGAAATACAACCGCTCACAGCCAAACTTTCTTGCGAACGAACAGGTCGGCCGTTTGCTCTACGGCAAACATCCGTATGGCATCACCGCGCCAAAATCGAGCGACATCGAAAAGCTCACGCGCGAACAGCTCGAACACGCTCGACGCACCGCGTTTCTGCCCAACAACGCCGTCTTCATCGCCGTCGGCAACGTGCGTAAAGACGAACTGCTCCTTGAGATAGATGAACATTTCGGCGACTGGTCGCCGGGCGACCGTCACGCTCACGAACTTCCCGCGGTGCCGGATATTATCGGCAGATCGCTGACCATAGTCGACCGTCCGGGCTCGGCGCAGTCCAATATTGTCCTCGCAAACAAGGCCGTCAAACGCGATCACCCCGATTATTTTCCGCTGATAGTAATGAATCAGGTCCTCGGTGCCGGTGCGTCGTCGCGTGTGTTTATGAATCTTCGCGAGGAAAAAGGCTATACGTATGGCGCGTACACTCGCGTCGATACAAAAATGCTCGCCGGAGATTTCGAAGCGACCGCCGAAGTACGCACCGCCGTTACCGGCGATTCGCTCAAGGAATTTTTCTACGAACTAAACCTCATTCGCGACGAAAAGGTCCTGGATGAAGAACTTGCCGACGCGAAAAACTTTCTAACCGGCGTCTTTCCGATCCGATCCGAAACGCAGGAAGGCCTAACGAATCTTATCGTAAATCAAGAACTCTACGGCCTGCCGCATGACTACCTGCAAACCTATCGCGACCACGTTAAAACAGTTTCGATTGACGATGTTCAGCGAGTTGCGAAAGAGCATATTCATCCGGACGACCTTGCTATCGTCGTCGTCGGCGATGCCGGTGAGATACTCGGACAGGCGCGTGAATATGCCGACGGTTCGGTCGAGATATTCGACAAGGACGGAGGGCAAAAAGACGTGTCAGATTACGAAAAATCTGCCGACGCGGAACCCGCGAATGTTGCGGGCGACTGGACGCTTGCTCTCAATTTTATGGGAAGCGAGGTTTCAGTAAAAATGTTGCTGGTGCAGGACGGCAGTTCGGTTACGGGAAAACTTAATACGATGCTCGGCGAGGGCGAGATCAGCGGTGGCAAGGTTAACGGCAACAAACTTTCTGCAACAGCCGCGACCGAAATTCAGGGACAGTCAGTCGAGTTTATTATCGCCGGAATCGCTGACGGCGATAAAATGAACGGAACGATCGAATCGGCGATGATCCCCGACGCTCTGGAGTTTTCAGGAAATAGGGGGAGTTTAAATGTACGACATACTGTAGATCTTTTGATATAGTTACGAATACGGACAAGACACAGTGCTAAGAAGAATATCTCCATTGCTACAAGTTGCCGATCTGAATACATCGGTGCAGTTCTATACCGCCAAACTCGGATTTCACGAAGTCTTCAGAGATGAAGGAGGCTTTTCGATTCTCAACCGCGATGAATGCGATGTTTATCTTGCGCAAAAGCAACGCGAGGTTGATCTTCGGAACCAAATTGCGCGTCTTAAAGCGGATGGTTTTGCTTGCTATGATCTTCATATCCATTGCACGTATGGAACCATCGACTCATTTTGGAAAGAATTCAGGGAAGCCGGAGTAGAAATGCATCCATCTTTTGAAAACGGTCCGATTAACAGGGATTATGGCATTAGAGACTTCTCAATCGTTGACCCTGATGGCTATGACATTGTTTTCGGCGCGCCGATTGAACAAGAAAACTAACAATTAGCTACCTTCCTTGCACACTTGCTCGGCAATCGATCCATTTCTGCCGTGAGCTTGTCGCCACCCAACTGCGTTTCGTTAGTCTGTCGGAGCGAACAGGCTAACAGCCTGTTCTACCTCGAAAACTCCATTTCAACTGCCCATTCCTCGACGCCTTCGGGCGAGACGTTGAACATCAGATACTTGAAATTATTTTCGCCCGGAATGATCTCGGTTCGCCAGCCCCAATCGGGATGGTCGGGCACGCCGTAAAATCCCTTTAGATTAACGCTGCCATTTGCCGAAACGAGTCCGTCGCATGGCATCAGTACGTTCTTCGAATGCCACGAATCCGTCCAAAATGCTCTAATCGCGTCGGACCTTTCATCACCGCACAAAACTATCAAACCTTCCTGAGCCTCGCCCTCGTATTCCCAGGTGTATGCGATCTCAAGACATTGATCGCTAACGCGCGTTGAAACTGTCGCGGTTGAGTCGCATTGCTTTATCGGGTCGGGCATCCATGAAAGGTTCAGTTTGTTGATGCCGCTCCAATCGCCCGCGAGACCTGATAGTTTTTCGTTTACGCTCATTGTTTTGTTAAATGATGGAAATTCGGAGCGAGAATATCACAGAGGATTTATTGTGTAAATTTGTGGTTGCAAGTTTTGAGTTGCGCGAAGTGGAATTTCCGGCCGTAGGGTCAAGACAGGACGGCCGACGCGCAACTCAAAACCTTTTGGCAGCGTGGGAGAAAACTGTTAGCTCGCCATCCGCATCGGGACCGCTGACGGCTCATTTTGCAGCCGGTCGATCAGCGACGAGGCGGCTGCACGCGAAAGTTCGCTGACGCGGCATTTCATTACGTCTTTGCAAATGGCGTCGGCATCGACACCGCGTTCGCGGGCGACGGCACGGATCATTCCCAACTGTTTCGTCGTGATCAGATCGGCGATCGAACGCGCGACCGGATCGGACGGAACCTCGACGGTTTCAGCATCCATTTCGACTTCGCTAGTCTCGCGTTTATATAGATCGCGTGCGATGCCGAATTTAACCGCGGCTCGTTTCAGGGCATCGTGCTCGGCTTTCTTGATTCCCATTTCACTTCGTGCGGAACCTGTTCCGATGCCTTCGCGGGTGACGCCGTCTATCGAGATAGCGACCGTGACGATCACAAAATCGCCGATCGGGCGAATATCCTTTACTGTGTGGCCCCAGTTCGGCGCGGTCTTGTCCAAAATATCGGCGACCGTGTGCCATTCGATATATTCGACCGTTCGTGTTTTCCCGTCGCGACCGCGCCAGCCCTCGCGGTGACGGAGCATTCCGGGTTCGACGTTCTTACTCAGCTCCTTTAGCGTCGATGTAAAATCGAAAACATTGTTTCGATCTGTGTCGAATATCGCCGGTTGTTCCAAACTCACGTTTTGCTTTTCGTTTTGCACTTTCATTTTCGTTTCCTCTTTTTATGTCTCTTAAACGGCCCGTTCGTTTCTGTTGTTTTCCGACGCCTGTCTCGGAATCTATTCGAACGGCAACGTTTCTGTTCGCTGCTTTCAGGCAAAGCAACTCAGCCTTATATCTATGAAGATGACGCTCGCAATCGTGTCATCTATGAAACATCGTATCACATCAAATTATTTGTTGCAAGTGTGAAATTTGGTGTTGCATTTAAAATGTTTGCGTGCTATGTTTAATACATGAAATGCGTAGTGCAGCTATGACACTCACGACTCATGGAGGCAAAAACGAAAATTATGGCGTTCAAAACTGACAATTATGTAAACACTGTGGAACTCGGCAGGGCGATCAAACGCCGCCGGGAAGAACTGAGCTTAAGCCTGCGAGACGTTGCCGATGTAACGAATGTATCGGCATCAACGCTTTCGCGGATCGAAAATGGAACCGGGAAACCGGACGCGGACAACATCGCCCGGCTGACCGGTTGGCTCGATATGCCGATCGATCGTGTGATGAATAAACAGGGCGGAGCCTCGAATGTGGATCCGGTTGTTTATTACCCGCACGAGGCAACTCCGGAGATCGTAGAGGCTCATTTACGTGCTGATAAGAATCTTTCGCCGGAAACGGCAAAGGCGCTGTCGGAACTTTTCCGCGTCGCTTATAAGCAGTTCAGTATTCCGGGCAAGAAGAAATAGTCGAAAGATAAAACGAGGTTTTCATGCAAAATTCAGGTTTCGCTGTCGCAGGTGATGTTCGGCTTGTGTCACCAACAAATGTTGTGGAAAAAGTTACGGATGGGTCATTTTTTGCCCTGGATACGACCTTCGTACTTTTCTTTCTGGCTCTAGATTTTGGTCAGGCGTGGCTTACATTTGGCTTTGACGGGCTGCTTGCCGGTGTAACGCTGGTTGCCTTCTGCCTGTTGCCGTATTTTCTCCCATTTGCGGGTGAAAGGCCGGAATTTGGTCGTTGGGCCGCCGGCCGTTTTGTCATTGTGGCATTTGGGATCACGCTTGGCCTGATGCTGAAACAATCCATCGGCGTGCTTCTGCCGGAATGGCTACGGTTTATGCCGATGACGCTGTTGATCGTTTCGGCAATTTTTAGTTTGTACTTTCAACTTTATGCTACACTGAGGCTTCGTTTGGCGAGATAGGCAAAAGGCGTTAAACGATTTAAAAGATCCGCGTATCGTTTCGGGAACGTACGCGGATTTTTTCCGTATTTGACCGATGTTATAACATACGTTATAATTTATGCTGAGGTTTAGATTATGACGTATAAATTAAAAGTGCGAAAGATCGGCAATTCGTCCGGTGTGATAATGAACAAAGAGATGTTGGAGAAACTGCGGCTCGAAGACGGTGATTTTATTTTAGCATTTGAAACGCCGAACGGATTTGAACTAACCGCATTTGATCCCGTAGTTGCAAAACAAATGGAGGTCGCAGAGAAAGTTATGCGCGAGGATCGAGATGTTTTGCGGAGGCTTGCGGAATGATCGACGAAATCGTCTGGGTTAATGTCAATGCAGTACATCCGATCCACGAAAGGCAGATTGCGGAACACGGCGGCAGTTCGGGTGTTCGGGATGAAGGACTGTTGTTATCAGCACTCGCAAGAGCGGAAAATCTGTACGCTTATGGCGATAATGTTGATCTCGCTGCGCTCGCCGCGAGCTATGCATTCGGAATTGCGAAAAATCATCCTTTTATCGATGGCAACAAGCGAACCGCATTGGTCGTGATGCGAACATTTCTACTTCTAAATGGAGCAGAGTTTGTTGCAACACCCGAAGACAAATACACCACGATTCTTAAGCTTGCCGAAGGCGCCATTTCAGAAGAAGAACTGGCCGCATGGATACGAACAAAACTTAAGTAGTCGCGACAACAGCCTCGTCAGCAAAAACAGCGTGTATCCGTTTGACCTGCTCGAATAATTCCACGTACTGTTTTGGAGTCAACGCTTGGGCTCCGTCGCACATTGCCTCTTCGGGGCATGGGTGGACTTCGATAATCAGGCCGTCGGCACCGACGGCGATACCGGCACGGGCGAGCGGGTTGACCATATAATTATGGCCGGAAGCGTGTGAAGGATCGATGATAACCGGCAGATGAGAAAGGCGTTGTATTGCGGGAACGATGGAAATGTCGAGCGTGTTCCTGGCATGATCGGCGAAGGTGCGGATGCCGCGTTCGCAGAGTATGACGTCGTAATTTCCCTCGGACATAATGTATTCCGCTGCGAGCAGTAGTTCATCGAGCGTGGCTGACAACCCTCGTTTGAGCAGCACCGGTTTTCGCGTTTTTCCGACGTATCGCAACAGCGAAAAATTCTGCATATTTCGGGCGCCGATCTGGATGCAGTCGCCGTATTTTTCCACCAGATCGATGCCGTATTCGTCCATCGCCTCGGTGACGATATTTAGCCCAAACTGGTCGCGAACCTCCGACAATATCTTCAAACCATCCTCGCCCATTCCCTGAAATGCGTAAGGTGAGGTGCGAGGTTTGAAGGCACCGCCGCGAAAGAATTTTGCACCGCTTGCGGCAACGGCCTCAGCAGCGTCGAAAACCTGTTTGGTGTTTTCGACCGCACACGGGCCGGCGATCATCGCCAGCGAACCGTCGCCGATAAACGCATTGCCGACCTTGATCACAGACTTTTCCGGCCGCAGATCTTTTGAGATCAACTTGTAAGGTTTCGTAACACGAATGGCGTCGGCTACGCCGGGCAGATTTTCGAAATGTGCCGGATCGACCGAGCCTTTATTTCCGGTGATACCGATGGCAGTGCGGCCCTCGCCGGGCATTGTGTGTCCGCGATAGCCGAGTTTTTGGATGATCTCAAGGACGCGCTCGATCTCGTTAGGAGCCGCGCCGGGTTTCATTACTATAAGCATAAATAGTATTTACTTTCGGGAACACACTCCCCACCGGTCGTGTTTCCGCCTTTCTTGTAAACTTCTAACTTTAGGTTTCGTCGTGGTCTTTTGCAACCGTCGGCAAAAGGCTGCGGACAAACTCGCCAACTCGCTCGACCGTGTTTCCGTCTGCAAACGAACGTTGGATCTCGGCAACTATCGCCGAGCCAACCACGGCCGCATCTGCATATTTCCAAACATCTTCGATCTGTTGGCGTGTCGATATTCCAAAACCGACGGCAATGGGAAGAACGGTGAATTTTCTTGCCCGCTCTACTAAAACCCGCGCAGACGCGCTCGTTTCCGTTTGTGCTCCGGTAACGCCGGCCCGAGAAACGGCATAAATAAATCCGCTGGCGTGTTCAGCGATCTGTTTTAGACGCTCGTCCGTCGTTGTCGGTGCGATCAGCGAGATCAGATCGATCCCGTTTTTTTTCAAAACTGTTGCGATGTCGGCGGCTTCCTGATCAACGGCGTCGGTAACGAGCACGCCGTCAACACCCGCATCGGCAGCATCCTTCGCGAGCTTTTCTATCCCATATCGAAAAAGCGGATTGAGATAGCTGAACAAAACGATCGGGACATCGGTTTTCGTTCGAACATTTTTCACCATTTCCAAAATATCGGTGATCATGACTCCGTTTTCGAGCGCACGCTGCGATGACATCTGTATCGTCGGGCCATCGGCCATCGGATCGGAAAAGGGAACGCCAAGTTCGATAATGTCTGCGCCGTTTTCTGCAAGAGAAAGCACGATCTGTCTAGACGTTGTGAGATCGGGATCGCCGGCCGAGACGAAAGGGATAAAGCCCTTTTTCTCAGCCGAACGAAGTTCGTCAAATTTTTGTTTGATACGGTTCATTTATCGGTCCAACCTAAAATTTCAAACTTCAAATTTCAAATTTCAAATCTGAATTCTTGGAATCCAAAATCCAAAATCAAGAACACCCTTCCTACCGGTCGTGTCTCCGCCCTAAGATGTCTGCCACCGTGTTAACATCCTTATCGCCGCGGCCTGATAGATTACAGATAATAACCTGGTCGCGTGGCATATCGCTCGCGATCTTTAAAACATGAGCAATTGCATGGGCGGATTCGAGCGCCGGGATAATGCCTTCGGTTTCGGATAAAAGCTGAAACGCCGAAAGAGCTTCATCGTCTGAAACTGAAACATATTCGACGCGGCCTTCGTCGTGCAGAAACGCATGCTCCGGGCCGATGGAGGCATAGTCCAATCCCGCCGACACAGAATGAGTCAGAGCGATCTGGCCGTTTTCGTCCTGGAGTAAATAACTTTTGGTTCCCTGTAAAACGCCGACGCTGCCGCCGGACATAAATCTCGCGGCGTGGTCGCCGAGATTGCTTCCTGTGCCGCCGGCTTCGACGCCGATCATGCGAACTTCATTATCGTTTAAGAATTCGTGAAACAGACCGATTGCATTCGAGCCGCCGCCAACGCAGGCGACGAGCAGATCGGGAAGCCGGCCTTCTTTTTCGAGGATCTGTTCGCGGGCCTCGTGGCCGATAATGCTTTGAAAATCGCGGACCATCAACGGGTACGGATGCGGGCCGAGCGCGGAGCCAAGCAGATAATATGTCGTCTCAACGTTAGTCACCCAATCGCGCAGAGCCTCGTTGATGGCGTCTTTTAATGTACGCGAACCGGAATCGACACCGCGAACTTCTGCACCCAATAGCCGCATCCGAAACACATTCAACTCTTGTCGCCGCATATCTTCGGTGCCCATATATACGACGCATTCGAGGCCGAAATGTGCACAAACCGTCGCGGTCGCAACGCCGTGCTGACCTGCTCCGGTTTCGGCGATGATCCGCTTTTTGCCCATCAGCCGGGCAAGCAAAATTTGGCCAATGCAGTTATTTATCTTGTGCGCTCCGGTGTGATTGAGGTCCTCGCGTTTGAGATAAACTCGCGCACCGCCAAGCTGTTCGGTCAGCCGTTCAGCCAAATAAAGCGGCGATGGTCGGCCGACGAAATCTTTCAGCAAGTGGTCGAATTCGGTACGAAAAGCCGCATCATCACGATAGGTAAAATAAGCCTCGGTCAGTTCATCGAGCGGCGCGACCAAAGTCTCCGGCACATACCGCCCGCCGTATTCGCCCCAATATCCGCGTTCATTTGGTTCGTAGTTAGTCATGCGTTCTTTGCGTTTCTGATAAACGCCTCGAGCTTTCCTCGATCCTTTTTTCTTTTTCCCGATTCGACGCTGCTTGCAACGTCAACAGCATAGGGCCGAACAGTATTTATCGCCTTTTTAACATTTTCCGGAGTTAAGCCACCCGCAAGAAACATCGGAAGTTTCGACTGCAAATTTCTTGCGATCTCCCAATTAAAAGTCTCACCTGTTCCACCATGTTCGTTTGGCGAATATGCGTCAAGCAAAATTGCATCAGCTTGATAAGCGAAAACACTATCGGGTTTAAATTCAGGCGAAGCGCGAAACGCCTTTATAATTTCCAAACCGGTTTTAGCTTTTAATTCAATTACAAACTCCGGCGTTTCGTCGCCGTGTAACTGGATCACATCAAGTCCTACGTCGTCTGATATTTCAATGAGAGTTTCAATCGAATCATTTACAAAAACCCCGACTTTCAAAATATCTTCAGACAAATGATTTACGATCTCGCCTGCTTTATCTGACTCGATATATCGCGGGCTTTTCGAATAGAAATTAAACCCCAGCATGTCGGCGCCGAGCTTTGCCGAGAGCAGGGCGTCCTCGAGATTTGTAATGCCGCAGATCTTAACTTTCGTCATAGGTTATTTCACCACAGAGCACACAGAGAAATCACGATAAGTTTTTCTCCGTGACCTCTGTGGTTAATTTTTTTAGCTCCACACCAGGATCGCCGCTTCGCATCAAAGTCTCGCCGATAAGAAATCCCGAATAGCCTAAGTCTCGCAACTCGATCAAATCTTGCCGCGAACGCAGCCCGCTTTCTGAGATCATTATCGCGTCAGCCGGTTTAGCTTTTATCAGTTCACGCGAAACGTGGAGCGATACATTAAATGTTTTCAAGTTGCGGTTATTTGCGCCGATCAGTTTTGCTCCGATCTTTTTGGCACGCTCGAGTTCATCGAGCGTATGAACTTCGATTAGTGCATCGAGACCCAATTCGTCTTCTGTGACCGACTTGAGTTCGGCAATTTGATCGTCGTCGAGCATCGCTGCAATAAGCAAAATCGCATCGGCTCCGGCCTCGGCAGCTTCGTAAACTTGATAGGCATCGAAAACAAAATCCTTTCGCAAAATCGGCAGATCGACAGCCGATCGAACGGCTCGCAGATCGTCGAGCGATCCCTTAAAAAAATCTTCTTCGGTCAAAACCGAGATCGCCGCTGCTCCGCCGTTAGCGTATTGTCGTGCGACCGACCCAGCATCGACGTTCTCATTTATCACGCCTTTTGATGGCGAAGCCTTTTTGAATTCGGCTATGATATTTAATCCGTCGGTCAATGAGAGTGTAGAGCGAAGTTGAAAACTGGTCGACGTAGAACGGCGAGCAAGAGCGGCATCTTTCAGTTGCTCTAAATCTATTAGAGCTTTCGCATCATTTACCCGCAATTTTTTTGCAGCAAATATTTTGTCGAGTATTGTTTCGCTCATTTGTTCGTCATTTCGATCAGCCGGTTCAATTTTTCCTCAGCAGTTCCGCTGTTGATAGATTCCACCGCTTTTGCGTATGCCGATCGCAGGTCTAATTCATCCGATACGGCACATATCGCCGCTGCGGCGTTTATCGCCACCAGATTTACTGCCGTCTGATTATCGCTTTTTCCGCTTAACACATTGCGAATCAGCAACGCGCTTTCTTCAGCGGTCATGGCGTGAGTGTCCGGCGTCGTGGGTGTTGTTATCCTAAAATCATCCAGAGAAATATCGAATATATTTACTTTACCGTTAACAATCTCCGCGACCGTCGTTGTCCCATTCAATGTGACTTCGTCTAGTCCGTCATTACCGTGAACGATCCAAGATTTCTTGGTGCCGAGCCGGGCAAGAGCATTCGCCATTTTGGAAACAAGGTCTTTGCTCCAAACGCCAATCAGTTGATGTGGTGCATTCGCTGGATTACAAAGCGGTCCAACGCAATTAAAGATTGTCGGAAAGCCGAGGCTGCGACGTACCTTTGCAAGCACAGGCGAAAGTCGGTGAAAATATGGCGCGAACATAAAGCAGATGCCGATCTCGTTCAGACATTTTTCTGCGGTTGCAGCATCGACGGCAGGTTCGATGCCGAGTGCCGCAAGCACATCGGCACTTCCTGAATTGCTCGTCGCGGCCTTGTTACCGTGTTTTGCAACCGGGATTCCCGCTCCAGCAACAACAAACGCTGCGGCGGTTGATACGTTGAAAGTTTTTGATTTGCTCCCGCCGGTTCCGACGATATCGACGAATGTTTCGTGTCGCGAATTAACTTTTGTGCAGCGATCACGCATTATTTTTGCGATGGAATATATTTCGTTTTCAGCGATACCTTTTTGGTTCCAGGCGTAGAACACGTCGGCTAAAAGCGGTTCGTCTGTTTCGGCTATCAACGCATCTAAAAACGCCTCGGACTCACTGCCATCGAGGTCGTGGAGGAGTCGGAATTCGACTGTTGTTTTACGTAAAATGTTCATCCTATGTCTTGGAAGCGGTTGCCACCTGCTTACTCAGGCGGTACTGACCTCTCGATCCACCTGCTTACGCAGGCGGTACTGACTTTTCGGCGATTTCTATTGCCCGCAATAGTGCCGAGGCTTTGTTAATCGTTTCTTGATATTCGGCTTCTGGCACAGAATCGGCGACGATTCCGGCACCGGCCTGAACCTTTGCGAGGCCGTTTTCTAGCACCATCGTGCGAATCGCGATGCAGGTGTCCATATTCCCCGAATAGTCGAAATAGCCGACGGCTCCCGAATATATGCCACGCGGAGTTGGTTCAAGTTTGCTGATGATCTTTATCGCCCGCACTTTCGGAGCACCCGAAACGGTTCCGGCAGGGAAACACGCAGCAAGCGCATCAAACCTGTCTACACCTTTTCTAAGATCAGCCGAAAGGTATGTGACAAGATGCTGAACGTGCGAATATTTTTCGACGCTCATCAGCCCGGAAACCTCGACGCTGCCATATTCCGCGACGCGGCCGAGATCGTTTCGCCCCAGATCGACCAGCATTAAATGTTCCGCAACTTCTTTGCGGTCGGCACGCATTTCGTCAGCAAGCAAAGCATCTTCCCCAGCCGTTTTTCCACGAGGCCGAGTTCCGGCGATCGGGCGGTATTCCAAATTATTTCCGCGACTCCGAACAAGCATTTCAGGTGAGGCCCCGATGATCGACCGACCATTCATCCTGATCAAAAACATATATGGCGAAGGGTTCAACGACCGCATCGCCCGATAGATCGCGACCGGCGAGGCATTTGTTTTCCTCGAAAAACATTGCGACAAAACGACCTGATAAGCCTCGCCCGCGGCGATCATCTCTTTGATCTCAATGACCGCATCTTCAAAATTCTCTTTAGTAAAATTTGAAGTCGTTTCGCCATCGCCCGTTTTGTCAGCATTTGGCGGAACTATGACCGAACCGGTTTCAAGCAAGTCACGAACCGCTGTGTTTTTCTTCAAAGCGTCGCGATGCAGATTTTCCAGGCTTGTTGGGTTTCCATCCGTCGTGTCAACAAAAACAAGCGTCACGATCTGAATCAATTGCTTCGCGTGATCAAACGCGACGACCGTCCGACAAAACATAAACGATGCTTCATCGTCCGCTGATGGCAGACATTTTTTAAGGCTCGGTTCAAACCACGCCGAGCACGAAAATCCAAGCGATCCGATTGCTCCGCCCGCAAAACTCGGCAGGGAATCGTCCTGATACAAACGGTTCTTTGCAAAATGATCGCGAAGAAATTCGATCATCGAAATATCGACCGTTTCCTTTCCGTCGGCGTTTGTGACAGTCACCTGTTTGCCAGTGCCGCTAACTGTAAAGTGCGGATCGACACCGACAAACGAATATCGGGCCAAAGACTCGCCGCCCTCGACCGATTCGAGCAGGAACGATTCGGTCATGTCATTCGCTAATTTTAGATAGACGGCAAGGGGCGTCAGCAGGTCAGCCGACATCGTTTCGACGACCGGGACGACGTTCGCTTGTTTAGCCTTTTCGGCAAATTGCTCGAAATCAGTCATAAAAAAACCGCCAACTCAAAAGTTTGGCGGTATTGCTCGGAAACGGAGATTCTGAAAATGACTTATAGTCATGGGCAGAAACAAATTTCGTGAGACACAACCGCATTGGACGGCCAGCTGTGCCAGCTCAAATATGCAGTTGCGGTGTTCAGGAATTCGTTCATCACCAAATATGTATCAAAATTTGGCGCGTTGTGTCAATTACATTTTCTCGGGAACTTCGATTCCCATCGTCGCCAAGGCTGCGGTCAGCGAATTTCGTACAGTATCCGCAACCGAGATCAGCACGGCGCGTTTCACGGCATCCGGTTCGGGCAATATCTTGTGGTGATGATAGAAAAGATTGAACGCCTTTGCGAGATTGAATGCGTATTTCGCAAGTATAGCCGGTTCATTTGCCTTCGCGGCCTGTTCGATCGTTTCGTCCAAACGAGATGCGAGGATTAGCATCGACCAGATGTCGTTGCCTTGCTCAGACGCGAAAATTTCAGCTATCTTTGCAGAGTCGTTCAGCGTTGATTTTATATCGTTGACAGATTCTCCGCGTTCTGCAAGTTTTCGGAAAATAGAATTTGCTCGCACGGCAGAATATTGGCAGAAACAACCTGTTTCGCCTTCGAACGAAAGTGCTTCCTTGAAATCGAACACGATCACAGTCGTTCGCGTAAATTTCAACAGAAAATATCGCAATGCACCGACGGCGATCTGATGAGCGATGTGCTTTTTCTCGTTAGGATCAGCGTCCGGGTGACGCGATTCGACCTCGGCAAGTGCATTTGCTTCCAAATGGTCGAGCAGGTCGTCGGCCTTTACGCCAAGGCCTTTGCGGCCGCTCATTTCGATGAACGTGCGTGACTTATCTTCGTCTGAGATCTGGAATCCTAGCTCTACCGCAGCGGCCGGTGACAGCGCGACCATTTCGTACGAAAGATGAACGCTCGCCTGTTCGCCTTTTTCGGGATAGATGGCAGCGACGCCTTTTTTCACGATCTCCTGCGGATATGACTGTCGCGTGTCGATCACATTATAGACCGTTTCACCGTGCCCGAAAGGAGGTGGGACACTTTTGTCCCCAGTCGCTGTTTGCGGTGAAGCCGATGTGATCCAGAGAACTTTACCATCAGCGTATTCATAGAACGGACGATAGTAAAAATCGAGCCCTAGAATGCCGAGCTTCCACATCTGATAGGCGATGTCCTTGCCCGTGTAAGTGACCGTGCCGTTCGAGCGGACAAGAATTTTGTCCGATTCGTGATCTTCAGTACCAGTGTGTTCCTCGAACGGCATCACCCAGCAACCGGCATTTTTGCCCTCTGGTTCAAAATGGATCACGCCGAGCTGCTTCATCTGCTCGAAGGCCTTATCCCAGAAATGCAGATGAAGGATTTCCGATTCACGCGGCAGCAGATCGTATCGAATACCGAAACGCTCCATCGTATCGACGATGCACTCGACGTTTCGCGTCGCGGCATAATCGGCAAGGTTGGCGGTTTCATTGCCACCTTCCTCGATCAAATGAAGCACTTCGGCACGTTTTGCTTTTAGCTCATCGTTGGTCTGATATTCCTGCCCGACTCTTGCATAAAGGTCCCAGCAGTAATAATCAAACGATTTACCAGCTGCTATAAGCTCTTTATCAAGAGTCTTTATCGTGTCAAGATTCATGTTTTCAATGAACATAAATCCGACTACGACATCCGCAACCTGAACGCCGGTATTGTCGATGTAGTTCTGCACCTCGACCCGTTTGCCGGTCGCTTTCAAGATTCGATGAAACGTATCGCCGATTACCGAGTTTCGAACGTGTCCAATATGAGCCGCTTTGTTTGGATTAACGGAAGTATGTTCAACACAAACCTTTTGTCCTACGGAATTATCTGTTGACTGTCGGGGAAGCGGGCTGGCGTCAATGTTTTCCAACAGAAACCTTGCACGTTCAAAAAACACATTCATGTACCCCGGACCGGCGATCTCGATACGATCGACAAAGTCGAATTTCTCAAGTTCCGCCTTTAATTCTTCGGCGATGGCCCGCGGGTTTTGTTTCTCGCCGGTCGTTTGTTTTATCAGTTTTGCCAGCTCAAACGCAACAGGGAATGCCGCGTCGCCAAGTTCCGTTTTCGGCGGAATCTCGGAGCCGACGTGATCAAGCTCGACATTAAATTTCGCGGCGGCTGTCTCGCGGACCTTTTCGCGCAGTTGTGTTTGAAGCTCTGTGATCGTCATCTGTTTAGGTTATGTCCAAGCAGGACAAACAGCGATTATACGAGCCTCGATAGTTGATTAGCAAAAACGTGCAGAATTTACTGTATCGAAACCGCTAGACTGAAAGCTCCGGCGCGGCCTAGATTATCCACGCAAACGGACGGCTGGCCGGAAACGTCGAGAATATATGTGTAATCCTTTTCGCCGCTTTCAAGGATCATCATTAGGGTGTTTAGCGAGGTCGAGTCTAACGACGCAGTCAGTGTCTGGCCGGCCTTTCCGGGAACAAAGTAGCAGACTCGCCCTCCGGTGCCGACCCTGCCTTTGACCGTTGCGGAACTTTTGCCTTTCGGGAAACGGATGCGAATATTCGCCATTGTGTCCGTCGCCATAATGCCCATCAGTGTTGCCGCCAAAATTGTGATTAATGTTAGTGTTCGCATAAAGCCCTCTAAACCAGAACGCGTAGATCTCACCGAACTTGTCTCAAAAGCCGCGTGATTTTTTCTTTTGTTAGGAAAAACGCTAAACTACAGCACGATGCGAACACTGTATTTTGACTGCTTTGCCGGTGCGAGCGGCAACATGATCCTCGGGGCATTGATAGCCGCCGGTGTCGATCCGGAAATTCTCAAGACGGAACTCTCCAAACTCGGAGTTCCCGGATTCGATCTGCTTTTAGAAACCGTCGATCGGTCTGGCATTTCCGCTCTTCATGTAAAGGTCGTGGTCCCGGACGAAAAAGCCCATCGCCATCTGCATCATATTGAGGCGATCATTAGAGATTCTGGATTGTCCGAAAGTGTAAAAGAACGCTCGCTGAAGACATTTCACCGCCTTGCCGAGGCCGAAGCAAAGGTTCACGGGATCGATATTGAAAAAGTTCATTTTCACGAAGTTGGGGCGATGGACGCGATCATTGATGTGGTCGGCGCGTGCATCGGGTTTGAAATGCTTGGAATTGAGCATTTTGTGTGTTCAAAAATTCATGTCGGCAGCGGTTTTGTTGAGATGGAACACGGAAAATTTCCCGTCCCGCCACCGGCCGTCGCTGAATTACTTGCCGGAATTCCGATATATTCAACCGAGATCGTCGGCGAGCTAATCACGCCAACTGGAGCGGCGATAATCTCAACTGTATGTGATAGTTACGGCTCAATACCTGAGATGCAGGTTGAAATAACGGCATACGGCGCCGGAACGCGTAAATATGAGAGCTTTCCTAATGTTTTGCGGATGTTTATTGGTTCAGTAAGTGAAACTGGAAATTTCCCTGATAGTGTAGAACTGACAGCGTATAGCGGAAAACAGGCTGAACAATTGGTTCTTATTGAGACGAATATTGACGATTCGGCACCGCAGATTATTGGGTTTGTTATGGAGCGTGCATTTGAGATCGGTGCTCTGGATTGCTGGTTCACGCCAATCCAGATGAAAAAGAACCGGCCTGGCGTTCTGGTATCGATACTGTGCAAAAAGGAAAAAAAAGAAGGAGTGATCGAAATGATCTATGCTGAAACGACGACGCTAGGGGTACGAATCAGCAACATCGAACGCCACGCACTCGAACGTGAGCTTCGTTCCATTTCGACCGAGTTTGGCGATGTCGCTGTAAAAATTGCGAAGTCGGGCGGCAAGATTGTAAATGTGATGCCTGAGTACGACGACGTGCGGCGGATCGCTTTGGAAAAAGGCGTGGCATTTCGTATCGTAAATAATGTAGCGATAGCGGAAGCCAAACTTTTGTCGAACGCTGTCGGACGCTGAAAACTATGGCAAAAAAGGTCAAGAAAACTATCGACCGTGACATGATCGCCGCCGGTGTGCGATTGATGCTCGAGGGCATCGGCGAAGACCCGGACCGCGAGGGCTTGCAGAAAACTCCCGAACGAGTCGCGGATTTTTATGTCGAATTGACCGAGGGAATGTGGCAGGACGCGAAATCGCATATCGTTCCATTGCCCGGCGATTCGCATGATGAGATGGTTTTGGTCAAGGATATTTCGATCGCGTCAGTATGCGAGCACCATTTGGCGCCTTTTGTTGGCAAATGCCACATAGCATACATCCCAAAAGGCGGCCGTATAGTTGGCCTGTCAAAACTTGCGCGTATCGCCGAGATTTTCTCGCGCCGTTTGCAGGTTCAGGAACGCCTTACACAGCAGATCGCGAATACACTCTTCGACGAACTCGACCCGCTCGGTGTAATGGTCGTTATCGAGGCCGAACATACTTGTATGACATTGCGTGGCGTCAAAAAACCGGGTGCGATCACGATAACTTCGGCTGTGCTTGGCGGATTTAGAAAAGACCCGAGAACCCGAGCCGAGGCGATGTCGCTGATAAAGGGCTAAGCCTGTTTCTCTCCCGAGAAATTACATTAACTGTCGGTTTTACGACATTTAACCCAACACTTTAATTATGAAAAAAGCTGTATTTTACATCGCTATACTGGCACTTGGGATCAACCTAGCAATCGCGCAGGATTTTACCGCTCAGATCGACGCCGGAAAGATTCTTGAACGTGTAAAACGACTTTCTGCTGACGAATTCGAAGGCCGCGGCCCTGGTACCGAAGGAAGCAAAAAAGCCGCCGACTATATCGCAGCACAGTTAAAGGCTGCGGGTGTAAAGCCCGGAAACGGCAAAAGCTATTTTCAGAATGTGAAACTGGTCGGGGTAAAGGTCGATCCGGCGACCCAGATGACGTTTACGGGACGTGCCGATGCGGTCAAATCGTTCAAATTCGGCGACGATTTTGTTGCGACGACCGGTGCTCAAACGCCGAATGTTTCCGTTGATGCCGAGGTTGTGTTTATGGGCTACGGCATCGAATCTCCGCTTTACAAATGGAACGATTACAGCGGTCCGACCGAGGATTACCGAGGCAAAGTGTTGATAATAATGGTCAACGATCCGCCTGCGACGACGGATGAGCCAAACCTTTTTGGCGGCAAGGCACTGACTTATTATGGTCGTTGGACATATAAATATGAGGAAGCTGCACGACGTGGAGCAGCCGGTGTGATCCTTATCCACACGACCGAATCAGCCGGTTACGGTTGGAATGTTGTTCGGACTTCGTTCGGCGGCGCACGTTCCGAGATCGCTCGCGAGCCGGGGTCGAAAACGCCGTTTCTCAATCTTATGTCGTGGATGACCGATGAAGCCGCAAAGGCTGTGATAGCTCAAGCCGGGCTTGATTTTGAAGGCATGCGTGCCAAAGCAGCGACACGGAATTTTCGCCCGATAAAAACAAATCTCCGCGTAAAGATCGATATGAAAACCGATATGAGGACGTTCGATTCGCCGAACATCGTCGGCATGATCGAGGGTAGCGATAAAAAGCTGAAAAACGAGTACGTTCTGTACACGGCGCATTGGGATCATCTTGGCGTCGGCGAAGCGGATGTGACCGGCGACCGCATTTACAACGGCGCGTATGATAATGCGTCAGGTGTTGCCACGGTCATCGGAATCGGCGAAACGATCGCGAAAATGCCGAAGAAACAACGCCCAACGCGTTCGAGCTATTTTCTGTTCCCGACCGCAGAAGAACAGGGTTTGCTTGGTGCAGAGTATTTCGCCGCAAAACCGCTCGTTCCGCTAAACAAGATCGCCGGTAACGTAAACATCGACGGTGTAAATTTCTTTGGAAAGACAAAGGATTTCTCGGCACTTGGTTCTGAACGCTCGACGCTCGGCTCGATCGTTGAGTCGATTGCCGCAGAACGCAAAATGACGCTTGAGGGCGATATGCGGCCTGAACAAGGATTCTTCTTCCGCTCCGATCATTTTCCGTTTGCAAAGGTTGGCGTACCGGCAATTTCGCTCCGTCACGGCGACGATTTTGTAACGCCATTGACAGGCGAAGCGTTGAATTTCTTTAGCAATTACACCGCAAAATATTATCACCAGACGACCGACCAATATTACGACTGGTGGGATGCCGGAGCGATGATCCAGAATGCGGAACTCGGCCTGGCAATTGGAATGAAGATCGCAAATTTGCCGACAATGGCGCGATATAAGGACACGGATGAGTTTTCTGGTGCTGACAAAAAGCGTATTCCTTAGTGGTTAGCTAATGTGATTGCTTTGGTTAGCTAAGTATGGGATAATTTGTGCTGAGGTTGATGTTATGACCAAAGTAAATATGCACGAAGCTAAGTCGCGACTCAGTAAACTCGTTGAGCTGGCTAAAAATGGCGAAGATGTTGTGATTGCCAAAAACGGTGTGCCTGAGGCTCGTATTATTCCTTATGAAAAGAAGGAAAAGGATTGGTTTGGAATGGATGCGGGTAAGATTTGGATCGCGGATGATTTTGATGAATGGCCGGAGGATATGCTGGAACTTATGACCGACCCGAAAATTTTTCCTGACGAGGATGATGGCAGTGATGAGATTTCTGGTTGATACCCATATTTTCCTGTGGATGTTCGCCGACCGGCCAGATTTTACGCGAAATTCCAGAGCATTTCTTGAGGACGTCGAATCAAACCAGTTTTACCTTTCGGACGCGAGCACATGGGAAGCGTCGATCAAGTACGGTTCAGGTAAGTTGCGGCTCCCCGAAATTCCGGATGTCTTTTTCCCGGATCGAGTCAGACTGGCTGAATATCACCATTTACCGATCGATCTGCGCCACGTTACGCGAGTTCATTCTCTTCCTAGAATTCACGGCGATCCGTTTGATCGGCTGCTAATCTCGCAGGCAAACGTCGAGTCCATGACGATTATTTCAAATGACCCCGTTTTTAAGCGATATGCGATCAAAACCTTAACCCTAAGCGACATTTCCTGATGCCAGAAACCTACTACATAACAACCCCGATCTATTACGCCAACAGCTTGCCGCATCTGGGGCACCTTTATACGACTATTGTCGCGGACGCGATACATCGATATAAGAAACAGCTTGGTTTTGATGTGTATTTTCTGACCGGAACAGACGAACACGGCATAAACATTCAGCGTGCCGCTGAAAAAGATGGGCGTTCGCCAAAGGAACAGGTCGATCATATTTCAGGCGAATTAAAGCGGATGTTTCACGACTTCGGGCTCGATACTGAAAACGGCGGTTACGACATTTTTATGCGTACGACCGAGCCGTTTCACTATGCAGGAGTTCAGCATCTGTGGCGTGAGATCGCGAAAAACAAGACCCCGAAGGGAAACGACACGATCTACAAAGGCTTTTACGAAGGCTGGTTTTGCGCGCCCTGCGCCGCATATAAGCTGGAGGACGAATATTACACGCCCGATGGCTCGGACGTTCCATTTTGCCTGATCCACGAACGCGCTCTCGATAAGATCTCGGAGGAAAGTTACTTTTTCCGGCTCTCGGATTACCAGGATTTTCTAATTGATCTGATCGAAGGCGATCCCGGTTTGGTGCGGCCTGACGCACGTCGAAATGAGGTATTGTCGTTTGTTCGCGGCGGGCTACAGGACCTGTCGATAAGCCGCGAGAAAAAATCGGTTTCGTGGGGCGTTCCGGTTCCTGATGATGAGAATCATGTGATGTACGTATGGCTTGACGCGCTTTCTAATTACATCACGGCTCTGGGCTATGGAAGTCCCCAACGCGGCGAGACCTTGGTAAAGGAAATAAACCAAAGAGATCCGGGGACGACTCTTGAGAAGCTTGGGGAAGGGATTCCAAACTCGGATGTAGGCTTCGCCCATTATTGGCCTGCTGTTCATTTAGTCGGAAAAGACATTCTCAGGTTTCACACTGTTTACTGGTTTTCGTTTCTGAAAGCGGCCGGATTGGAGCTTCCTAAACGAGTTTATGCCCACGGAATGTGGCTCGATGCCGATGGCCGGAAGATGGGTAAAACACTGGGGAATGTGATAGAAGTCGATGTATTACATCAGCATTTTCAGACAGATTCCGTGCGGTATTTTGTCCTGCGAGAAATGGTTTTTGGACAAGACGGAAAGTTTGGATACGCGAATTTGATCGAACGTGCGAACTCTGACCTTGCAAGCGGCCTCGGGAATCTATTGAGCCGTACCATCTCGATGATCCATAAATACCGCGACGGTGTTGTCCCGAATGGAAAGATCAGCGAGGAAAATTACCTGCACGCACGCCGAGCCGGGTTGGATCCCGACGGCGGCGAGATCGTTTCGGTGCTCGAACACGCCCGTGATGAATTTATTCGCCGGTTTGATAATTTTGAGTTCAGTCAGGCGCTTGAAACGGTTTGGACAGTGATCGCCCGCATTGACAAGATGATCTCCGACTCAAAGCCATGGGAACTGGTCAAGGACGAAAAACAGGCCGAATCATTAAATGCCGTTCTGTATCGTGCGACTGAAACGCTCCGGTGGCTGGCCGTGATGCTTTATCCGGTAATGCCCGAATCGGCGGGCAAGATTTACGCCCAGTTAGGCTTGAAAGATGATGTTTTGTATGTCGATCCCGCGAGTCTAAAATGGGGCGATCTCGCGGCCGGAACGACGATAGGTGAGAGCGAAGGAATATTTCCGAGAATTGATAAGAATAAAGTTATGAGTGAGATCAAGAGCAGTGGACAGTGGACAGTGGGCAGTGAGCAGGCAGTTGGCAGTCGGCAGTCGGCGGCTGACGGTCAGCAGTCAGAACCGGGAGCGACCGGCTCGCCGGAGTCAGTACCGCCTGCGTCAGCAGGTGGCGATGGTGTCAGTAGCCCGACCTTAAGAGAGGGCATAGACGCCGCAGACTCGGACAACTTCATCACCATCGACGATTTCCTAAAGGTCGAACTCCGCGTCGGTGAGATAAAAGTCGCCGACCGTGTTCCAAAAGCCGATAAACTTCTCCGTTTCGAGGTCGATCTCGGCGAAGAACAGCCTCGTCAGATACTCGCCGGACTCGCCGAATACTACGATCCCGAAAAACTCATCGGCCGCAAGGTCGTCGTCGTCGCCAACCTAAAACCCCGAAAAATGCGCGGCCTCGAATCCCAAGGCATGATCTGCGCCGCTTCCCTAACCGAAGAAGACGCACCGGCATTAGCGACGTTTTTAGAAGATGTTAAAATCGGAGCGAGGTTGAAGTAAATGAGAGCATTACTGATTAGTATCGGGTTGCTTCTAATATCACTTACTTGGTCCTGTTCGGCTCAAAACTCCGAATGGGCGAAGGTCAAGTCGGAGGAGGCTCTATTCGAAGTTATGTTTCCATGTAAGCCTGAAATTTCAAAGAAACTATTTCAGCAAGTTCCAAAGGAGGCCTTTGTTCATTCCTTTAAATGCGAATTCAATGGAATCAGTTTTTCCGTATCTTTGCCCGAAAGGTTCAACGATTTTGACCCAACAAAGGCCGATGAAGAACTCGACGGAGTGGAACAGACGCTCAGATCAATGATTGGCTCAAAGGCCCAAATTAAAGCTAAGAACCAACTATTTTCGGCTAACGCTTCCCGTGAGTTGGAAGTGGACAGCGGAAACGTATTTGGACTTCAACTCAATATTGCTGAATCGAGAGGAGTTTATGGCGTTCAAGCATTCGGGAAATATGAGAAAAATGAAGATAGAGCAAAGATAGAAGAAATGGCTAGGAAATTCGTCGGTTCATTCAAATTTCTAGAACAGCAATGATGCAATTTGAATGGGACACGGAAAAAGCGATAGCTAATTTGTCTAAACACGGCGTTGGTTTTGAAGAAGCGGCGACAGTTTGGAATGACTATTTCAATATTGAGCTTTTTGACCACGATCATTCAGCCGACGAAAAACGGTTTTTAATGATTGGTGAATCGAATGCACAGCGTTTCTTAATAATTTCATTCACAGAACGCGACAATAAAGTTAGAATTATCAGTGCTCGGGAACTTACTCCGAAAGAACGACGAAATTATGAACACGGACATTTTGAATGATGAATTAAGGCCGGAATACGACCTGACTAAATACAAGATTCGACGGGTTGGTGAAGGTCGGCGTCTGCTCAATCAGATAAAACTCGATGTTGATGTAGCAAGAGTCTTCCCCGATTCCGATTCGGTAAATGAAGCACTTCGTTTTCTCATCCGCATCACCGAAAAACACCGCACTGAACTTCCCGCAAAGTAGTATGCAAATTGAATTGGACGAAAACGACGATCTGCTGCCTCACTACGATTTAGATTATTCGAAAGCTAAACCGAATCGATTTGCAGAAGCGTACAAGAAAGGCGTTACATTTCGGATCATCGGTGGAGAAGAAGTAGAGAATCCTGACGAGACCAAAACAGATCCTGAAACCAAATGGTCCTAATCGATTCCCATTGCCATATTGACGGTGAGGCGTTTGATGCGGACCGGGATGAGGTTGCGCAGCGGGCGAGGGATGCGGGCGTTGTGGCGATGTTGTGTGTTGGGACGGGCGATCCGGGTTCGGATGATTTTCGGAAAGCGGTCGCGGTTGCTGAGAAATACGACAATGTTTTTGCGAGCGTCGGCGTTCATCCGCATGATGCGAAACTTTACGACGATAAGGCCGAAGCTCACCTGATAGATCTAGTAAAATCTTCAAAAAAAGTGATCGCGTGGGGCGAGATCGGGTTGGATTATTACTACGACCACAGCCCGCGAGACGTGCAGCGTGAGGTTTTCAGAAGACAAATAAGAACCGCACGAGAATTAGGCCTGCCGATCATAGTTCATAGCCGCGACGCTGATGACGATACGCTCGAAATATTGAATGCAGAATTTTCCGCCGAAGCTGGAAACTCGAAACTGAAAACTGGAAGCTGGAATTTAAATGTCAGCCGCGAGCCATCAGCTGCCAGCCATCAGCCGAACCTTGCGGGTATAATGCACTGCTTCGGGGGCACGCCGGAAATGGCAACGGCCCTCATGTCGCTGGGATTTTTGATCTCGTTTGCGGGGAACGTGACATTTAAAAAGGCTGAAAATCTTCGCGACGCTGCTCGAGTTGTGCCGCTTGATAAATTGCTGGTCGAGACCGATTGCCCTTTTCTGACGCCGATTCCTTTTCGAGGCAAACGTAATGAACCGGCGTATGTCGCTCATACGGCAAAATTTCTGGCTGAAATGTATGGTATTGATGTCGAAAAGCTCGCACAGCAAACGACGCAAAACTTTCTGGATTTTTTCAGATTAGAGTTACCCGCGAAATAAAGACGATAAAGAAACGCCTGTTCGTGTCTTTTCGTGTTCGTTCGTGGCAAAATAAACAAATGGCTAAAGAAAATTCATTTGATATCGTATCCAAGACGGATTACGCCGAAGTTACAAACGCGATAAATCAGACTACAAAAGAGGTCTCTCAGCGTTTTGATTTCAAGGGCAGCAAGTCGACAGTCGAATTGCAGCAAAAGGACCTGATGCTCTCAGCCGAAGACGAGACAAAGCTCCGCAATATGAACGACATCCTGCAGAGCAAACTGCTCAAACGCGGAATCTCACTAAAAGCTCTCGATTACCAAACGATCGAACCCGCTGCTGGCGGAACGGTTCGCCAGTTGGTAAAGGTGCAACAGGGAATCCCGATCGAGAAAGCAAAAGAGGTCGTTAAATACATCAAAGACGCCAAACTGAAAGTCCAGGCCTCGATCCAGGGCGAAACCGTCCGCGTTTCCGGCAAAGACCGCGACACTTTGCAAGACACCATTGCCAAACTAAAAGCGAACGACTTTGGGATAGATATGCAGTTCGATAACTTCAGGAGTAATTGAGATGCTGCGAGAATTCAATATCTTAATCGAACAGGATGAAGACGACGTTTTTGTTGCGTCGGTTCCTGAACTTCAAGGGTGTCACACACAAGCGAGATCACTTGACGAGTTAATGATTCGAATCAAGGAAGCAATCGAACTCTGTCTTGAGGTCGAGGAGTCGCATGTACCGATTCCGAAATTCGTCGGCCTGCAACGAATTTCAGTCGAAGTATGAGTAACGAACCTTCGGTCAGCGGAAAGCGTCTCGTCAAAGTGCTTTCGGAGTTTGGATTTGAAACGGTTCGGATCAAGGGCAGTCATCACTTCCTTAGAGATCGCGACGGCCGAACCACGGTTGTGCCGGTACATTCAAACGAAGACATTGGAAAAGGATTGTTTCGCAAGATTCTGAAAGATTGCGAGATTACTTTAGAAGATTTTCTCGACCGTCTTTAAATAGAGTGGTGCAAAATTTCAAACTAATAATACTTGTAGTTCTCACAGCTTTTCTTTCTACTGCTTGCACATCAGGTTTTCGAACTTTCAAGTTGCCGACCGACGGAATGTCGCCTGCGTTAGAACGGGGTGACTGGTTCATAGCTGTTCCAACAGACAAGGTCGTTCGAGGCGACATAATCGTTTTCAAGTATCCGAAAGATCAGTCGATATGGTACGTTTTTCGAGTCGTAGGATTGCCAAACGAAACTGTTGAAGTTCGGGATAATGCGGTTTATGTTGACGGGAATTTACTAGAGGAAAATTACGTCGCTCAAGAAAATAATGTGGCGAATCTGAAACCCGGTACATACTCCGTTGGACCAAATAGCTATTTTGTTATGGGCGATAATCGGGATAATTCATCAGACTCAAGATTCTGGGGAAATGTTCAAAGTGATCTGATCTATGGAACTTTCTATATGAAATACTTTCATTCCGAACCCAACAAATAATAATGCAGACCTTCGCTTCGGCAAAAAAAGAATTGTTTCCAGATTCTACTTCCCGTCGAATCTTCGGCCTGATAAAGCGTGAGATGGCGCTGGTTGAGGCGGAGTTTGAGCGGCAGGCGGCGTCGAATATTCAGGTGATCGGGTTTTTGGGTGATTATCTGCGGGCTTCGGGTGGGAAGCGTGTGCGGCCGGCTTTGTTGCTGCTTGCGGCTTATTCGGTTGGCGGACGCGGTTCGGATGACAATGTGATCCGGCTCGCGACCGTGATGGAGATGCTCCATACGGCGACGCTTGTTCATGACGACATTATTGACAATGCGGACACGCGGCGCAGCCGGGCTTCGGTGAATGCGCGATTTGGGAATCACGCTGCGGTTTTGATGGGCGACTGGCTTTATATGTCGGCGTTTGAATCGTCGTTGAAAGAACGCTCGCTGCCGATTCTCGACATCCTTACAAAGCTGACCCGCAAAATGACCGAGGGCGAGATCATTCAGCTCACGACCGTCGGCAATGCCGAGATAACCCGCGACGAGTATTTCGACATCTTAAAACGCAAGACCGCGTATCTGTTTTCCGGCTGTTGCGAGATCGGTGCGATCGTCGGCAGTGCCGATCCTGATCGGCGAGCGGCGTTGCGTGATTACGGAATGAATCTCGGAATAGCGTTCCAACTTGCTGACGATCTGCTTGATTTTACGTCCGATCAGCAAACGCTTGGCAAGGCGGCCGGTGCCGATTTGTTAGAAGGGAAATTGACGCTTCCGTTGATCCTGCTTTGCGAGCGTGATGCGTCGATTCGCTCGATGCTGGAAGAGATTATGGATGCCGGAAACTATCGCGAAGGCCAGCGCGAGACGATCTACGCCAGGTTGATCGATTCAGGCGCTATAGAAGTATCACAGACAACTGCAAATTCTTATGCAGAGACAGCAAGAAAAAGTCTTGAACTTTTGCCCAAAACCGAGTATCTTCAAGCTTTGGATGAGATTCCGGGCTATGTCATTGCCCGGAGCAGCTGATCCGGCCTCCTGATAAGAAGAAGAATTTTAATACAAAGACGCCAGGTCGCAGAGTCGTAATGATTTCATTTGTCTTATCGAACAGATCTTATCTTAAATCTTTGCGACCTTGCGGCTTTGCGTTAAAGTAACTCTTAGGAACTGCATAAACACTGTAATTTCTGCATGTTAGACCCAACCCTTATCACAACGCTTGAGAAAAGCCTTCAGGAAACGCGCAATGCGCAGAGCCGTCTGATGGCTCGGCTTCGTGAGGTTGAGTTTGAATCCGAACGGCTTCGCGGTGAGATACAGGCGCTCGAGAGCAGTGCTTCGCAGACGGAATCGGCGATCGACGGGCTTATTGTGGCAATGCGTTCGAGCCGTGGTGGACCGAATGTCGATTTCGATCCGGTTAAGCGGATCGAATACGAACGCGATGTTGCTAAAAAGCGGACAAAGCGGCCTCAGCCGACAAGCGCGAACCGCATCGGCGAACGTTCGATCGGCGGCAACGTTGCCTATTTGGACACGAGCCGCTCGGTTCCGTCACGCACGCAAAATTTCGAGCCGATCAGCCACCGATTTTCCGACCGCACGATCACGCAGGCCTGCACATTGCTGCTCCGCGAGGCGGGTGAGCCGCTCCACGTAAACGAGCTTTACAATCTGCTCGTCGCGGGTGGAATGGAATTTAAGGGCAACAACCCGACCATTTCGGTCGCCGTTTCGCTAAATCGCAATCGGCGGTTCCGTAAGGTCGATCCGGGTACGTTCGATCTAGTTATGCGCGACGCTTCTCGTGCGGCGTCCTGAAATCGCACATTTTCAGCCGACCTGAATCGACAACCGGTGTTCACGAATATATAATGTCCAAAATCGAAATTGACCGGTGCAAACCGATCTAATTTTATTGCCCAAGCGGATTCCAAACAAGATTGTTTCTAAAACTAAAAAATATGACATTTTTGCGGACAATTTTCGCGATCTCTATCGTCGTCGTGTGCCTCGGCACAAGCGCCTTTGCGGTGACGAACTATCGTCTGCGCGCCAACATTAATCCGGGCTGTGCGACAACGTCACAGTTAAAATACTCGGATATCTACGCCGACGGTAACATCGCCGTGATGGGCAGTTATGGCTGCCGTGGCGTTTTTATCTTTAACATCTCGAATCCAGACGCTCCGGTGCTTTCGTCCTGGTACAACCCGGGAGCAAATCTACAGTTTCTTGAAGCGATCGTGATCGGAAATCGAGGCTATTTCGGGACCGGCAACACAGGCGGCGTGCATATAGTTGACCTGACAAATCCGGCAAGTCCTCAACTCCTTGGAATCGTTAATGCCGCCAATGGCGGTGGGTACCCGACCATCCACGAAATGATGGTGTTCGACCAGGGCGGTTCACGTTATCTTCTGGAAAATTCAAATTCTACGGGAAATCGTAATCTTAGGATCATCGATGTTACCAATCCCGCGGCTGCCGTTCTTAAGTGGAATTTCTTGTCCAGCGATGGCGGGTGGGTTCATGCAATGCATATTCGGGGCAATCGTCTGTTCTTGTCTGGATTCTCCGCCAGCACGCGAGTGGATATTTACGACATGTCGAATCTTGCTACGCAAACACCGGCTCTTCTCGGCTCGGTTGCAATAGGTTTGAATGCAAATCACTCCGCTTGGACGAGCGAGGACGGGAACTTTCTTTATAGCGCACGAGAGATTGGCGACAGCGATGCGACTAACCCCGGGGACATACGCGTCTATGATGTTTCGAATCCGGCACAGGCGACGCTGGTCAACCGGGTCAGTATGAGCGATCTTGGCATTACGGCTGTGACACCACATAACCCTGTTGTCATGGGGAACAAGCTCTATGTAGCGTGGTATCAGGCCGGCACGCAAGTGTTCGATATTTCGAATCCTAGTACGCCATCTCGGGTTGGTCAGTACGATACATGGCCCGCACAGTTCTCCGAAGAAGACCTTAAGGCGGTCAGGGAATCTACCAAGAAATTTGATCCGGACGATATTGTCTGCGGTGTCAACGCGCTCTCCGGCCAACAGATTACCGGTTACAACGGCAACTGGGCAGTTTTTCCATTTCTTGGCGAAGATAAAGTTTTGCTGGGTGACCTTGCGACCGGGCTGTACGTCATCGATGTAACTGCTGGTAATCAAGTTTCCGATTTCGATGGCGATGGAAAGACCGATTATTCAACCTGGTCGCCGACATCGGGTAATTGGACGATCGAACGCAGTTCGGACGCAGGTTCGGCGTCGTTAAGTTGGGGACAGACGGACGATATTCCCGTCGCGGCCGATTACGACGGCGACGGGAAATCCGACCACGCCATATTTAGGCCGAGCACGGGAACTTGGTGGTTTGTAATGAGCTCAAACGGATCGCGGCCCGCGGTTCAATTCGGTGCTGCCGGTGATGTTCCCGTAACCGGAGATTACGACGGCGACGGCAAAACCGATCTTGCGGTGTTTCGCCCGACGACCGGCGTTTGGTACATCCTGAAAAGTTCCGGTGGCATTTCGTATTTAAGCTGGGGAATGAACGGTGACAAACCGATGGCTCTTGACCATGACGGCGACGGCAAATCGGATGTTGCGGTTTGGCGGCCATCGACGGGTGTTTGGTATGTTATAAAAAGCTCGGACGGCGCGTTTGTTTTCTTTGGATTCGGCCAAAACGGCGACAGGCCGCTTGCGACCGATATCAGCGGCGACGGACGCACCGAGTTCACGGTATTCAGGCCGTCAACAGGCGTTTGGCATGTTTGGGATCCGGCGAACAGTTCTTATTTTGGTTACAGCTTTGGGAGCGCAACGGACGTTCCGATCCCTGCCGATTATGACGGTGACGGCAAGACGGATATCGCCGTTTTCCGACCGGGAACAAACGATTGGTACAGGTTGAACAGCACGAACGGAGCGGTTGTTGTTCGCAGTTACGGCGGCAGCGGCGACGTTCCTTCGCCGTCGTCGGTTCAGCCGCAGTAATTTCACGGAGATTACGCATGGGAATGATTATTTTAGGTTTTGTTCATTTTCATCTTCGCGATTTCTTTGCGATCTTCGCGTCTTTGCGTGAATAAAGCAGTTTCACGCAAAGCCGCAAAGAACGCGAAGGAAGAAAGATAGAATAAAAATTCTTATCGCATGATCCAGGATTAACAAACCACGGTAAAAATATATAAAAATGCCCAGAGTTGAACGCCGTGTTTGACTTTGGGCTTTTTGTTCCTATTATGGCTTTATGAAATTGCGGCTTACGGTGAACGACGGCACGCTGGCGGGACGTGTATTTGACTTGGAAACGGGATTTCTCTGGGTCGGGCGCGGCGAAACTTGCAGTGTGCGGTTCGATCCCGCGGGCGAGCGGATCGCGTCCAAGCAGCATGCGTTTATCGAGGCAAAGGCGGACGGTTATTACATCACGGATAACAACAGCACGAACGGCACGCTTGTTAACGGGAATCGCGTGGACGTTTCCCAGCTTCACTCAGGCGACATTATCCAGTTCGGGCGCAACGGCGTTACGACGACTGTTTGGATCGACCACGCGACGGAGGTTTCCGTCCCGACGGCGAACGCAGATTTCCGGGCCGAGCAGCTTCAAAATTTTCAGGTAGCGGCCGACAGCGCTCCGACGGGCTTTCAAAACTCACTTACGAACATCGGTCTCGGGCAGATAGAGGTCGCGCCGCCGGCGCCGCCGAAGAGCGTCTGGCCGGTGATACTCGTCACGCTGGCGTTTGTGGTGATAATCCCGCTGGCGATCTTCGTAATGACGATCATAGGATTGAGCGTCGGGCCGGAGGCCGCTATCGCCGCGACGTTTTTTGCGTTTACGCCGGCGGTGGTTTATGCATTCCCTTTGATTTGGCTTGACCGTTTTGATCCGGAGCCGCCGTGGCTGATCGCTTTGGTCTTCTGCTGGGGAGCGGTGGTTGCGGTCCTGGTTTCTATCATCTTAAATACTTTGTTTGGGGTCGTCGTGTATGCGGGAACGGGTGTGCCCGAGTTGGCGGACATCGCGTCCGCTGTGATCTCGGCACCGATCGTCGAGGAAGCCTCCAAAGGAATCGGTCTTTTAATTATCCTCGTCCTATTCAGAAAGTATTTCGATGATATTTTGGACGGAATCGTCTTCGGAGGGATCGTCGCACTCGGGTTTGCTACGGTCGAGAACGTGCTTTACTACGGTCGCGGGATCGATAATGCGATCACCGAGTACGGATTGACCTCGTCCGCGGCGATGAGCTTTCTGTTTCTGTTCGCGTTGCGTGGAATACTGTCGCCGTGGGCACACGTCACGTTTACGGCGATGATCGGCATCGGCTGCGGCATTTCACGCGAGTCGCACAACATGTTCGTCAAGATCGCGGCGCCTGTTCTCGGGTATATTTTAGCCGTGATCCTGCACGCGATATGGAACGGGATGGCGATAATAGTAACCCTCCTGATCGTGAGAATGGGATTTTCCCCGGTGTGCGAAGGCGTCGGGCTTGGCGGCGAATATATCGGGCTGTGCGGATTTTTCACGGTGTATCTTGTGTTTGAAATTCCGCTGTTTTTGCTGTTCGTCGGGTTCGCGTTCTGGGTAATGCGGCGGCAGCGGCGCATTCTCGACGATATGCTCGCCATCGACATCGCCCGCGGACTGCTCACCAAAGAGGATCTGGCGCGTACCTGCACGTTTTTCACGTCCATGTTCTGGATCTGGGGCGGTTTGTTCAGCGGAAAGATGATGGCCCGATACCGCTACACCCGCGCCGTCTCGAAACTGGGTTTAAGCTACTGGCACATCCAACGCGCCACCAAAGCACAGGGACACACCGCCAGTTTTCAACAAAATCCGCTCCTGCGAGATGAAGTTTTACGCTGGCGCGACAAGGTTTAAAAGGAACGGGGACACTCTTGTCCCCTGCCGCCGTTTCTAAAAGCAGCGGACAGGTCGGTACCGCCCGTGTGAGCGGGTGACACGGAGCGGCGGGTGAGACCATGCCACCTGCTAACACAGGCGGTACTGACTCCGGGAGAATATCCCGGTCGGCAGAATGAGCCAGCCGGGTGGCTGGAAGTCCCCGCCAACCGGCTGGAAGTCTCCGCCGGTCGACTGGAAGTCTCCACCGGTCGGCTGGAAGTCTCCGCCGGTCGGCTGGAAGTCTCCGCCGGGTGAAATAGAGAGTATTTCGGGTGAAATAGAAGTTATTTAGCGGGTTTTAATGCAGTTTTGGGGCGAAATTGTTAGGAAACTGGCGGAAATCACTCATTTTCATGAACTTTCACGAAAAAAAGAGAAAGGCGGAAGGCCCCAAACAAAGTGCGTTTCCCGCACTTTATTCTTTATCCTTCCGCCTTCATCCTTTTTCAAAATGGTAGGCCGAGCAGGGATCGAACCTGCGACCCACGGATTAAGAGTCCGTTGCTCTACCGACTGAGCTATCGACCCATTTGACTTGCCGATTATAGCAACCGCGTGTCCGCAGTGTAAAGCGGACCGCTAAACCGAGCGGATCGGGTTCAAATAATCCGGAAATTCCCGTATCATTACACGAACGCGACTTCCGCAATTACGAATTAAGCGTCCGCAACCGCGAATGAAGGAATGTCCAAAATGCGAGGCCTGTTACCCGGACGAGATACCTGTCTGTCCGGTTGATAGTTCGCCGACGCGGTTTTCCCAGCCCGGCCCGCAACTGCTCGCGGGGCGTTATCTGCTCGTTAGCCGCTTGGGAAAAGGCGCGATGGGCCAGGTTTATCTCGCAAACGACAATAAATTCGCCGCAAGAAAGGTCGCGGTAAAGACCGTACGGCAGGATATTCTCAGCAGCGACAATCTTGAGGAAGGCGAGGCGATTGCTCGGTTCGAACGCGAGGCACAGGCGGCCGCTTCGATCCAGCATCCGAACACGGTGAGCGTCACGGACTTTGGCGAATCGGGCGACGGCGTGTTTTTTCTCGTGATGGAATACGTCGAAGGCGAAACGCTGCACCGTTTGCTAAGGCGGGAAGGAACTTTGCCCGTAAAACGCGCCGTTAGATTATTGCGGCAGATCGCCGACGGTATCGATGCCGCCCACGAGATCGGCATTCTCCACCGCGATCTGAAACCCGCGAATATTTTTATCCTCCAAAAAGGCAAAGGCGACGGTTTTATTAAGGTTGGCGACTTCGGGCTGGCCAAAATTGTCAGCCAAACTGTCACCGACATCAGCTCGAACGCCACGCCGTCTTCGCGGGGAATTATTGGGACGCCGGAATTCATGTCCCCGGAACAGATGCAACCCGAGGTCGGCGTCGATGTCCGTGCCGACATCTATGCACTCAGCACGATCGCCTACCTGATGCTCGGCGGAAAGACGCCTTTTGCGGGTGACATGATGCAGCTTGTGATGCAAAAGATAATGCACAAGCCCGCGCCGCTCTCGACGATCAGGACGGACATTCCGCTCGACGTTGAGCGGGTGATAATGAAGTCTTTGGAGATCGAGGCGTCCGAAAGGCATTCCACCGTCGCCGAATGGATCGAGGATCTGGAGGAAGCGGCCGCCGATGTGGACGAAAGCAAACGCGCGGGAACTTCCCGTTTGGTCGTGCTCGCCCCAGCGGGAGCCGAGGTTTATGTAAACGACGAGCGGAAGGGAAGTATCGGGCGTTCGGGCCGCGTTGTTTTGAGCGATGTGCCCGCCGGACAGCACATCTTACGCGTTTCCAAACCCGGCGAACGCGATGACGAACGCGTGATCGAGGTCCGCGAGGGTGCGAACGAACAAGTTATTCAGGCTCAGCTCCGCGCGGTAAACGAAACCGGCAGCCAGCCTTCGCCATCACAGGGAACCGGCAGCAGCGGCCACGGTTCGAGTATGATGCCGGGCATCGTGGCCTGCACGAATTGCAGTTCGAGGTTCGCCGAGGGCGCGAAATTCTGCGGACGCTGCGGTAACCGTTCGTTCGTGCTTGTTTCGCCGGGCGATGTGCCGAATTCGTTCCCATGTCCGCGATGCGCGACGCCGCTCGCGATGAACGCACGCTTCTGCGGCCGTTGTGGACTGAACATAGCACCCGGAACCGCAGCCAGTATTCATTTTTCCCAAAACCCAACCGCCATTCACCAGCCACAACAAGCCGAACGCATCTGCCGAAAATGCGGCGGCAGCTTTCCACCGCACATAAAATTCTGCGGCAGATGCGGCGGCAGTATGCTTTAACAGCAAGACAATTATTCTCTTCCTGGGCTTTGCCCGCCTATTTGCGAAAAGCTGTGCTTTTCCAGGAGCTGCCCTTTAAGTATTGCGGCTTGCCGCCGCTGAGATTGATTATGATCGGTGTCTCCAGAGGCACATTCTCCACCTCTCGATGGTGCCAGGCGGCGGCATAGCCGCAACACCCTTTAGCAACTTGCGGAAAAGTAGAACTTTTCCGCAAATAGAGCGGCAAAGCCGCAAGAGGTTCAGGAACTTTGCTAACATTGTCTCGTTAATACCTTTTGTTGAACAAAATGTTTATAATGTTGCGTGCTGCCGCAAAACTAAAAAGATTGTAATTAGATTGATGAAGATCTGCCCGACCTGTAGAAAAACTTACCCGGACGACGGCCTTAATTTTTGCCTGGAAGACGGTTCCGTGCTTACGTTTGTGAGCGCCGACATGCCGGAAACGCTGATAATGCAGAGCCCGCTGCCGACGAATCCGGCGACGCAGAGGGAATTGCCAACCACAAGGCCGGGAAGTTTCGGCAATCAGCAGGGAACACAGTCTAGCTGGGGAAACAATCCGCAGTTCAGCATGCAGCCGCCTGCGACGAAATCGAAGACATGGCTTTGGCTGCTGGGCATTGTCGGGCTTGGCGTTCTACTATGCGGCGGCGGTGGTGCTTTGTTCATCGGACTTGCTATTTATAATACGCCTCCCGACCCCAACGATCCCGATCCGCCGATAAACGGCAGCAAAACTCCGGTAAAATCACCCACGCCCGGCCCGCTCTCAACTGGAAACGTCGAACGGATAGATCTGTCGCCGTGGGCCGATAAAACGGAATATGGTACGACGGCATATTCGGCCGGGGAACTGGTGATGAGTTCCGCACGAGCGAGATATTACTATGTCCTTTGTGCCGCTGACACCTTTAAAAGTGAAGCGGCCACCGTTCGTTTGTCGGTCCGAAATATTCAGGACGCAAGCACTTCACTTGGCTACGGCCTGGTATTTCACAGCAATCCTCAGCCGCTGCAGCAGGGATACGCATTCCTGATCGACACAAAGAAAAGAAAATACCGTGTTGTCCGCCATGAACCGGGGAAAGAACTGGATGTCGTCGTGTGGACAAGCTCAAATGCAATAAAAGAAGGTTCCGAGACAAACGTTCTCGAGGTCAGGCACAAAAACGACGTCAACGAGCTTTACATCAACGGCGAGATGGTAACATCGATCAGAAATACCTTTGGATATAATGGCGGCGTCGTTGGGCTTTACGCCGCGGACGCCATCAAGATCGGATTCAAAAATTTTGAGATCGAAAGATAGCCGATATTTAGCACTCTATGAAACGATGCCCGGCCTGCGGTCAGACATACACCGACCAAAACATCAACTTCTGTCTAAATGACGGCGAGTTGCTGTCGCACCTTGCTGAGGATAGTCTGCAAGGCCGGTTTGGAAATGAGCCTCCGCCGACCATGTTCGCCGACGATTCGCCGCCGACGCTGATGATGGGTTCGGCGCGCGTAACAAACCAAACCAACTGGCAGCCCGCGGGACAACATCCGGTGCCGTGGCAATCGCAAACGCCGGTCGGATTTGCGTCCGCTTTGCCCGCACATCTTCAGCCCAGAAATCAAACGCTTCCCACGGTCTCGCTGATCCTCGGAATTTCCTCTCTTATATTCGTTTGCTGTTTCGGCGGTGTATGGCTTGGCCTGCCTGCCGCGATAATAGGATTTCTCGGTATGCGTAATGCCGACGCTTTTCCTGACCGTTTCGGCGGTCGCGGAATGGCGATAGCCGGGATAATTATCGGCACGATAACGTTCTTTATGTCCATCATGCATATTATTTTCACGGCAATTGGAGGAATGTAGTGAATATTGGCGTGACCGCGATAAATCTTCTATACTCTTAACGATGCGTGTAACTTTGCATGTCGTCGCAGGGCCCCAAACTGGCCGCGACTTTACTTTCGATCAGCACGACACGTTTATGATCGGCCGAAGCGAAGACTCTCAATTTTGTCTTCCGCACGACCGTTTTTTTTCACGTCATCACTGCATCTTGGAGATCGCTCCGCCGCAGTGTTTTCTTCGCGATCTCGGCTCGACCAACGGAACTTTTGTAAACGGCATTCGTGTTGAAACCGCGCACCTAAAACACGGTGACCGCATCCAGGGAGGCGAAACCGTTCTTGAGGTAAAGGTCGAGAGCGATCAGATCGATTATTCGCCGTCCGGTCGTCGTATCAGTGAAAAGACCGAGCCGTCTGTAATAACTGTCGCGTGCCTTAACTGCGGACTGCCGTCGCAGGCCGAAGCGTCGCGTCCGGATGCAAAGCTGTCGTACGTCTGCGACGATTGCCGCGAAAAACTAAGACAAAATCCGCAGCCGATACCCAATTATCAGATGATCCGTGTTCTCGGCCAGGGCGGTATGGGCAGCGTGATGCTCGCCCGTTCTGTTCGAGACGGCCGTGCGGTCGCGATTAAAACTTTGCTGCCGGAAGTCGCGGTCAGCGAGCAATCGCTAAAGCGGTTTATGCGCGAGATCGAAGTTGCCTCGGCGCTTCAGCACCCGAATGTCGTCAGTTATATCGAACATGGAACGCACAACGGCATTGTCTATCTCGTTTCCGAATATGTCAGCGGAATGGATGCCGCGAAGCTCGCCAAGAAACGCGGCGGGAAACTGAACTTTCAGGAAGTTGTAAAGATCATCGAGCAAACGCTGGCCGCCCTCGATTTCGCCCACCAAAAGGGTTTTGTTCATCGCGATATAAAAGAGCAAAACATTCTGGTTGACGGAAATTATCCAAATTATCTCGCGAAATTAACCGATTTTGGATTGTCGAAAAGCTACAGGCAAACCGGAATGAGCGGCGTAACGATGGTCGGCGATGTGGCCGGAACCATTGCTTATATGCCGCCTGAACAGGTGCGTGATTTTAAGGAAGTCCGACCGCCGTCCGATATTTACGCTCTTGGGATGACGGCATATAGCCTGCTTACCGGTGCTCACGCACTGGACATCAGCCCCAAGGCTGGAATATCAGAAACCGTCAAGGCCATCTTCGAGAAACCGATCATCCCCATTATCCAACGCGTTCCGGAGGTCCCGCTCCGCGTTGCCGCCGTTATTGAAACCGCTCTCGCAAAACAGGCCGAGCTCCGCTGGGCAACCGCCGGCGAAATGCGAGCAGCTCTGATACGAGCAGCCTCTGAGTTCTAACCGTGTCAAAGTTCAAACTTTTTTTAACGCAAAGTCGCTAGGTCGCAAAGTAAAATTGCTGATTCTATCATCGGACTTTGTCATAAACCTTTTGCGTCTTTGCGACCTGGCTCTTTGCGTTAAGAATCTCTTCCAATCCTGTCCACGGCAACGATCATTCCGATCAAGATCCAAAGATGTCTCGCGTCCTCGAACGAACCGGTTACGCCCTGAACGCCGAATGCTGCGAAAAAAGCGACGCCCAATCCAAGTTTAATCAGATCGGTATTTTCTGCATTTAGTTTTGAAAATCCGAGATGCACAACGTAAACAAAAATTGCAGTAAGCGAGATCAGCCCCAACACACCTGCCTGTGCGGCTATGTTTAAAAAGAAATTATGAGCGTCTGTTAGCAGGCTCATCGAACCGTCGGCATTTTGAAAAACGACCCGAGCGACGGGCAGTCCCGTTCCGATACCGGTTAACGGATCTGTCAGAAACGTTTGAACGGCCTCGTTCCAAACCAGCAGGCGTGGTGACGGGAAAACCTCATATCCGAGAAACGGAATTTGAAACGAAAAGGGCGCCGTTTTGTGCGGTTGAAGCGCAATAAACGCCGATGCCGCAAACGGAACTAACGCGAGATAGCCTGCTGTCAACGACATCCGAGCGACTACTGGCCGATCGTGACGCAGCGTAAACCAAAACCATATTCCCGCCGATACAATCACTGAGCCTATCCCGATCGTCACCGTCAAAAACGAGCATAAAACAATCGCAACAATTAGCGGCAGGACAAATTTATCAGCCAGCCAGCCTTTTGTTCGGGCAATGAACGCAAGCAGCAATCCGACATTCAGATAGTTGCAAAACATCCCGGGCGAAATGAATGTCGAACTTATTCTTCGATAATCGCCTGCGGGAGCGGCTCCTTGGTGATAGGTGAACGGTTCGAGCAATGAGATTTCAGGATACAAGGCGGCCGTGGCAATGGCAATAAACACGCTGATCGAAAGCCCGGCGAGCCATGCATAGATCGTTAGTCGTATATCGTTTTCGCTCCTGATCGATTCGCAGGCCAATACTGCAAGAGCGATCAGATATCCGATGCCGACAAGTTTGAAAAGGCTTGTTTGAGGATTGGCAGAAAAAACCGAGGAGATCGTCATCGCCGTGAAATACGCGAGAAAAAGCCAATAGATGGGTTTCCACTCAAATCTTTTTTTTGCAAAAACAAATGCTGCTAGAAAGAGAATTGCCGCGGGAAACAGCAGATCGGTTGGCGTTATCCGCTGTCCCGCGACGACGACCGACGGCTTCATAAACGCGAGCGAAAAAACAAGAGCAAGAAACCCAAGACGAGAAAGGGTATCGACACTCAATCCGTTTCTTGAAAGCTCCATTTCTTAAATAGTTTTTGTCACTTTTGCGAGCGAACGCGGTGCGTCCGGATCAAGGCCTTTTGCCTCAGAAAGATATGCGGCGAATAGTTGCCCCGGAACGATGAACGGAATTGGCGAAAGAAACTCATCGATGTCGTCCGGCATCATTATCGAACGAGACGACCGTTTCGCGATCTCGGGATCGTTGGTGATCGTCAGGGAATCGGCGTGCAGTTCGTGTAAACGGTCGAGCAACTCGACATTGCTCTTTTGGGTCACGCCTTGCGGACCGAACATGATGACAGGAAAACGGCGTTCGACCATCGCGAGCGGCCCATGAAAAAAATCGGCGGACGAAAATCGCTCGGCGACGACGTAACAGGTTTCCATCAGCTTTAATGCCAGCTCATACGAGTTGCCATAGTTCATTCCGCGCCCGACGACGACACAATTCTCCATAAAAGCATATCGCTGAACTTCAAGTTTTACTTTATTTTTTAGTTCAAGTGATTTCGATGTTAGCTCAGGTATCTTATGGAAATCAATACGCTTATCGCCAATGGCCGATGCCAGTAAATAGAAATGGAGCATCTGCCCTGTATATGTTTTTGTCGCCGCAACCGATCGTTCTCGACCTGCGTGGATCAGCAAGGTTTCATCGGCCAGTTTGGCCATTGTCGATTCGGCCTCGTTTGTGATCGCTAATGTAAAAGCACCAGAATCCTTTGCGCTTTCCAAAACCTGGTTTATGTCAGTGCCTTCGCCGGATTGCGACACTCCAATAACCAATGCCCTTTTTAAACGTAGTTTCGCATTATACAACGTGTAAACTGATGGAGCAGACAGGGATACGGGAATCCCGGTCGTGACCTCAAGCAGGTAACGCCCGAACAAAGAGGCGTTGTCCGAACTGCCTCTTGCGACAATGACAATCACGTCAACATCCTTTTGGCGGATAAAATCACCGATCCGCGTAATCTTTTCGCGCTCGGCGGCAATTGTGCGTTCCAGCACTTCAGGCTGTTCCTCTATTTCCTGTAGCATCAATGACATAGGTTTGTTTACTTGCGATAGTACCTTAAAGATAAATGGTCAAACTTCTGCTTATTCGTCCGCGATCTCTCTAGTCTTTTCTTCCCTTATCCCATCAACGACCGCGTTAATCGTGCCGCCAACGAGCAGAGCAACACCGGTCAAATAAAGCCAAAGCATCAGGATAATAACGGCGCCGAGCGAACCGTAAGCCCGATTATAGGTGTTGAAGTAGTCGAGATAAAGCCGAAAGCCGCTTGTCAGCAACAGCCATAGAAATATGGCGACTATCGAGCCCGGAGTTATCCAAAGCCAGCGCCATCGCTTGAAATCCGGTACGATGTTGTAAAAAACCTCGCACGCGAACAACATCAGCAATAGGACAGAGATCCATTGGATCGAAACCAACACAAGCGGCGACGTGACGCGAAAGCCAATTCCGGCAAGCCCAATCTGAACCAATTGCCAACCATAGAACACAATTCCCAGAACAACTGCAATCAGAATAATAAGCAACAGCGTGAGGGCGAGCGATTCCAGTTTTGTTCTCCACCATGAGCGGCTTTCACGCAGTTTGTAGATCGAGTTCAGCGCATTGCGAATACTGTCGATGCCCGCCGAGGCCGACCACAGCGTGATCGCCAGCCCGATCGTCAGCTTTCCGGTCGAGCTGTTTTCGGTGATCTCGTCAACAGTCGTGCGAACAAGAGTAAAGGCGGACCAAGGCATTATCTGCCGCAGATATTCAAAGAGTTCCAGTTTTAGATCTGTCGTCGATTCGAGAATTAGGCCAAAAAGACTGACCAGAAAAAACAACAGAGGGAAAATGGAAAACGAAAAATAAAACGCCACCTGTGCCGCACGGCTAAAGATGTCGGCTTCGAACGCATCTTTATAAAGCCGCACGAAAAATCGTTTCCAGGGATAATCGAGCAGGGAAATCATTTCATCTCAAAGTTTACCTTGAGCAGCAGGGCACGTGAAATTTTTCTTAACCACGCGAGCGTTCCATCAGCGTCATTGTCAGCACGCTCAACAGTACTAGCGATTCTTCGTCTTCGGTCATTTGGCCGATCGGCGTCAGCCTAAACTTGCCTTCAAGAAATGCCGGTTCTTTCGCGAGCCTTGCGACCTGATCGCTTTCAGACCGCGAAACAATATAGCTCGGGTTAAAGAAATAGCCGGTAAACATACCGATAATTGGAAGCTCACCGATAACAGCATCGACCACTTTTATCCAGCCGTTTTCCTCGCGGATCTCCATCACCTGATTTCCGCTCGCGTCAGATATCAGATAATGAGCCCGAAAGATCGAACGCATTCCCTTGCGCTTTATCGAGCCAATTGCCCGACCGCTTGCGTCTGAAAATCGGTAGTTCGCCGAAAAGTCCAGAATGCGATCTGCCTTGATATTGAACAGATGCTGAGTCTGCTGCTCATCGGCAAAAACATTTATGTCTTCTTTTAATTTGAAGAGTTTTTGCTTTACATAGCCGATCAGCGAATTGTCGGCATCGCGGATATATATCTGGCTCGCCAACGCGAGTATCTTGAAAGATAAATTTATCGGATATTTCATAGGGGCAAGTTTTCCTTGGTTGATTTAAATTCTCTTCGAACTCGTTTGCTTATACCACAGGTTATCTCGTATGAGATGGTCTCAGCGACGGCGGCAATGTCTTCGACCGAGATCGAGGAATCGCCTTGCGACCCGATCAGCGTTACTTGATCGCCGACCTTTACATCTGGAATATCAGTTACATCGATCGTTGTCCAATCCATCGAAACGCGGCCGACGACCGGTGCAAAGTGTTCGTTTATCAGAACCCGTCCTTTATTTGAAAGCGACCTCGGATAACCGTCGTGATAGCCGATCGGCAGCGTCGCGATCAGCGATTCGCGTTTCGTAACAAAGGTCGCCCCGTAGCCAATTGTGGTTCCAGTCGGCACCTGTTTGAGAAAAGATATCCGCGTGTGCAGAGACATAACCGGACGCAGTTCCGGCCCAGCGAAACCCTTCGGCAGCACGTCACCGCCAAGCCCGTAGAGCAAACCGCCGATTCTAACCATCGTGCCGCGCGACGCGGGATGAACGACCGCTCCGGGCGAATTCGCCATATCCAAGTATGTCGGACGAAATCCGTGTTCATGAAATGCCGCGACCGCGTCGGCAAAAAGCCGCATTTGAAGATCGGTCTGTTCGCTTACGATCTCGTCAGCGGAAGCAAAATGCGTCATCAGACCCTCGACTTCAATGTGAGCGAACCGCTTTAGCTCGGCGGCGAATTCCGCAGCGTCATCGGCACGGACGCCAACGCGGCCCATGCCTGTGTCGATCTTAACGTGGACTTTTATTTTGTCGCCGGACTCTGCTGCTTCACGGTCGAACGCCGCTAGCCGTTCAAGCTGAAACACGACGGGCGTTAGTTTGTGGCGAAGCATCATCTCTTCCTGTCCGGCCCAATTGCCAAAGCAGAGAATCGGACTTTCAATACCGGCATTGCGATGTTCTTCGCCTTCTTCCGGTAAGGCGACCCCGAACCATTCGGCTCCCTCACGCTCCAAACGCTTTGCGCATTCGATGGCTCCGTGACCGTAAGCGTCGGCCTTGACGACTGCCATGATCGGAATGGCTTCGCCAACGAATCGCCGTATTGAATGCAGGTTGAATGCGAGAGCGTCGAGGTTGGTTTCTGCCCAAGTGGGGCGTGCTGGTTGGTTTGGGGTCATTTATGCTTCTTGATGTTTTGTCTTAAGTGTCGTTCTCTGACAGTTAAGGCTAGATATAGCTTTAGGTTTTATTGAGGACTCGCATTAACTGTCGAGAGTCAGACACTTAAACCATTTTCTAAAGCGGAATATTGCCGTGTTTCTTTGGCGGATTCGTGTCACGCTTATTTTGCAACAGCGATAACGCACGAATCAGCTTCGGCCGTGTCAACGCCGGCTCGATCACCTCGTCAATAAATCCCTTTTCGGCAGCAATGTATGGATTCGCAAATTTCTCGGTAAACTCCTCAACGATCCGCCGTCTGTTTTCTTCAGGATTCGTGGTATCCAAAAGCTCTTTTTTGTACAACACACCGACCGCACCTTCGGCTCCCATAACGGCGATCTCTGCCGTTGGATATGCAAAGTTTATATCAGTCCGAATATGCTTCGACGCCATAACGCAATACGCTCCGCCGTAAGCCTTGCGAGTGATGACAGTGATCTTTGGCACCGTCGCTTCGGCAAATGCGTAGAGAAGCTTCGCTCCGTGACGGATGATGCCGAAATGTTCCTGATTGACGCCCGGAAGAAATCCCGGCACGTCCTCGAATGTGATGAGGGGAATATTAAAGCAATCGCAAAACCGCACAAATCTCGCAGCCTTGACCGACGCATCTATATCCAAAACTCCGGCAAGAAACGCGGGCTGGTTCGCCACAATACCAACCGAATATCCGCCAAGCCGTGCAAAGCCAATAACAATATTTGCCGCGAAATGCTCCTGAACTTCAAAAAAGTAACCGTCATCGACAACCCTGTGAACAATGTCGCGGATGTCGTACGGTTGATTCGACGATTCGGGCACGATCGAGTTCAGTTCCTTGTCCGCACGATCTGATAGATCATTCGTCACCACGAACGGCGGATTTTCCATATTGTTCGACGGCATGAACGACAGCAACTCGCGTGTTATCCGCAGCGCGTGTTCGTCGGAATCTGCGGCAAAATGTGCGACTCCGGATTTCACATTATGCGTCATCGCGCCGCCAAGCTCGTCTTTCGTCACGTCCTCGTGCGTGACGGTCTTGATCACGTCCGGGCCGGTGATGAACATATACGACGTGTCTTTTACCATCACGTTAAAATCGGTGATCGCGGGGCTATAGACCGCACCACCTGCACACGGGCCCATGATGCAGCTGATCTGCGGCACGACTCCGCTCGCCAAAGTGTTGCGAAGAAATATGTCCGCATAACCACCAAGACTGACCACGCCTTCCTGAATACGGGCGCCACCGGAATCATTTAATCCGACGACCGGAGCACCGACCTTCATCGCCATGTCCATGATCTTGCAGATCTTCTGAGCATGAGTCTCGGAAAGCGAACCGCCGAAGACGGTAAAATCCTGTGCGAAGACAAAGACCTCACGGCCATCGACAAGGCCGTGTCCGGTTACAACTCCGTCACCAGGGAACTTCTTCTCGTCCATTCCAAAGTCGGTCGAACGGTGAACGACGAGCTTGTCAAATTCTTCAAAGCTGCCCTCGTCAAGAAAGAAATCGATCCGTTCCCGGGCCGTCATCTTGCCTGACGCACGCTGCTTTTCAAGTCTCGCTTCGCCGCCGCCAAGCTCGGCCTGTCGCGACCGCTCGTTCATCTGTTCCAGTTTGGTCATAATTCGCGATTCGGGTTTCATCGCATTCAAGTTTATCCTGTTTGCGGACGGGCGAAAAGTCAGTACCGCCCGCGTAAGCGGGTGGCACGGATTTCCAAGTCAGTACCGCCTGCGTAAGCAGGTGGCGAGGACTCCCGTTCAAATCAACCGGCTTCTTTGCTAATCCTTTGCCACTCGCTTACGTGGGCGGTGCTGACTTGTGGCAAAATTATTAGACGCGGCTGTCACCCGCTAAAAACAAATGAACGAGATCACAAGCCGCGACAACCAAAACCTGAAATTCGCCAGAGCCGTCCGTGACGGCCGCGAACGTGACTGGATATTTGTCGAAGGCCTGCGGCTTGTCGAGGAAGCGATTCGGTCGGAATGCTCGATCAACAAATGTTTTGTCAGCCGAGCATTTACTGAAACGGCACGAGGCGATGAGATTGTTCGGCAACTAGAAAAACCAGAAACGGATGTCTTCCAACTGCCCGATGCTATATTCCGCTCAATTGGCGACACCGATAATCCGCAGGGAATTGTCACAATAGCAAAGCGACCGACTGACGGAAAAGACTCAATCGAAGCAAATCTGTCAAAAACGGAAACATTGCTTCCTGTTGTTGTTTTTCTCTCTGAGATTAATAATCCGTCCAATCTAGGTGCGGTCTTGCGAACCGCAGAAGCCGCCGGTGCCGCGGGCGTAATAACCTCAACCGGCTCGACCGACGCATATTCGCCAAAATCCATTCGAGCGTCGATGGGCTCGGGATTTCGCCTGCCTGTTTGGGAAAATGCCGAAACGGAGGCTGTGTTTGATTGGGCAGCTAAATTTAAGCTAAAAGCCACCGCTCTCGATCTTGGCGGGACCAAAACGCTCTACGAAATAGACTGGCGGACGCCGCGTTTGCTTATTGTCGGTTCAGAGGCCCACGGATTGGGACAGGAAATTCTGGTTCGCGCAGCAGATATAATAAAGATCCCGATGCAGCCGCCAGTTGAAAGCCTAAACCTGGCCGTGTCATGCGGGATCACGCTTTTTGAAGCAAGGAGGCAAAATTACCAACCTTAAATGCCTACTGACCTGTGTTTGCATTGGATGAAATGCTTGAATTCGAAGCTGTATTGGAATTCGCCACGCCCTTTCGAGCGTCGCCAAATAACGTCTTAAATTTCACATCGGCCGGCCCGGTGGTCGATATTGCCCGCATCATTGCTATATCGGCAAGAATTGAAATTGCAGATTGAGCAGGTTCGATCTCGCTTTTGCGGGCTTCGACTATCTTGAACTGCTGTTCCGCTTCCCAAGTACTTCCGGCCAGGAACAATGCACGGCCTAAAATATAATGATCGGTCGCGTCTTTTGGGCTGGCGGCCCGTGCAAGGACGTACTCCTGTGGGTCTCTATCAACATTCCAGCGAAGCTCTTCTAAAGTCGATGCAGGAACGTTCCCGCTTTTTGGCTCAAGGTCCTGAACAGTTGTCGGTTGAGGCTCAGGTGCCGGTTGAGTTTGAATTAAGAAATAGACTCCTAAGGCTCCGATAACTGCTCCCAGAGCCAAAGATAGTAACGACTTAAGCAGACTATTATCAGCACTTACAGATGTTTTATCACGTACTACATTAACAGCCGGCGTTTCGCCAAACATTGAAAATTCACGTTCTGTTGGCTGTGTTGGCTGGGGAACTGAGGCCGGAACGATTAGCTGAGATGAAGAATACTCTGCGGTATCCTGCTCATTGTCGGAAGTCTCGGAATCAGCCAATTTCCGTTCGGGTTCGATCAGATACGCTTCGTCGTCCGAGGCCGCTGGAGTTTCTTCTACTGGGAAAGATTCTACAGATGTTGAGTCCGCCGATTGAGTCAATGGACTGGCAGTATCATCAGCGTAATCTTCAAACGGCGAGCGTGCGGTTGCTATGGTCTCTTCCTCTGTAAAATCTTCCGCGGTCTGCGGAGCGGCAACCGAGCCCTGTATTTCACTGGCGGTTTTGACTATTACAGCGGTCAGATTGTCTTCGGCTCCGCGACTGTAGCACATCTCTTTCATCTGCTCACAGACCTGTTCAACGCTCATTCCGGTCGTCAGCAATTCGGCGATCTCTTGATCGGGAATATGTCGCGTAATTCCGTCCGAGCAAAGCAAGAATGTCGTGTCCGGCTCAAGAATAATAGTTTTAATATCGATATCGACAGTCATCTCGGCGCCGACAGCACGGCTGATGACATTGCGGCTCGGGTGATTTGCAGCCTGTTCCGGCGTCATTCGCCCGGCCCGGACCTCCTCCTCGACCACCGAATGGTCGGATGTTTCTCTGAAGAGATGACCCTCGCTGTCCAATCTGTAAGCCCTGGAATCGCCGACATGTGCAATGGTTGCAACGTTTCCGGAAACGTGCAGAGCAACGATCGTCGTCGCCATTGAGGCTAGCTGCGGCAGCTCGCTGGCCATCTGGTTGATTGCCGTATTTGCCCGGTCGATTGCGACCGTAAATATTTCTTCGGGGTCGGCCGTCGCGGAATAGTTGATAAAAGCCTCGCCGAGTATCTCGACCGCCATTTGCGAAGCGACATCGCCGGCCATCGCACCGCCGACACCATCCGCGACCGCATAAATACCATGTTCGGGCAGCGAAAGGTACGAATCCTCGTTCTGCGGCCGCTTGTCGCTTAGCCCGCGATCGGTCACGGCAGCAGAGACAAATTCAAAATTTCCGTCGGTCATAGGTTCTTAATCCTGTCAGTACTGATGCAAACATGAGATCTTCTTGTTCATCTGTTCTTTTCATATTCATTTTGTTCTGTGGTCAAAATTTCTTTTAACCACAGAAGAAAGAACAAACCCGAAAGCCAATTCTAAGCCGGAGCATCATGGTCATCTATGCGTCGGTCCATTGCATTTCGATGCGAAAAAGCCATCAGCATTCCGAGCATTGCAAAGCTGGTTATCAGCGAAAATCCGCCGTGGCTGACAAACGGCAGCGTAATGCCGGTCATCGGCAAAGCACGTGTTATACCGCCGATATTTACCAATGCCTGGAACCCGATGAACGCAGCCAACCCGATCGAACATAGCTTGCTGAACATATCGCGCGAGTCCAAAGCCGTTCTAACACCTGCACTTACGAGCACGATTAGCGCAAAGGTTAACAACAAACCGCCAAAAAGTCCAAGTTCTTCGGCAAGTGCGGCGAATATGTAATCCGAATCGGCGACCGGTATCAATTCCGGGTAGCCAAGCCCAAGCCCTCGGCCGGTCGTTCCACCCGATGCAAGTCCATAAGTCGCTTGAGCAGGCTGAAATGCCAGTACATCGAACCATGCGTCGATGTTAATGGTACGCAGTAGTGTTGGATCTTCTTCGACCATCGTCGGAAGGTTCGGGTCGCGTTCGACGAGTCGTTTATAGTAATCGTCGTAATCCTCTTTCCACCAGCTTGTTTCAGGCGGCGGCGGATTAAACCCGTCGAGCCACAAATGAAACCGTTGTTGGATACGGTCGGGAAGTACTGCTTTTACAGGCTTTGCAAGCGTCGGCAAAAGCGGAATGCGATCCTGTGTTGCAACCGGCAATGCACCGACAACCAGCACGCCGACCATCAACAGAACGCTTCCGACAAGAACAAACCGCTGTGAAAACCGTCGCACCGCGATCAGATACAGCGTCGCGTAAACCGACGAAAAAACCATCATCTGGCCGAAATCTTTCAGCACAAAAAACGGAAAGAACGGCAGTGTCGCCATGAACAACAACGGCACGACATCTTTAGCTCGGGGAATGCCCCAATAGGTCTTCGCCAGATTTTTATACAGCACGGCCAAGACAGCCGCAAAACCGATCAGAAAGGGAATTTTGGCAACTTCCCAGGGCGTCATATTGCCGATGGATTTACCTGCACGCGAAGTTATCGCAGCAAGTATCAGCGGAACAAGCGTCAGCAAAACGATCAGAAATCCGTTTTTCTGGAGTATATCAAGCACTCGTTCGCGCCGAAGCAAAAAGAACGCGCCGATCAACCCGAACAAACCGAGCAATGGATTTATCGTCTTCCCTGAAAGCAAGACCGCACTCATCGTTTCTTCCGACGGCCGAGGTTTTTCTGTTGAAAGATCGACAGGCGACGGCGGTGTAGCCGGCAGGCCCATCATCTGCTTTTTCTCGGCGGTGTAATTTTCCTGAATGTAGTGAAGTTGGGTCGTCTTGATCTTCGCTTGTCTCGCCTCAGCTTTATCTTTCCGCGAAATATATTCCGGGTCGCTGAATAGCCGATACTGCACGGTCAACCCTATAGAAAACAACAAAACTGCCGACGTATAGAGCGTCCAGCTACCTGCGTATTTACCGAATTTCTTCAAAAATATCGGCACGACCGCAAGCATTGCGATCAGCGCAACATTTCTGTAACCCGTTATCCACGAAGCCTCATAACCGCGTATCAGCCCGCCGTAATAGACAGAGTAATGAGCGATCGCCGTGGTCAAGGCAATAAGAGCAAGGATGAAGAAATGTGATGACGTTCGGTTTTTCAAATCAATTTATCGACCGCGAAATACGCTAAAAATGCTAAAAATAGAACTCCTTTACCGAGTCTTTTTCGGTTTTGGCGGAGCCTTTGTCGGCAACTGTTTCGGTTTATACTGCTCGCCTAAAAGACCTAACTCTCTTGCTTTCAATATTACATTGGCGGCCATCGGTGCGGCGGTTCGCGAGCCGTAGCCGCCGCCTTCGACGACGACGGCGATGGCGAAGGTCGGTTTTTCGAGCGGCGAAATGCTGATAAACCAGCTATCCGAACGCTCGACCGTGACCGGTGCGTTATAATCTTCCCACTCGCCGGCGGCGTTCTTTCGCCGTTTCTTTATTGTGTTGAGCTTGCCGGTCTTTGCGTCGTATGACGGGACCTGTTTTTCGGCCGTGCCGGTCTTGCCGCCGGTGCGGATGCCCGTTCCGGCCAACGCACGAGCGATGACGACGCCCGTTCCACCCGGTTCTTCGGTCACGGTGGCCATTATCCCGCGGACGACGGCGGCTTGCTGCGGCGATAAGATCTGGGCGAACATCTCGGGCGGCTGATCGAATTCGATCTTCGGCTTCATCAGCTTGCCTTCGAGATTTCCGGCGGCGGCGGCGATCATCGCCATTTGAAACGGCGTCATCTGTCCGGCGTAGCCCTGTCCCATTCCTTCGAGTCCGATGTCGAAGAGGGAAATCTCTTTGCCCGTTACAATGGTCGATTGCTGCGGGGCGATCGAGTTCGCTATCGCGGCGGTGCTTGCGTTCAGCACTTGCGGAAAGAGCTTTGACATCAACGCTTCTTCGGGCGTATCGACAGGAGCAATGCCAAACGCCATCGCCGTTTCGCGTATTCTTTCACGGCCAAGAGCGATCGCCATCTGCGCGAAATATTGATTGCTCGAAACCTTGAACGCCGTTTCGATATTCTTTTCCTGACAGCCGCCGCTGCACGCGCCGCTGACGCTCATGCCCTCGCGGTGCTGCGTCGAATCGACTATCGGCAGCGAGCCACGTGTCGGCCGCAGACCGTCGGCAAAGCTTGAGAACGTCAGGTTCTGCTTACCGGCACGAAACGCGGAGATCATGGTGAACAGCTTGAACGTCGAGCCGGGAACGTAGAACTCGCGGGTCGCGCGGTTGAGCAAAGGCTTGTCGCGCTTGTCGCCCTCGAGCTTCAAATAATCCTCAAGGTTGCTCGCCTGGGCAAGGTTATACGACGGGTTCGAATACGAGGCGATGATGTCGCCGTTTTGCGGATTCAACACAACGATCGCGCCTTTCTTGCCCTCAAGCTGTTGGGCGATATAGGCCTGCAGGTCGCGGTCGATGGTAACTTTTACATCCTTGTTTTCCTGTTCGGGCCGCTTGATCTTGGTCAGCACCTCCCACGACTCCGGCATCGTTTCGGTGTTCCGCGGGTACAGCGTACGTTCGAGTCCCGGCGTGCCGCGCTCAGTGCCAAGCATGTGCGCCATTTCCTTTTCGAGCGGGAATGAACGCACGATGTCGCCGTCGGCGTCGACCTTGTAATACGCGAGAGCGTTGACGAGATTCCCGTTGCGGTCGAGCATCCAGCCGCGCAGGTTCGCGGCGGTCGTGCGGCGGTTTCTCAAATCTTTGTAGGCTAACGCTTGAAATTGTTCGTTCGCATCGCCGGCAAAATAGGTCCAGTAAACCTGAAAGCCAAACACCGTAAATGCAAGCAGAATAAAGACTACCTGCCACACGCGAATGCTGCGATTCGCTAAAGTCTGCGTCAGCTTGCGCGAGACCTCACGCGGCAGATTAAGCTCGAACAGGAACTTCGGGCGGTTAAAGTTGTCGAAGAAAGTCAGTATCAGGAAACCCAGCAGCACACCAACGCAGATAATATAAAGTATCGTCAGCCCCGCCGGCGTGCGCTCCAACACCTGACCGCCAAGCCAGTATTCCGGGCGAATGTAATCGGAGAAAGTTTGTAGAAACAATGCCAGCATGTTCACTTTCGGTCATGTCAGTACCGCCTGCGTTAGCAGGTGGCAAGGAGCCGAACATTAATCAAGAGACTTGTACCGCGAGTCTCCGCCACCTGCTAACGCAGGCGGTACTGACTTAAGAGTCGTTCGACGGAATTTCTATCGCGGCCTCGGTCTTTGGCAGATCGGGCTGAGCGATTGGCGTAAGAACTTCGGTCTTTTTAGAAAACTCAAACTCGCCGACCTTGTACGCTTCGGCCTTTGCCGGTTCTATCTGCTTTGGTTCCGGCGGAGGCGGATCTTTTGCGATGTCGATGGTCACATCAACGGTGCCGAATTTCACCTTTTCACCCGACTTTATCTCGACAGCCTTTCCATAATCGATACGCTCACCGCCGACGAATGTTCCGTTGGTCGAACCTGTGTCGGCGACAACAACCTTGCGGTCGGCATTAAGCACGATGGCGGCGTGATATTTCGAAATGCTCTGGTCGTCGATGGCAAGATTGTTCTCTTTCGTCCGCCCGATGCTCAAACGCTCGCCGTGTTTCAGCGTTAGAATGCGTTCTACCGGTTCGTTATTCAACACAAACCGGACGCGAATCTTCTTCTCGGCGATCTCGGCGACAACCGGCACGCCATCGGGCAAAAGCTGATCGACCTTATTGCCGGGCATTGAAACATCGATCTCGCGGTCGGCGTTCTCGCCGGTGAACTTTTCAAAACTGACAAAAAGCTTAACGCCCTCGGTGAAGTAATCGGGTTTCACCTCGATAGAAATAGGTGCGTATGTATAAAGATGGCGGTCGTTGATGTGATCGACCACCGATTTGAGCATCTCGTTCTCAAGCGATTTGAGCGACTTTTCCTCGTCGGTCGAAAACTTGTCCCACTGCATTTTCAGTTTGATATTGTGCGGGACGAAACGTCGACCGTTTGCCTCGGTCTTAGTCTCGGCGTCGAGCAAGGTCTTCAAACGCTCGATTAACTCGCTCGTCGCGAGACTGCTGCCGGGCCGCCAGCGGCGACCGGTGAGCCGATCGACCACATCGCCGATCTTCGTCAAGATACCTTGAACAAACCAATCCGGCGACAGATTTCTTTTTACTTGCTGCGGAGCTTCGGCCATTAAATAGGTAAACGAAATGCGAGCGTAATTTGTTGCTATTCTACTCAAACTGCGGGCAATTGTCAGTAGCCCGCACGATAGTCACCGCGCACTAGCCGACTCGCTCTTGCGGCTTGCCGCCTCGCGGAGCGTATTTTTCTTTTCGCCGAGCGGAAAAGATACTGTCTTAACAATCAAATGCGTAAAGCCGGGTTTGGGTCGAAAGGGCGATTATTTTTGATGACACCGAAAGCGATGTGGAGGAGTTTTCGCATAGATGCACATACGATTTGCATTGGTGTTTTGCCGTTTTGACTTAGACGCCGGGCGAAGTGTTTGACGACCTCGTTGTATTTCACGGCGGAGATCGCCGGGAAGTAAAGTGCTTTTCTGATTCGGCCGCTGCCGAGTTTTGAAAGACGGATCCGGTTGAGCGATGTGCCCGATTGGAACTTTTTGGGAGTGACGCCGGCAAATGCTGCAAGGGCCCGTTTGCGGGCGATAGGCGTGAGATCTCTGTTGCCCGCAGACGGGCTCGGTTTGTGGCTGGTAATGCGACTACACGCTGACGCGGTGTAGCTTTATTCTGCCGTCCGCAAAGCGGACTTGGTGACGAAACCCGCATGCCGATCGATCGGGTGCGATGCATGCCCGTTCGTTGGTTGTTTTGTGCAGTTTGTTGAAAACTCATTTTCGCCGACAGGTTTCCACCCAAAATACGTTCGAGCCGGGCTTTGGCTTGGCTCATTCCTTTAGCTACAAAGGGAGGGGAATCGCCGGGAAGCGGTTCCCCAAAACAAACGATCCCCGGCATTGCTGACGAGGATCGTTTCGGGAAGATGTTGTTAAGTGGAATTTTAGCTACACAGGGTCCGATGAAGATCTAGTCGAAGAATCCCATTATAAATTCCCCGATCTCGTGAAACAAACAACCGCAATTATTCGGATCACAATCCTTTGAAACAATGAGCTTGCCCTGGGCGTCGTGACATTGTCCATATACCTTCGGATTGTTGATGGCTGCACCGACGGCAGTCGCGAATGTAACGGTCATCACCAAGAGAAGCATCAAAGATGCCAATCTATTCTGTTTCGTGACTCGAAACAAAGGTCGATCGGGGAAAATGTTAGCCAACATGACCGTGATGTAGGCTTACATTACGTTGCGCAGAGCTAACATTACGCTGCGCAAGGCTAACATTACGCTGCGCGAGGCTTACATTACGTTGCGCAGAGGTAACATTACGCTGCGCGAGGCTTACATTACGGTGCGCAGAGGTAACATTACGGTGCGCAGAGCTAACATTACGCTGAAGTAAGCCTACATGACGCTGATGTCGGCTTTATGCATCGGCGGGTTGGGCGATTTGGGTAGGGAATAGGATGTTCTGAAAGCAGAATCGTTTGTTTTAGCTCCGGAGGAGCGGAATGTTTGTAGAACCGATTCGAAAAAACCGTAAAGCTCCGTTAGGAGCGGCACGTTATTGAGTCGCTTTTGGTTTAGTGTCGCCCCTAGCGGGGCTTGATTATTTTTCTGTATTTGCTTCTACAAACATTTGGCTCCTATGGAGCGGTTAATATTCTACGGAGCCGGTTAAAATTCTGATTTTAAGACTTTTCGGACACATCCCCGTTTAGGTTTCCGAACTTTGACCTTATAATGTCGTATTGTAAATCGGGGATAGATGCGGGAGCTTTCACTTGAGAATTGTCGGTTGGATAAGCGGTACGATATCGTGCGGGGTCTCGGGCGTGGGAGCTATGCTGAGATCTTTGTTGCGAAGGATAATCTTGCGTATGAGCAGTCGCCGCATAAACTGGTCGTAATAAAGGCACTTAACGTGTTTTTGCAGGACGATCTTGACGCCGATCTTGAGCGGACGCTGGTCGAAAACTTTCAGAACGAAGCGGTCGCGCTCGATCGGGTACGGCATCCGAATGTGATCAACCGGCTTGGGCACGGAACGGCGCGCGATCTGGAGGGAATGACGTTTCATTACCTCGTGCTCGAATATATGCAGGGCGGCGATCTGCAAAAACACTCTCGCGAAGGCCATTTGACCCTAAAACAGGCGTTGAAATACATCGAACAGGTCTGTGCCGGGCTGCGGCACGCGCACCAGCATGACGTCATTCACCGTGATATTAAGCCGCACAACCTGCTGCTCTCAAAAGATAAAGACATTGTTAAAATTGCCGACTTCGGCGTCGCCCGCGTTCACACGTCGGACGCTCCGATAACACGCGTCGGGACGAATATCTACGCACCGCCTGAGCATTCGCCGCTCGCTGTCGGGACCGAAGGCGTAATGACCGTCACATCGCTGACGCCCGCGGCTGATATTTATTCGCTTGCCAAGAGTTTTTACACGATCGTTACCGGCGAGTCGCCGCGTTATTACTCGAACCAGCCGATCACCGATCTGCCGATGAATTTTCGCGACGAGGAATGGTCCGACGAGTTGAAACGCTTTCTAAAACAGGCGACGATGACCGATCCGGCCGCCCGACACCAGTCGATAGACGAGTTTTGGATCGACCTTGAACAGATGCGGAAGATCGCTTTGGAATATGAGACGGCGACCAACGTTCGTTCCAAGTTTCACACGACGCCGCAGGCCCAAATTTCCAAAGGTTATACGCCGCTTGCCCCGCAGGAACCGAAGTTCGACACGACGCGCGACCTGCGTAAACGGCATCCGCTGATCAATGGCCGCCCGGAACGCATGGCCGAAAAGATTGCAGCCGCTGACGGACGAATGGAAGTCGGTACCGACCGCGTGAGCGGTTGGCATGATCTCAACCGACGCGTCTCGCCACCTGCTGACGCAGGCGGTACTGACCTATCCGTCTCGCATAAAGACAAGATCGAGGTCGTTTTAGAAGAACCTGTGAAAGGCCCGGGCTTTATCGCGCGTCATCGGCGTGCGTTGATACTGCTCGTTCTTGGGGCCGTATTCATCGGCGGGCTTTACGGCACGTCTGTGTTTCTAAGAAACTCAGGCATTCTTCCGGCGTTCTCAAATCCGTTCGCGGCCGAGATCCGCATAGCGACAACGGACGTGAATCTTCGCCCCGAACCAAGTTCCAACAACGAGGCCTATGGCGTTGTAACGAAAAATTCGCGAGTTCGGGTTGTAAAAAAGGAAGGAGACTGGTATCAAGTTGATGTCGTCGAACAAGGCCGCGACGCCGACCCGCCGCTAAGCACAAATCGCGGCTGGCTGCACGGGCGATACTTGGAATTGGAGGAGAATTAAAACAGGATGGACAGGATGTTTAGGATTAAAGCACTCTGTGAAAGGCTTTTTTGGGTTCGTAAAAACGATCTGTATTATCCTGAAAATCCTGTTCATCCTGTTAAAAATAATCCTTCGCAAGCCGAGAGATAATTGGAGCAGAATTAGAACAGTATAGACAGGATGTTTACGATTTTTAATGCAGATGTTTTGAGCGTATTGTAGGTTGAAGAGATTTAGGTTTATCCTGAAAATCCTGTCCATCCTGTTAAAATGATTTCGTAAACTGGAGACAATTTTTGAGCGTACTCGATAAAGTAAGACGTTGGATAGATGGCGAAACGGCCGAGCTGGTGCTCGAACAGGCGGCAAAGGACGCGCAGGTGAAACCGCGCAGCCAGGCCGAGGAGTTTATCGTCAAAATTGCACGCGCGGTTGAAAGCGTGATGCAGTCCGAGATGCTGCCGCTGCCGCAGGGCACGACCATAATACCGACCGAGTACACCATCTTTCTCTCAAATGATGACGACAAGGATTGGCAGGGCGTAAAACGTCGCGGGCTTGAGCAGGGTTTGTATCACATACTCGCCGAGCGTGCCCGCGAGATCGCCGGTAAGAAAAAGCTTGAGACAAAATCGTTCGTCATCGAGCTGCGTGTGGACGGAACGCTCGAAAAGGGAAATGTTCGCGTCCAACATAGCTGGGAAGATTCGTCCTCGGGCAAAACAGGAGTGCTGGCACGGCCAAAACAGCCGTCAAATCCGTCGTTTCCTTCGCCAACTCAGCGGCCTGCGTCGCAAGATCTGAACCGTCCGGTCGCATATTCGCCTCCGCCGCCGGCGATGCCGCAGCGATCAGAACATCCTCAGCCGACCACGCCGAATTTTACTCAGCATCAGCTAAGGCCGAACGTTCCCCAGACGATGCCGTCGGGAAATGTCCAGCAGGCTATGCCTTTGCCGTCCGAGGACGCAGAGGTTATGACCAACGTCAGGCCTCGTGCAAAAGAGCTTTATCGTTTGGAAATTTGGTTCAATGGAGTGCGGCAAAATGTCGTGCCGATATTCAATGCTGAGACGTCTGTTGGGCGTGGTTCGAAGTCAAAACCAGTCGATATCCCGCTCACCGGCGACCCCGAAGTAAGCCGCCGCCACGTAGTTATCTCAACCGACGGTGCAGGGAATTTCTGGGCAAAAAACGAAGGCCGCAACGCCGCCATGATCCAAAACTACGACCTGCCCATGAACCAACGCGTCGCCCTAAAACCCGGCGTGAGCCTCATCGTCGGTTCGTATATCCTTCGGATTCAGGCATAAAACTAACTATCGGGTGTACAATTCCTGTTCGATCTGCGGAAGGAACATAGCCTTTAAGCGAGAGGCTAGGGCTTGAGCCTCGCGCAAATTAGAACTTGCTTCGACAAGCGAACTTTGAAGCTGAGTTGAAAGTTGCATTAGGGCTTGCTGGTCCGTTCGTAACGCATTCCGTCGGGCTTCGCGCAATTCCTCAACCCGCGTTGAGCCTTCCAACTGAAACTGACGTTCGATCCGCTCGGGTCGAAGTTCCATTTCAATTGCTGCGAGTTCGGCACGTGTCCTCCCGTACTGTTGAACCAAATCGATCTGATGCTTTTGCCACTGTGTAATTCTCAGTTCGGCACGCACGAGCAATTCCATCCCAAGAACAAGCCTTTGTTGCTTTTCAGTGAAATTCATGCCGCCGACTTTCTCAAATTTATCAACAAACTCCTTTAACCTTAACGTCAAATTTTCTACATTGCGTGATACTCGCGTCATTTCCATCGAAATGTTTGTCATTGGGTCAACGGAATACATCTGCGGCGCAGCGGGCTGGGCTTGAGAGCGCCCGGAAACTGTAAATAGAAAAGTGATGGACGCAGCAAACAAAAAGCGAACTATCATTTTAATTCTCCTGCATGGGTTGGATTACCGCTTGATCTTTGGCATTTTAACGCATGTGTTACCGAAAAGTTGCGTTGGCGATATTGAAAGGGAAATTGTCTTCGCGAAAGGCCGCAAGGATCTCGGTCAAAGCAAGCGAAACTTGCTCGCGAGTATCGTCGGAAAGATTGTGTTTCCGGGCGTTTTCCTCATATTCCTCAACGTCAAGTATCTTTACGCTGCGATCCGGCCAGATCAGAACGTCGATATCAAGATCAACGTAGTCAATCGCATGATCGGAAATCTCCGGCGGCATCGTGATATTGCAATACCAATTTCTAAGGGCACCCGATGGTTCTTCGAATCTGAAAATGTTGTACCAGCGGCCGGGGAAAAAATATTCGTAAGAAAGCGTGCCGGCCCGAACCAGGCCAAGCTCATTATGCTGAACGTCTTCAGCAAACTCGCCGAGCAGAATTAATGTAGAACCTTCGGAGTCAAGTTTCCGACACTTCCAGCTTTTCTTTAAGTTGCCACCGAGGTCGCGGGCGTTAACCGTTATCTCCGTCCCCAACTCGGTCATGCTTCTTTGGGCGAACGCACGACAAGAACCGAACACGGGGCATGATGAACGACCGAATCCGAAACCGAGCCGAGCAGCAGACGCTCCCAGCGGCTATATCCGTGCGATCCGACTATGATTAGATCAGCCCCGATCTCCTCCGCAGTCTCGACGATCCGGCTTTCGGGCGACCCGAAAAGAACATCGCTCGTCATGGTTAGCTTTTCATTGCCGCAGATGCCTTCGAGCCGTTCGCAGGTCTCGGTAAGTATCTTCGCGGCGTGTTCGCGGGCCGTTTTTTCCATCTCGGTCGTGTCGGGAAGATAGCCGCCATAAATATCGATCGCCATCGGCACCGCCATATCGACCACGCTGATGATCTTTATTTCGTCACCGTCATTAAACGAAAGCGTTTTTAAAGCGTTGATCGCCGCATCGCTTTCTTTCGAGCCGTCGATTGCAAGAAGTATTTTCATATCGGCCTCCGGAATAGTTGATTTAAGCCATTCTAACCTGAATGCGTCGATTCACCAATATTTTGATCAAAACCGGGTAATTTTTAAACGCGGATAAAGCAGATCGGGCGGATTCCCGCAGATAAGAAGCAATTTCTTATCCGTATGATCCGCCTAATCCGCTTTATCCGCGTTCTATCAGTTCGAATTCAGTCAGGTTCAGTTCCGAAATAAAAATGTTTCAGCTTTGTCAGCAGTTCGGAAAGGATAAGACGTTCGGCTTCGGTCAGTTCGGTAAGAATTTCTTCCTCGATCTCAAGCCATTGGGCCTCTACGGATTCGCGGACCGCATTTCCGGCATCGGTCAGAAATATTCGAGTCGAGCGGGCGTCGTCCTCGACGCGGATGCGTGTGACAAATCCGCCATCGATCAGTCCGGTCAGGGTCTTGTTGATCGTGGGCGGTGCGAGGTTTAGTTCAGCCGCAAGATCGACCTGCCGCCGGCCGTCGCGTTTCCACAATTCCATCAACAGAAAAACTTGTCCGCTGTGCAGCCCAATCTCACCAAGCCGCTTTTCGAGATGGCTCTTATGTGCGGTCGCGACTCCGGAAAGAAGGTGGCTGACGGTCTTGTGAAATTTCATCGAGAACGCTTAAGCGGTTAAGCCGCAATAGTTTAAGTAACAATTAGCAGGAAAATTATCTCTAATTAGCCAGCTAATAATAAACACTTAGCGAGCTAATAATCAAAGATTAGCACGGTACTTAAAATTTACAAACTGGTGTAGAATTTCTTTATGCAAAAAGCCGAAACGCTAAAGAATGCACGGAATCTACTGCTTAAACTCCACAAAACGCTTCTCGATCACGAGCGGGCGATCTACGAGGGAATTAACGGCCCGCAAACTCCCGCTCAATTCTTGAATGTTTTGATAGACGATCCCGATTTCGCCTGGCTGCGAAAATTTTCGATGCTGATCGTCGAGATAGATGAGATGTTCGCCCAAAAGGACGGTTTTAGTGAAGAAGTGGTTGATCTCCACATCAAAAAGTTGAGGGAACTGATCTCGATGGAGGACGAGGACGAAGCATTTAGGACAAAATACCAAGCCGCCCTGCAACAGGATTTAGATGCGGCCGCTCATCAGGGCGATCTAAAAGAACTGTTAAGCTAATTTAACTGCGAAATACGCGAAATACACTAAAATAAAAATTCTTATTTTAGCGTCTTTCGCGTATTTAGCGGTTATTTTTCTAGGATCGGCCGCTCTTTTTCCAGTCCGTCAAAAACCCTTCGAGCCCTTTGTCCGTCAACGGGTGCTGCACGAGCTGTTTGATTACCTTGAAGGGGATTGTCGCGACATCTGCACCGGCGAGAGCGCATTCGACAATATGCACCGGATGACGGATCGAGGCGGCCAGTACCTGTGTGTCAAAATCGTAGTTGTCGTAGATCTGGACGATGTCCGAGATCAACTGCATTCCGTTCGTCGCAATGTCGTCCAGCCGGCCGATGAATGGCGAGATGTATTTCGCTCCAGCCTTTGCAGCTAGAATTGCTTGGGCTGCAGAAAAGCAGAGCGTCACGTTCACGCCCGTGCCTTCCTGAGTCAGGATGCGAGTAGCCTTAAGGCCCTCAAGTGTCAGCGGGCATTTTACGACCACGTTTGACGCGATCTTTGCATACTCGCGCCCCTCTTTGAGCATTCCTTCCGTGTCGAGCGCGGTCACCTCGGCCGACACGTCGCCCTTTACCATTTCGCAGATCTTGGCGATATGTTCCTTGAAATCCACGTCGCCCTCTTTCGCGACCAGCGACGGGTTTGTGGTTACGCCATCGATCATCCCGATCTCATTCGCCTCGCGGATCTCATCCAAATTTGCCGTATCAATAAAAAATTTCATTATGTTTTCCTTCTGAAAATTGCAGTTTTTCTGATTGTAAATCAACTGGACGCTGATAACAATTTGAGGCGTTTCGCGGAACACGCCAGTACTGCCCGCGTAAGCGGGTGGCGTAACACTTGCCAATGAGCATTCTCTATTCTAAACTCGGGGAGCCTTGCCACCTGCTTACGTAGACGGTACTGACTTGACAGTATTCCGAAGCGTTCCGATACCCTCGATCGTTACTTCGCAAATATCGCCGGGATTGAGTTTTGAAACACCTGACGGTGTTCCGGTCGCGATCACGTCACCCTTTTTCAAAGACATTTGACGCGAGATGTGTCTGATCAAAAACTCGACTGAGAAGACCATCTGCGACGTGCGGCCGTTCTGTCTGATCTCGCCGTTGACTGCACAGGTAACGTGTACGTCAGTCGGATCAAACTCGGTTTCTATCCACTGTCCGATGGGGCAAAAGGTGTCGAATGATTTCCCGCGCGTGAACTGCACATCACGGCGTTGGATGTCACGAGCGGTCACGTCGTTAAGACACGCGTAACCCAATACGTACTGAAACGGGTCTTCTTCGTCACCGATATTTTTGCAGTCGCGTCCGATAACTATCGCGAGTTCCGCTTCGTGCTCGACCTGCTCGGACTGAGAGGGAATTACGATAGCTTCGTTGTGTCGAATTACGGCCGACGGCGCCTTCAAAAAAAGCAGCGGTTCCTTTGGCACTTCATTGCCAAGTTCAGCGGCGTGGTCGGCATAGTTACGCCCGACACAGACGATCTTCGACGGCCGGAAATCTTCTGTGATTTCGATCTTCATGTCTAAAGATTAGCGCAACGCATCAGCGGTTCGCACACGGCGCGGACGTTTCGTGTCGGAGCTGTGTCCGTAGCCCGCACGTAAGTAAGGGCTCATGCCGATTTCGAATACCTCTGATGGGTAGATCTCAATCCAAAGCACAACTAATTGCGGCTGTAAACACCCTAAATACAGTATCTTCCGGCACTCACACGATTCGACTGCTAAAAAAATTGAAAAAAATGTTGACTTTTAGAAGGGAATTGGGGTACTATTCTCTCACTGAACGCGTTTTGAAAAACAGGAGAATGGTAATTCGTTCTCCGGCCTGTTGGCTGCCTTTGTGAGAAATCCGGCTCGGGAAGTAACCAAGGGAATTACAGAAAGCGGGGACACTTTTGAGGATCCTGTCGGCGCGATGCTCTTGATCTGAGATAAAGTAAATTGAACTAAGAGATGTAAGGTTCGTTGCCTGACCGCAGCGGGCCTTTTCTCTATTCTAAGAACGAATACGCAAAACTTTTTTGCATTGTTCCCGGAATTTATTCTTTTATTTTTTTTCTTTTCGGCGGCAGGAAATTTTCACCCGTAATTACGCTTCTTCCTGTTTTACTTTCCAGTTCGCGACGCGCCTGTTTGGCGATTCTGACGCGTCGAAAGCTCCGCAAGCGCCGTCAAGATCAACTCGGCCTCGCTCATATGGTCGCGGAGATTTTCTTTCTTTATGCCTTTCAATTTCTTGTGCTCTTTGACCGACACATCCGCCCATTCCTGATGAATGATATTTGTCAGGATCGCAAATTCTTCGCCTTCCTTTATCTCGTGGCCCTTCCAATAATCGGTCAGCTTGTTGCGCGTCTCCTGGCCCATCATCCGCTGCTGTATCCATTTCTCGCTGCGACCGTGTTTTTGCCAATTCTCGCGTGCACGATTTACCGAACGCTCAGGGTCAGCCATCTCCTGCATCCGTTCGTAACCGACCTTCGCCAGCCACTGTTTAAATGGTTCTGCCTTTGGCGACGGAATCGATTGGACCAGACGTAGTAACTGCTCGACATCGGCAACATCGGTCAGACGCATTTTGCCGTCGGCTGCTTTCATTTTGAAAGCGTTACAATTTGTAACGGTTTCATTTCCTTCGTCCGACAACCGCTTTTTCATAACTCGCCAATAAACCTGCGGGTTATCACTATCCGAAAGCACTGCCACAACATCAACGATAGCGAAAAACCATTTCTCAGACGCTTCGTCATATAATCGTCTGATCTCTTTCTTTTCAAACAAAGCAATCGAATTATTCATATCTCTGTTTTTACGTAAACAATTTAGGTTACTGACAAAATCGTATTTTTGCGCTCTGTGATTCCAACTGTCGACAAGTTGTCGACAGTTCGTGAGTTACGGAACTGTCTCATTCACTATTTCACTCGGTTCGCTGACGTTCTTAAACTTATCGGTGGCGGTAATATAATAAAAATATGTCATGCCCGAGACGACACGTTCGTCGAGATATGTCGAGCGTTCTATCAAAGTCGGAGTCAGCAGTTCCCATTCGGTAAGCGGTTTGTCCTTGTCTTCGGAGCGGTAAATGCTGTAACCGGCGATGTCCTTTTCCGGGTTTGTAGGGAAGAAGATCGAGATTGACGTAGGCGAGGCCGCAAGCGTGATCGCTGCCGGAGCTCCCGGTTTGAAAGTGTCGACCGGAGCTACCTCTACAATATTCGATTCAGTGCTCTCGACCGGCTTGCCCTCGGCTCCACTTGAAACGGCCCGGACGAAGTAGAAATATTTCTTCTCGAACTCAAAAAATCCGTCGGCATATTCCGCCTTTGCGATAGGTTCCTTGTTAAGCATCCGTCCAGCCTGTGTCGCCGATTCCGAACGATAGATGTTGTAGCCAAGAAGGTTGACCGGAGTTGTTCCGTCAACATTCGCAGTTGGCGCCGTCCATTTCAGAGCCACGGCGTCTTGCGAGACATCCGACGAAAGGGAAGCCGGGCTTGCGGCGATCGCAGCGGCGGGTTCGAGCAAGATCACGTTTGAAAACGCGGCACGCTGGCCCGAGGCATTTACAAAACGGATCGCGTATCGCAACCTGATCGGCTGACCGGCAAACTGCAGAGTGTCGCGATATGTGATCGTCTTCAGCGCGAAATCGCCGGGTTCAAATTTCTGAGAGCCGATAACAATGGCCCGTGATGCAAATTCGGCCTCGGGAATCCGTTGTGGGGAAGTCACGGGTTCGGCTAGCCGGAAAATCTCGGCACGGTCGATAAAAAGCACGCTGCCGCCGTCGGCATTCCGAGCGGGCATTTTCCACGAAAGCACGACAGTGTTGCCGCGCTGAAAACCGCTTAATTCTGCGCGTTGCTGCACGCGTTCGCGCGGCGGCTCGGGCGGTTTGCGCTTACCGCACTGAAAACCCGTAAGCACCAAAAGCGCTAAAACTGCCAATGGTGCTTTAACCCAGACCTGCTTAACCGCAATGCTTAACGAAAATTCCCGCGGCCCGATTCCCTTTATCATGTGCTTAAACCTAAAGAATATATTGCCGCAGATCCTGATCCTGGATCAAACTGCTTAACTTGGCATCGACATACGCGGCGTCGATACACTGGTGTTTTTGCTCGAGTTCACTGCCGAGAAAACTGATCTCTTCAAGTAATTTCTCAAGCAACGTATGCAGCCGTCGTGCTCCAATATTTTCAGTCGATCGATTCATTTCAGCCGTCATTTCGGCGAGTTTAGAAACCGCATCCTCGGTAAACTCAAGCTCGATTCCCTCGGTGCTTAACAACGCCTGGTACTGCTTAATCAGCGAATTTTTTGGCTGCGTCAATATGCGCTTAAGGTCGTCGATGGTCAAGGCTTCAAGCTCGACGCGGATCGGAAAACGCCCTTGCAGTTCGGGAATAAGGTCCGACGGTTTTGAAACATGAAACGCACCGGCCGCGACAAACAGAATATGCTCGGTGCTGACCATGCCGTAGCGCGTATTTACATTTGTGCCTTCGACTATCGGCAGCAGGTCACGCTGAACGCCCTCGCGCGAAACGTCAGGGTTCCCGCCGGATTCGCGGCCCGCGATTTTATCAATTTCGTCAAGAAAAATAATGCCGGAGTTTTGCACCTTGTCGATCGCAGCGCGCGTGATCTGTTCCATATCGACGAGCCGTTCCTGCTCGTCGCGGATCAGGTAAACCATCGCGTCTGAGATACGCATTTTGCGGCGAACAGTTTTTGTCGGAAACAGATTGCCGAACATATCGCGGAGATTTACGCCCATCTCCTCCATTCCCTGTCCGCCGACAAAATCAATCGTTGCCGGTCCGCGATCCTGCGTGTCCATCTCGATCATCCGCTCGTCCAGATCACCGCGTTTTAATTGTTCGCGAAGCTTTTCGCGTGTCCGGTTTTGCGGCGGTTCCGCCTCAGCGTCAGTACCGTCTGTCTGATAATGCAAAGCGGTCGGCGGCAATAGAATGTCGAGCAAGGCTTCCTCGGCGTTCTGCCCCGCACGTTCGCGAACCTCTTCGTAAGCGGCCTGTTTCGTCATATCGACGGCCACATCGGCAAGCTCGCGGATCATACTCTCGACATCACGACCGACATAGCCGACCTCGGTAAATTTCGAAGCCTCGATCTTTATGAACGGCGAATCGGCGATACGCGCCAGCCGCCGTGCGATCTCAGTCTTACCCACACCGGTCGAACCGATCATCAGAATATTTTTTGGCAACACGTCCTGAGCGATCTCGGCAGGAAGTTTCTGCCGCCGAATCCGATTGCGCAAAGCCACAGCAACCGCACGCTTAGCGTCCGTCTGCCCGACCACATATTTGTCCAATTCCTCAACTATCTGACGCGGCGTCAGATCATCAAGCTTAGGTTTCACCGCAGCCGTATCGCCGCCAAGATAAATTGCCATTTGAAATAAAACTTTTCTTGCGGCTTTGCCGCTCTATTTGCGGAAAAGCTATGCTTTTTCCGGAAGCATCAATTACCCCTGCGGCTTCGCCGCCGCATCTGCCTAAAGCTCCTCAACCACAATATCCGAGTTCGTATAAATACAGATATCCGCCGCGATCCGCAGCGATTCTTCGGCAATCTGCTTGGCAGAAAGCTCGGTATGTTTCATCATCGCCCGAGCGGCGGCCATCGCGTACATGCTTCCCGATCCGACCGCGAGCAGGCCGTCGTCCGATGCGATCACATCGCCTTTTCCGGAAACTAGATATGCATCCGTTTTATCAGCAACGATCAACAGAGCCTCGAGATTTCGTAGATACTTATCCGTTCTCCAGTCTTTGCTCAACTCGATCGACGCACGCTGTAACTGTCCCTGAAACTCCGCTAATTTTTTCTCAAACCGATCGAGCAGCGAAAAAGCATCAGCGGTCGAACCGGCAAAACCGGCAAGAATTTTACCGTCAGAAAGCCGACGTACTTTACGAGCGCTTCCCTTTATCACCGTTTCGCCAAGCGTCACCTGACCGTCACCGGCCATTGCCACACTTCCGTTACGCTGGACCAAAAGCACGGTCGTCGAGCGTATTTTTGCGATATTTTCGCTGTTTCTCATAAAAAAACAATGATATGTCTTTAATTTCAAATGCTCAAATTGACAGTCTAGGCAAATTGCCCGAACATTTAGTTTTATGCCCAAGCGACCGCGGATCGGTATTACAATGCGTCTCGAACTGGAAACACGCCGTTTCTACATCGGCCGCGATTACAGCGAAGCCGTCGAAGGCTGCGGCGGGCTGCCGGTTCACATACCGCTGATCCCAAACGCGGATTATTTGAATGAGCTGGTCGCGGGACTCGACGGCATTTTGCTTCCCGGTAGCGACACAGATCCCGACCCGTACCGTTACGGCGAAGATCCGCATCCGCGTTTGAAAAAGGTCGTCCCGGAAAAAGATGAAACAGACTTGGCGGTTTTGGCGGCTGCGGAAGAACGAAATCTCCCGGTTTTGGGAATTTGTTTCGGTATGCAGATATTAAACGTCTCACGCGGCGGCAGTTTAATACAGGATATCGGTTCGCAGATCGATTCGCCGCTTAAGCACGACCAAGGCATTCCGCTTGAACGAAATTCGCATCGAATTCGTATTGAAGACGGCAGCATTTTGGCGAGCCTTGCAGGGAAGGGAACTGACGGTGTTAAAGTAAACTCTCACCATCATCAGGCCGTAAAGGTTGTTGGTAGAGACTTAAAGGCAATTGCCTCCACATCTGATGGCGTGATCGAAGCGGTCGGAGACACCCGAGAAGGGCGTTTTGTTTTGGCGGTGCAATGGCATCCGGAACTGTCGTGGCGAAGCGATTCTCTATCTAATGGTATTTTTAAGACATTTGTGGATAGGTGTTCTGGTATATAACAGTAATAAACAGAATGGTTATCGTCATATTATGCGAAATCACATGAGGTAAATTGAGAATATACTTTAACTTCATTTGTTTGTTGAAGTACGAATGGTAAATGCACTATTTTCAGTAAGATGCGTCGATTAATTCAAATATGGCTTAACAGTCGGGATTCGACAGTTAACGAAACACTTGATGACGAAAAGGAATGTAATTAATGGATAATCCAGTAGTGATAGGTATTGCGGCCTGGCTTTTTCCCGGCGCAGGCCATTTTATGCAAGGACGCCTCATTCGCGGCCTTATAATCAGCGTTACTATCTGGGCGATGTTCATCATCGCCATTTGGAGCGGCGGAGCCTATTATCCAGGGTTCGAGTTCAAAGACGGCCAATTGCTCTATATTTTGAACGTTTTTTCGACATTTGGTAACGGACTCGGCGACCTGCTTAGCTTTTTCTTTTCAGTCGAACCCGCACCAAACATGGCCGCCCGATATAGCTTTGAATATGGCGGCAGATTCCTCGAAGTGGCTGGTTTGCTAAACTACCTTGCCATCATGGATGCGATCGATATCAACCTCGGGAGGAAAAAATGAGCCACTTTTTCTATCTTGTAGCTTTCGGATTTTTCGTCTCGGCTGCTTTCGCAGTATTTGCTGACGGCTCGGTCCGCGAACGTGCGATCTACGGTCTAAAAACATTTGGCCAGTTTATCGGCATCAGCCTGCTGTTCGCCTGGATACTCTATTTTATTCCCTGGTAAATCGGTCAAACATCCATGCCGCTCATCGAAACCGAAAGCGTCGTACTCAGGAGCTACAATCTGGCCGACGCTGACCGGATCGTGGTTTTTCTGACGCGTGATCACGGTGTTGTTCGCGGCGTTGCTAAGGGTATCAAGCGTCTGAAAAGTCGTTACGGCAGCTCGTTCGAACCATTCAATTCCGTAAACCTCAGCTATTTTCAGAAAGAAGACAGGGAACTGGTGTCGATCCAGGAAGCCGAACTGACGCGTTCTAACTTCGCTGCCGCCAGCGAACCGGGCATTTTTGGCACTTATTCATACATCGCTGAAATGCTTCTCGCATTCACGCCGCCGCACGACCCTAGTGATATCTTGTTCCGCATGGTACGTGCGTGTTTTGAGGCAAGTGAACTCACGGCAGACAAAATGCCCGCGATCAGAACCTATTTCGAACTATGGCTGCTCCGTCTCGGTGGTTTCCTGCCTGATTGGTCCCGATGTTTTATTTGCAATCGAGCGTTCTCTCAGGAAGATATGCCGTCCGTCGATAACGGCCAACATCTGATTTGTAATAACTGCAATAAAGGCCATTTGCACGACAAAGTTCCCAACGGCTGGTTCGAAACAATCCAAAACGCGAGACGGCTTTCCCCAACGGAATTCGCATCTGACGAAAAGGTGTTAGAGCCAGCCGTTGCTATTTCGGCAATTCTTCGACGAATAATCGAACGTGTTCTGGATCGGCCAATTACGTCGATGGGCAGCACCGCGTTATAATTCAAATCATAGCGAATGCGAATCAGCCCGAAAATTTCCTTTTATCTACTGCGCTCGGTCGGGCCGTATTTTCTATTTTCGTGGGTGCTGCTCAGCACGATCCTTTTTGTCCAACAGGCGGGCCGATTTGCAGATATTTTCTTTAGCGCCAATATTCCGTCGATCCTCGTGTGGCAACTCGCTATCGCCCTGATCCCAAATGTCATCGCGTTCACCTGCCCGATGGCCGTTCTCGTCGGCGTAATTATCGGCCTTTCCAAAATGCAGGGCGACAGCGAACTGGTCGCGATCCGCGCTGCCGGTGTCGGAAATATTCACATCGCTCTTCCGATCGCCGTTTTGGGTGTTTGCCTTTCGGTTTTTGCATTTTTAATAAATCTTTACGGCGTTCCGCTCGCGGCAAGTATCGTCCGTACCGTTGCACTGCAAACCGCAATATACAAACTCGAATCGCCGATCGAGCCCGGCGTTTTTAATACCGAGATCGCCGGTTACACCGCCTATGTAAAAGACGGCGACATTCAGACGGGTACGTGGAAAAACATTTTCATCCATACGGAAAACCCAAAAACTGGTGAAGTGCGTCTGATAACGAGTAGCGACGGGCGTATAGATTCCTCAGGCGAAAAATCCGAACTGGTTCTCTCGAATGCGGTTTCCTCTACCTTTTCAAAAACAGATAAAGGAGAAAAGTTCGTTTCTGAAAAACTCGGGGCGATCCGTTTTGCGATCCAAACGAAACGCGGTGACCTGATCGAAAAACTTGGCAACAGGGAACTATCGGTCGATGAACTTGGCCTCGCCGAGCTTGCGAATTATGCCGGCCGAAAAGAAGGCCCGGAGCGCATCGAAGCGAGTATTGTCGGACAACGACGGTTATTGTTGTCCGTCTCGCCCTTACTGTTTTGTCTGCTCGGGACGGTGTTGGTCTTGCGATTCAATCGCGGCGGTCGCGGATTCGGTATTTTCCTCGCTCTTGTATCTTTGATTGTCTTCTATTTACTCGGTTTTCTCGGCGAGCAGCTTGTCCGCACGGCCGTAGTGCCGATGTTTGCTGGCATTCTGCTTCCGGTCGGGTCGGTGCTCCTTGTGATTTTTTGGTTTTCCACAGGTGCAAAACTCAATTTCTTTGGCCGGGCGGTGCAGGGAATTCGCGAACGCCTGCCTGCGATGTCTGTGCGAGCGGGGCATACCGAACGCCGGAACATTCTGTACGATCTGACGACCGGCTTGCGCGATTTTGATCTGATCTACGACCTGCTTAAGTATTACGTGCTGACACTGGCTTTCCTCGCGGCAGTTTTCGTCATTTTTACGGCCTTTGAACTCTGGAAATTTGCCGGAACCACCGAAGGCGGCCTTCTCCTGTTGGCAAAATATCTTTTCTTCCTGCTGCCATTTGTTTACATAAGCCTTGCTCCGTCAGCCGCGATGATCGCGACGCTGGCCACATATGTCATAAAGTCCCGGCGAAACGAGATCGTGACTTGGCTGTCAGCAGGGCAAAGCATTTATCGTCTATTAGTTCCATGCTTTCTCTTAATGTGTTTTCTAGGTTCCTTAAACTGGCTGTTTCATGACCAATTGGCACCAATCGCCAACCGTTACCAGGATCAGTTACGAAACCAACTCCGCAGCCGCGGCAAATTGACGGGAATCGACGGCAAGCTGTGGGTTGCTAACGATAAACGGATCTATTCATTCCAGCTTGGAGAAGGTAGTGATAATAACAGTTCTACGTCTGATAACGACAAGCAAGTGACAGTCGATGGAACTGGGGCCAAAGAGGTTAAGTCGGGGACCGGAAACAATAACAATTCTGCGTCTGATAACGAAAAGCGAGAGACTTCTCTTGTCTGTGTGTCAAATTGCGCGGTTCACGACCTGACGATTTATGAGTTTGTGGATAAGGGAGAAAGATTGCAAACCCTGTACCGCGGAGATCGTGCGGTTTGGGATGCGGACAGTGTTCGGTTTGTCGGCGACGTGCGCGTCAGTCGGCTCGGAGAGGGAAGTATCGCGAACACGATCGTCCAGGATGGAGTCGTCGTCGAAGAGCGAAATCCGTTCAGCGAATCATTAAAGAAACCGAGTCAGCTTTCGACCGGCGAGCTTCGCGAACAGATCGCGGCGACTGAATCCGATATCGAACGCCGCGGTTTCCAGGTCGCGCTCGAAAAACGTTACAGCACGCTGTTCTTGCCGCTGATCATCGCACTGTTTACCGCACCTTTCGCTCTCTCGCTTAGCCGAAAAGGGAAGGTGGTCACGGTCGGTTACGCGGTCGGGCTATGGCTGCTTTTCATGGGCGTCACCGCCGCGTTCGAACAAATCGGCCTCGGCGGCACCCTATCCCCTCTCCTCGCCATCTGGGCCCCACTCGCCATGTTTGCACTTCTCGGCATCATCTTGTTGTCCAAAGTAAAAACCTAAAATGAGAAGGCGGAAACACGACCGGTAGGGAGTGTGTTAGGTCCCGTTCCTCTTCGTGTTCCGTGGATAGACTTCTTTTTCTTAACCACGAATCACACAAAACAAATCAAAAAGAAATATTTCCTGCGTTCGTGTACTTTCGTGTTTGTTCGTGGCTAAACTTTGCGGCATTGCGAATGTGCCTTTG
>CAZSEL010000010.1:0-102977 GCA_964605905.1 uncultured Chloracidobacterium sp. | reverse complement strand
GTCTTTACTGTCGCCGAGGTGTGGCTGCCGCCGAGCGACGGGATCGAATCGTCGGTCCCTGACGACCAGATCGAGAAATTGCTTGCTCGACACCGTGCAAAAGGCCAGGCGTTGGTCGGCGCCGCCGAGGCGAATGCGGCAAAGGCCGCCGGTCGCGTACGTTCGCTGCTGCCCAATTGGCAGGTGTCCGCCGAAACGACCTACGGGTCACCCGCTTGGGAAATATTGGATGCGGCGGAAAAGAAAGGCGTCGATCTGATCGTCGTCGGCTCACAAGGCGAATCCGCTCTAAGCAGAATGCTGTTGGGAAGCATTTCGCAAAAAGTAATTACCGAGGCGCGCTGCTCGGTTCGGGTTGGCCGCGGCAAGAACGACGTTGATCCTGGTCCGGTTCGGATCGTCATCGGCTTTGACGGCACAAAGGGTGCTCAGGCGGCGGTTGATGTGGTTGTGTCGAGAAATTGGCCGAAGGGAACAAATGTCAGGCTCATTTCCGTGGTCGAAAATGCAGCACCAACCTTTGCCGGCGAATTTGTTCCGCCTCTCGTGGTCGCCACCGAAGACCTGATCGCGGCGGATAATGTGTTAATGCACGATCTCGCTGGACGAGCGATCGGCCAGTTGGAAACAGCCGGAATGAAAGCACAGCATCTTGTATTAGGTGGGTCGGCAAAAAATACGATCGTCGAGGACGCCGAAGGCTGGAACGCCGATGTGATATTTGTCGGAGCAAACGCTTTTGGAAGCGATCTCGAGCGGTTCTTGATCGGAAGCACCTCAGCCGCAGTCGCCGCTCGTGCCAATTGCTCGGTCGAAGTAGTACGTAGCAAATAGATCGTGTCAGTAGCTCGACCGTCAGGTAGGGCTACTGACACTCCTCTTAGTTAGAACTGGAACTTGGCCCTGAACTGTCCGACGCGCGGGTCGCCGAGTGAGTTTGTAACCACGCCGAAATCGACCGAATCCTGCAGGTCGCTATTCGGGTTGGCAAAGTTCACCGTGTTGAATACGTTGAACAGGTCAAACCCAAGCTCGAAGCTCATTCGTTCGTTGATTCGCGTTGTCTTTGCAAAGCTCATAGGCTATAGGTGTTTTACTCAATCAAATCTTCAAAATTGAGGAATAGCCCTAACAATAATTTCCCGTCCATCCTTGAGTGTTGTCCTAAACGCCAATTGCCCGTTGTCATTAAAAGCTTCCCTACTGATTGAAACCCTGTCCACAGTAGATCCAGCTATATTGTGACTGGTTCCAATTATTAAGTTAGCAGCTCCACCGTTGTTTGATGTAAAGATGCCAACTGAATACTCGGTATGACCACCCTCCTCACTTTCATCAGGGACCCACACGAAATCATAGGCACCCAAAAAAGCTATTGTTTCAGAATTATTGACCGATGGGGATGACGCGTAGATGGTAGAGAAAGTTAATGCGGTGAACGGCGCAACCTGACCTTGGAAAAGTCGGTTAATAGTGTATTCACCAGGAAGAGTGGCCTGCGCATAGAGTAAAATATTCCCACTGTCGTTTGCATCAAACTCGTAATAGTTACTAATTCTGTTGTCTGAATTTGGATACGGCGTCGTGGACAAATTTGTAATTGTAACAGGTGAAATGTAACCTGATGCGTCTCGTTTAAACAAACCATGCCGGAGAGGTATTGTCTTGTAGTAGGTTACATTTTGGTTATTGTCGATTACCGGTCCAGAAGTATACGTAGTGAAAATCCCGGTTGAATCGATTGCAAAATAGCTTGACGCATTCCCTATATACATCCCATCCGACGCTTGAAAAGCTACCTGCTCGGAATCATTTATCGAAAGTCCGAAAAACGTCCTGCTTGGGTTAGGCGGTATCGAGTCTACAATTCGAGCAACAGAGCTTCCATTGCCCACATATATCCCTTCCCGTGAAGTTGTGCCAGCATACCTGAGACCGCACTTAAAGGCGACAAACCCATCGTTGTTTAGAGAAAATCTGCCAAACTCGTGACATGAAGGATTTACAGAATTTGTTCCATGTATCCTAGTTAGCGTACCGTCTGACCAAAGGTTAATCACTTGTTCCCCGCTTGAAGAATACCCTTTAAAAGCTACAGAGCCGGCATTGTTAATGGACGGGGCTTCAAACGTCCAGAAACCCTTCGCGGTGTCTGCAATAACATCAAAGCTATAGCTTTGGGCTATTAACGTACCAGCGAACGAAACAACAGAAATAAACATTGCGAGAAAGAATTTCATCATTTTTGAGCTACTCCTCTTTAGAATTTAAAGGTCTTTGACAGACGAGTTTTGCTCGCAAGAGCAAAAAGGATCGGCAAAGCAAACTTCAATAGTTTACTTTACCGATCGTCTGTTAAAACGGTGTTAAAACCTTAGAATCGAAATTTTGCCCGAAACTGGCCGACGCGCGGGCCGCCGAGTGAGTTTGTAACCACGCCGAAATCGACCGAATCCTGTAGGTCGCTGTTCGGGTTCGCAAAGTTCACCGTGTCGAACACGTTGAACAGGTCAAACCCAAGTTCGAAACTCATTTTTTCGTTGATCTTCGTTGTCTTGGCAAAACTCAGATCAAGCCGCTTCTGCATCGAGCCGCGAAACGTGTTGCGTCCAAGGTTGCCGAACTGGCCGAGGGCGGAAGTAAAACAGCCATCTTCTATGTCTATGACAACTACATTGCTTGTGCTTGGATTTGATACAGCCTCCTCTGCCGTACACACGATGTTTGGCCTGCCGAAGCCCGGTCGATAGATACCGCCTGCACCACGCGTCGGACTCGTCAATTGAGACGCATTGGCGATCTCAGGCTCTGAGGCAAACACGGTAAACGGTGTTCCCGATTGTGCCTGGAAAAAGCCCGATACCGACCACCCTTTGACGAACGCATTGTTCATTCCGCCGGTCGGAATCTCCCAAACAAAGTTCGTGCTAAAGCGATGGGTTCGGTCGAAATCGGAAAGCCCGCGATTGTTTTCGAGATTTCTCGCATCTCCCTGAGCGATAAAACCGGTGTTCGGAACATCCGGCTTGCCGCCGCCGGCCGTGCTGCCGGGATCGGTTGACATTACGTCGATCGATTTCGAGAAGGTATATCCGACGTTGAACTGAAGCCCCTGCGAAAAACGTTTCGTCAGGCTGAACTGGCCGCCGTGATAATTCGAATAACCTTTCGATTGCAGCAGCAGTGCTTCAGGAACATTGAATCCTAAGATCGGAACGCGTGCCTCAAAGTTAATGTACGTCCCATTCGAACTCGACAGGTTTAGGTCGGTCTGTTCGGTCACGGTATTAAGGAAACCAAACGAGCGGCCGATCCCGCGATCCCTTGCGGTCGAACCGGCATTAAGAGCACCATTGGGCGATCCCGCTGCAACGTATGCCTGATTAAATCGTTCGAATATGTGATCGGGCGTGTTGGGGTCGTTTAGGTCAAAACCCTGATTGAGCGCGGTCGCAACCAGCAGGTTCTTTCCTGAGGTTCCGACGTATCGAGCCTCGAAAAGTAAACCTTTTGCGAACTCGTACTGAGCACCGATATTCCACTGATGAACGAACGGCGTCCTGAGATTTCTGTCGATCGCGCGAAACTCAAATGTTTCTGCGATGTTGCCTCGGGTACAGTTCGCACCGGTCGTGACATCGCATCCGGCGCCCTGCGGCGTACCGCGAGAATCGACGAAAACCGGCGTGTTATCGCGGATCGCATAGCTTCCGTTTGCACCCGATGCTCGGACGATGCGGAACGGAAGCCATTGATTCAGCGGAATGTCCGTTCTTACTCCTGACCATGCCGAGGCAATTGGCACGTTCCCGTTCGGCACTGTTATCTCGACCTCTCTTAGGAACGGATAGTTCGAGAAAACTGTGTTGATAAACGCCGCCGAGGGACGATCGTAAAACAGTCCGTAGCCGCCGCGGACCACAAGCTTGTCGTTTATCGAATAGGCAACACCGATTCGCGGAGCAATATTGTTAAGGTCCTGGCCTTTCAGCGTGTGCTTGTTATTCGCGATCTGTGTAACTCCGACGGCCGCGTCAACGATCTCGACACCGGTCGAGGTGACGTTGCTCGGAACAAGAAAGCCGGGTGTGGGATTGTCACAGAGTGCTGTCGATCCGCCGCTGGATGCGAAACACGGAAGAAATGGTTCGAGATCGAAATTACCGATTCGGCCGTTCTTCTCCGTCGGCCACATAAACATCTCGTAACGCAATCCGAGATTTAAGCTCAAGCGTCGGTTGATTTTCCAGTCGTCAGTCAGATAAAACCCGTAATCCTGAAATCGGAAACTCTTGTCCGTAATGCCGTACTGAGTGTCGGCTTCGGTTGCGTTGCCTGTCAGGAGTTGTGTGAAAGAGTCGAACTTCTCGAACTCAGTCGCCTGCTCTTCCGGCAGATTTGTGTCGTATTGATGACGCTTATATTCTCCGCCGAACTTGAAATTATGATTCTTGTACGTCCAGGTTACGTTATCGCCGATGCTGTAAGTGACCTGCTTTCGCTGGTTGTATGAATCGTTCGGTCCGCCAAACGAAAAATTCGCGATATTGTTACGCCCAATGTAGTGACCGAGACGTGTTGTCCCAACGCTCCTGTCGAATGTCGATGCCGGATTATCGACACCGACGAAATCATTTGTAAATTCACCAGTCGAAAAATCGTCAGTTAACGCACGAGTGTTGTTAAGGTAAAAGTATCCAAAGCGAACTTCATTTATCCAGTTCGGGGTAAAGATATGCGTGTCACCGATCGACAGCGTCCGGTTGCGATCCTTGCGTTGCAAGGTTGTCGGCGACGCTAGGCTGTTCGGGTCCGGGAAAGAATCAAGCCCCGGAAAGTCCGAATAAAAGAAAGTTCCACTGAGCGTGTTCTTATCGTTCAACTGTCCATCCAACCGCGTCGTTACCTGATGCTGTTTGAACTTCGACGGTTCGACGCTGACAACCTCCATAAGAGGATTTTCCCGAAGCAGCGTTCTGGACGTGATTCCCGGGCCAACTCCAAACTGGCCGAACTGAAAACTTCCGGTTCCAGTTTGATCGACAATATTCAAGGCTCTGCCGCCTGTAAAGCTCGGTAAGTAAAACCCGCCCGTTACCGGGTTTTGAAGATTCAGAATTCTGAGTGCTAACGGCGAAATGTCGCTAGGTTGCAGACATGTTGCAGCCGGAACAACTCCGCCGGTGCAGAGGCGGGGCAACGGTGTTGGAAGACCTGCTCGATAATCGTCTCTAGCCTGATTAAAAGCAGCCGCCACGTTTTCCGCCGTCCTCGCTCCGGTCAAAAGTGAAAAAGCGGCAGGCAAGACCGTTCGAGTGCGAGCGGTCGGAACTAAACCGGTGTTCGCATCGGTGTATTGATAACCGCCGAAAAAGAAAAACTTGTCTTTAACGATCGGGCCGCCTAGGGTAAATCCGGTCTCCGTGCGGTCTGCCTTGGGTTTTTCGTTTCCGCTTTCTTTTAGGAAAAACTCGTTCGAATTGAATGCTTTATTTTGCAGGTAATAGTACGCCGAGCCGTTGAAACTATTGCCGCCTGACTTGGTTACGAGCTGGAAATTACCGCCGCCGCTGCGACCCGTCGAGGCGTCATAGAGCGAGGTTTGCAGCTTTACTTCCTGAAGCGTCTCAGGTGCCGGCGAGATGTTGTCGTTCAGCGAGCCTTCGTTGCTCGTGATATTCGTTGCATCGATGCCGTTGAAAAACAGGCTGGTCGATGTCGAGCGTGTTCCGTTTACATTGGGCGAGATATTGCCGTTTCCGTTTACGCCGACCGGCGAAAGCTCAGATGAAACGCCTGCCTCAGATGACAACAGGCTTGTGAAGCTGCGTGTCGATGTCGGTATCTTGGTGATCTGCTCGCCGGTGATCTGCCGCGAAACCGCCGCTGATTCCGACTGCACTAGCGGCTGATCGGTCGTTACATCCACAAACACATCGGTGGCACCGACCTCGAGAGCGGCGTCCACAGTTCGCGTAACTGACGCTTCAACATCCGTAGCCCGGCCGACCGACTTCTTAAAGCCTTCCTTCTCATAGCTAATGTCATAGGTCCCAACCGGCAACAGCGTCAGGCTCCAACGGCCCTCGTCGTTGGTAACGGCAGTTCTGGAAAGATTCGTTGCGTTGTTCTTGACCGTAACCGACGCACCCTGGATAACCGCACCATTAGTATCTGAGACGGTTCCTGTTAAGCCTCCGGCGGATTGAGCAAAGGCGTTTGGTATTGCAAAGAGAGCAAACGCGACGGCGAGCAACTTTGCGGCAAATTTCGTTTTCATCGTAACTCCTCGATTTTGAAAATGTAGTAACGGATCTGAACTACGGCGTCCTCGATCAGGCCACCCAGTTCACCCCTTGATATATGAAACTGATCTTCTTGTTATCAATTGGAAAGATTATTGCCGGAGAGTTAAAAGCAGGTAACGATAGTGTTAATTAGGTGTTAATTTTAAAGGAATGGTCGGTTTGTTGACGATAAACGCAGGAGCGCGTGTCGGAGAGCCGTGACCGTAATCCAATTCAAACAGAATGTAGCAAAAACACCCTGTGCCATTCGCCGGGTGGTTCCAAAAATCCGCACTTCCCAGCACTATTGTTAAATAGCCGCGCGGTAATAACACGCAGCCTTTTGTTTGGCACGTCTGTTGCGGTAAAGAACTGCTCGGTTAAGAAGGTCCGATTCTCACCAAGACTGACTTGCTGTTAGGAATTTCTCCCGCATTCACGGCTTTTCCGTTAATGTGACATCGGATCATTTAATGTACAGAAAATCCGCCTTAATTATCGGCGACAAACTTTACTTTGAGAATAATGTTCTCGCAGCTCTTGACTCTCTCGGTTTACAGATCAGGTTCTCGCGTTCTGGATATGAAGGAATTGGAGAAATATACCGTGACCAGCCGGAGATCGTTTTGATAGGCGAATCGATCAGCGATATCGGGCACGCCGAACTATGCCGCCAGATCAGAATGAGCGAGCTGCACTCATCGGTTCCTTTGATCTGCGTTTTCAATTGCGACCCGTCGTTCGTTGATGTCATTAACGCGTATCGCTGCGGTGCGGACGATTGCTTTATCGGCAACGGCAACGCGGCGCAGATGACAGCCAAGATCGAATGGCTGATCGTCCGGAAACAATCGACCGCCTCGTTACGCCAATATTATTCGGAATTGATAAGCAGACAATCTCAAACTTTGGACATCGTTCGCGCAACTGCTGAGCTTATGGATTCGATCGACACGGAATACCGCTTGCACATAACAAGCGGGCCGGCACCACTGTTTGAGGAACGGCTCGAGGTGGCGCTCGGCATGATACGCAGTCTGGCGTCCATACTTGAGCAGCAAATAGATTGTTTTGATATTTCTGCATTGATCGAACAAACAGATGCCCCGAACCACAACTCCCCACAGATCAATAGCTGTTACGAATTCGAGACGATGGAGCTCGCGCGATAGCAATCGGATCGATCGGTTAACGGCCTCACCCTGCCAGTCGTTATCAGATCGCGAAAAGAAAATGAGTACCGATCAATACAGTGGGATCATGTGTTCCTGGTGCGGACGCATAAAGGACGATAAACTTGGCTGGATATTCCCCGGTGAAGACGACAGGGTACTAAACGGGCCATTGACCTCGCACGGTTTGTGTGACGAATGTTACGCAAATATCATTGACGACTTTCTGCATATCAGCAAACAACCTTCGGATGATACCGAATAGCAATAAACGCAAAAAAAGCCGTGAGAATCATATGGGAGTTGATCCTCACGACCCTGTCTCAAAGCAAGAAAATTCGTGGGAGAATTTGCTTTGTGGGAGTTCGCCGTTGCCGCCCGCAACCGTGCCGGCACACTCGAAATAAAAGCCTTTGTCAGGAACCGCGAAAGAAACTCGTGTGTGGGAGACTTACCTTAATTTAACTCTTGGTTTGCGGCCAAGAAGATTGTGAGGTTCTCCGCAGCGCACTGACAGCTACTGCTTGTGCAACACGCGTGCCATAACTCACGTTGGGATGTGTCAAATTATGAAAGTGAAATTACGGTGATTAGGGTTCTAAAGAGAGAACAATCAGACACTGTGGCAAAATTCCCTAGCCGAAACGGGACGGGTTGGGGAGAAATGCCGCTTAAGCTTTTTAGGAGATTACTTTGAACCCTGACCTCGCTCTAAAATTCGCGAAAGAGTTTTTCGATCGATCTGAAGTATCCGGGCCGCGGCATTTTTGTTTCCGCCAGTATTTTCGAGCACGCGCACAATGTGTTCATACTCGACCAACGACAACGGTTTCATTGCCTCGTTTAAAGTTGATGCGGGTTCCTCTGACTCGACAGGTTTACGATTTAAAACCTGCGGCGGAAGATGTTCAGGATAAACCGTTCCATCGGACAACGAAATGCCTCGTAAAACCGCATTCTCAAGCTCACGCACATTTCCGGGCCAGTTATATGCTTTGAACGCGGAGATCGCTTCCGGCGAAAACTTTGCAGGCGGCCCGCCGTTTTTCGCAGCCTTTTCTGCAAAATGCGCGACCAATAATGGAATGTCATCGATACGTTCCCTAAGCGGCGGCAAAACTATAGTTACGGCATTTAAACGGTACATCAGGTCCTGCCTGAAATGCCCGTCCTCAACCTGTTTTTCGATCGAACGGTTTGTTGCCGCGATCACGCGGACATCGGCCCGCGTCGTTTGATTTGCGCCGACTTTTCGGATCTCGCCGTGTTGAATTGCCCGAAGCAGCTTTACCTGAAAATTCGGATCCGTTTCGGTTATTTCATCGAGAAATATCGTTCCGTTTGCCGCTTCCTGCCACATGCCCATTCGGTCGGCGCTCGCGCCGGTAAAGGAACCCTTGACGTGCCCAAACAGTTCGGATTCAATAAGTTCCGAGGGGATCGCGCCGCAATTGACCGTTACAAACGGCCCGGCCGAGCGTTGGCTTCGACGATGGATCACATTGGCAACGATCTCTTTTCCCGTGCCCGATTCGCCCGTGACAAGCACAGAAAGATTGGACGGTGCGACCCTGCCTACAAGTTTTAGGCAATCGACGAACTTTGGGCTTCGCCCGACCAGGGCAACGTCCGATGCGTACCCTTTTACGAGATCGTCGGCCGTCTCAGGACGCGCCAGGCTGTCGCGTTTTATCTGCCCGCGGACCTGTTCTGAGATCTTTATTATTTCGTTTAGATCAAAGGGCTTTATCAGATAATCGAACGCGCCAATTGCAGTTGCATCGAGCGCTCCGATCGCCGATCCGTGCCCGGTCATCAATACGAAGCGCGTGTCCGGATGATCTTCGGTAAAATAGCGCAACACATCATAGCCATTCTGTTTTCCGAGCACTACATCGCAAAAAATGAGGTCGAACTGCCGACTGCGACCAGCCTCATAGGCAGCGTTAGCAGACGCAACTTCATCCACCTGCCAGCCTTCGGTTCGCAGCACCTCTGCCACGAGCGAGCGGATCTGCGGTTCGTCGTCGATAACTAGCGCGTGGGAATGTTTGAACACCTCAGAATGATAATCCAAACTCTCGGCAAAGCGCAATCGGGCTGGAGACCTAGAAAATGGCCTTTGAAACGCAAAAGTAAGAATTGTGGCATTAGTCTTGCCTGTTCAACGATTCAATTCCAGGTGGATATACAATAGAATAGTCAGGATTTATCTCAGTTGGAGACTAATTGCCCCAAATGGACAAATTGAATGTCCTGATAGTCGAAGACTCCCTCGATGACGCCGAACTTGTTACGCGTGAGCTCACGCTTGCGGGTCTCAACGCGCGTTCAACGCGTGTTGAAACCGAAGAGCAGTTTCGCGATGCACTGGACACACAGGCTTGGGATCTGATCTTTTCGGATTTCCAGCTTCGGTCGTTTTCCGGTCTTAAAGCGCTGGAGCTGTTTCAGGCTTGCGGCGTCGATATTCCGTTCATAATGATCTCGGGAACTGTCGGCGAAGATATAGCGGTCGATGCAATGCGACGCGGCGTCAGTGACTATCTGATGAAGGGCAATCTAGCGCGCCTGGCTCCGGTTGTTGAGCGCGAACTAAGAGATTCCGCTCATCGACGCGAAAGGCGTTTTGCGGAAAATGCTTTGCGGGAATCGGAAGAACGTTACCGCATCGTTGCCGAGACCGCATCCGACGCCATTGTCACGATTGATCGCAACAGCTCGATCCTCTATGTAAACAGCGCCGCGCAACGAATATTTGGTTACACGCGGGCCGAAATGGTCGGCAATAAGATCACGATGCTGATGCCTGACGCGCTCAAACCGCGGCATCTTGCGGCAGTCGATAAGTATGTCGAAACCAATATTCGCGGAATGAACTGGAACGGGACCGAGGTGCCGGCGGTCAAAAAGGACGGCACTGAAATTCTTGTTAGTATTTCGTTTGGCGAGTTTCGTACCGAAACACAACACTCGTTCACTGCCATCATCCGGGACATCACCGAGACCCGGCGGTCAGAGGCTGCGCTTAGGCAGTCCGAAGAGAACTTTCGCGCCCTTGTACAGGCGACAACACAATTCGTTTGGACCGCCGATGCTAATGGTTCGAGCGAAGCTTTGTTTGCATGGTTCTCAAAAATGTTTGAAAGGCCGGTAAATTCCGTCCCGGAAATACTCGCGTTGATGCACATGGACGACGCCGCGGCAATTGATGCCGAATGGACCGCCGCTTTAGAAAACAGGACGCTTTTTGATCGAGTATGCCGGTTTGTTAAAAACGATGGATCGACGGTCTATCTGGCTGCAAGAAGCGTCCCGATCTTTGATCCGGACGGATCGTTCCAACACTGGATCGGTACATTCACCGACATTACAGAGCGAATGCTCGACCAAATAGCTCTTAGGGCCAACGAAACACAACTGCGGACGATCGTCGAGTCCGTACCCGAGTGCGTGAAGCTTCTCGACACTGAGGGAAGGATATTAAAGATCAACCGGTCTGGCATCGAGTTGCTCGAAGCGGATTCTTTTGACGAGCTTAGAGGCCGTTCGGTCGCCGAGTTAATAACACCGGCATTTCGCGAGGCCTTCATTGAATCGACGAAGGAAGTCGTTTCAGGCAACCCCGGCCAACTGCAGTTTGAGATCGTCGGTTTAAAAGGTACCCGGCGATGGATGGATATGAAGGCCGTGCCGATCCGCGACAGCGAAAACAAAGTTGTTGCGGTATTGGACGTCAGCCGCGACGAAACCGATAGACGAAAGGCTGACGAAGCTCTGCGCATCAGCGAAGAGCGGTTTCGCGACCTTTTTGAAAATGCCAACGATCTTATTTACACACACGATATGGAGGGAAATTTTACTTCGCTCAACCGGGCTGGCGAGATGATCAGCGGATACACCCGGGACGAGGCTGCAAATTTACATCTTAGAGATGTCGTTGCCCCGGAGTATTTGCAGATCGCATCGGACAGGATCAGGGAAAAGATGGCCGGCGGAAGGGCGGCAACATACGAAACCGAGATCATAACGAAGGACGGGCGACGAGTAATGCTCGACCTGAGCACGCGGTTGATCTATGAGAACGGAAAACCGAGCGCGATCCAGGGAATTGCCCGCGACATAACAGAGCGACGGCAAGCGGAGTTGGCCATAAGGTCAAACGAGCTACAGCTGCGGGTTATCACAAACACAATACCCGTCTCGATCACCTATATCGGAGCCGACGGAATACTTAGATTTGCAAACCGGGCGTTTTTGGAATGGGTCGGCAAAGGCCCCGCAGAGGTGGTCGGGCGACATATTAGCGACGTAATTGGTGAAGAGGAATACGTCCAAATCTTGCCGGAATTTGAACGTGTTCTCGACGGCGAATATTTTGATGTTGAACGTTATGCCTTTACGGGCCCGGTGGATGGAAACGATCTGCATCACTACGTTCGCATGAACTATGTGCCAGAGTCTGCGCCGACCGGCGAAGTGCCGGCGTTCTTCGCGTTTATGACCGACATAACAGAAAGCAAAAACGCCGAGCTTGCTTTGCGCAAGAGCGAGGAGCAGCTCATCCAATCGCAAAAGCTCGAATCGGTCGGACGGCTCGCCGGCGGCATAGCTCACGATTTCAACAATATGCTCACCGCTATCAACGGTTACAGCGAGCTGACACTCAGGCGTATGCATCCGAGCGATCCGCTCCGAGGCAATATCGAAGAAATTAAAAAGGCGGGCGATCGATCGGCGGAATTGACCAACCAACTGCTCGCATTCAGCCGCCGCCAGATAATGCAGCCGCGCGTTCTTGATCTAAACCGCGCCGTCGCCGATCTTATACCGATGCTCGAAAGGCTGATCGGAGCAGATATTCAACTTCGCACTTCATTTTCAAATGAAAAAGGGATGGTAAATGCGGATCCCGGCCAGTTGTCGCAAGTGCTGCTCAATTTGGTAATCAATGCAAGAGATTCCATGCCGGATGGCGGCTCGATCCTGATCGACACATTTATAAAACAGATCGATGAGAGCAACGTCGTACTAAACAATGTCAAACCGGGACGATATTCGGTGATGGCAATTTCCGATACGGGCACCGGTATGGACAATCAAACGATCCAGCATATTTTCGAACCGTTCTTTACAACTAAAGAGGTCGGCAAGGGAACAGGTCTCGGTCTTTCAACCGTTCACGGCATCGTTCATCAATCCGGAGGCAGCGTTACCGTTTCAAGCACGCCTGGAAAGGGATCTCGTTTTGAGATCTATCTTCCGATAGCAGAATCCGATAGAAAAGCACCTCTATCCGGGAAATTATCCGACGGCAATCCGTCATTTGGAACCGAAACGATCCTTCTTGTCGAGGATGAGGAAGCTGTCCGTGACCTGAGCCGCGAGATGCTCGAATCGTGCGGCTACACAGTGTTGGCCGCTAAGGATGGCCGCAGCGCGCTGGATGTTTTAGCCGAAAATGGGACACGGATTTCCCTATTGCTGACCGACGTCATTATGCCAAACATGGGCGGCCGCGAACTTGCCGATGAAATGAAGAAACAATTTCCGGGGATCAAGGTCTTGTTTTCGTCAGGCTATGACAATAATTCGATAGTCAACCAAGGGACATTGAACGAGGGAACAAACTTTATCCAAAAACCTTTTACGTTTGACGCAATTGCCATGAAGATCCGTGAGTTGCTCGATCAAAAACCGTATTAAGCGGACGTAACTATTTTCCGATACAGAAGGTCGAAAAAATTCTCGTCAGCATATCCTCAGTCGTTGTTTCGCCGGTGATCTGTCCCAAATATCGCAGTGCATTATGCAGGCCGATCAGCACGATCTCTTCGCTTGTATTTTGTTCGAGAAGCTCTCGTGAATGCGCGATCTCATCCGCCGCCCTGACAAGCAGATCATAATGCCGCGCGTCGGAAACGAGAAAGCCGTGCGTATCAATCTGGTTTACCGCAAACGGCCCGATCATAGCTGCCTTAAGTTCACCCAGTCCCTCGCCGGTCTTTGCGGAGATCAGGCATGTTTCGGTTAGTTCTTCATCTTTACTTACTATTTCTTTGTCTTTACCTGAAACGCGATCTGAAATTTGAGATCTGAAATCTGAGATCGGAGGTCTGAAATTTGAAATTTGAAATTTGAAATTTGAAATTACCCCTTCGCCAACCTTGTCGATCTTGTTGATAACGAGCAGATGCTCTAGTTCGACAACACTGTTAATGATCTCGCGATCTTCGTTAGTGAAAGTATCTGACGCATCCAGCATCACTATCACAAGGTCGGCATCGGCCATCGTCCGTTTCGACCGCTCGACGCCGATGCTTTCGACGGTGTCGCTCGTCTCACGCAAACCGGCAGTATCAATTAATGATATCGGAATTTCGCCGATGGTAAATTGCTGGTGAAGTTGGTCGCGCGTAGTACCCGGAATCTCCGTCACAATAGCGTGGTCGTGGCCCACCAGCGCGTTAAACAAGCTGGATTTACCAACGTTTGGCCTACCGACAAGAGCGACGCGTATGCCGTCGCGGATAAGCTTGCCTGACTGGTATGTTGAAGCCTTTTGCGAAACACGCGTTCTAACTGATTCCAGCCTTTCGAGTATTGTTGTTTTTTGTGTCGCAGGCAGGTCGTCCTCGACAAACTCAAGCGCCGATTCGAGCACGACGATTATGTCCAACAGTTCGTCCTTTACGGGCTGCAGCTCGTGTGAAAATGCGCCACGCATTTGCCGCACAGCCTGCCTTGCAGCACCGACCGATTGAGCGTCGATCAGATCGCGTATCGCCTCGGCCTCGGAAAGATTCATGCGGCCATTTGCCAACGCACGCAGAGAAAATTCGCCGGGCTCAGCTAACCGTGCTCCCTCTTTCAGACAAAGGTCAAGCACCTGTCTTAAGACGATCGGCGAACCGTGGCAACTGATCTCAATAACATCTTCGCCTGTAAATGAACTAGGGGATTTGAAGTAGGTAACGACCGCTTCGTCTATTGCCTCGCCGGTTGCCGGGTCGGTCAACTGTCGGAGCGACGAGACACGCGGTTTTAGATCGAAATTGCCGCTGGCCGCGATCTTTGCCGCTATTGAGATCGCCGACATTCCACTGAGACGGATAATGCCGATTCCGCTCCGGCCAAGCGGCGTTGCAATTGCGACGATCGTTTCTGCCATAAAAACTAAAACAGGATATACAGGATGAATAGGATTTTTTCCCATCCTGAATACCCTGTCCATCCTGTTCGAATCAGTACTATTTTAAGCTGACCTGTAACCGACGCTCACGCCCGACGCCGACCGACTCGGTCGTTAGGTCTTCTTCCGCTTGCAGCGTCGTGTGGATTATTCGACGCTCGGTGGAATTTAGCACGCCGAACGTAAACGCCCTGCCGTTTTTTCTAACCTGGTCGCCAGCAAAACGCGCCATCGCCTGAAGCTCGGCTTTACGTGTCTGGCGAAATCCTTCGGCGTCGCAGATAAATCTGTGCTCGCGTTCTAGTCCGCGGCCAAATGCCTGAAACAACAATGTCTCGAACGCATCGAGCATCTCAGCATTTTCCGCAAGAGCCATTCCCGAATCGTTGCCGCTAAGATTCAACAAGCAGCCGTCCTCGATCCAGCGGGACGAAACAGTAAGATCAAACCCGAGATCTGTAACAACCTCGGACAAAAACGTTTCTGCTTTCTGACAAATTTCATTCATAACATAGTGTACGACAGACTTCAGTCTGTCGGTATCAACAGGCTAAAGCCTGTTGTACTTACGAAGTGCTGAGCTTTGGCTTGCCCTTTACCTTTTTCGCGTTCTTCGGAACCGCATCGACGATCTCGGTCTCGGGCGGCTCGCTCGATTTGTTCATTCGATTGATCAGCATCTGCTGGCCAAAGCTGACGATGTTTCCAAAGAACCAATAGAGCAGCAACCCGGCCGGAGCGGTCCACATCACCCACAGCATCATCACCGGCATCAGGTACATCATCATTTTCTGCTGCATCTGCTGCTCGGGTGTGACGGCCGGTGCGGTCGGCGTGAACTTCATCGCGAGCACCATCGAGATCGCGAACGCAAACTCAAGCAAGTGCCACGGATCGGCCGCCGAAAGATCGGGCAGCCACAGGAACGACGCCTGACGCGCGTCCATTGCAATTGTAATGGCCGTGTAGAATGCGATCAGCAGCGGAAACTGCAAGAGCATCGGAAGACATCCGCCAATAGGCAGCGCATCCTTTGTCATCTTCAACTGGTCCATCTGCAGGGCACGCATTCGCGGGTCGTCCATCGGGACGCCCTTTTTCTGCATATCCTTTATCTTTTCCTGTAGTTCCTTCATTTTCGGCGCGTTCGACGCCGCCTTTTTGAAAGATTTCGATTGCTTCCATCTCAGCGGAAACAACAGCGAGTAAAACAGGAATGTAAAAACTATGATCGCTATGCCGTAATTTTGTGTAAGCCCGTTAAAGTAATGCAGGGCATAAAGGATCGGAATAGAAAGCCGCGATGTAATAGGCCGGATCCAACTGTAATTACTGAAATTTATCAGGTTTACAAGCTCCAGCTTTCGTCCGACCGACTGATCGAGTTCCGTTCCCAAAGGATTGAGCAGAAAGTAATCTTTTGTACCGGTAAATACTTTTGTGACGGAACCGTCCGCATTGATCGGAACGTATGCCGTTACCAGATGCCGCGTTTCCTTGGTTTCCGGGCTGCGGATTATCCAGCCAAAAATACTTTTATAATACGGCTGAGTATCGACTTCGTATTTGATGGCCTGTATCTCCAACCCCTGCGTCTGCGTCGCCGGGATCGCTGCCATCGCGAAATACGAATCGCTCACGCCGGCCCAATCGACAGTGCCCGGAACATTCAGCGAAGCTTTGCCCTCGGCATTGTATTCAAACGAGTAATAACCCTGATGCCTTATGATGTCTTGATTGACTGCGGCGACAGCCTCGGACTCGATCTGATAGAACGTGTGATGGTTGATGGCGTGGTCGCCAATGCTGGCACCTATCGCAAGCCGTGTGTTTGGAACGATCTGTCCGTTCTGCTTTAGATCAACTGCGAGATCGGCAACATAACTATCGGCACGAAACAGGAAGGATTTTTTGACCTCAACACCGTTTTCACCAGCCAGCGTGAATTCAATTCGACGCTCTTCGCCCGGAGCAAGCGTTATCGCATCTTCGCCGCCCGAAACCTGATAATTGCGGTAGTTGGCAACGTTTGTAATATTCGGGTCTGCGGTAATCAGGCGAAACGGAACATCACGCGGCGTCTGGGCAAGCGCCTTTTGCGAGATCAGCTGTAGAGGCTTTTTCTCGGCTTCAGTTGCGCCGTCGGCATAGATCGGGTAATCAATGTCGGGAGCCACGTTTTTCAGCAATATCCAACTTGTTGCAACTGCGCCTTTTGAATCAAGAGTGACCTCGTACAGCGGAGATTTGATCGTGATCAAACGGTTCGGAGTTGTGTCCGGCGTAGCCTGTGCTGTCTCAGTAACCGTTTGCTGCGGCTGTGCTTGAGGCGTGACGGCCGCAGTTTGCGGCTGTGCTGCATTGGCATTAGTTGCAGTATCAACCGGCGGTGGCGTCGGTGCAAAAAAATACTGCCAACCGAAAAGAACGGCCATCGACAGCAATGCCGCCGCAAAAAACCGATACTGATTTTGATTATTCTGTGGTTCCACAATTCTTATTTGAGATTGCGGATTGCGGATTGCGGATTTTGTCTAACGATAAAGCCTTTGATTAATTTCAATAAACTTCGTTCTCGAAAATCCGCATTCCGCAATCCCAAATCCGCAATCACTTGACCGGATCATGTCCGCCCTTACAAAACGGCTGACAGCGTAAGATACGCTTTACGCCCATCCAGGTTCCCTTTAACGCTCCGTATTTCTCGACCGCTTGGCGCGTGTACTCCGAACAGCTCGGCTCAAACCGGCAAGCCGGCGGCAAAAATGGCGACACCACCGCTTTATAAACACCCAGCAGATCGAGAACAAGAAATTTCATCTATAAGCTATTCTGCCACAGAATCACAGAGAATACAGACAAGTTCTTTGCGGTCTTGGCGGCTTTGCGTGACTCTCAATTCTTTTCACGCAAAGCCGCGAAGCACGCAAAGTCCAATTTCTTTCAAGCTCTGTGGCTCTGTGGCTAAAACTTCCCAGCTGCGACTCTACCCGCAATTGCCCGAAATTCTGCCAACGGCTTTTCGAACTTTTCTCGCAAAATACTTCTTCGCGCATTCAAAACCCAATCGTATTTTGTCTCAACCGCATCAAGCTCCGCTTTACTCAACCTAAACGTTTCGCGGAGCAATCTTTTCGCCCGATTTCGGTCGTGCGCTTTGCCGATGGCCTTTTTTGTGGCCGTTATGCCGACACGCTGCAGCGGCTTATCGTTGGGCAAAATAAAGACCGTCATAAAACGGCCTTCGATACGTTTTCCCTTATCGTAAACACGCAGAAACTCGGCGCGTTTAAGCAGCCGAGCTTCTTTCGGAAAGGCAAAACTTAATAATGGTGTACCGTCAGGCGCTTGCGTCCCTTCGCCCGGCGGCGTTTGATCACGGCGCGGCCGTTCTTGGTCGCCATCCTCGCCCTGAACCCGTGCTTTTTCGCGCGGCGGCGGTTGTTTGGTTGAAATGTTCTCTGCGGCATAATTACTCTCCATTAACTTCACCCGAAAGTGAAAACCTAGAGTTTACGGGAAAATCAGCCAGTCTGTCAAAGCAAATACGGCGAAATTCTGCACAATTCTCAACCTCTGCCTTATTCAAGGTGCCCAAACTTGCCTGCGTTGAATTCTTCAAACGCCGTTTGCAGTTCTTCCTGCGTGTTCATAACAAACGGCCCGTACTGTGCGACCGGCTCATTTATCGGCTCGCCGCTTATCACTAAAACAACACTCTCTTCGGTCGCCCGGATCTCGACGGTTTCGCCTTCTTCCTTGAACAGCACAAAGCTGTGCAAAGGAGCGTTCTCGCCGTTTACCTCAACGCTGCCGTTTACAACCAGAAGCGCCGTGTTGTGGGTCGGCGGAATATCAAACATAAGCTCGCCGTTTTTGTTCAGCCTGATGTCAAATGCGTTTATCTCGGTAAATGTCGTTGCCTGGCCTTTCGCGCCGTTAAATGTTCCCGCGATCACATTCACGACACCGCCGCCGTTATCCAACTCTACTTTCCCCATCTGGCCGGCCGTCAAGGCCTGATATTTTGCCGGAGTGAGCTTGTCTTTTTTCGGCAGATTTACCCAAAGCTGGATCATCTCGAACGGTCCGCCTTTTTTGGAAAACTCTTTTTCGTGATATTCCTTGTGCAAAATGCCGCCGCCAGCCGTCATCCACTGCACGTCGCCGGGGTTTATCATTCCGCCGCCGCCCGTGCTGTCGTGGTGTTGAACAGTGCCTTTATACGCGATCGTAACGGTCTCAAACCCTTTGTGCGGATGCGGCCCGACGCCTCTCGGTGTGCGTGACGGGCCAAAATCGTACTCGGGATTAAAGTCGAGCATCAGGAACGGGTCCAGATTTTTACGAATGCCGTAGCCGTTCGGAAAATAGTTGTAAACCCTGAAACCGTCGCCGACCATGCCGTAATCCGCTGGCCGCGGATAAATTTTTTCGATCTGTTTTATTGCCTTCATATTCTTCTCCGTTTCAAAACAATGCCGATTTGGATTGCTTTGATCTGTTTGTGATGCTAGTATATTCGTTGTGGTATCTTTTAGCAACCGATTTACGATTACATAGCGGTATACTTTAGGAAACCACCCAAAGTATGGCAAGAGACAGGGCAGTTCAAACGCACGAAATAGGCGACCAAATGCTCGCCTTGCGCGACGCCCTGGACATACTGAACGGCAAATGGAAGATCGCAATAATGTGCTCGCTCAACACTGAGAAGAAGAGATTCCGTGATCTTCAGCGAGACGTCGGCGGCATTACTGGAAAGATGCTGTCAAAAGAGTTAAAAGACCTTGAGATTAACGAACTCGTCATACGAAACGTCCTCGATACAAAACCCGTCAGCGTCGAATACGAGCTTACCGACTATGGCAAATCGCTTGAGCGAGTCCTGCTCGAACTGGTGAACTGGGGAATAAACCATCGCAAACACATAATGGGCAAAAAGCCTGCAAAGAATATGCTTACTTTTGAACAAACTGATAACTGAAAAGTTAAAACTGAAAACGAAAAAGCCCGGTTCACTTTTCAGTTTTAACTTTTCAGTTTGTTCGGAGGCTGTCTGCTTTTACAATTGCTTTGCGGCCATCTATCGACAATTTCCTGAAACAATAAGCTTTACTGCCTCAATATAGGCACCGTGCTCCTTTTCCAATATCCTGGCCGCAAGCGTCTCCGTTGTGTCGTTGTTTTTCACTTCAACTGCTTTCTGTAGAATTATCGGCCCGGCATCCAGGTCTTCGTTCACAAAATGCACCGTGCAGCCTGATATTTTCACGCCGTGATCGATGGCTTGCTGCTGGACGTTTAGCCCGGGGAAACTGGGAAGCAGGCTCGGGTGAATATTAACGATCCGGTTCGGAAATGCTTGCACAAACTCCGGTGACAACAGCCGCATATAACCCGCAAGACAGACCAACTCAACTCCGCGTTTATTAAGCTCCGAAATGATTTCATCATCATGTTCGACTCGTGTCCGGCCCTTTCGCTCAATAACAACCGTTTCGACTCCGCGTTCGCGCGCCTTTGCCAAACCACCCGCATCCGCCCTATCGCTGATAACAACAGCAACCTCCGACGCCGGTATCTCACCGCTCCGAACAGCGTTAATGAGCGCAACCATATTCGACCCGCGGCCTGAGATCAGAATTCCAATTTTCATTGACTATCCACCAAATCTACGTACAATAACATTGTACAACTAGCGGAGGCATTATGTCATTAGAAGTCAGCTACAGCGAAGCACGAAACAACCTTGCCAGCCTGCTCGATCAAGTCACCGACGATTGCGAGGTTGTTGTGATCAAGCGACGAGGCCACGCACCGGTTGCAATGATCGACGCCGATGAACTGGCGAGTCTTATGGAGACAGAGTATTTATTTCGCTCGCCGAAAAATGCCGCGCGCCTAAATAAGGCCATCGAACAAACCTTGGCTGGTAAAGGCGAAAAGATCTCGATCGAGGAGCTTCGTAAGGAATTTGGTGCAGAGAGATCCAAAGGTAAATAAGAGACGCGATGCGGTCTTCCAGCCGGAGTTCCTTGATGACCTTCGTTACTGGGCGCTGCAGGATCGAAAACTACTTTTGAAGCTGTTGGACCTGATCGAGGCTATTGTTCGCGAACCATTTGAAGGTATTGGGAAGCCCGAACTGCTCCGACATAAGCAAGCGGGTACGTGGTCACGTCGTCTAAATAAAGAACATCGCGTCGTTTACATGGTGATGGACGACCGCATCTCCTTTCTGCAGGCGAGGTATCATTATTGAGATATGAATAAACTCATCAACGAGAACTCTAACTTCAATGCCGGAACAATCCTGCACGCGGCACGAATTCAACTTGGCTTGACTCGCGAGGAAGCCGCGCAAAGACTAAATACAAGTAAGTCGATAATTACGCGGATCGAAAACAATCCTGAAGATTTTGGCCTTTCAACACTGCGCAAGTATGCCAAGGCTCTCGGCAAGCAGATTCGGTTTGGAAATAAGTTGAACTATTCGACCCAAACCATCATACCCGAAAGCCTTTTGTCCGTGTCGGAAACTCTCATGTGACTAACACAAAAAGATTGCGATGGGTTTGCGATTTCCCAACAGGCTGCTTTCCCAAGACCACTTACGTCCTTTACTTTCGCATCCTTGAGCTGAATGAGGCCTCGTTCTTTGCCGTAGATTTCGCCTAATATCATTAATGACGCCATATACAGGTTTCCATCTGTTGGTTCAATGAATTGGGTAAATGTAACTAACTTTTTTTCGGACGAAGTGCTCTCGGTTACGGTGGCTTCAATTTTCTTCCCTCCCTGAACCACAAACGATAGACTTCTTTCGGATATTGAATTCGAGGCTTGTAGATTCGCTTCTCTTGAAGGCTGTGGGGTTGGCGTCGTTACGTTTCCGATTTCCGATGAGCAGCCAAGAACGATAAGAATCAAAAATGTTAGGACTAAAACTAGACTTATCGAATTACCAAACAAAAATATGATCAACACATTATTAGTCATGGATAAAACTCCTGCAGCTAATTAATTGTTATCGCGTGGTTGCCGTTAACCACTCGTCCAATCTCGCGACACTCCAAACGCTTTTTTATCATCGCGCTATCGTCAACTGAGCAAACGATCAACATCCCAATTCCCATATTGAACGTCCGGAACATCTCTTTTTCATCGACGTTGCCGAGCTTTTGCATTAACCCAAAGATGGGAAGTTCCGGCCAGGTTCTGCGGTTTATTTCGACCGAGACGCCTTCGGGTAGAATGCGCGGGATGTTTTCGAGGAAGCCGCCGCCGGTTATGTGGACGAGGCCTTTTATGATGCCTTTGTCTAATAATCCTTCGAGCGGACGCAGGAAACTTTGGTGCGTCGCGAGCAGTGCGTCGCCGACCGTCGTGCCGAGTTCATCAATATACGAATCGGGCGTATAGCCGCCGACCTCGAAAAAGAGTTTACGGGCAAGCGAATAGCCGTTTGTCTGCAAACCGTTCGACGGAATGCCAAGAACGATATCGCCTGGAACAATGCTCTTTCCATCGATAACGCGAGCCTTATCGACAACGCCGACGATAAAACCAGCCAGATCGTATTCGCCCGGCGGATAAAAATCCGGCATCTCGGCAGTCTCGCCGCCGAGCAGAACGCAGCCGTTTTCTTTACACGCGCGTGCCATTCCCTCGACAACCGATGCAGTCACATCCGGCTCAAGCTTTCCGGTCGCGAAATAATCGAGAAAAAATAACGGCCGCGCGCCTTGCACGAGAATGTCGTTGACGCAGTGGTTGACCAGATCGGCGCCGACCGTGTTGTGGATACCCGTTTCGAACGCAAGCTTGAGCTTCGTCCCGACGCCGTCCGCCGAAGCGACCAATATCGGATCGGCCATATCAGGAAACGCGCCAGAAAACATCCCGCCAAAGCTGCCGATCTCAGTCAGCGTCCGTTCATTAAACGTCGCCCGTGCATACTCGCGGATCTTCGCGACAGCCTTATTAGCGTTGTCTATTGAAACGCCCGCATCGGCGTATGAAATTGATTGCGTCATTTATTTGGTGACTTCGTATCTCATGTAATAAATTCTAGCGCACTACGATCCTTTGGCTATACCGGCGATTCGATCCCGAAATGTTCTCTCAATATCCGATCAAACATCTCCTCAGACATCACCGAAGTTTCTTTTTTCTGCCCGTTCGTCGTGATGATGAACTTATCGTTCGTCAGTGTCCGTCTTCCGTTCTCGGTCATTAACGAACAAACCTTTCCTTTCGTAAAATGCGAATCCGGTGAATACTGCTGAAAGTCGCACATCTCGGCGAATTCGGAAAGCTCGCGAGCGATGTCCTTGAAAATATACTGGCTTTTCCAACCGTCACCATCGCGTTTAGCGACCTCTAAATAATCATCGTCGAATTTACGGATTACAAAAATGCCGGTTGCATCTTCCTGCTCTTCATCCAAAACAAAACGCAGCGGTTCGGCGGCAAAATCGCCGAAGCCAACGTCGGCCAGAAATTCTTCGTCACCGATGGTGACAATGATTGTCGCGTGGTCATATTCTGGACCATATTCTGTTCCGTTAAAAACTCGGGCAGAGATCAGCCGTGTCTTAAACCCAAGCGAAACAAGCAGTTCGTTGAACAAGCCGTTTAGCTCATAACAAAATCCGCCACGTTTTTCACCGACGATTTTTTTATAAAACTTCGTCGTGTCAACCACTATCGGCCGTTTCCAATGAATATCCAGATTCTCAAACGGCACCGTCAGCAAATGCGACCGCTGTAGCAGACAAAGGCTTTCCGCATCTGCCTTACATTCTCGGCCATCAAGCCCGATCCGCGAAAGATATGTCTCGACACTCATCATCTTTGTTCCACTATATTTATAATTATAGACGCCGACGGTATTGTTGACTATTCGCGTCGTTCACGATTAGCATTTTGGCGTCCGCCGTTTCCAACAAATCTGGATTTAGCGGACAATACTTATATGAGCTTCACACTGCACGACATGAGCGCTGAGAACTACGAGTTCACGGCGAACGTATGGAATTGGAAGGCCGTGATCGAGATCATTAAAAGTCTCGATGTCATCAGCGAGGGCACGGTCAGGCAAATGGGCTACAACGCTCTCGGCGTGAAAGTAGAGATCGACGACGCGCATCTGATCGGCGAAAAGATACGCGATCAGATATTGCCAAAGCTCGCGCCAAACAAGCGTATGTTTTCCGACGGCTCGATCACTGACCAGCCTGACGACGGAACGATCTATCGCGACGAGGACGAGCAATGGAAAAATTACAGCGTCTCGCACGACTTTCTAAAAGAGTTTAGCGACTTTTGCCTGCGGTCAAAGGGCTTTCAGATCTTTTAGGAATGGAACGCCGATAAAACGGATCGAGCGGATTTACGCGGATCTAAACTTATATGCATTTTTCTTATCCGCGACTATCAGCCTAATCCGTTTTATCCGCGTTCCATTTCCGTAGCAATAATGGAATTTTTCAATGACATCGCAAACACCATCACACCCTGGTTCAAACTGATCGAGGTGCAGATAGGACTCCTCATTGTGTTTGCGACGCTGCACGGTTATGCGGGTGCGTGGCTTGCGGTGCGGATGTTGTTTCGCCCGCGGCGGCCTTTCAAGGTTCTTGGAATTACATTGTTTCCGCAAGGAATGATCCCGCGTCATCGCGACCGGCTTGCAAATGCGATCGGAAAAGCCGTCGGCGAGGAACTCGTTTCGCAGGAAACGATAATGGAAGAGCTGGTCGGCAAGGATTTCCTGCGGACGAAAATACGCGGCGTTATCGACGGCTATACACGCGGGCTGCTTGCGGAAAGCTATCCGTCGCTGGTCGAGACATTGCCGGCAAATCTGCGCGGGCCGGTGCTTGATGCGATCACCTCGCTTCAATTCACCATCGCAGAGCACATCGAAAATATCCTGAAAAACGAAGATACACAGACAGCCATTAGCTCGTTTGTCGAACGCCGCGTTGATGAGGTCCTGTCGCGGCGCGTTTCGTCCGTCATTGATGACGAAACATTTGAACGCTTGATCGACTTCATTGAGGAACGTATCGCCTCGGGGCTTGATTCGCCCGCGCTCGAAAAGACCATTGGCGAATTTGTAAGCCGCCGCATTGATGACCTGGTAAATACTGAAACACCAATCGGCGATATGTTTACTCCGGACGCGGTCGCACTGCTCAAAGAAAAAGCCGCCGAACAGATAGCTCCGGTTACGCACCATCTCGCCGAGATAGCCGCAGCTGAACGCACACGCAACCAGATCGGCGCCCTGATCAAAAAAGAGGTTCATGCATATTACGAGAACCTGCCGTTCTTTAAAAAATTCTTTGTGTCGCGTGACACATTGCTTAACGAGGTCGATGATCTTGTAAACGAGAGCCTGCCGAAACGCATCGAGGAAACCTTAAAAGGCGATTTCTTTGCCGCCGAGGCTGGATCGTTTATTAACACAACCATCGACAACGCACTCTCGCGGCCGCTGCCCGAGGTTATCGGAAAGGTAAACCCTGAGCAGCTCGACCGCCTAAAAACACAGGTCACAAATTCCATTATAAAGCTGCTTCGCGGTGAAGAGATGCGTAGCTCGGTCTCAGCCTACGTCACCGACACGCTGCAAAAGTTTCGCCCGCACAGCATCGATTCGATTTTGCGAAACGTACATCCCGAATCCGAGGAAAAACTAAAAGCAATGTTGTCGAAAGGCCTGCTATCGATCATCGCCGGTGAAAATACTTCGAGGCTTGTAAACGATATGCTCTCGAACCAGATCGAGAAACTGCTCGCCGCACCGATCGGCAAACTCTCCGACAAGATCGAGGAAGAAAAGCTCGTCTCAGCCAGCGAAACATTCGCCGACACCATCATCGCCGCGATCCGCGAAAAGCTGCCCGAGGCAATAAAAGAATTCGATGTCGGCGGCGTCGTCCGCGAAAAGATAAAGACTTATCCGGTCGAAAAGCTCGAGGCACTGGTCATGTCCGTCGCAAAGGAACACCTCAGAACCATTGAGCTTTTCGGCGCCGGATTCGGATTAGCTATCGGCATTCTCCAGGCAATCCAATTTTACATCTACGCAAGGTAAGACTCCCTGATACATTTTCTGTGTTACCATCAACCGCAAGAAAACGGAGGATAATAATGAGTGAAATTGTAGAAGGAAATTCCGCAACATGCGGCATCTGCGGACGCGAGACGACGGTTCAGTTCGTGACCGACCGCGAGGGCGGCAAGGCTTATGATCTCGGCTGCATGCACCGAAATGCTGTCTGCCCGACTTGCGGCAAACTTGCCAAGGACGACAGCGATTCGATCCTGTCGATCAAACCGTCGTGCCGGACTTGTAACCCTGAGGACTTTGAGGACGACGATGATGAATAGAAACCGTTTGCTGCTTGTACTGGCGTTGTTGCTCTTTCCGGTCTTCGCCGCAGCTCAAACCGCGCCCGATGCAGCCGAGCTGACCCGGCTTTTGAATCAATTTCTCGACGGTGCCGGGCGAAACGATGCGGCTATACACGAACGCTTTTGGGCCGATGACCTGATCTACACACGTGGCGTAGGCCAACGGATCGACAAGGCCGAGCTAATGAAAGGCGTCCGCTCGGCACCGGCGGCAAAACCGGATGATCCGGTCACGGTCTATACCGCCGAGGACGTGAAAATTCAACAATACGGCAATGCCGCAGTCGTCGCTTTCAAGCTTGTCGGTACCACAAAACGTAAAGACGGCACGACCAGCATCTCAAATCACCTAAACACCGGCACATTCATAAAACGCAAAGGCGTATGGCAAGCAGTCGCCTGGCAGGCCACGCCAATTCCAAGTCAGAACCGGGAGCGATAGCGACTGGGTTCTTTTATTTTTCTGAAACCAGCAAACCCCAAGAATTATTTTGCAAGTTTTCTCAGCCCGCGCGTTCTTGGTCGAACGGTTATTGAAGATGACAAACGCGGAGCGTGAAACCAAGGGAACGGAATGCGGAAAACAATATGTTTTCAGACGCAATTTCCGGAGCAAACAATTGTTTCGTATAACGCTCACGAAAGACGCATGTGGTCATCGGATTAGCCGGGGGCGGTTTGCCCTGACGGCCGCCGGAACGTGTCCGGTAAATAGACAAGGGAAGTAAATTCCCGAAAGTTTTGGAGTTAAAAACAATGAGAAGATCTATTCTGTTAACAATTATTTCAGTCGCGACATTTGCCTTCGCGGCATGTACACCGGAAACAAAACCGATTATCAACGCGCCGTCGCCAACGCCTGTGGCATCTCCTGCTGCGTCGCCAGCAGTAAGCCCGACCGGTTCACCCGTTGCTGACGACAAGTCAACCGCAGGCAAGGCCGATGCTCTCACAGGCCGCTGGCTTGGCGCCGAAGGGACGTTTTTGAACGTCACCAAGAAAGGCGACAAGTTTGATATCGAGATCAAAAACCTTGATCCCGCTTCCAAAAAATATGAGGGAACAGCAAAAGGCGATGTGATCGAGTTCACCCGCGACGGCAAACCCGCGACCATCAAGACCGCAACCGGCGACGAAACCGGCATGAAATGGCTGTTGGCTAAAAAGAACTGTGTCGTTATCACCAAAGGCAGCGAAGGTTACTGTAAAGACTAGCTTTCGAATCAATTAACTAAACAGGCGGGCGATCACAATCGTCCGCCTTTTTGGTGCGAAAATTTATTTTTGAACTTTCGTTCCACGAAAATCGTTTCCTCACATCAGCTAATCAATTCCTCGGAGGGAATCAAATGAAAAAGATCGGATTAATCATATTTGCAGTTGCTCTTCTTGTCGGCGTTATATTTGCTAATTTCATTTCGTTTGGAAAGGCGGACAGCGGTTTAATGAATTTTTCGTTCAAGCGCGGCGTAAAAGGTTCGGGTAATGTTGTCACCGAAACCCGAAACATTACGGGTTTCAAGGCGATCGATGTAAGCGGCGTGTTTAATGTCGAGATCGTCGCGCAAAAGGAATTCAGCGTTCAGATCGAGGCTGATGACAACCTGATTCCGCTCATCCAGACCGAAGTAAACGACGGTGTGCTTGAGATCTCGACCGAGAAACGCATCAAGTCCAGTTCTAAGATGACGATCCGAATTTCGGCTCCCAACATCGAAAAAATCCAGGCATCGGGTGTTGCGAAAGTCTCTCTGACTGAACTAAAGAACACAGGTTTGACCATCGACACCAGCGGGGCGTCGAAAGTGACTGTGGCTGGCGAGACCGGCGACCTGAACGTTGAGATCAGCGGAGCGTCCAAGATCGAAGCTGAAAACTTGAGCAGTGTTAATGCCGATATCGACGCCAGCGGTGCGAGCAAGGTTTCGGTCAACGTAACCGGCGATCTCAAGGCAGACTGCTCGGGCGCGAGCTCTGTGATCTACACCGGAACACCGGCCAATATCGAGAAACACTCCTCGGGCGCAAGCAAGATCGAACAGCGATAAGAGTCCGTTCATATTGTAAAAAGCGGTGAGTCTGTCGGCTCGCCGCTTTTGCTTTTTTAACCAAGTACTCTGATGTTATAGTTTTCACATTTGGAGCGTTTGATTATGGAAGCACAGCGACGTTGGATCTGGCAGGGAGCCATTGTATTGGGTGTTGTCGCTCTCGCGGCTATATTCGTTTTTCGGGCAAATCCGCCAAAGGAACGCGCCGACAAACAGAGCGAAAAGGTGACCTACACGACCGGAGCCTTTGTTACGGGCCCAATTACAATCGAGGCGGGCGGATTCTTAAACTTTAAGTTCGTGCTCAACGGCAAGAAAAGGCTGAATGGAAAATTCGCGACGGCCGGTTATAAAGGAAAGATAGATTGCATGGTCCTCGACGAAAAGAATTTTGAATTGTTTAAAAACGGTGGCGAGTTTAAAAGAATCGTCGGCACCGGCGCGATTCCCGGCGGCAAGATCGACCGGTCGTTTGATCCTGGTACCTACTATCTTGTTTTTGACAATCGTCTTGGGAAAGAGAGTGTTGATCTAGCTGAGTCTGATTTCAGTATTGAATGATTACGTTTCCACCGAGAAAGTTTTAATGCCCACGACTTCTCCTTTTTTGCTTCTGCCAATCACATAAATTTCGATTCTTATTTTTCCGATTCTTATGACGTGAATGTCATCGAGATCCTTTTCCAAAAGCTGCTGCAGTTTCTTAAATCGGCTGATAGCTTGGGCTTGTTCTTTGGTGTGCCAATCCTTGGTGGACGTTAGCCGCTGAAAAAAATCTTCAGGATTGTCGGATTCGGTTGCGATCTCGTCGGTTCTCTCTATAGATCGTAACAACTCTTTCACCGTCGGTTCTTTTAGGCCGTCTCCAAAAAATGCCTCAATAGGCGAGTCGGTCTCCGAGATATAAACAAGCCCTTCGCAGGCTTTCTCAATTCTGTTTTTTAGGCTCGGCTGCCTCTTTGAACTTTTATGTTTCATTTATGTAAATTTTTTTTCAAAATTTAGGCTTTTTTCGGATGACTTTGTGGTCAAAAACACCTCTTTTTTCGCTTCCTATTTGCTTCAAATCATTGAAGAAAAAAGCAGTTAGAATCATCCGTGAGATATTATTTTTTTCTGTGGATTTCGGTTTGCAATGGCCATTTTTGTATGTTAATCTGACACCCGTTTTTGATTGAACATCTCTTGTAAAGCATTGAAAATAAATAACTTAAAGTTACACTTTAAGTTATTAAAGTGTTTCCACAGGCTTGTGGAAATTTATGTGGAAATCGTCTGGCGAACAGACTCCCAAATGCCTGCAACTCGTGAAAATCAAACGAATTATAGAACAATTCCGTGCCTTTCTCATCAGGTGCTTATCCCTCACCACAAGTGAGAATGTGTTCGGAAAAATTCATTAAATCTTAACAGACTTTTTACGGATCATTAGTGGAACCTCTTGAAACAAAAACCGGTATTTGGAACGACATTCTCGCGGTCGTTGAAACACGCCTTAATAAGCATATATTCGATTCGTGGTTTCGACCGATCCAATTCGAAGGAATCGACGAAGAAAAACGAACCCTGATACTCCGGACCGGCGACGTTACCAAAGACTGGGTCTCGATGTATTACACCGAACTGCTGGAAAAGATCATCAACGATCGCGGAATGCGGGGCTTTACCGTCGAGTGGCATATCGACAAAACCGAATCGGTCGATGAAAGATTTAGCACTAACGACGGTGGCAATGATTTTGCGTCCGCAGATAACGAACCCCTGAGCCCGTCAACTGTTGACACTCAAGCCAGGCCGACGGGAAATATTATAGCAACCGGACACTCGCCAAGCTTTGTCGATATAGAACCGGTCGATAATTCTCTCAACCCGAAATACACGTTTGAAAAATTTGTTGTAGGTTCCAGCAACCAGTTTGCCCACGCTGCCTCGATGGGCGCGGCTGAAACCCCGGGCAAGACCTACAACCCTCTGTTCATCTACGGCGGCACAGGCTTGGGCAAAACGCATTTAATGCACGCTATCGGGCATTCGATCAAGCAGCGAAACCGCCACCTGCGTGTTTCATATATTACCAGCGAAAAGTTTATGAACGAGCTGATCAACGCGATCCGCTATGACAAGACCGACAGCTTTCGCGAAAAATATCGCTCGATAGATGTGCTGCTGATGGACGACGTTCAGTTCTTTGCCGGCAAGGAGCGCACACAGGAAGAGTTTTTCCATACGTTCAACACGCTGCACAATAATCAAAAGCAGATCGTTATCACCAGCGATTGTCCACCGCGCGACATACCGACGCTTGAGGAAAGACTACATTCGCGTTTTGAGTGGGGCTTGATCGCTGACATCGAACCGCCGGATCTCGAAACAAAGGTCGCGATCCTGAAAAGAAAAGCTGATCTCGACGGCTACGATCTGCCGGACGAGATCGCAATTTTTATCGCCAGCAAGATCAAGAGCAACGTCCGTGAGCTTGAGGGCTCGTTGGTGCGTCTGGTAGCAATAGCAAGCCTGCGAGGTGTGCCTATTTCAAAAATGCTCGCCCAGGACGCTCTAAAGAACATCATTGACGCCGAGCGGCCCGAGGGTTTGACGATGGAACGCATTGCACGCATCGTCGCGTCGCATTACAATTTAACCGTCGAAGAAATGAAGTCGAAGAATAACAGTCGAGCGGTATCAACACCGCGGCAGGTTGCTATGTATCTTTGCAAACGCCTTACAAAACACAGCTTTCCTGAGATAGGCCGCGAGTTTGGAGGCAAGCATCATACGACCGTTATGCACTCGGTTGACAAGATCGACAGCCTGACAAAATCGGACAGCGTTTTCCACAACAAGGTGAGTGAACTGATCGACACTATTTGCAGATAAATAAAGGGGTTTTCGATAAAATGGACAATAAATTTTTCCACATGCGGTTTAGAGACGTTGGCTCGGTAAATCTTTTATTTGCAGCACTTGAGAAAAATTTTCCACTTTTCCGCAGCACGGCTGCCGCAAGCTCTGTGAATCTCGGTGGAAAAAGCGACCGTGAAAAAGTTTTCCGAATCTTAAAAGGGTTTTCCACAAGTTTTCCACAAAGGCTGTGGACGTGAAACACTAAATTTTATAGGCATTTAGACCATTTTCTCACAGTTCCACAGGCCCTATTAGTGGTACTAGAGATTTAAACAGTTATTTATTCTGGTATTAAAAGCAGAAAGTTACGGACGGTCACAAAATAGACAGCAGACAGGAGTAGTACGGAAATGGAATTTACAATCAAGCAGAGCGTTCTCAAAGAAGAATTGGGCTACATACAAGGCGTCGTCGAGCGCAAGAGCACCATTCCCGTGCTGTCGAATATTTTAATCGAATCGCTCGGCGAAGGTTCGATCCGCATCGTCGGGACCGATCTTGACGTTACGATCCGCTGCGACGCCGAGGCCGATATAAAAACGCCGGGTGCGATGTGTATTCAGGCCCGCAAGCTGTTCGATATCGTTCGCACGCTCGAGGGCGGTGATGTCCATTTCAAAAAAGAAGAGAACGAATGGGTTAAGATGAAAGCCGGCCGCGCCAATTTTCGTCTCGCCGGTGTAAACCGCGAGCAATACCCGGAAATACCGATCTTCAAATCGGCTCCGCTGACGCTCTCGGCCGAGATATTTAATTACTTTATCCAAAACACCGCGTTTGCGATCACAAACGAACAAAGCCGTTTCACGCTCTCAGGTGCAAAGTTCATGCTCGCCGACGGTGTCGCCCGCATGGTAACGACCGACGGCCACCGGCTCGCCTTTATCGAAAAGGCCGTTACAACCACCGGCGAAGAAAAGATGGATGCATTGATCCCGAAAAAAGCTCTGCTTGAATTGGTGAAGATCTCACGCGATTCCGGCGGCGACATTTCGTTTGGCGAGGACCAGAACCACATCTATTTCGAGACCGATGGCCGCCTGCTGATAACGCGAAAACTTTCAGGGAATTTCCCCAACTACGAAATGGTGATGCCGAAAGACAACGAGCGTGAGGTTATTTTCGATCTTGCCGAAATGAAATCCGCCGTTCGCCGCATCGCCCTGATGGCCGACGAGCGCAACCGCTCGATCCGCATGACGATCCGCGAAGGCGAGGTCGAGGTGACCGCCCAATCCAGCGAAGAAGGCGAAGGTGCCGAGGTTGTCCCTGCCGAGTATAAGGGCGAAGAAGTTACGCTCGGCTTCAACCACCAATATCTGCAGGAATTCCTAAACAACGTCGGCGCGGTCCAAACCGGCTCATCCACCGACGCTGCCTCCGATGCAGAAGCCAGCGCGCCAGCAAGGGCGATTTCCAGCGACGACGCCGGAGACCAAACCAAAGAAACCGACGGCGACAAGGTCCGCGTCAAGGAAACCAATTCCCCGACCCGCATCTCATTCGAATTCAAGGACGCCAACGCCGCCACCCAAATGAGCATCTCCGGCGACACCAACTACGACTACAAATACATCGTCATGCCGCTGCGGATATGATTTTATAACTAACTCGGGACAAAAAAAGGAATGTGCATTTTTTGCACATTCCTTTTCTGATTTGAGTGATTCCTAAGCCGATGCAGTTTTTGATTCTTTGGCGAGGAAATCGAGCAGGGCTTTGTTTATTTCTTCGGCGTGGGTCCACAGCAAGCCGTGCGGGGCGCCGTCTATTTTTACGTATTCGGCGTCGGGCAGCAGCTTTGAGAGAGGGTCGGCGGTTATTTCGATCGGCAGAATGCGGTCGGCGGTTCCGTGGACGATCAGCAGCGGCACGTCGATCTTGGCTACGTCTTCGCGGAAATCGGTCAGCCAAGCATCGACGCAATTGTGTGTTCCTGTTGCCGAGGCCTGTGATGCAATGTTCCAACTAAACCTTAACGCTTCTTCGCTGATCCGCTTGCCGAGCGTTTCGTCCAGATTGTAAAAATTCTTGAAAAACTCCGAAAGAAAAGCGAGGCGATCATCGCGGATCGACTGTTTTATTCCATCAAACATCTCCTGCGGAGCGCCGTTCGGGTTGTCGCTGGTCTTCAAAAGAAACGGCGGAATCACGCCTAAGATAACTGCTTTAGAAATCCGTTCGGAACCATATCGGCCAAGGTATCGCGTGACTTCACCTGAGCCCATCGAAAATCCTGCAATGATCGCATCTTTTAAGTCGAGTTCGTCCAACAAGGTTTTCAGGTCGGTGGCAAATGTATCGTAGTCGTATCCGGTTGCGGGTTGGTCTGATCTGCCAAAGCCGCGGCGGTCATATGTGATAACGCGATAACCGGCCGCGAGCAGAGCAGTCGTCTGTTTTTCCCACGACGCGCCGCTCAGCGGCCATCCGTGTATCAGCACGATCGGCTGGCCGTTGCCGTGATCTTCGTAATAAAGCTCGATCGGTGCCGAGTTTTCCTGTCCAACTTTTATTCTTCCCATGATTTTCTACTCCTTTGATTGACAAAATTACGACCCCCAAAAAGTCGCGGGCGTGCAGGATCGCAAATAAAAGCTCCTTAGTGGTTCGATAATAACATGCCTCAAAACCGGTTTAATTAATTTTTGGTTTCAGCCGAGAGCGTGAACAGACGTTCTGACATCGCGTCAAAAAAATGATTTAATTACCTTATGGATGTGTCCTTAGACGCGACGGAAAAACAAGACGGTTTCGGCGGGCTTTTGCCTTACGCCGTGTGGGTAGTCGCGCTCATTGCGACCGGCGGCAGCCTGTTTTTTTCCGAGGTGATGGAACTCCCGCCGTGTGTGCTTTGCTGGTATCAGCGTATCGCGATGTATCCGCTGGTTGTGATCGTTGCGGTCGGCATTGTTCTCGGCGATCGCCGTTGGAAATATTACGCCCTGCCGCTGGCGATACTTGGCTTTGCGATATCGGTCTATCACAATCTGCTTTATTACGGCTTGATCCCTGAAAGCATAACGCCGTGTACCGAGGGAATTTCGTGTACGTCGCGCCAGATCGAATGGCTCGGTTTTATCACGATTCCGTTGATGGCCTTGGCGGCGTTTACAATTATTCTGACGCTCTTGCTGACCTTTAGGCCTCGTGTCATAAAATAATATCTATGAAGAAAGAAATAAGAACGCTCCTTTTGATTGGAAGTGTTATAGCGATCGTCGGAATAGCAGGAACTTTGTTATACCGGCAATCTGCGCAGAGCACACCGATTACGCCACAGCAGCAGCCCGACCTAACCGAAAAACTCGTTCGTCCGGATAGCCCGACACTCGGGCCGGCGGATGCAAAGGTCACGGTCGTCGAATTTCTCGACCCCGAATGCGAGGCGTGCGCTATGTTTTCACCAACGGTAAAAAACCTGGTTAAAGAATTCCCTCAGGTGAGGTTTGTTTTTCGCTATATGCCGCTTCATCCTAGCGCCGTTCTCGCTGCATCGTATCTCGAGGCCGCCGGCGAGCAGGGCAAATACTGGGAAATGCAGGAGATAATGTTTCGCAAGCAATCGGAGTGGGGCCAGATACACGGCCCGGCGGCGCAACAGGCCCGTCCGGCTCCGAGCGTAGTTTTCGAAAAGTTCGCTCAAGAGATCGGCCTCAATGTAGATCAGTTGAAATCATCGGCAGCCAACCCGAAACATGCCGCAAAAGCAAACCGTGACCTGGCGGATGGCCGCAGTCTTGGTGTGCGTCAAACGCCGACATTTTTTGTAAACGGACGAAAGCTCGAACGCCTTAATGAAAACGATCTTAGAACAATGATCAATGACGAGCTAAAGAAATAGACTTTTAGCGAAAACCGCATATACTTTTTCGCACACAGACGCTTATGAAAAAGTGCCCGCAATGCGGAACAACCTACACTGACGAATCCTTGCGATTCTGCCTCGCCGACGGCACAGCACTTGATGCATCCGGAAGCGAGGAACCGACCATTGTGTCCGGTCGCAACGAACCGCTCCGCGTCGATATTGGCTCCGGTAATAGACAGGCTGTACAGGTTTCTGAACCCGCCCGGAAAAATTCCTCTGCTTTCGTAAAAACGATTCTCGTTTTGTTGGTCCTCGCGGCTTTGGCCGTCGTCGTTATCGCAGCGGCGGTCGGCGTTATGTTTTACACGTCTCGTGAATTTCCACCAAACCCAAATGCGAATACAACCACGCCGACGCCAAAACCCGCTGCGACACCGGACCCGGAAACGGAACGCCTCAAGAACGAATTAGCCAATCTGCAAAAGCAGCTCGATGAGAAAAAGTCTACTTCCGCAAACGGCGGTTCCTTTCCTGACCTTGACGACCTTGATTTCGAGTTTCGCACTGCGACCGTAAATTCACCCGGCGACGGGTTTCTTGCGCTTCGCAGCGAACCAAGCTCGGACTATGGAGAACGGCTCGCTCAGATACCGCACGGAGCAAAAATAAATGTCGTTAGCTGCGATTCGAATAAGATCACTATTGGTAGCCGTAGCGGAAGCTGGTGTCTCGTCGAATGGAGCGGCCATGCCGGCTGGGTCTTTGATGCATGGCTGATATACGGAAAAAAATGAAGTTAAACCTCATCTGCTTTTGTTAAAGCCCGATCAGCCACGAACGAACACGAAATTTTCTTTCGTGATTTTTCGTGTCGGTTCGTGGCTAAAATTCTTTCCATTTCCTTGCTGTGCTATTCTCAAACCACTATTTATGCTCAATGGTTTTACCGTTCCACGGCGTGTTGTCATCACGGGTTTTGGATGCGTTACGCCGATAGGTATCGGGCGTCGGGCGTACTGGGATTCGCTCGCCGCAGGCCGAAGCGGCATTCGCAGGATCGAGAGCTTTGATCCGTCTAATTTTAAGGTTCAGATCGCAGGTGAGATCCCGGATTTTGATTGGCGAGCTGAGCTAAACGCAAAAGACCGCCAGCACGTTCCCCGCACCGTTCCACTCGCTCTCGCCGCCGCACGCGAAGCGGTAAAAGACGCCGCGATCGAACCCGAAGACAAGCAAAAGGTCGGCGTCGTCATCGGCACCGGCGGTGGCGGGCTTTCGTTTACTGAAAAGCAATTCGGCTATTGGTTTTCGGGCAACGAGGGCAAGGGCAGCATCTACACTATCCCTTCTTCGACCCACGGCGGCCTTTCGTCCGAGATCTCGATGGTGTTCGGCCTGCACGGCCTTTCGCACGTCGTCTCGACTGGCTGCACGTCGTCAACCGACGCGATCTTTTACGCGGCGCAGCACATCGCACTAGGCCGTCAGGATGTCATGATTACCGGCGGCGTCGATTCGCCTATCGCGCCAGGTATCTTAAAAGGCTTTGAGGTGATGACGGTTTTGACCGACAAGTGGAACGACGAACCGCATCGCGCGTCTCGCCCATTTTCAAAAGATCGCTCAGGAATTGTTATCTCGGAAGGTTCCTGGATATTTGTGCTTGAAACGCTCGAAAACGCGGTTGATAGAGGCGCAAAGATCTATGCCGAGATCGCCGGTTATGGTTCAACGTGCGATGCTTATCATCGCGTGCGGCTCGAAGAGAATGGCGTCGAACCGGCTCGTGCAATGACGCTTGCTTTGAACGACGCCGGAATAGACCGTGAGCAGGTCAATCACGTAAATCTGCACGGAACATCCACGCAGCTAAACGACCGCATAGAAACAAAAGCCATCAAGCTCGCGTTTGGCGAACACGCTTACAAAATACCGATGTCCGCGACCAAATCCCAGATCGGCCACCCGCAAGGTGCCGCCGGTGCCGCCGGTATCGGCTCGGCGTTAATGGCATTGAGCGACGGCGTTATCGCACCGACAATAAATCTCGACGAACCCGACACTGAATGCGATCTGGACTATGTTCCGAACATAGCCCGCGAACAGGAAATAAACACAGTGCTGTGCAATTGCATCGGCTTCGGGTCGAAAAATTCGGCCCTTGTTTTAACCCGCATTACGCAATAGGATTTTCAGGTCTTGTTTCTGTTTTCTTGCTCTTTCTTCGTTCATCTCGTTCTGTGGTCAAGATAAAAGAGTTAACCACGGAGCAAGATGAGTAAGAAAGAACAAGAGTACACGAGCATCGATAACTCGATTCGGGTTTTCAATTAACCTTTATTATGAATGTCACAAAGATAACTATATCAATCGACTCTAAACTGCTCAAAAAAACCGACCTTCTTGTAAAAGAAGGGGTTTTTCAAAATCGAAGCCAGGCTTTTCAGTCTGCCGTTTCAGAAAAAATCTCACGGCTTAACCGAAATCGTCTGGCTCGTGAGTGCGCCAAGCTGGACGTAAACGAAGAACGGGCATTGGCAGATTTGGGTTTGGTGGATGATGTAGACGCCGCTAAAGCGTGGACTCTGAACAAAAGAAAGAGTGCGGTCTTTTTGGCAGACCGCACTCGGTAGGTATTATTTAGGATGGTATCTGGGACAGGGCGTTCGGGTGACCCGCCGAATCGGATCCGGCGTCACCGATGGGGAAAATAAAAAGGTCCAGAGGTTTTAAAGCTCTGCGTATTAAAATTTTTTCGTGCGCCGCATTCCAGACATGCTCGATACGAGACTTTTTTGTCAGTGAACGGGCGGCTCAGGCGTTTATGCCAGCAGCCGAAAAGCTTGCCGAAAACGCCGATCTTGTTTCCAACTTCGCGGCCGTTCCTTTCGGCCATCGACTCAGTGATTAAACTGTTTTCCAATATTCCTTGCATACTCATTTACCTCCTCACATCTATATGACGATATGACTTGATACATTACATAGAACGAATAACCGGGAAAGTTTTGCAATAATATGATGTCCTCAATGTCAATTTAGTTTGTCTCAAATTTCCCAATAACAACGCTCGTCTTTCGCTTATTCCACATATTCGCTAGAATCATCCAAAAAGATTCGGGAGACACGATGAAAAAATTCTGTATAAATGCGGTTATTCTTGGGGTTGCGTTGTTTTTGACGGCTGTTAACACGCCGGCCTGGCACGATGAAGGCCACAAAATCACCGGCTATATTGCCTGGCAGCGAATGACGCCGCAAACACGTGCGACGGTGATAAAGATACTGCGTGCAGCATCGGAAGATTCGCAGATCGCGGCCTTTTATCCGGTTTACGGGATCGAGGCGGAAGAGCTTCGCAGCATGGAATTCTTCATGGTCGTGCCGACTTGGGCAGACATGGTACGCGAGCGGTCGTTTCCGGTTCGCAATCGGAAATATCACCATTCCAACTGGCACTATTTCGATACTTTTTGGAAAGACTCTGGCGGCAAGGTCGAAATTCTAAGCGGGTTTGAAGAAGGCGGAGACGCGCTGAACCAACTGGCCGCGGCTGAAAAGACGCTTCGCGACGCAAAGTCGACCGACGCCGACAAGGCAATTGCGATTGCATGGCTGATGCACCTGACAGGCGATCTTCACCAACCGCTGCACAATTCGGCACGGGTTACCGACCGCGAACCGAAAGGCGACCAAGGCGGAAACCTCTTTTTGCTGACCCCGGAAGGAACTCCTAGAGAAAAACAATTGAACCTACATACATATTGGGACGGTATTCCCGCTCGAAGTGTTCCGCTGAAAACAGGCCAGTGTGTTCACGATTATCTTACCGAAATGGGCGACCAGATGATGAAGAAACATACGTATGCAAAATACGCGGGTGATCTTCAGCTTGGGCAATACCCGGAATGGCACAAGGAAGGTTTTGCGTTGGCAACGACCGAGGTTTTTACGCCTGATCTTGTGCGATTTCAGATGCCGTCAGAAAAATATCGCAAAGCGGCGTTCATCCTCGCCGAAAAGCAGATCGCGTTGGCCGGTTACCGTATAGGTGAAACATTAAACAGCATATTTGGCACGCCGCCTTCGCCGGTTGCTGCGGATACACAATGCCAGATAATTCGCAAAATAATGTACCCGGTATTCAAGCTTCAGACACCGGAAAATATTGCGAAATCTAAACCGACCATCGCCGTTCTAAATACTTGTCCAACCGGCCCGGCGGCACGTCCGACGATCGAGATCGAAATAATGGGCGTTAAAACACACCGCACATTCGATGTCGTAAAAGTTTTTGAATCGGAAGCCGAAGCACGAGCCTACGCCGATCAGAATTCGATCACAGATATTAGTTTTACAATTCAATGACACCGTTTTTAAGCAGATGTTCTTTCTTGCTCATCTTGTTCTGTGGTGGACCCTTTTCAAACCACAGAGAAAGATGAGAAAGACCAGAGAAAAAGATGAACTCAAGCGAAATTCTCGAATATTTTAATAACAGAACCGAGTCGATAGTTAAATCGATCCGCGAGATTGTCGGACGCGAATCGCCGTCGCACGATGTCGAGCGAAACAAGACTGTTGTTTTATGGATCGAGAACGAGGCGAGAAAGATCGGGCTTGACCTCACGATCGAGCGAGTTCCCGCGGACGGCTTTGGCGAGCATATGATAATCCGCGCGTTCGCTGGCAGCGCGAAGCCAGTAATGCTGCTTGGCCATACGGACACGGTTCATCCGGTCGGCACAAATCTCGAAAATCCTACACGTATCGAGGGGGATAAATTATACGGCTGCGGCATTTTCGATATGAAGGCGAATATCGTTTTGATGCTCGAAGCATTGCGATATTTTGCCGAAACCGGAACGAGTCCCGCTCGGCCGATCACGATTTTGCTCTCGTGCGACGAAGAGGTCGGCAGCCACACCGGACGTGAGCTTGTAGAGCGCGAAGCTGCGTTGGCTGAGGCGTGTTTTGTATTTGAGCCGTCGGCCGCGGGCAGCGTTAAAACCGGACGCAAGGGAACGGGAATGTACATCGTCCACGCCCACGGCGTTCCGGCACACGCCGGTCTCGAACCCGAAAAGGGTGCCAACGCGATACTTGAAATATCGCGCCAGATCGAGCGTCTTCATACGTTGAATGATACTTCCGCTGGCACGACGGTAAACGTCTGCACCGCAAACGGCGGTACGACGACAAACGTCATTCCCGAACACGCCGTCTGCTCGGTCGATGTTCGTTTTTCGACGATGGATGAAGCGGCACGGATCGACGAGCAGATAAAAAATTTACAGCCGTTCGATGAACGCGTTTCGATCCGCATCGAAGGCGGCATAAACCGTCCTCCGATGGAGCGAACCGATGCGGTCGTCGCCCTATTTGAAAAAGCCCGCGACATCGCCGCGTCGTTCGATTACGGACTCGGCGAGACTCAAGTCGGCGGCGCATCCGACGGCAACTTCGTCGGCGCACTCGGCGTCCCCGTCCTCGACGGCCTCGGCATAAAAGGCGACGGCGCACATACGCTGCACGAGCATATTTTGGTTAGCGATATTACAAAGCGTGCAACATTAGTTTCCGTATTGATAGGCGAAGAAAATATTAGATAAGAGAGCTACTATGAATACAATTAAGCTACTCGAAGAGGACGGCCCGAAACAGAATGCTAAAACAAGCACTTCAGCTCCGAATCCAAATCGCGGACCTTGGATTACTCTATTTATTGCGTATTTGATACTGCCGAGACTATTGGGCATATTCGCAACCGAAGCACGCTTCTCCGATTCTCCTTCATCATTGTATTACTCACAATTAGCACTTGTGGGAATTGATTTTGTAGTCGGTTTAGTTATCGCTTTTTCGCTTACATGTCGGAACCCAAACGGTCTCTTTCTCGCCAAAACAGGAATTGCTTTCCTTGTCGGTTTAAACTTTCTACTACTATTATTTGCGGCGGTTTACGGGAAAGTTGGATATTTCTTGATTTCAGACCGTATTTTGGATTTCGGTTTCTTCAATTTAGGGACGATTATCGGGAGGTCAATTCTTTTAGGTCAAGTCCTAGTTTTCGACCCGAGTATTCTGCAAACGGCATGGATATGTCTTTTCTGGGGTGGATGGTTTCTTTATCTTCAATTATCTAAAAGAGTACAATCCGCTTATTCAACGTGGGAATGAAAGCGGAGTTTTAACATGTCCGGCTGGGCTCATCCTGTCCGGTGATGGGCGTAGGCTTCGCAACACAAACCACTCGACATTTGTAGAACTAGGTTCTACAATTATATTGGCGAAACACAAATGAGAATCTTTAAGAATAAATGGTTCGCCAAATTCGCCAGAAAAGAAGGGATCAGTGATAAGGCTCTGATTCAGGCGGTGCTAGATGTTGAGGCCGGAAATATTGATGCCGATTATGGCGGCGGTGTGATCAAACAACGGATCGCGAGACCGCAGGAAGGAAAATCCGGCGGTTATCGGACGATAATTCTATTTACTAAGGGTGATACGGCCTTCTTTGTGTTTGGTTTTGCGAAGAATGCGCTCGGCAACATAGACAAAGCAGATGTTCGCGGATTTAAGAAACTGGCAAAGATAATGCGGTCACTTACGCCCAGTCAGTTAATCAGCCTGCTCGAAAAATCTGAGATCGAGGAAATACAGTCATGAAGAAAAACAAAGCGTATAGGAGCGAGGCCGCCGCCGCCATTCATGAAACCGCAGCCGGCCTATTTGAAGCAGGAGTCATCGACAAGCAAACGATGCGGGATTTCGATGAGACTTGCCTTACGCCGATTCACGAATTCACTCCACAGCAGATAAAGGCATTGCGTGAGCGTGAACAGGTTAGCCAAACCGTGTTTGCACATCATTTGAATATATCGAAGGACTCGATAAGCCAGTGGGAACGTGGCGAGAAGCGCCCGGCGGGGCCATCGCTAAAACTACTCTCACTCGTTGAGCGTAAGGGACTTGCCTCTATCGCTTGATCACCGATGTCAGCGATACGTTCGATGAAGGTTCAATTTCAGGAGGCGCATCCTGTCCGGTGATGGGCACGGTCTTCAAAACCGTTTGTGAGTGCGCGAGAGCGTATCTCAGGTGGGTTCGACTCCCACACGCCTCCGCCATTTCGATTTTGGATTTCCGATTTTAGATTTTGGATTGCCCTTGAAGAATCTTGATTCGATTTGAACTTAAAATAATAAAAGATGACAGAGCAAGAATTTAAGAGACGAACAAAAGACATAGCATTACGAATAATTAAAGTTGTAGAAACATTGCCTCGAACCTGGTCTGCCGAGTGATCGGGAAGCAGCTTTTGCGATCCGGGACGTCGGTAGGGGCAAACTATCGAGCAGCGTGTCGTGGAAAATCGACCGCTGATATTTTGCACAAGCTTTCTATCGTCGAGGAAGAGGCCGATGAAAGTTTGTATTGGATCGAACTTCTTATCGAGTCTAAAATTGTGTCTGAGAAAAAGTTGTCGATATTGTTTAACGATATCAACGAAATCGTGGCAATGACGGTTGCATCGATCAAAACGTTGAGGGTGAGAAAATCCGTCAATCCAAAATCCAAAATCTAAAATCCAAAATATGAAAGATTGGATAGCACTCAATATGACGCCGGGTGTCGGGCCGCGGGCGGCGACAAAGCTGCTGGAGCGGTTTGGGTCGGCGGATGCGGTGTTTGAGGCGCGGAGGCCGGAGCTTGAGCAGTTGCGGATAAAGCCGGAGACGATCGAGAGCATAATGAAGCGCGAGTTTGCCGAGAAAGCGCTTGAGGAATTTGAGAATGTAAAACGGCTCGGCGGCGATATTTTGGTCCTTGACGATGGCAGCTATCCGAACCTGTTGCGAGAGATCGCCGATCCACCGATAACGCTTTATGTGCTTGGCGATTGGCAGGCGTGTTTCGATCAGCCTTGCGTCGGCGTTATCGGTTCGCGGATGTGCTCGACGTATGGCAAGAACGCCGCCGAGATGCTCTCGCGCGACTTGGCGTCACGCGGCATCTGCGTAGTTTCGGGATTAGCACGCGGGATTGACACCTCGGCACATCGCGGCGCTATAGTCGGCGGTGGCAAAACGATAGCTGTTATGGGAACCGGGCTTGACGCGGTTTACCCGAAAGAGAACGGCAAGCTAGTAAACGAAATTTTGGAATCGGGCGGAGCGGTAGTGACGCAGTTCCCGCGCGGCACACCGCCGATACCGGAAAACTTTCCTTATCGAAACAGAATAATCAGCGGCCTGAGCTACGGCGTTCTGATCGTCGAGGCGTCCGAGCGGAGCGGCTCGCTGATAACAGCGCGGCTCGCGATGGAACAAAACCGCGAGGTGATGGCCGTTCCGGGAAATATTACGTCGAGCAAATCGTACGGCACAAACTATTTGATAAAGGCCGGTGCAAAGCTCGTCCAGCAATGGCAGGACGTTGTCGCCGAGCTGCCGAGCGAGATCGCCGCCGCGATATTGCCGCCCAAGATAGAAAATGAAAATGGGAATAACCGACACGCGCAGCAAGAATTGCTGCCTGCCGATCTGACAAAAACCGAAACGACGATCTGGGCGTTGCTCGCCGCCGATGAGGAGGTTCACATCGACACTTTGCTCGAAAAAAGCGGCCTTTCATTTGGCGATCTGAACACGGCTTTGGTCGGCCTGGATATTCGGGATCTGATTCGCGTATTGCCCGGAAAAAACTACGCTCGCCGCTCGTGATTTGCATTTCACGTCAAAAGGCGTATGTTCTAGTCTCGCATTGACAGCGCCCGAAAATAGGTGTTAAAAGTCGTAATTGTCGGTCGCGGTGCAACGTGGCTGACTATTTTTTTAATTTTTGTGCGATGGTGGATCTGGTTCAGATCGAGCGGGTTAGAAAGAGCGAGTTTAATGCGCGCGTTGTCGAGTTGACCAGAAAACGAGGCAGCGGTTATCGCGAGTCGCAGTTGCCGCTGGACCGGTTGTCAAAGTTTCTTAAGGATCGTGTTTCCGTGGACAGCACCACGCCGGTGCCGGAATGCACAACGTGCGGTATATGCTGTTTTTTGCCGCTGATAGTTCCGGTTTCGCGAGCTGAGTCGGAACGGTTGACCAGCTATTGCGAAGTTCTGCTTGATGGCAGCGAGGATGAGATCGCGGTAGATCGTATGCTGTCGAGAGCCGAAGATGGCAGATGCCGGAATCTCGAGGGAACGCTTGGGGAAAACATCGGATGCAGTATATATGAAGATAGGCCGCAAGTTTGTCGCGATTTTGAGGCCGGCAGCGACCGGTGCCACGAATACCGGCGAATGTTCGGTCTTGAAAATCAATTGACCGAAGCGCAGGTCGAAACGGCATCTAAACTCTTGCAGCAACAGGAAAGGTCGGAGTTGATCGAGGACGTTTCGATAGTTTCAACCGGGAAGATTGAGCGTTCATCTTATAATGTTGCGGACGGAACGATTGAATATACTAAGGCCGAACAGCTTTCGATCATTGCGTTTTTGAGCGGCGATGAACCGTATGAGCTGCACACGTTTGAGTCGGGCCGTGAGAATTGGTTCGAAAGCGATGTTTTGGGGCTGACCCTTGATGAGGCAAAGCGACTCGTAAGTGAACAAGCAGGGTGGTAGATAATTTATGGCGAAGAATCTAGTGATCGTTGAGTCGCCGGCAAAGGCGAAAACGATAAACAAATATTTGGGAACGGATTACACAGTCCTCGCGTCGAAGGAGAGTAGGAAGTGTTCCGGGTGATGTTCAACGAGATCACAAAGATCGCCCAACAAAAATTCAACTACGATCAACGCGATCCCGAATTTCAAAATTGCATTGAGGTTGACAAGCCGTTGAGTGCGGTGTTGTAGTCTAAACGTCAGCACAGATGAACTTATGTCGAAGAATCTCTTAATAGTTGAAAGCCCCGCAAAAGCAAAGACCATTGAAAAGATTCTCGGGAAGGATTTTCAGGTAAACAGCTGTTACGGCCACATTCGCGACCTTGAAAAAGCAGGCATGGGCATCGACGTCAACAACGATTTCGAACCCAGCTACAAAGTCCCCGACGACAAAAAGAAGGTCGTTAGTGAACTAAGGTCTCTTGCGAAAAAATCGGACGAAGTATGGCTCGCCACAGACGAAGACCGTGAGGGCGAGGCCATAAGCTGGCATCTGTGCGAGGTGCTCGGGCTTGATCCCGCATCGACCAAACGGATCGTTTTTCACGAGATCACAAAACCTGCGATCGAGGCCGCCGTAAAAAACCCGCGCAGGGTGAATATGGATCTGGTGATGGCGCAGCAGGCTCGCCGCGTGCTGGATCGCCTCGTCGGCTTTGAATTGAGTCCTGTTCTCTGGCGTAAGATCAGTGCGGGCGGTAACAACTTGAGCGCCGGACGCGTACAGAGCGTTGCCGTACGGCTGATCGCTGACCGTGAACGCGAGATCAACGCATTCGAACAATCCAGCCATTTCAAGATCGAAGGCCTATTCGTTGCCGACGATATAACTGGCAAATCCGTCACATTCAAAGCCGAAGGACGCAAACAGGACAGTTCCGAAGATGCGGAAGCGTTTTTGAGAAGCTGTATCGGCGCTGACTATAAAGTAATCGACATACGCATCAAGCCCGGCAAGCGCACTCCGGCCCCGCCGTTTACGACTTCAACGCTGCAGCAAGAAGCATCGAGAAAGTTGGGGTACGGTGTCGGGAGAACGATGCAGATCGCCCAAAAGCTTTATGAGAACGGGCATATCACCTACATGCGTACTGACAGCGTAAGCCTGAGCGATACCGCGCTCGGTGACATCTCGCGGGCGGTAAGCAGCATGTTCGGCGAGAGATATCACCAGGCCCGTAAATTCAAGAATAAGAACGAATCTGCTCAGGAAGCTCACGAAGCGATCCGCCCGACCGATGCGAGGGCAACGACCATCGTTGAGCCCGAATGGCAAAGGCTGTATGAACTGATCTGGAAGCGAACCGTGGCCTCGCAGATGGCCGATGCTGAACTTGAAAAGACCACGGTAAAAATAGAGATATCCACGAGCAAGGAAGAGTTGACGGCCTCGGGCGAAGTGCTCAAGTTCGACGGATTTCTCAAGGTCTATCGCGAAGACAAGGACGAAGACGAACAGGAAGAGTCATCGCAAAGTCTATTGCCCCCGATGTCGGTGGGGCAGTTGCTGCCTCTGTCCGAACTCAGAGCCACGGAACGGTTCAGCCGTGCGCAGCCGAGGTACACGGAAGCCTCGCTGGTAAAAAAATTGGAAGAACTTGGCATTGGCCGCCCGTCCACATACGCACCGACAATTTCCACGATCCAGAAGAGAGAATACGTAGAAAAGCGGGATAAGGAAGGCACACCCAGGGCTTACCGGATACTGGTATTAAAAGATGATCTTATCAGCCAGAGAGAAGACTCTGAGAATACCGGCGCCGAGAAATCAAAGTTGTTCCCGACGGATCTTGGGCTCGTCGTTACAGATTTTCTGAAGCAATATTTCGATGACATCATGGATTACGGCTTCACCGCCAAGATCGAAGAAGAGTTCGATGAGGTTGCCGAGGGTAAACTTCAATGGAACGAAATGCTCGAGGAGTTCTACTGGCCCTTCAAAAAGCAAGTAGATAACACACTCGAAACCGCAGAGCGTGCGAAGGGAGAAAGAATACTGGGTACCGACCCCGAAAGCGGTAAACCCGTGATCGCCCGTGTCGCACGCTATGGCCCGATCATACAGATCGGCAGCGGCGATCAGGAAGAGAAGCCCAGATTTGCAAAGGTCCCTACAGGCCAGAGCATCGAAACCATAACGTTCGAAGAAGCACTAACCCTATTCAAACTGCAAGACGCGATGGGCAGTTATGAAGGCAAAGAACTGTCCGTCAGCGTTGGTAAATTCGGTCCTTACGTAAAATGGGGCGACGATTTCGTCTCCATACCCCGCGGCACCGACCTTTCCACGGTGGATGCTGATAAAGCGATCGAATTCATAAAGGCTAAGCAGGTGGCGGACGCCCCGGTCGGAGATTACGACGGTAAACCGATCGCTAAAGGAAAAGGACGTTTCGGACCTTTTATTAAATGGGACGGTATGTATATCAACGTGCCGAGCCGTTACGATTTTGACAACCTCAGCCAAGATGAGATGAACGAACTCATCGAGGCGAAGGTCAGCAAAGAAGCAAACCGCTACATTCAACGCTGGGAAGCCGAGAAGATATCGGTTGAGAATGCCCGCTGGGGCCCTGTAATTAAATTTGGCAAGAAGGTGATCTACCTCCCGAAAAAAGCCGACGGCTCTCGTGCCACAGCGGAGGAGGCGGCAAAGCTAACACTGGAAGATGTGAAAAAGCTTATCGAATCTGAGGTACCAGGAGCGTTCGCCAAAAAGACGAGGGCTCCGGCAAAAAGGGCTTCCGGCAAAAACGCTGCAAGGAAATGACAGCTAAGGGCATTAAGAAGTACGGTACACGTTCCTCTATTGCAAAAACGAGGAATGTGATTATAAAATGGCAGTCGCTAACACAGACAGCACAGCGGAAACACCTGCTGAGGCCGCGGCTCCTGCCGCCTAAGTTTTGAATGAAGGAAAATTTCGCGTTTTTACAAGCATTTCTAAAGAATCCGGCCAAGGTCGGTGCGATCGCGCCCAGCTCGCCCGAACTTGCTAACACGATGATCAACGGCCTTACGCCCGACAAGGACAACATTATCCTTGAGCTCGGCGTCGGCACGGGAGCGATTACAAAATTCATCCAGCCGCTGCTTCCTGATAATGAAAGCTATCTTGGGCTGGAGCTTGACGACAAGCTCCACGCGTCGCTCAGGGTTCTGTATCCCGACCTGAACATCGTTCGCGGAAATGCCTGCGAGGCTTATCAGATCCATCAAGATTCCGGTCTCGGAAAGGTAAAATATCTAGTCTGCTGCCTGCCGTTCGTTTCGCTTCCAAAACATATAGCCGCACAGATCTATGGCCAGATCGACCAGTTTATGGAAGACGGCTGCACGCTCAGGGTTTTCCAATACGCCCACGGCTACTACCTGCCGCCCGCATTAAAACTCCGCGAGCGTATGCGAAACCGCTACGGCAAATCAAAGCGCAGTTCGCTCGTGCTAAAAAACGTTCCTCCGGCATATACGCTCACCTGGTCAACAATATAGTGTTGCCAAAGATTTTGATTTTACAAGCCATCGAAGATGGCGACCCGTGCGTAGCACGGGATGGGCGAAAAATAGCGATAGAGCATGATTGGATTTGTGTTCTGTCGCCCGCATTCGCGGGCTAGGCGTCCGGGGATGCCTTCCCGTGCTCACGCACGGGGCTTTATGCTGTCGTCCACTTCGCGGACTGAGATCGTGCCAGACGGCGTTGTTGCAACTACTTCTTGAAACCTTTTCCCGCAAGATTCGGTATTAAATCTAATCTTGAAAATATTCATTAGTTAAGGAGAATTAAGCAATGTTAAGACGCAAATTATTTGGCGCGGCTTTGATTTACGCGCTATTGGTGCCCAGTCTCGCTTTCGCGCAAACAGCGGAAACAGCAACCGCTGCGGCGCCGGCGGCGAAAGTTTATACCGCGCCTAAGGCCGATATCGACAAAATACGTGACGAGGGTTTGAACCGGTCGCAGGTGATGCAGCATTTGAGTTATCTGACCGACGTTATCGGCGGGCGGCTGACAAACTCTCCGAATATGAAACGCGCCAATGAATGGACGCGCGACACGATGGCGAAATGGGGAATGCAGAACGCAAAGCTCGAGCCGTGGGGGCCGTGGGGACGCGGCTGGTCGCTCAAGAGCTTTTCGGCACAGGTCGTCGAGCCGCAGACGATTCCGGTGATCGCCTATCCTAAAGCCTGGTCGCCATCGACAAACGGTGCTGTTACGGGCGAGGTAGTTTTCCTCGAAGCGAAAACCGACGAAGATCTGGCGAAATACAAAGGCCAGCTTCGCGGCAAGATCGTGCTGATGTCGGACGTACGCGAAGTAAAGGCCGATTTCGGCGGTTTCGGCACGCGGCGAAGCGATGAAGACCTGACCAAAATGGCGGCTTTCGACCCCGCGGTTGCTCCCGCCGGTGGACGGCAGCAGGGAGCAGCGCAGACAGAAACATTTTTCAAGAATTTTCAGGCACAGGCGCGTCGGGCAAATTTCCTGATCGACGAAGGCGTTGCTGTATTGGTCGATAACAGCTCAAAAGGCAGCGGCGGAACGGTTTTTGTTTCCGGTGCGAGCGTTGCCGCGAAAGTTCCCGAGACGATCGAAGAAGCATTTAGCGCGAGACGCTCCACACCGTGGACAAAAGGCTCTGAGGACCGCATGGTCCCACAGATGACGATGGCCAGCGAGGATTACCATCGTCTGGTGCGAATGCTCAAACAGGGTCTTAAGCCAAAGATGACCGTTGATATTCAGGCCCAGTACCACGAAGAAGACCTGATGGGCTATAACACGGTCGCCGAGATTCCCGGCACCGATCCGACCCTGAAAGACGAGATCGTAATGATGGGCGGACATCTTGATTCGTGGCATTCCGCCGGCGGAGCGACCGACAATGCGGCGGGTTCGGCGGTCGGAATGGAAGCTGCGCGAATAATTATTGCTTCAGGATTAAAGCCGCGAAGAACGATCCGTGTCGCGCTTTGGAGCGGCGAGGAACAGGGTCTAAATGGTTCGCGGGAGTACGTAAAACAGCAGTTTGGCGAGATGAAAGGGGCACCAATGTTTGGCCCGGCGGCGCCAAACGCGCCAAAACCTGAACTGGTTAAAGCCGCTAACTATGACAAGCTTTCGGCCTATTACAATCTCGATAACGGAACGGGACGCATTCGGGGTGTTTACCTGCAAGGCAATTCCGCGGTCAAGCCGATCTTTGAGGCGTGGCTCCAGCCGTTTCACGACCTCGACGCAAAATGGCTGACGCTTGCGAACACAGGCGGGACAGACCATCTTTCGTTCGACCGCATCGGGCTGCCGGGATTTCAGTTCATCCAGGACGAGATCGAATACAGCACGCGGACACATCATTCGAATCAGGACAACTTTGACCGCCTGCAGGCCGACGATATGAAACAGGCCGCAACGATCATGGCCGCATTCGTCTATCAAACAGCAATGATGGATGAAAAGATCCCGCGAAAAGAGGTGAGATAAGAAAAGTAAAAAGTAAAAAGGTTAAAGGCAAGAGTGAGACGTAACCCTCATTTTTTGCCTTTTGCTTTGCCAGTCTTAACGGTCGTTCATGACCAGGACCACATCACGGACGTCCTCGCCGTGGGCCACGGCGAATTGCTTTCCGTCAAAAGACCAGTCGAAGGAATAGATAACCTCGTCGGGAAATTCGAGAATTTTTTCCGGCTCGCCGCCAGCTAGATTTTGTTTCCAGAGGCTCGGGCCAAAATCCCGGTAAACGAGCGATTGCCCGTCTGGCGTCCAGCGTATACCAACAAAAAGACTCGCTTTTGGCGGCAGGTCGAACACATGCAGCGGCTCACCTCCACCGATTGGGAAAACGGCAAGCTGAGCTTTTTCTCCATCCGCCCGATTATATGAGCATGCGAACGTTTTCCCATCGGGCGAAACACGCACGTAACCCGATGGATTGTTAATCAGCCGCACCGGGTCGCCGCCGTCAATTGAGACTTTCCACACCGAGATAATGCCGTCGTCACTTCTGTTCCCGTACAATACCCATCGTCCGTCAGGTGTTACGCTCGGTCTCTGGCCTTCGACCGTTAGTTGTTTCAGATTCCCGCCGTCCAAACCAATGCGCCAGAGGCCCTCGCCGCGCGTCGAGTTGAAAACGACATAACGATTGTCCCCGCCGACATTCGGCAACCTGTCCAAAAAATCCGGCTTGGTGAGTTGGCGGGCGTCTGAGCCGTCACCGTCCATGATCCAAAGCGTTTGGTTATTGTCGAAAAACGCGCCATAGACGATCTTGCCGTCCGGTGTCCACGTCATGCCTACAATGCCTGGGAGCTTGCCAAGCGAATTGGCCGAGATCTTGTTTGCCAGCGTTAGGTTGTCAGCGGGGCTGACAAAGATGTTGCAGATCTTCGTGGAACCAACCGATAAAACTTTTGCGCCGTCATTCGACACGCTCAGATTGAACATACCGTAGTGAAAAAGGTCCTGAGTTACTTTGCTCGCATTTCCGCCGGGATATTCGATCAGCCAAAGGTGGCGGTCGTCCCAAACATCCTTTTCGATGGCATTGACGAATAAACCGCTTCCGTCTTTTAGCCAAGCGACTCGCCGTACTGACTGGAACGTCTGCGAGCCGAATTTCTCAACAGTGCCATCTGAGACGTTAACTAGAGCAACCTCCTCATCCATCATCGCCGTATCGCCGATCACGCCCACCGCAATAAATTCCCCGTCTGGCGACCACGACGCGCCACGCAGACTGAAGCGTTTTTCCAACGGGCGGGTCGCCACAACTCTTTCATTTGAACCGTTTGCCGTCTCGGCGACGATAATAGAAGACAGTCTGTGTTTCGGGGCATTACGCACAAAAGCTAATTGTTTGTCGTCGGGTGAAAAAGTTACCGGTGATTCGATATTCGCCAAAACTTTCTGCGTCGGACCGCCTAATACCGGTATTCGGAAAAGGGCGCCGTTCGGATTTTTATCATCGGCCGCGGCGTAATAGATCTCATTGCCGTCAGGAGCGAAGGTCAAGCCGTAATAGGTTCCCTCTTCGGGCGGGCGAATCTGGATCTGCTGCTTGCCGTTTGTGTGAGCGTACCAAAGGCTGGGCTTGTCGGTCTGCCCGATCGTGTAGGCAAAATGATCGCCGTCGGGTGAGAGTGCGGCGAAAGCCACCTTGCCATTGGTCGTCAGTTGCTGCGGTTTTAAAGCCTTTGTTGGGGTGATCCAGCTTGCGGCAAAGCTTTGTTGGCGGTTGTTTTGCCGATAAAGCCAATAACCGAAGACGACTGCGATCAAAACGCTGACGGTGGCGGCAAACAGATATTTTTTGCTTTTTTGATTTACGGCTGCAAGCGCTTTCGGCGCTGCCTGGTGCCCGTTCGTTTCGATTTCACCTTCTTCAATTACGATGCGTGAAAGGCTATGGCTTTCGACAATGACGTCGCCGTCCTCCTCCATATCGGCGACAAAACTGTAACCGCGTCCCGGCACCGTGACGATAAAACGATGCTCATCCTTTCGCTCGCCAAATATCTTCCTTAGGGCAGAGACTTGGACGGTCAAATTACCCTCTTCGACAAATTGTCCATTCCAGACCCTTTCAAGCAGTTCTTCACGGCCAAGGACCTCGCCGCGATTTTCGACGAGGGCAAGCAGCAGCTCGAATGTTTTGGAGTTTAATGCGACGGGCAGTCCGTGTTTCAGCAATAGCCGCTTCGTGCCGTCAAGCTCGAATTCAGCGAACCTAAAGTGCTGTGAGGACAAGGTTTTCATTGCAAATTAGAAGATTAAAGAATCTTTAACCTTTAAAACAGGACTTTTAACCTACCCCTGGATCAGACTGCTCGCGTTCGTAATGGCTTCATATTAGCAGAATTTGCAGATGTAGAAGCAAAAACTTATGACAAACAAAACACGACGGACGGAAATTCAGATCGAAACGCACGAGGTGAAGATCGTTCGGCTTCGGAGCAAGCAGGTTTTGGCACGTTGCGGGCATTGCGGCGAGATCGTAACCGCATTGACGCCGGAACAAATGGCCGAAGTACTCGAAACGACGCAGGATGTTGTTTTTCACCTGCTGGAAGGAGAAAAAGTCCATCTCGTCAACTCGCAACGCGGCCTCGCTCTGATCTGCGGCAATTCATTCGGCGACGATAACCAGTTGGTAACACGGCAGGCATCGTCAAACCATTTCTAAATAAGGAGTAAATCAATGAAATCGACAAATATTAGAACAGAAAGGATGGTGAAAAAGACACTAATTTTTTCATTACTATTAATTGCAACGCTCGCCACCGCCATACCGGCTCTGGCCGCCTGCACTCCCGCCGAAGAGGACGACGTTCGAAGCAGGATCGTCACCTATTATGAATCGGACAATTTGGTGTCGGGTTATGGCGATACACGCTGCTTCTATTACGCCGGTCCGCAAGGCGGCCTCAGGTGCAAAATTCGTCTTCGCGGCACGCTCTACTATCCGCCGGCATGCGCTTATGACCATCGGGCGGGTGAACCGGTCCCGGACTTTCCCGCGCTTTTGGTAAATCACGGAAGCGAGCCGACGTTTGAAGCCAATACGAAATTCAGCGGGCTGGCAGCGGACTTTGTTCCCCGAGGCTACATCGTGTTTGTTCCATTCCGTCGCGGCCAAGGCGACCCGGACGAAGGCGAAAGAAACCTCTCGAGCGGTGTATATGTCGAAGACCTGCTCAATGACTGGGCGAATGGAACGAACAACTATGTTCACAACACAAGCTGCACGAACCGGTCGTGTTACAAAGCTCAATTGCTAAAGGAGCAAGCGGATGAAGAGATCGCAGCTGCAATGGACTGGCTGAAAAATCGCGACGACGTAAAAACCGACCCCGGAGAGCCGCAGAATCATCGCATTGCGATCATGGGAATCTCTTACGGCGGCGCGGTAACGGTATTCGCGAATAGGCTCAGCCTTGGGCAGAAAGCGGCCGTCGCATTCTCGCCGGGCGCGCAGCAGTGGGATCGAACTGCCAATTGCCTTCCGGGCGACCCTAATTGCGGCACGGATTTTCAGAGATCGATCATCTCGGCTGCGGGGTTTGCCAACCACCCGGCCTATTACCTCCAGGCAAAATGGGATTACGACACGCGGGCAACCATTGACCTCGCGTATGCACACGCCTACGGAAGCGCCGATCCGCTGCACAGCCGCGGGTGGATGGCCGCAATTTTCCCGTACAAATACCCCTGTGATGACGACGGCATCCCTGCCTGCAGCGACGAAGAGTTCCAATCGGTCCACGGGGGATTCTTTGGGGATGTAGATAAATGGGGACCGTCGGTCCGCGATTTTTTGAAGAGGAACAGTGTGAAATGAGCATCGACTGGAGCGTCGAGCATCACGGCTTACGCTTCAGTCAAACCGCTGCGTGAGCGTTAATCGCCTGCGGAGTAAGGGTAAAAAAGGAGAAAAATGAAAAACAAACGAACAATTACAATCACAACAATAGTTATCGCGTTAGTGATACTGGCTTCATTCGGCATCTTCCAAAATCTTCAAACGGTCGAAGCCTTTAATCCACAGCCCGACCCTCCGGGATACGGAATGGTCGGCATTACCGATGGGCAAACTATCAGGATCAACGTGGTGAATACCAATGAGCCGGACTCGAGTTTTCCGCCCGATCCATGCCGAGTGGTGTTGAACTTTAGAGATGCCGACGGAAATCTTTTCCGCAACAGCGACGGTCAGCCGATCCGCCGGATCGTTCAATTGCCAGCCGGACAATCTGCCTTTTTAGACTTGAACGGCGACGTTTTTGCCAGAGCCGGGCGCATACAGCTTCGTCCCGTTGCGCGTGTTCAGCAACCGGACGGCGTGGGATCATTACCGCCCGGCCCTTGCATTCCGACAGTGGAAGTCATAGCCAATGCAAGCGGCAGAACACAGTTTTTGCTTCCGGCGATTCAACGATTGCCACCACCTATTGGCGATCAGCCGAGCGGTCAATAAGTAACGTCGGCACGGATGTAACGCGTCCGGCGGCGTTACATCCATCGCGGCGGAAATGCAGAATCCCGCATTTAGTAGGTTTGCAAAAAGTAACTTCGGCCCGATCGCCGCATACAGGAGAATTTATGTTTAGTCCGACTTTAAAACATCGCGCATTATTATTTTTATCTATTTTTTTATCAATAACCTGGGGTGCGGGTATTGCTTGGGCTCAGACAACTGAATTCACGTACCAGGGCCGATTGCTCGACGGCGCCTTGCCGGCCAATGCCGGTTATGATTTCGAGTTCCGTCTTTTCGCGCTCGAAACAGGCGGCACCGAGCTGGGCATCCAATCTCGTCCGGGTGTTTCCATAACCAGTGGAATTTTTACGGTAAGGCTGGATTTCGGCGCAAACTTTGACGGGACGGCACGCTGGCTTGAGATCGGTGTCAGGCCAGCGGGAAGCCCGAATCCTTTTACAACTTTAATTCCTCGTCAGCCGCTGAGTTCAGCGCCGTATGCAATACGCTCGCTGAATTCGGCGGCCGCCGACACGGCAGCAGTCGCGGGAAATTCCTCGCAGCTTGGCGGCATTCCTGCGAACCAGTTTGTCGTAACGACTGATTCGCGCATGACCGATGCTCGCAACCCGCTGCCGTTCAACCAGAACTATATTCAGAACACGATAAACCCCCAAGCGGCTTCAAACTTCTATATTAGCGGCACGGGCAGGGCAGACGTTTTCAATGCGGAAACGCAGTTCAACATTCAGGGCGCTCGTGTCCTGAGCGTTCCGGGAAACAACAACACTTTCGCGGGCTGGTTTGCCGGAACGTCGAACACGACCGGCGCCTTTAATACGTTTATCGGCAACAGTGCGGGAAATCAGACCACTACCGGAGCAGGTAATACATTTGTCGGCTTCCGCTCGGGGCGCGCAAATACCGCAGGCGGGAGCAACTCGTTTTTCGGTGCGGGAGCAGGTGTATCGAGTGTGAGCGGAGCGGAAAATTCATTCTTCGGCAACAGCGCGGGCGGCTCAAATACAATGGGCGGCGGTAATGCCTTCTTCGGACAGAGCACGGGCTTCGCAAACATAACCGGAAGCGACAATACGTTTCTCGGGACTTTTACCGGAAGCTCCAACACGACCGGCTTCCGCAACACGCTGATCGGCCACAGTGCGAATGTCGGCAGTCCGAATCTTACGAATGCGACTGCCATCGGCTTTAATGCGGTTGTCAACACAAGCAACACAATGGTGCTCGGCACAAATATCGTCAATGTACAGGTGCCCGGCGATCTGGCCGTTGCCGGGACGTTTAACGCCGCGGCCGCGAACGTCTCCAACCTGGCCGTCAGCGGAACTCTCAGTGCCAGCGGCGTAAGTCTCACAAATCTTAATGCCGACAATATCACGACCGGAACTCTCAGCAACGCTCGTCTCGGCATCGTGCCGATCGCAAACGGCGGCACGGGTTCTGCCACGCGAACCTTCGTCAATCTGACCAGCAACGAGTTTATCGGCGGCAACAAGAGCTTTACTAACACCATTAACACTTCGGCACAGTACAACATTCTCGGGCAACGTGTCCTTGGCGCCTCAGCAGACCAGAACAATGTATTTGTCGGTATCGACGCAGGTGCAGCCAACGCAAGCACCGGGAGCACGTTTGTCGGCGACAGTGCCGGCCTTCTGAATTCCAGCGGCCAGGATAACTCGTTTTTTGGCCGCGATGCCGGCAATGCCAACACGACAGGACATAGAAACGCCTTCTTCGGGGTCAATGCGGGCGGTTCGAACATCGACGGCCTCAATAACGCCTTTTTCGGCCACAATGCCGGGAACTCAAACACGGTCGGCAGCTCAAACACAATTATCGGCTATAACGCCGATGTCGGAGCGAACAATTTGACCAACGCCACAGCCATCGGATCGGATGCGGTCGTTAATACGAGCAACACGATGGTGCTTGGCACGAACGCAGTTACCGTAGATATTCCGGGAACCTTTAATGTAGGCGGCGGCGGGCAAATCGCACGAATGAGGAGCGTGACCGACGATATCAATTTTCTTCCCGTATCCAATGCCCAAAGCGTTATCGTATCGGTGCCGGGAGCGCAAATCAACGACGTCGTGCTGCTTGGCTTGCCGACGACGCCCTTCGTTTGCTGCCTTGTCTATACAGCTTGGGTAAGCTCAACCGGTTTCGTTACCGTGCGGGTCGATAATACGAATTTCCAGAGTATGGGCGCGATCGATCCGCCGGATGCAACATATCGTATCCTTGTCATCGGATTTTAACGAGTTTTGGGGAAGAAGGAGAATAAAATAATGAAGGAACGAAGTATTTCGCTTATGTGCGGCATTTTTGGCGTGATTAGTTTCTGTGCAGCACAAATTGGTTCGGCACAGACGGGCGGCACTTATGATCTGTCGCACTCAGTCATCGCTGCGGGCGGCGGCTCTTCGACGGGCGGTGGTTTCACGGTTGAGGGAACCGTTGGGCAACATCTGGCGGGCAGGCTTTCCGGCGGCGGCAGTTTCAGAGTTCGCGGCGGGTTTTGGGCATTTGACGCACTCGCTCCGACGGCAGCCGCGGTTTCGATCAGCGGCCAGATCAGAACCGCGGATGGCTCAGGCATAACAAGTGTCAGGATTGTTTTAACGAATGCCGCGACCGGCGAAACATTTAACGCGCTCTCAAGCTCGTTCGGCCATTACAGATTCGACGAGATCACGGTCGGCCAAACTTATATTTTAACCGTCAGCGCAAAACGCTTTACATTCAATCCTAATACGCAGGTGATTTCGCTGCTTGACGAATTGACGGGCGTCGATTTTACGGCAGACCCTCCACAATGACGGTTCTCATAAAAATCAGCGCGGCCGCCACAAAACAATTTGAACACAGGCTAATTTTACACGCGGCTTTTTAATTGGAAAATTTTTCAGTTATTATCGGTCTGATCGAAACTTGTCTGTTTTGACTTACTTTTCATGACAAATATTCAATATTACAAAGGCGCTATCGACGCAACGGGCTGCATCAGCAACGGCTGGAATCTGGTCAAAATAAACTACGGGCTTTATCTGGGGATCTGCGCGCTTACCCTTGTGACGATGCTTATCCTTTCGTGTATCCCCTGCTTGAATATTCTGGTGATCGGCCTGGTAAACGCGCCACTTATTGCGGGTATCTACTACGTAGTCTTGCGGGACATGCGTGGCGAGCCGATAGATTTCGGCATGATGTTCAAGGGATTTGAAAAGTTCGTGCCGGTAATGATCGTTGGTTTTATACAGGCCGTGCCGTCCATCATCTTTACGATCTTGCAATATGCGCTCGATCTGACCCGGCTTGCGACGCAGATCATTGGCCAGCAAGGAATTGGTAATCGCGATTTCTACCAAAGCTCTGACGGTACTGAAATAGCAATAGCCGGTGGTCTTTTGGTGGTTTACTTCTTCATCCTCGCCGTTTATGTTGTCTTCGCAATTGCCTGGTATATTGCGTTTGCGTTCGCCATACCGCTCGTGACTGAACACAATATCGGAGCGATCGAGGCGTTGCAACTAAGCGCAAAAGCGGGTTTTGGCAACTCTGGCGGTTTGATTCTTCTGGCGTTTTTGGGCGGCTTGATCGCGTTAGCGGGATTTATTGCCTTATGTATCGGGTTCCTTTTCGTTCTCCCTATCATCTACGCAGCTCAGGCATTTGCATACAGACAAGTTTTCCCGTCTATCAACGCCCCGACGACCTACAACACGCCGCCGCCGCCCGGCGAATACGGTGGAACTTTTGGGCAGCAATACGGATCATAGATCGAGTTTCAGATCCTTCCGGAGGAAGACACAAAGGTCGAAATGATCGGAATCTTTGAAAGCACAAGGTGAATAATATGAGTCGAATTGTGAAAGGAACTCTTCTGATACTGCTTGGTTTTGTGATGCTCGGCCGATCCGCCGCAAAGGCCCAGCGAAACATACGCGATGGATTGGGCCCTAATTCCGGTAAGGCTTATCGGAGCGATAGCAGCGTTTATCGGCGGCATTTTTGCATTTCGAGGTAAATAAAAACACCTACTCAAAGATCAAGCTCCATATACAAAACGCCCTCGTGCGGGTTATCGTAGTAAGCCTCGATTTTCCTAAAGCCGTGAGCTTCATACAGGCTCACGGCTTTTCCCATTTTTGGCGGATATGTATCGAGCCGCATTTTCGAATAGCCTATTTCTCGCGCATCAGCTATCACTTTTTCGATCAGCTCTTTTCCCAATCCGTGCCCGCGCGCGGCGTCTCGCAAGAATAACCGCTTCATCTCGCAGATGCCGTCGCCGATCTTTCTCAACGCGATACAGCCGGCAGCTTCACCGTCGATATTGGCGAGATATAGACGTCCTTCGGGCGGCGCATATTTGCCCGGCAGATTTTGCATTTCTTCCTCAAAACTCTGAAAACACAGGTCCATGTCCAACCACGTTTCATACTCGCGAAACAACTGGCGTGTTGTTTCGATCTCCTCGTTAGTAGTTACCGCGACGATCTCTTTCATATAAAAAGACGTTACAATGTTCTTATACTAAAATCCAGAAATTGAATTCGGCGCAGCGTTAGTTGTAATCTACATTTACTGGGGAACTATGGATCCTATATGGGGCGACTGGAAGCGTTTCAAAGCATAATATTTAGCCACAGATAAAAACGGATTCTACGGATCAGAATAGTAATCCGTGTTTAACCGTGTGCATCCGTGGCCTGTATTTTCTTATAATCACCTTATGGAACTTGCGGTCGAGAAATATAAGGTAAAAGACGAACCGTTTTATCTTCCGGTCAAAAACGAGGTCGAGCTGTTTGAGGCAGCGTATGCGGCCAAGCTGCCGGCAATGCTAAAAGGCCCGACCGGCTGCGGCAAGACGCGGTTTGTCGAATACATGGCCTACAAACTGAGTCGCCCGCTGATTACGGTTGCCTGTCACGAAGACCTTTCATCGACCGATCTAGTCGGACGATTTTTGCTGGAGGGTAACGAAACCGTCTGGCACGACGGGCCGCTGACAACGGCTGTTCGCACCGGGGCGATCTGTTATCTCGACGAGGTTGTCGAGGCGCGTAAAGATACGGTCGTCATAATCCATCCGCTGACCGACGACCGCCGCCGCCTGCCGATAGAAAAACGCGGCACGGTGATCGAGGCCTCGACGGAATTTATGCTGGTCGTCTCATACAATCCCGGTTATCAGTCGATCCTGAAAGACCTGAAACAATCGACCCGCCAACGATTTGTCGCGATGGAATTCGACTATCCTGACGCCGAGGCCGAAACGCAGATCGTCGCAAAAGAAGGCGGCATTGATGAAGCGATGGCGGCCGACCTTGTCAAGATCGGGCAAAAAGTGAGAAACCTACGCGGCCACGGCCTCGAGGAAGGCGTTTCGACACGCCTGCTCATCTACGCCGCCCAAATGATCGCCAAAGGCATCTCACCAATCGACGCCGCCGAGGTCGCCATCTGCTCCCCAATAACCGACGACCGCGAACTCCAACGCAGCATCCGCGAAATTGTAACGACGATCATCTAAGCCGAGAATTTTTGTATTACCGGCCAAAACGGTAGTATTCTGTTTGTGTTATGACGAACGAAGAATTATTGAAAGAGCTAGACGAGCTACAGCCAATAGAAAGGGTCACGATCGAAAGTTTGATCAAGTTGTTTACGGGCAAACGCGCCAAACGAGTTGCTAAAGCGTCCAAAAGGTCGTTTCGCGAAGAGAAGGCCTTCGGTATGTGGAAAGATCGTGAAGATATGAAAGACAGCGTTGAATGGGTTCGTAATATCCGACGAACGCATTGGGGGCCTAAGTCTTCTTAAATGATTATTGACTCCGATATTTTGATCGATTTTACGCACGGAGAAGCGATTGCTGTCGACTGGCTCGACCGAAACGAAAATAATAACTCTCTAAAAATTAGTACCGTTACCGAAATGGAACTTCTGGTTGGGAGCCGAAATAAGACTCATATGCGCGAGTTGATCGAGTTGTTCGGGCGATTTGACGTAGTGCATATCGACGAGCACATCTCTGTCAAAGCAAGGAAGCTAATCGAAGAATACTTTCTAAGTCACGGGCTTCTGATAGCAGATGCTTTAATAGCAGGAACGGCACTCGTTTATGGCGAACATCTTGCAACCAAGAACAAACGAGACTTCAGGTTTATTACCGAACTGAAACTTGTTGAATATCCTTGACGCAATTTATTTTTGTTCGGCTCTTTCCAGTCGCGATCTCCGCGTAGCATCCGAGACTAAGGCAGCCGCCTATGTGAAAAGCATCAATTTTCCCAAGCGGCGGTCGGCAATTCAGATAAAGCACGATCATTCATGAATCAAGCATGGGGGAACGATCAGCCTACAACTGAGATGCTAAAAAGCTGGTTTTCCAGAGAAAACCGCTTGAAAATATTCTGAGTCTTCGAAAATAACAGGTACGCGATAATGGCCATTCACGTAGTAGCTCATCTGATATCAAAACCCGATACTATTGACCAAACCCGCGGGGGTCTTGCTCGGCTTGGTCGAGCCGACGCGGGTCGAGAACGGTTGCATCGTTTACGAATTATTTCTGAACAACAGCGACCCGACCGATTTTACGTTTGTTGAAGAATGGACGGACGATGCGGCGCTTGATGCACATCTTGAGTCGCCGCATTTGATCGAGGCGGGTACAAAACTTGACTATCTTCTTGCCGAGGAACCTGACATTCGACGATATACTTTACTCGCATGACGACCAACCGTAGAGATTTTATAAAGATCATCGGTACTGTGACTGCGGGCGTTGCTCTCGGTTCGCAAAGCGTTTTTGGCCAAACGCGGCGAAAAAAAACGTGTGTGATAATCGGCTCGGGTTTGGCAGGATTATCGGCGGCATTCAAGCTGAAAAACGCGGGTTGGGACGTGACTATTCTTGAGGCTCGTGATCGCGTCGGAGGGAGGGTTTTTTCGCATTCGCTCCCGGAGAACAAAGAACTGATATGCGAGCTTGGCGCGGAATGGGTCGGCGAAAGCCACGAGCGGATAAAGGCTTTGTGCAGCGATTTTAAGATACCGCTTCAGAAGCATCAGTTCGACGATTATCTGATGCAAAACGGGAAAGTGTCGCGGCCGGGCGACTGGCGATTTTCACCACAGGCACGGACGGCCTTTGAGAAAATGATCGCCGGTTATGAAAAACTGACGACCTTGCAAAAGAACCGGCTTGACCGCACCGACTGGTGGACGCAACTTTCAAACATCGGATTTACCAACGACGATCTTATCTTGCGCGATCTGATGGACAGCACGGATTTTGGAGAATCGATCCGTCACGTTTCGGCATTTGCCGCTTTGGCCGAGTATGCCGAATCCAGCCCGAAGAACGAGATGGATTACAAAATGACCGGCGGAAACTCTCGGCTTGTACAGGAATTTGCAAAACGCATCGGCGTGGAAAACATCAGGCTAGGGCTAAAGGTCAATGAGGTAAACCAATCGAGAGGCACGGTGACGATCAAGGCCGGCGACGTAACTTTCACGGCCGATGCCTGCATCTGCACGGCGCCCGTCGCGTCTTTAAGGAAAATAAAATTTAACCCGCCGCTTCCGACCGCCCAAGCCGAAGCAGCCGAAAAACTGACCTACGCACGCATCATCAAAAATTCCGTTCTATACGACGAGCGCTTTTGGAAGGACGAAAATTTTTCGATGGTCTCGGACACGACCTCGCATTATTATTTCCACTCAACGCAAAACCAGCCCGGCAAACAAGGCATTTTGACCGCCTACGCGGTGGGCGATAAAGCGGACGTCCTCGCCTCACAGGACGACATTCGTCGTCGCGTCATCATTGCACGCGATCTCATCGACTATAGCTGGGCCGCACCAAACCTTGCTCGGGGCATCGCCTCATACGCCTGGCAGCGTGACGAATATACTCAGGGCGCATACGCGCTATATCGTCCCGGACAATGGTTCGGTATTCGGCCTGTACTTGCTCGGCCGCACGGCAAAGTCTTGTTTGCCGGCGAGCACATCGCCGATTGGCAGGGCTTTATGGAAGGAGCCATCGAAACCGGCGAGGCCGCCGCTGAAAGTCTTATCCGCTAAAATGAAAAGCGAGCTCTTATCGAACTCGCCTCATCGGATTTAGAATCACGTTGACTTACCTTACTGCAGTCGTCTGTTTTTCCCGTGGGTCGTACGGCGTGGCCTTATATTTCTTTATTGCTTCCTGGGCGCTGTCGTAGTCGTCGCCGAGCTTTTCGGCACGGCCGTATGCTGCGGTCGCACGCGTCCGGTCGCCTTTTGCGTCGTAGGCATTGCCCATCTTGATCTCGGACCAAACGTAGAGCCACTGTGGACGGGCCGAGCCTTGCGCGCCCAGATCGCGGGTCGCTTTGAAATTCTCGATCGCGACGTCGTAGTTTCGCTGTTCGAGGAACAGCAAACCGAGATGGTAATAGATCCACGCGTTCGAGCGGTCGAGTTTCAGAGCCTCTTCGAACTGTGTCTGCGCATCGGCGTAGTTCCCCTCTTTCATCTGCTCGATACCGCGGCGGGCGATCGCCGAAACACGCAGGTCGGGCGAGATGCGGAGCAGCTTGTAACCCGGATCGATAACGACCGTCAAAGGCTTGCCTTCGGATTCGATATTAAAATCCGCACTCGAATCGTCCATATTCAGCGTCACGGTCTTCAATCCGCCCTCGCCCTCAGAACGCAGTTGAACATCGACCGGCAGCCGTAGGTTGTCGTAATTTTGTTTAACCGTTCCGCGTGCGACAAATTTTCCGCCGCGCGTTCTGATTATCAGGTAATCTGAGGTGAATTCCGGCACGCCCGTGCCCTCGACCCAGCGTGCGAAGAAGTAACGCATGTTCTGGCCGGAGATGCGTGAAGCAAGCTTTTCAAAATCGTCTATCGACGCACGCTTGCCGCGAAATTCGTTCAGGTAAGTTTTTAAAAGCTCGCTGAATTTATCCTTGCCAAGCGTGTCGCGTAATAGTTTGAAAACAATAGCGCCTTTCGCGTACATAATGTACTGGTACGCGGTCGATTGGTCGTCGAGATTTGCCGGCGTGCGAAGCAGCGACGCGGTTTGCTCGAACGTCAGCGATTTTTCAAGCAGCTCACGTCGGAAATCGTCGAGCTTGGCTCCGGTCGTCTCGGTTTCACGCAAGGAAAATGCCGAGTACTCGGCCAGCCCTTGCGAAAGCCAGGCGTCGTCAAACGATTTCAGGCCGACCGTTTGTCCCCACCATTGAAACGCAACTTCACGCTGTAGCCGGTCTTCGGTAATGCCGCGAACCTGATCGAACTGGCGGCTTGATATAAACAACATTCCCGGAGCCGTATAAAAATCGAGACTGTCGTCGTCGATCTGAGCGACAACATAGCGCGTGCCGGTATCGGGTTTGCCAAACGAACGAGTGTAATGCTCAAAAGCTTTTCCGATGGTTTCGCCGTAGATCTGAACGACCGCGTCGCTGCCCGGACGCGTGTTGAACTGCAGCTCATATTCGCCAAACTTTAAGGTTCGGCTGATAAATTTTCCGTACGCGAGATTGCCGATCAAGCCGGGTTTCGAGTTGACGAAACGGTGTTTTCCGCCTGTCGCCGTGACTGGCATATCGCTCGAACCGACGACCTGCAGTCCGGCTGGAACGCCGATAGTAATATCGGCCGTCGCGAGATCCGACGCATAATCGTGAAACGGGAACCAGCGCGCGGCATACATCAAATAGCCTTCGTTCTGACCGATATATGCCAAACGCTTGTTGAGTAGCGGGCCGCCCTGCGGAGTGTTTAGCACGCCGCTATATTTGAAACGGAGCGTTATCGGCGTTCCTTTGACGACGTTGTCACCCAAGTCAATGCGGACATTTGGGCCGATGTCGGACACGCCGACTTGGTCCTGAATGAACGTAACTTGCGTGCCGGATGGCTGCGCGGCTCTCGGTGTTCCCGCGACACGGCCGATCGACTCGATCTTTAACGAGCCGTTCAGTTCGAACGAGATCGACCGCGTGTCCTCAAGCGGTGTGAAAGCCACATCGACGGTCGCCGCCAGCTTGTTTTCAAGCGGGTCGAGCGTCACGTCCATCCGATAGTTCGTCACGTCAAACGGCGTTCTTTTGACCTGCTGCGCCAGCGCGGCGCCAGTAACTGAAACTAAAAATACCGCTATGCCGACACCGATCCTCAAGCTTCTATTCATATCGTCAACTCTTAATATTCGCTTAAATGCGAGAATAGGATGTTTTTGCGCCCGAAATCGTTTGCTTTTCGAGCCGATCTAATTCAGGAAATCGACTGAAATCACGCGCTCGGCGAACTCTTTTCCAAGCAAAACCACTTTAATATGCTCCTCGTGAACGGTATATCGTTCAAGCGCGCCTCGGTCAGGATAAACCGCGACCAGCCCCGTGTCGAACGCGTCGTCCAGATGCAGAATATCCGCGCCGACATTGAAACTAATAATATCAGGGATCAGATCCGGCAAAGCCCTCAGCATTTCGATGTGTAATGCACGCTGCTCGGCGGCCGTTTCAGGCTTATATTTCCAGCAAACAATATGTGTAAGCATGCTTCCAATCTCAAATCTGAAATCTCCTGCGGCTTTGCCGCTCTATTTTGCGGAAAAGCTCCGCTTTTCCGTCAGCATCCAAATAATCTTTGCGGCTTCGCCGCCGCATTCGCCAACAATTACAGGCATGAGGCGGCAACCGGCGGCACAGCCGCATTGGGTGTTTTAGCAGCTACGGTGAAGCATAGCTTCAACCGCAAATAGATGGGCGAAGCCCAAAGAAAATACATTACGCTTTCTTTTACAAACCGCACTCACAAATACGATAGCACAACGCCGGCTGCCGCTCCTCTTTGCGTTCTTTGCGACTTTGCGTGAAAATCTTTCGAGCAAAGCATTCAGGAGAAAGCAGTTAATGACAGAAACCACACAAGACCTCGGTGCGTTCTATAACGACCGCGTTTCGCGCGGCAAGATTTGGCAGGTGATCGGTGCATCGTCCGTCGGGACGATGATCGAATGGTACGATTTTTATATTTTCGGCAGCCTTACAGCTATTATCGCACCACTTTTCTATCCGCCGGGGAACGATACTTTTGCATATATCGCATATCTCGCAACATTCGCAGTCGGCTTTATCGTGCGCCCGTTCGGAGCTTTGTTTTTTGGCCGGATCGGCGACATCGTCGGGCGTAAATATGCGTTTTTGGTCACACTGATGATAATGGGCGGCGCGACGGCCATAATCGGTTTTCTGCCGACGTTCGAGACCATAGGTTACGCGGCTCCGATAATTTTGCTGCTTATTCGCGTGCTGCAAGGCCTTGCCCTCGGCGGCGAATACGGCGGTGCGGCCGTCTATGTCGCCGAACACGTTCCGGACAACAAGCGAGGATTTTACACATCGTTTATCCAGATAACGGCGACGCTCGGCCTTTTTCTTTCGCTGGTCGTAATTCTGATAGTTCAAAACATGATGTCGCCCGAGCAGTTTGCCGGTAAGACCGAGGGCATCAGCGGCTGGCGAATACCGTTTTTGATCTCGATCGTGCTGGTCGTTATATCGCTTTATATCAGGCTCAAGATGGAAGAATCGCCGATCTTTCAGCATGTAAAAGCAAGCGGAATGACCTCGGCAAATCCTTTGATCGAGGCGTTTACAAAATGGGAAAATCTAAAGATCGTGCTGATCTCGCTTTTCGGCGCGACCGCCGGACAGGGCGTCGTCTGGTATGCAGGACAGTTTTTCGCACTGTTTTACCTTCAGTCGATACTAAATGTGAACCAGACTTCGGCTAACTACATAGTTGCGATCGCCCTGCTAATGGCGATGCCGTTCTTTGTTTTCTTTGGCGCCTTGAGCGACCGCATCGGAAGAAAGTGGATAATTCTCGCGGGCTGTCTGCTAGCGATGCTGACCTACATCCCGATCTACACTGCTATGCAGTCCGCCGCGGGTTCCGGGGTCGTCACCGCAACTTCACAAAAAGATCCTGTGACCGGAGCGATTAAACTGACGCCACAGGCGCTAAATTCGGAAGGCGTATTAGTCACAGCCGAAAAAGTTTTGCCATACACGACGTTTGGCGATCTGATCTCAAACCGTGCCGCGTGGTCGCTGATCTTTCTGGTGTTTATTCAGGTCTTTTGGGTGACGATGGTTTACGGCCCGATCGCCGCTTATCTGGTCGAAGCATTTCCGGCAAAGATCCGTTACACCGCCCTCTCGCTGCCCTATCACATCGGCAACGGCGTTTTCGGCGGCCTGCTTCCGCTCATTGGAGTAGCCCTAATTGCCCAAACCGGCAACATCTACGCCGGCCTGTTCTACCCAATGGCCATCGCCGGAATAACTTTCGTAGTCGGTGCAATTTTCCTCCGCGAAACGCGCGGTCACAAGATCTGGGAAGAGGTCGAGGCGGGCAAGGACAATGCGGCGAAGTAGGCGGCGGCGGAAACGGGGATTATCGAGATGCTCCGGGCATCGCGGGGATCAATGGCTTGACTGACCGGCGGGATAGGCGGGCATTGAAAAGACGGAAAATTATCGCGTTGCTGACCGAAAAAAAACGCGGGCTGGAGTCCAAAAACGCGGGGCTGGAGGCATAGATCGCGGGGCTGGGACGCAATATGAACTCCCAGCCACGCGTTGTTCAAAGTTACGCCATCGGTTTTTTATTTGAATCCAGCCGCAGCTTGATCGGCTGAAAGCGTGACCATTTGCCGCTGCCCGTACACATGCTGTGGATCTTGTCAGGCGAAACTGCGATGGTTTGTTCAACGCCGTCGCGTTTATAACGAACTTCAAATTTTCTCGGCACGTACTTGTCGGGTACCATTCCGTCAGGCTTTTTGATCATGCACGTGCGTTCGCTCTGGCCAAGAATTACGGCATAGTAGCCATCTGCGTTGAACGCGCAGTCAATGCACAATTCGGTGAAAGTCTCAGAGCTTCCGTTATGGCGATAACGTTGCATAAACGCATCTATCGGCGGTAGAAAAGCCCGCGAAACAAGCCCCGCTGGTAAAGCTGCACCAGTCCGCATCCGGGTTTCCCAATTCTTGTAAGGTCAGGTCAGCCGCCGAGCCAAACAACGGTTTGTCATCGGCATCCGTAAGTTGAACGACGATCATAGTTCCCCCGTCAAACGGACAATGCTGAGCGAAGATATTGGAGAACGTAGCAAGCAATAGCGTTGCAAACGCGACGTTAGTCAATAGAGCAACTTTAGATTTTCGTTTCATACAGTCCGAACGACATTCTATGCCAAATTTGCGGACGCTACTTGGTCGTTTAACAGTCGCCACACTTTCTCGATATGCTTTTCTTCAACCCGAATGCTGCCGACCGAAAGTCGTAAAGTAAACTTACCATTGAGCTTAGTGTGCGACAGATATGCCTCGCCCGAGGCATTTATCTCGTTCATTATGCGCTCGTTGAGAATATCGAGATTATCGTCGGGTGATGAGCCCTTATCCCGATGCATCGGGATGCGGCTACAGACACTTTTAGGACACGCTCTGAAACAAACCAGAGCGAACGGCACCGGTGCGAGCATTTCAAAATCGGGTGACGCTTCGACCCATGACGCGAAAAGTTGGGCTAACCGGCAATGATCACGGATGCGGTCGATCAAACCTTCGCGGCCAAAATATCGGATCACGAACCACAGTTTTAGAGCACGAAACCTCCGTCCCAGTTGTATTCCGTAATCCATTCCGTTCTTAACGGAGCTTTCATCGCTGGTTTTCAGATACTCGGCGACGAGCGAAAATGCCTGTTTCATCACGCCCAGATCGCGGCAATACAGCACCGACAGATCGAACGGCGTAAACAGCCATTTGTGTGGGTTTGTCACTATAGAATCGCCCCGCTCGCAGCCTTTGAAATAATGCTGCAGCTCAGGCACTATCGCCGCCGAACCTGCATAAGCAGTATCGACATGCAGCCAAATGCCGTATTTTTCGCAGATGTCGGCGACCGCATCGACCGGATCGATGCTTGAACTTGATGTTGTACCAATGGTCGGGATAACACAGAGCGGTAAATAACCGGCCTCGATGTCTTCCTCAACCGCTTCTGCAAGAGCCTCGGGGATCATCTCAAATCGCTCGTTGACCGCGATCTTTCGTAAGCTGCGTGTTCCCAGCCCAAGCGTGATGCACGCTTTGTCAATAGACGAATGAACGTGCTCCGAGCAATAAACCCGCAGCAGCGGCAGATCGACACGGCCGCTCATGCCTAGTTTGCGGATGTTCAGCCCAACTCTTTCACGGGCGGCGGCGATAGCGTGCATCGTCGAAACCGAAGCCGTGTCGTAGATAATTCCCTCGAAATAGTCGGGCAAACCCATCATCTGCCGCAGCCAGTCGAGCACAACATCTTCAAGCTCGGTCGATGCCGGAGAGGTTCGCCAGAGCATCGCTTTCATATCGAATGCTGCCGAGAACATCTCGCCGAAAACACCGACCGACGAGGTCGATGTAGAGAAAAGTCCGTGAAAATTAGGATGATTCCAGTGAGTAACAGCCGGTAAGATCAGCTTATCGACATCCTTCAGAACGTGGCCGAAATCTTCACCTGTTTCCGGCGCCGATGTCGGCAAGCTGCTTTTTAACCAGTCCGGCTGAACCTGCGACAGCACCGGTAACTCATCGATTTTCTCGAAATAGTCAGCTATTTTATCGACGATCTCGTAACCGTATCGCCTAAATTCTTCGGCCGGCATATCGCCGAGCGGGTTCTGTTTATCGTTCATACATGATCCGATTCAAAGCAGATTTCCTCGAAAAAACTTAAAACTGAAAAGTAAAAACTGAAAATGGAACGCAGTTTTTAGTTTTCACTTTTCAGTTTGTCCGAAAAAGTGCTGCATAGAAAAATACCGAAAAATCAATTGATAGCTCGACAGATGTTGAAATACTCGTATAATATCACCTACGAAACTCTCGCCAACGTCTTGGCACAAAGATATTTAGTTTAGCTTGGTCTTCTTCCCGTGTTTCGGAGTCGCACGTCCATTTTCAAACGAGGATAAAGTATGGCAAGTGAAGTTGCTGAGCACGAGCAACAATCTAAGGAAGGATTTATCCGAGGGCTCGGGCTTCTCGATTCGACGATGATCGTTGCCGGATCGATGATCGGCTCGGGCATTTTCATTGTCTCGGCGGACATAGCGCGTCAGGTCGGTTCGCCCGGCTGGCTTTTGGTGGTTTGGATCATAACCGGCCTGTTAACTGTCGGAGCGGCGCTTTCCTATGGCGAACTTGCCGCAATGATGCCAAGAGCCGGCGGAATGTACGTTTACCTTAAGGAAGCTTACGGTTCGCTCTGGGGCTTTCTTTACGGTTGGACGCACTTTATGGTTATCGGCACTGCGACGATAGCCGCCGTTGCTGTCGCCTTTAGCCGGTTTACGGGGATTATTTTCGATAGCATCTCTGAGACCAGCTACATAATTGAACCCGTTCGCTTAGGCTCATCGAGCTATGCCTTTTCGCTTTCCACGGCACAATTGCTCGGGATCGTGATGATCGCGTTCCTGACCGTAATAAATACGCGCGGGCTTAATCTGGGCAAGATGATCCAGAACGTCTTTACGTTTGCAAAGACGGGTTCGCTGATCGCGTTGATCGTTTTGGGAATAATTGTCGGGCTTGTTTCATATCCCGAGATCGCCGCCGCAAATTTCGGCGATCTCTGGTCAAATCGCGGCGGGCTTCAACCCGTCGGTGACGGGTTGACCGCAGTCACCACATTCGGGCTTTTTGTCGCACTCTGCGTGGCGCAGACCAACTCGCTTTTCTCGGCCGATGCGTGGCACAACGTCACGTTCACCGCCGGTGAGGTTAAGGACCCGAAACGCAATCTGCCGTTGTCGCTTCTTCTTGGCACAGGCGGCGTAATTGTCCTGTATCTGCTTGCGAACATTGCATATCTGGTCACCTTGCGTTTCGAGGACATGCAAAAGGTCGCAAGTGATCGCGTAGGTTCGGCAACCGCCGATGTGATCTTCCCCGGTGCGGGCGCGACGATCATGGCCGTGGCGATAATGATCTCGACCTTTGGCTGCAACAACGGATTGATCTTCGCCGGGCCGCGAGCCTATTTCACGATGGCCCGCGACGGCCTGTTCTTTAAGAAGGCCGGTGAACTGAACAAGTTTCACGTGCCTGCCTGGGCCCTGGTCATACAGGGTATTCTCGCCGCGCTTTATGTTTTGCCTAGAACGGTTCGTGCGGACGGCAGCTACGGAAGCCTTTATAACGACCTGCTCACATACGTCATTTCAGCAGCATTGATCTTTTATATTTTGGCTATCGCGGCAATTTTTGTGCTCCGCGTGAAACAACCTGATGCCGAGCGCCCGTATAAAGCATTTGGATACCCGATAGTTCCGGCGCTATATTGCGTCGGTGCCGCGATAATTCTGGTCGTGCTGTTTGTTTATCAAACGACCGCAACATGGCCTGGACTGCTGATAGTTTTAACAGGCGTGCCTGTTTATTTTGTTTGGAGAAGCTTTTCGAAAATTGAGCCTGAGAGTTAGCGGGCCGAATTCCTAAAAGGGAAAACACACTCGCTACCGCTCGTGTTTCCGTCTGGGTGGAAACACAATCATAATTTATTTCAACCATTTAGGAGGTTTTAATGTCACTTTTCGCGACTAAACCAATCAGCCAGATCGTTGCCGAAGCAGAAGAGACCGGCACGCATACTTTCAAAAAGACACTAACGTCTTTAGATCTGACGATGCTCGGTATCGGCGCAATAATCGGAACCGGTATTTTTGTTCTTACCGGCCAGGCCGCCGGTAAACACGCTGGCCCGGCCGTTATTATTTCGATGATAATCGCCGGAATCGTCAGCGCGTTTGCCGCTCTCTGCTATTCGGAATTTGCGGCCAGCGTACCGATCTCTGGTTCAGCGTACGCTTACGGATACGGAACACTCGGCGAATTTATCGCCTGGATAATCGGCTGGGACCTTATTCTCGAATATGCGTTCGGAGCCGCAACCGTGGCTGTTGGTTGGTCGGGTTATGTCGTAAGCCTCTTTAGGGATACGCTGGGGATAAATTTCCCTCTTTCCTTGAGCGCACCGCCTGGAATGCAAATAAAAGCCGCTGACGGTACGCTGATAGGAACTGGGATTTTCAATCTACCGGCCGCGTTAATCGCGGTTGCCGTTACCTTTCTGCTAATTCGCGGCATTAAGGAATCGGCAAGCTTTAATTCGATTATTGTTGTCATCAAGGTTGTCGTTGTTGTCCTGTTTATCGTCGCGGGCATTGGATACGTCAACCCGGACAATATCGGCATCGGCTGTACGGTCGGCGCTCCGGGATGTGCCGAGTTTATGCCTTACGGCTTTAGCGGTGTTGTGACCGGTGCGGCCGTTATCTTTTTTGCGTACATTGGTTTCGATGCGGTTTCGACAGCCTCGCAGGAAGCAAAAAATCCGCAGCGGGATATGCCTATCGGCATACTCGGTTCCCTTGCCATTTGTACGGTGCTTTATATTCTCGTCGCTGGTATCATGGTCGGTTTGGTTGATTACAAACTCTTGACCAATGCCGCCGCTCCGATCGCAGTGGCAATCGACGCCGCGCTTCAACAGGCACAAGGCACTACAATGGGAACGATCCTTTTTGCGTTCCCAACAATTATTAAAGTGGGCGCCGTCCTCGGTTTGAGCTCAACAATGGTCGTTATGACAATGGGCCAGCCGCGTGTTTTTTACTCGATGTCCAAAGACGGTTTGCTTCCCAGCTGGGCGGCAAAGATCCATCCGAAATACCAGACGCCGCATATCACAACCGCGATCACCGGCACGATCGTCGCGATCCTGGCGGGATTCGTTCCCATCAGTTTGCTCGGCGAACTGGTAAGTATCGGAACGCTCTTTGCATTTGTGATCGTCGGTGTCGGCATCATTGTTCTCAGGTCATCTAACCCGGCCCTGCATCGGCCATTTAAGGTGCCGCTTTCGCCTTACATCCCGATAGCAACGGTTGTATCCGCGGCTTATCTGATGAACAGTCTGCCGCTCGATACGTGGATCCGACTGATCGACTGGATGGCCATTGGGCTGGTCATTTACTTTGCATACAGCTACAACCACAGCAAATTGGGCGATGTTTCTGACGCTGATGCAAATGCCGAGGTTCCCGCAAGCTATACCCCGCCGATCGCCGCGATCTTAGCGATCGTGTTCGCAATCGCCCTAACGCTATATCAGGTTCCTTATCTGATGAATCTGAAATCGGAAGACGTGCCGTTCAATCTCGCCATCAGGCTATTCGCCTGGATCATAACGGGCGTGTTGGTTGGCGTTCTGATGTATGGCAAGGGCGATCGTACGGCCGGACGAAATTCCAAAACGCGAAACATCGGTTTGCTGCTTTCGGTTGCCAATCTCGTGATCTGGATCGGCATTACCTGGTGGTATTTCAAGCATATGCACGTACCGGTAATGTAGGTCGGTAAGCTGTTGGTTTTTGCCACAGAGAGCACAGAGTTAACCTTTCTCTGTGAACTCTGTGGCTTTCTTTTATGCAGAAACCTCTAGTCAAATGGCTGATAACTATCGGCGTCGGTGTTTTGATCTATTTTGCACCGCAGCCGGAAGGGGTTTCGCGTGAGGCTTGGGCGCTGCTTGCGATATTTATCGCGACCATAGTCGGGTCGATAGTTCAGCCGCTGACAGGCAGTGCAATTGTATTGCTCGGTGTTGTCGCGGTCGCTTTGTTTCGGGCTGTCCCGATCGAGCGGGCGTTAGCTGGTTATGCCGATAAATATGTATGGCTCGTGCTTGCGGCGTTTTTTATTTCGCGGGCGATGATAAAGACGGGTTTGGGCCATCGCATCGCGCTGATATTTGTCCGACTGATCGGCCGCAAGACGTTGGGTCTGGGTTACTCGCTCGTCTTTACGGATTTTCTCCTTGCGTCATTTATCCCCTCAACCGGAGCGCGTTCTGGCGGCATCATTTTGCCGATAGCACGGAGCGTTACAGAAACTTATGACTCACGCCCCGAGGACGGAACAGAGGGACGTTTGGGGACGTTTCTGATGACGATGCTCTATCAGTGCGAGGTAATTTTGTGTGCGACCTTTCTCACCGGACAAGCCTCAAACGTCATCATCGCCGGATTCGCACGCGAACAAGCCGGAATCGATCTCAACTATTCCGTCTGGTTCATATCGTCGATAGTTCCGGCGATAGTTTCGCTCACTTTGATCCCGCTGATGATCTACAAGCTCTTTCCGCCCGAGATAAAGGAAACACCGAACGCAGTCGCCTTTGCTCATGGGGAGCTTGAAAAGCTCGGTCCGCTGAAATCATCTGAAAAGATCTTGCTCGTCGTATTTGTTGCTGTCGTATTTCTGTGGATAACCGCAATGTGGCACGGCATCGACGCGACCGTTATTGCGCTTGTCGGTATTTCTGCATTGCTTGTAACCCGTGTTCTTGAATGGCGCGACCTGACGGACGAGACTCATGCCTGGGAAGTGTTTATCTGGTATGGCGGGCTGGTGATGATGGCGTCCGAGCTTGGCAAGACAAACATTCCGTCGATCTTTGCCGGTGCGGTTGCCGCTTCGACAAACGGTCTTAGCTGGCCGGTCGCGCTAGCCGTGCTTGTGTTGATCTTCTTTTATGCCCACTACGCCTTCGCCTCGATAACGGCACACGTAATGGCGATGTTCGTACCGTTTCTGCTGGTCACGGTCGCCATAGGAGCACCGGCCGGATTGACCGTTTTGCTGCTAACATATTTCGCAAACCTATCGGCCGGCCTGACCCATTACGGCACAACACCGGCCCCGATATATTTCGGCCTCGGCTACGTCACACAAAAACGCTGGTGGTCGGCCGGTGCAATTGCGTCGGTCATCAACATTGCGGTCTGGTCAACTATAGGTATTGCATGGTGGAAACTGCTCGGCTGGTGGTGAGCTACGGGCAGAAACGCGACTGTTAAGGAGTATGGCACGTTGGTCCACGCTCGTTTACACTCGCGTTTCTGCCCGTAAACTATTGCTGGGGCGGCAGTCCCGGGAATTGCGGCAGAGCCGATGGCGTTGCAACGTCGTTGGCGTCGATCTTGGCGACTACGTCGTTGTAGATAGTAATCTGGCCGGCGGTTTCCATTCGCTGTTTTGTCGATGCAAGATAGTCCGAAAAAACTTCTTGGCGTTTCGAGTTCAGCTTTTGCTCCATCAGCGTCGTACGCTGTTTTGCAAACTCGTCCATGTTAGCTTCTTCGCGTTTCGTCACGCCGACGATGTAGTAATTCTCGCCGATCTTTAATGGCGTTTTCGTGACCTCGCCTTCTTTCAACGCATAGATCGCATTCTCAAGTTCTTCGTTGGTCGTCGCCGACGGGCCTTCGCCAAGCGGCGAACCGATGGTGAATGCCTTTGATTCGAGAGCTTTTAGGTTTTGTCCGCTCGCCGAACCGGCCAACGCTCCGGCGTTTGCCGAGCCCGAAGCGATCTGATTTGCTATCTGCTCGGCTTTGGCACGCGCCTGTTCAAGTTTAACCACCTCAACAAGCTGCGTTTTTACTTCTTCAAACTCGGCCGCACGCGGTTCTTTTTTATCGACAAGCATCGGCAAAGCAAAACCTTCGGGAACAGGAATCTTGTCGCCAACGTCATTCAAGTTATTAAGCCCCACAATGCCTTCTTCAAATTGCGGCGAGACACCGATCTTTTCAACGGTATCGCCTGGCTTGACGTAAGCGGTTTCGCGAACCATCTCGGCAACCGTGCTGTTTGCTTCAGCGGCAAATTCCTGTGCGGTCTTTTGAACGTCCTTGTTTCCCTTTAAGGCCTGCGACGCACGCTCGGCAAGAGCCGCTGCTGCCTCATAAGCACGACGGTTGCGCAAACTCACCTCAAGCTCTTTCTTTGCGTCCGCAAACGGTTTCGGCACCGCTTCGCCGCGACGCAAGATAAAGTAACGGCCCTTGTAATTGATCGGCTCGGTTATCTCGCCCGGCTGCATCGCGAGCAACTGCTGATAAGGGTCGTCGGATTCAGTCGCGCTTTGCCTGACCGGTCCCGCCAGATCGCCGCCTTTTGCGGCGCTTGCCGGATTCTCCGATTGCCCTTTTGCAAGCTCGGCAAATGTTTCTTTAGATACCAAATCTCCGTCTTTTTTCAATCGCGTGACAAGCTCATTTGCCTTTTCGAGGATCTGTCCATCGAACTCAGGTTTCGATATGCGAAGAACGATCTCCTGTCCCAACACGCCCGCATTTTTTCGTTCCGGCGGCAGTTTGTCATATTCCGCCTGTAGGTCGGCGTCGGCGATCGGCAGTTTTTCGCCTATCTTTGCCGTGTTGATAAATACGTACCGTATTTTTTTCTGCGGCTCTTTGATGTCGTATGACGATTTGTTCTTCTCGAAATAATCGCGAAGCTCGGCATCGGTCGGAACGATCGCCTGTGCCAGGTTCGCCGGTGTCAAAGCAACATAAGAAAGATCGAATTTTGTGTTCGACCGGCGAAAATCGTTAATCACCTCTTCCTCGGAAACCGTCACGCCGGACGTGATAAACGCCTGCAGCTTTCGTCCACTGATCTCATCGCGGATCGTTTCCTCATAGGCTCTCACGCTGCCGTACTGTGCCGTTACGTTCTGTTCATAACGGGCCTGATCGATCGGCTTTCCATCGGAACCGGCTTTCAGGCTCTCTCTGATCCTTGCTGCAACCTCTGCAGCCGACGCCGTCAGGCCGAGCCTTTCGGCCTCGACACGGACGATGCGGCTGCTGATCAGGTTACCCAGCACCGACTTTGCCGGATACGGCCTGCCCTGCATCATTTGGCTGAAAGTCTCTTTCTGCCGGGCGATCTCGCCGACGGTGATATACTCGCCGGAAACCTTGGCAGCAGTTTCAGTACTCGCGGCAAGGTTTGTTGCGAGATTGCTGTTGCTGGGTGCGTAGAACATCACAAGGCTCGCCACCATTACGACGGCAAAAATAAGAAGAACAAAATTGCGGGTACGTTCAAGACGTGTGAAAAACTTTAACATCGGTGTTTACTCGGGCTAACTAAATTTCCTGATTATTGGGGCAATCTCACATATTATCAAAATGAATCGCCGAAACCAAAGCAAATTACGCCTTTTTCGCGCCTTCTTTAGGCAATTGGATACTTGAACGGGCCATTTTCGTGTCTCGATGAGATTGAATTTTACCGACGTATCGTAAATACTTACAATCAATTAGATGACGGAGCGGAACATTTCAAAAGTAGGCATCGTGGTCAAACCCGGCCACGACGAGGCTTTGCGAACCGCGGTAGAACTGGCCGATTGGCTTGCCGCGCGCGAGATCGAGCTGGTTGAAAAACCGTATTGCCCGGCTGAGGCTATTCAGGAGAACGCAGATTCATCCCAAAATGCTTCTCTGTGCGCGACCGCAGATCTGATCGTCGTTCTCGGCGGTGACGGCACGATGATCTCGACTGCTCGTTTGATCGGCGATGCCGACGTGCTCGTGCTCGGTATCAATTACGGCAGTCTCGGTTATCTGACGGATTTCCGTATCGAGGAAATGTATTCGGCGCTAGAGGCAATTCTCGACGGCCATTACAAGATCGACCGCCGCGTGATGATCTCGGCCGAGCATTGGCGTGGCGACGAGATGCTTGCGAAAGGCCGCGTCCTAAACGACGTGGTGATAAACAAGGCCGCACTTGCACGCATTATTGAAATAAACGTTAGCCTTGACAGCCAGTTTGTCACGACCTATCGAGCCGATGGATTGATCATCGCAACCCCGACCGGCTCGACCGCTTACAACCTTTCCGCCGGCGGCCCGATCGTGTATCCGTCGATGAACGCCGTTGTGATAACGCCGATCTGCCCGTTCACGCTCTCAAACCGTCCGATCGTCGTCCCCGATATTGCCGAGATCGAGCTAAAGCTCGAAAACGAAAACGAAGGCGTTATCCTCACGCTCGACGGCCAGATCGGCCACGCAATGAAAACCGGTGACCGTGCCGTTATCCGCAAAAGCCGAACAACATTCAACCTCGTCCAACCGCCAAACCGGAACTATTTTGACGTTTTGAGAAACAAACTTAAATGGGGTAGGTAGTTTAACCACAGAGAGAGACACAGAGAAAATAATAGCCACGGATCAACACGGATTTTACGGATTAGGAACCCGTTCGGAATAATCTGTGTTCATCCGTGTAAATCTGTGGCTGAAAATTCTGACTCTGTGACTCCGTGGTGAAAATCTTCTCTGCAAAATCATTGAATATAGCGTAGAATCAGCGTTATGTTTGCCGCCGAAATAGGAAATGTTAACCCAAGCAATTTGAACTCGACCATCGAGTTTCTGACGGCGATGATCACACCGGCGTTGTTGATCTCGGCGACTGGCTCGCTTGTGCTATCTACATCGACTCGGCTTGGTAGGGTCGTGGATCGCGCGCGTGCGCTTGAGGTGCGGCTTGGCGAGCTGATCTATGTCGAGCACGAGGACGATGTGCCGCTGTACGAAAAACGGCTCGAGGTCATTATGGAGCTGCTCGACAAGGTGACGAGCCGCTCGCGCATTTTGCAGCGGGCGATGGGCACGTTCTATTACGGCCTGATGTTCTTTATCCTGACCAGTGTGACAATCGCGGTTGCCGGTATTCTCGATATCTACAAATGGATGCCGATTCCGGTCGGGATCGTCGGAATAATGTTTCTGTTTTACGGCAGCATTTTAATGCTGAAAGAAACCCGAATGGCCACCGCAACCATCAACGCGGAAATGGATTTTACATGGGAACTTGCCCGGCGTCTTTCGCCCGAAGGCATCGCGAAAAAATACAAGAAACTTGAAACAGGTGAATTCAAAGCACGCCCCAAAGTATCTAACACTCTTGGCGGAGAATAAGCTCGAAGAGCGCGTCCTTGCTCTTGAGGAATTGTTACGCTCGTGTACTATCTGTCCGAAAGATTGCGGCAATGATCGGTTAAATGACGAGATCGCCGCGTGCTATTCGGGCCGCCTGCCGATCGTCTCAAGCTACACCGCGCATTTTGGCGAAGAGCCGTGTTTGTCTGGCACGCAAGGAGCCGGAAATATCTTTTTCGGCAACTGCAATCTGCGATGCGTTTACTGCCAGAATTATCAGATCTCGCAAACCTGGAAAGAGCAGAAAAAGAACGAGATAACGCACGAACGCCTTGCTGAAATGATGCTCGAGCTGCAGAACCGCGGTTGTCATAATATCGGATTTGTTTCCCCAACCCACTTCGCTCCGCAAATGGCGCGTGCAATTTTGATCGCCGCCCAGAACGGTCTGAAATTGCCGATAGTTTACAACACGAATGCTTACGATTCGGTTGAGGTATTGCAACTGCTCGACGGCTTCGTCGATATATATTTGCCTGACCTAAAATACGCCGATTCCGACGCGGGCTTTCAGTATTCGAAAGTTCGTGATTACAAAGAACATGCCCGTGCCGCGATCAAAGAAATGCACCGGCAAATGGGCGAGTCTCTGCGGTTCGATGACGATGGATTATTAAAATGCGGCTTGATGATCCGTCTCTTGGTTTTGCCAAACGACATCGCCGGCATCGAAGAAAACCTGCGTTGGATCCGCGACGAACTTTCACCAAAAACTGCTATATCGCTGATGGCCCAATACTACGCAACCAATAAAGCCGCGACCGACGACCGTTACATCCTGCTTTCCCGCCGCATCTCAGAAGGAGAATGGTTCGACGCGGTTTCTCTACTAGAAGAACTAGGAATCGAAGAAGGCTTTATGCAGGAATACGAATCGGCATCGTATTACTATCGGCCGGATTTCAGTGATGCTGACAAACCGTTTAAGGACATTAGGGACTTCGAACGAGCGCCCTAGTATTGGCGAAGTCCAGAAAACACAGAAATGCTAAAGCTATATAAAATCATTGAAGGCAAACTTCATTACTGGGAAACCTGGGATCAAGACGAGACGACAGGGATTGTTCACTGGGGTGTTGTTGGCGACAAAGGACAACACGAGAACGTCAAGTCGGGGTTGCTCTCGCCGTTTCGAGGGAAGATTCAAAAACTGGTTGATCAAAAGCTTGGTGATGGATACGGTGCAATCGATGAGGACAAATTATTTACGTTGCTGATCGAATACGATGTCGACGGAATGGGTACGGCTGAGGATCTCGACAAAAGGCACCGATTACAAGGAAGGATGGACGAAACGTTGGGATGGACGGCGCTAGGCCATTGCGACGGAGGAAGTGTTGGTAGCGGAACGATGGAAGTCTGTTGTTTTGTTGTTGATTTCGAAGCTGCAAAACAAGTAATTCAGAAAGATTTAGCCGGAACTGAATTTGAAGACTACACAAGAATATTCGACGAGAACGTTGAATAAGCACAACACGAGAGAATGCTGATTCCCGTGATAACTCAATGAAAAAAGGAAACGACGCTCCCGACTTCACTCTCAAGGATGGCGACGGAAACGATTGGACGTTGAGCAACCATCGAGGCAAGACGGTCGTGCTGCTATTTTATCCCGGTGACAATACGCCGGTGTGTACGGCGCAGCTTTGTTCGGTTCGGGATCATTGGTCGGAGTATCAGGCGACCGGTGCCGAGGTTGTTGGCATCTCGACTGATTCGGTCGAATCGCACAAGGATTTTGCCGAAAAGAACGAGCTGCCGCTCAAACTGCTCGCCGACACCGACCGGAGCGTTTCGTCCGTTTATAATATGAAATCGTGGTTGCCCGGCCGTTCGGCTCGCGGTGTTGTGGTTATCGATAAAGAAGGCAAGATCGCGTACAGCAAAGCCGAGGCGATAAGCCTTTTCAAACCGGCGGACGAAGACGTACTCGAGGCGATCAAAGCGGCGAATAAGAATTAACCACAGAGAACACAGAGAGCACAGAGGAGAATGAAGTAAAAAGGCAAAAGTAAAATGGTAAAACGTGAGCTTTATTTTCCCTTTTTATTTTTTCCTTTTTACTTGCTTTTCTCTGTGCCTCTGTGACCTCTGTGGTAAAATTCCTGTATGGCTTTATTTGGTGAAAAATTTAAATGTGGTCGCTGCGGGCAGAAGACGGAACCTATCGGATTTGCTCCAATTCCGACAGAACTCGGGCAGAAGATCGGTGAAGAAATGTGTCAGGGCTGTTGGAAAGAATGGCAGGAAAAGCAGAAGCAGTTAATCAATCATTTCGGGTTGGATGTTTCGAACCCCGATTCGCACCAGTTCCTGTTCGACAATATGAAGATCTTTTTCTATAACGAAGGCGTCGAGCTGACACAGATCGATACTTCGCAAGAAGGAAAAGTTAATTGGTAGTTCGGAGCCCGATTGGCTGTCGGCTGAAAGCTGCAAACTGTCAGCTGATTGATAGCCGCTTTTCCTGATCCGACATTCCGCAAGTGGCTACGATAGATGCGTAGTGCCGAACTGCAATACATCAACGAAGAGTTTATGCCGACGCTGTTCGGCCCGAACAGATGGACATGCTCTGGGCGGACGCCTGGCGGCATTTCGGTACACATTTTTTTCGCTATAACCTCGGCGTTTATCGTGAGGAGGTTCGCAAAGTGCTGCCGTTTCGGATACGCCTTTCGGACTTCTCGCTATCCAAAAATCAACGACGTGTTCTGCGGACGAACGAAGACCTAGATGTCAGCGTACGGGATCGACGACGAAACAGAAGAACTATTTCACCGCCACAAACAACGAAACAAGTTCGATCCACATCGAATGCGGACTTTCTTGTTATAATGCTGACATGACGGCTGTCACAAAAGAATGGTTGATAGTGGCCGCGTTTTTCGTCGGCTTTTTCGCGTTTACGGCCGCCGAGACGTGGTGGGTAAATCGACGGACTACGCACGGTGCCGGGCGGTCGTTCACGTTTGCTTTTGCGACCAATATTTTTACGGCGTGTGTCGGCTTTTTTGTGTCGTTTGTGGTTTTCGGCGTGATAATGGCGCTTGCGTGGGATGGCTCGCTGACTAGAGTGCCGGGCGAAGATTTTACGATCTGGATCGCGGTCGCCGTGGGGGCGCTTGCACCTGTGGTGATACTTTTTTTCGCAAAACGGCTGATGATCAGGCTGCTGAAACTGACCGATCTTAGCAAACCGTGGGCTTATTCGGCGGTAGCGAGCATCTTGTTTTTCCTGTCCATTTTTATTCTGCCGTTCGCGGTCGGATATCTGCTCTAATCACTTACCCGTATGGAAATTATCGTCGGGACCGCGGGGCACATTGACCACGGGAAGACCGCGCTCGTCCGTGCTCTAACCGGAACGGACACCGACCGCCTGCCCGAAGAAAAACAGCGCGGCATTACTATTGACATTGGCTTTGCCGAGCTTGAGATCGGCGACACTCATTTCGGTTTTGTCGATGTGCCCGGCCACGAGCGATTTGTCAAAAATATGCTTGCCGGTGCAAGCGGGATCGATCTGGTGATGCTGGTGATCGCGGCAGACGAGGGTGTAATGCCGCAGACGCGTGAGCATTTTGAGATCTGCCGGTTGCTTGGGCTTCGGCAGGGCATAATTGTTCTGACAAAAAGCGATCTGGTTGATGAAGAAACCCTGGAAATAGCAAAACTGGATGCTGCGGAACTTGTTTCGGGATCCTTCTTAGAAGATGCTCCGGTTGTTGCGATTAGTTCGATTATTGGTACGGGTATCGAGGAATTGAAAGCGGAACTCGTCAGATGTTCTGATAGTATTGCCGTCCGCAGCAATGACCGCGTTGCATTTCTGCCGATCGACCGAAGTTTTACCGTAAAGGGTTTTGGCTCTGTCGTAACAGGCACGCTCGCGAGCGGCGAGATAAAAGAGGGAACGGAGGTCGAGCTTTTGCCGGAGGCTCGTCGCGTCCGTGTTCGTGGGCTTCAGACGCACGGACGAGCGGTTGCGTCGGCTCACGCCGGACAGCGAACGGCGGTAAATCTTGCCGGTATCGACCACAGCGAACTCTCCCGTGGAATGGTGCTTAGCGAACCGGGCGTACTGCGGCCGACGCAGATATTTGATGCTCGAATCGAGGTGTTGGCTGACGCTCCGCGACCGATGCGTTCGCGTCAGCGTGTGCGTGTGCATATTGGAACCGCCGAGGTTTTGGCACGCATTTCGGTAATAAATGCAACGGACGAGATCGCTGCCGGAGAACACGGATTTGTCCAATTCCGACTCGAATCGCCGGTTGCTACATTTCTTGGAAATCGATTTATCGTTCGCAGTTACTCGCCGCAAGCAACGATCGGCGGCGGCCAGGTTTTGATTCCGGACGCTGACAAGATCAAAAAGAAAGAGACTGATGCGAGGTCGGAATTTTTGTCGACGATGTTGATGTCGCTTGCCGATCAAGCCGAGGTCGTGCGACTGATCCTTGAATCAATGGGCGAAAAGGGTTCTTCCGTCGGCGATCTGCGAGCTGCGACAGGATGGCGCGTTGAGATCGCCAGCGATGCGATTGATATCAATGTCAGATCGGGATCGGTCGTTGACGCCGGCGGCAGATTGATCCCGTTTTCGACGTTCGCCGGATTGCTGAGTCGAACGACAACGGCGGTCGACGCATTTCATAAACGGGAACCGCTCGCCATTGGGATTCCCCGCGAAGCTTTGCGCGATCTCGTTTTTAAATATTTGCCGATTTCGAGTTTTACCGCCGTTTTGTCGGTGATTGAGAAAGATGGCAAGATCGCAGTTGAGAAAGACGCGGTCAGGCTCGCCGGTCATCACGCAGATCTGTCCCCGATTGAAAAGAAGGTATCGGACGATTTTTTAGCGATTTACCGGGCGGCACGTGTCGAGCCGCCAAAGCTGGATGCGGTTCTTGCGAATACTGTTGCCGTCCCGGTCGCTAAAGCAAGGAAATTATTTCAGATGCTGGTAAAAGGCGGCGAGATCATTAAGGTGACCGACGAGTTCTATTTCTCCACAACGGTTATGGATGAGCTGATGATTGCGATTCGAAAATATGCCGATTCGACGCCCGACCGAGCGATCGACGTCGCAAGATTTAAGGAGATCGCCGGAGTTTCGCGAAAATATGCAATACCTTTGCTTGAATATTTTGACCGCGAAAAGGTAACTGTTCGCTCTGGTGATAAACGCGTGGTGCTGAAATGAAAAAGTTCCTGACAGCGGAATGGCGCGATCTGATAATGGCGAACTATGAGGTTTCGCCAGATCTGCTCGCTACTCGCGTTCCGGCCGGGACGGAGATCGATCTGCATGAAGGCAAATGCTTCGTTAGTCTTGTCGGCTTTATGTTTCTCGATACGCGTGTGTTGGATTTCCTCGTCCCGTTTCACGTCAATTTCGAAGAGGTCAATCTGCGGTTTTATGTTCGCCGCGAGACAGACGAAGAAACAAGACGCGGCGTGGTTTTCGTAAAGGAGATCGTCCCGTGGGCAGCTATTGCGATGATCGCAAGAACGCTCTACGGCGAGCCATACGAGCGCTGGCGAATGTCGCATTTTCGTGATGCACTACACGTTAGATATTCATGGGAAAAGGGCGATAGCAAGAACAGCATCAGCGTCGAGAGCGGTGCAAATCTTGGCGTGCCTGACGACGGCTCGCACGAGGAATTTATTATCGAACACTATTGGGGTTACACTAAGCGTGGCGAAAGACGCACCGACGAATATAAGGTCGAACACCCAAAATGGGATCTGTTCGAAGCGGGGAACCCACGGATCGACGTAGATTTCGAGCAGACTTATGGCAAGGAATTTGCATTTTTGAACAACGCACAACCGTTTTCGGTCGGACTGGCAAAAGGTTCTGAGATAGGGGTTTTCAAAGGGAAAACTATCAACTTTTAACTTGAAACTATTAACTGTTATAAAGAGATCGTTTTCTAATAGTTTTTAGTTGAAAATTGATAGTTTCATTCAAATATGGCGATCATTGGTATTGTTGCAGTTGCAAAAAATTACGCTATCGGTAAGGACGGCAAGTTGCCGTGGCACTATCCGGCTGACTTGAAATTTTTTAAGCAGACGACAACGGGACATGCGGTCGTTATGGGATCGAATACGTGGCGGTCGATAGGGAAACCGCTGCCGCATCGTTTGAATATAGTGCTGAGCCGAAACGGGAATATCGAACAGCAACCCGGCGTTTTGCTGCTCAGAAGCAAAGAAGAGTTGATCGCTCTTTCGGCTTTTTTGAATTGCGATATGTTTATAATCGGCGGAGCGAGAACATTTGAGAATTTTGCCAGCATGATCGAAAAATGGATCGTGACCGAGGTGCCGGAAACTGTTGAGGACGCAGATGTTTTTATGCCCAAAGACTTTCTTCATGAATTTAACGAAACGAGCGAACATGACCTGAGTGACGGGCTGACCGTGAGAACGTTTTTGCGTTAGAGTAAACTGATGTAGAATCGTCGCAAATTCATACGGAGGAAACTGATATGATGGGCGGAAGATCTTGGGACGAATGGATCGAGGAATATGCCGAAGGGCATCAACACCCGGTGAACCGTTTGATGCACAGCATCGGGATACCGATGATCGCCGTGGCGATGTTGTTGGTGCCGGTTTGTTTCTTTATTGGCGGCCTCTGGCGGATAGCGTTGGGTTTGTTTGTCATCGGCTGGGTACTGCAATTTGTCGGACATTATTTTGAGGGCAAACCGCCGGAGTTTTTTAAGGATTATCGGTTTTTGTTCGTCGGGCTGCGTTGGTGGTTTAAGAAAGTCGTTGGTATAAAGTAAGCCCATTTTAGAGTTGGTTATTGATTGGCTGATAGCTGTTGGCTGACAGCTGTTAGCCAATCTTTATTTTCCTTATTATTTGAATGGCTGAAAAAAAGAAAGGCCTCATCCTTGGATTGGACGTCGGCTCGTCAAGCATTCGCGGGGCGTTGTTTGACACAGGCCGCGGGCGAATGCTTCCGAAAACGCTGGTGCGCGACGAGAGGCGGTTGGCCGCGACCCGCGATGGCGGAGCCGAGATCAATGCCGACAAAGCTTTCCGGCAGGTTACGGCAACGATAGATGCGGTTTTGGCGATTGCGACAAAGGTCAAAGGCGACATCGTTTCCGTCGCGTCATGTTCGTTTTGGCATAGCTTGATGGGCATTGATGAAAACGGAAAGCCGACAACGCCGGTTTACGGCTGGGCGGATAATCGCAGCCGAAGTTATGTCGATGTCTTGCGAAAACGCTTTGACGAAACTGAAACACACAACCGCATCGGAGCGCGATTCCATTCCAGCTTTTGGCCTGCCAAAATGCTTTGGCTCAGAAAAGAACAACCGGATATTTGGGCAAGGACCGCTAAATGGCTTTCGTTCGGCGATTATGTCGCACTCAAGCTTTTCGGAAAAGCGATCAGCAGTGTTTCGATGGCGTCCGGAACTGGTGTTTTTGATATTCGGACGTGTGAGTGGGACGCGGAGCTTTTGTCGTATCTTAAGCTCAAAAAAATCTCACTACCCGAGATAGCGTCGGCGGACGATCTCACGCTAACTTTATTGCCGAAATGGCAAAAGCGTTGGCCGCGATTGAAAGATGCGAAATGGTTTCCGCCGGTTGCTGATGGTGTTGCAAATAATATCGGTTCGGGCTGCGTTGACGAAACGAAAGCAGCTCTGATGGTCGGAACATCGGGAGCGATGCGTGTAGTTTACAAAGGCGATCCGCCGAAAAAAATCCCGAGCGGATTGTGGTGCTATCGCGTCGATCGGGAAAGCGTAATAGTCGGCGGTGCATTGAGCGACGGCGGCGGTCTTTACGATTGGCTTAAGCGCAACCTGCGTATCGAATTGTCGGACGCGGCGATCGGAAAGGAAATTTCCCGTCGCAGTGCTGATGCACATGGCCTAACGTTTATGCCATTCCTTGCCGGCGAACGAAGCACCGGTTACAACGAAAACGCGACCGGTGAAATTCTCGGCCTGACAATGGCTCACGATGCCATCGACATTTTACAAGCCGCAATGGAAGCGGTCGCGTACCGTTTTGCGGACATATTCGATCAACTCAAATCAAATTTTCCCGACATGGACATCATTGCATCCGGCGGAGCGTTGAACGCATCGCCCGTTTGGACGCAGATCGTCGCCGACGTTCTAGGCCGCAACTTAACTATTTCAAACGAACAAGAAGCATCTTTGCGCGGCGCTGTTTTGCTTGCACTCGCGACTACTGGCAAAATAGAGCTTACCGACAAGAATTCAGGAACGAAAAACCGACAATTCACGTTTCATCCGACAAAAAAGAACTCTAATTCATGACAACCGCGACCAAACAAGTTAAGAAAACCGACATCGATACGCTTTGTATTAACACGATCCGCACGCTTTCGCTTGATGCCGTGCAAAAGGCGAACTCCGGTCATCCGGGCTTGCCGCTTGGCATGGCACCGGCGGCGTATGTGCTGTGGACAAAGTTTTTGCGGCACAACCCGAAAAATCCGAAGTGGTACGGCCGCGACCGGTTTTTGCTTTCAGCGGGTCATGGTTCGATGCTGATCTATTCGCTGCTGCATCTTACGGGCTATGATCTGTCGCTCGAAGATCTGAAAAACTTTCGCCAGCTTCATTCCAAAACACCCGGCCACCCGGAGAACTTTATGACTCCGGGCGTCGAGATCACGACCGGGCCGCTGGGCCAGGGTTTTGCAAACGGCGTCGGAATGGCGATGGCACAGGCCCATCTCGCGGCGCTATTTAACCGTCGCGGCCACGACGTGATCGACGGCTATATTTACGGTATCGTCTCGGACGGCGATCTGATGGAAGGCGTAAGCTATGAATCGGCGTCGCTCGCCGGCCACTTAAAGCTCGCTAGCCTGATCTATCTTTACGACGACAACCGCATCACCATCGACGGTTCGACCGATCTTGCGTTTTCCGAGGATGTGACAAAACGGTTCGAGTCCTGCGGCTGGTCGGTTTCGACCGTCGAGGACGGCAACGACATCAAGGCCATCGAGGCTGCGATAAAGGCTGCACAAAAGATCAAGGACAAACCAAAATTGATCCGCGTAAAAACCATCATCGGTTTCGGAATGCCGAAACAAGGCACGTCGAAAGCGCACTCGGACGCTCCCGGAGCGGATGCCGTAAAGGAAACCAAACGCAATCTGGGCTGGCCCGAAAACAAGAGCTTTTATATTCCGAAAGAAGCTTTGACGCAGTTTCGTGCGGCGGTTAAGAACGGTGCAAAGCTTGAAAAGGATTGGGAAGCCTCGGTCAAAAAATATGAAAAGGCCTATCCGCAACTCGGGAAACAGCTTACCGATATTCGCAAAGGTTTGTTGCCTGATGGTTGGGAAAAGTCTCTGCCGGATTTCAAAGATGTCGAGGCAAAAGCCACCCGTGCCTATTCGGGCGATGTTATCAATGCGATTGCCGGAGCGATACCGGGAATGATCGGCGGTTCGGCCGATCTTTCGCCATCTAACAACACAGTCATCAAAGCGTCGGCTGATTTTCAGGCCGGGAGCTACGAGAACCGGAACATCCATTTCGGTGTTCGTGAGCATGCAATGGGTTCGACGATGAACGGGATGTCGCTGTTTGGCAGCGTGATCCCGTTTGGCGGCACATTTCAGACGTTCTCGGATTACATGCGTCCGGCGATAAGGCTTGCGGCTCTTTCCAAGATACAGGTCATCTACGTTTTTACGCACGATTCGATCGGCTTGGGTGAAGACGGTCCGACCCACCAATCCGTCGAGCATCTCGCGGCCCTGCGTGCGATTCCCAATCTTGCATTGATCCGTCCGTGCGACGCACACGAAACGCGCGAGGCATGGCGAGCGGCACTGGAGCGCTCAAACGCACCTACTGCGTTTGCATTCTCACGCCAAAAGGTCGCTCTGATCGACCGCAAAAAGTTTGCGAAGGCTGACGGCTTGCACAAAGGCGCGTATGTTTTGGCCGAGGCAGAAGATAAGACCGGCAAAAAGACTTCGCCGAAATTGATACTGATCGCAACCGGTTCCGAAGTCGGCCTCGCAATGGAAGCCCGCGAAAAACTAAACGCCGCCGGAACCCCAACTCGAGTCGTCTCAATGCCGTGCTGGGAATTCTTTGACGAGCAATCCACCAAGTATAAAGAAAGCGTTTTGCCTTCCAACGTGAAAGCCCGCCTTGCCATCGAAGCCGGTGTTTCCCAAGGCTGGCACAAATACACCGGCGACCACGGCGATACGCTCACAGTCGATAAATTCGGCGCGTCCGCACCCGCGGAAGATGTGTTTAGGGATTACGGCTTCACCGTCGAAAATGTCGTTGGGAAAGCAAAGAAGACACTTAATAATGCATAGTTTTGAAAGCTGAATAATACGGATATCTGATTGTAGTGAAACCTAAAAGAACTATTTGGAAGATCGTTGTTGGAGCTATTCTTGTCGTAGTATCGATAACGAATCTTCCACTCTATATGAATGGCTCGACGCAGTCTAATACTGGCCTGGCATTGAGTGTTCTTACTATTATTAGTGGGCTATATCTCGTTTATCGGGGCTTCTATCCTGATCCTAGATAATAAACTCAAGCCGGTAGCCAATTCCACACGACATCGCGACCGCTTATTTCGGGCAGATAGATGCCGTCTTGTTTTTCGGTTCGAACGTATTTGCATAGGAAATCGACGACTCTTTGGCGAATTTGTTGTTTTCGGAAGGGAATATCTCTTTCAACACGCCAGACCGCGCCTTCGACCTTATCGAGCGCTCCGTGATGGCCGTGGTCGCCTAATAGTTGAAGAACATTTTCGATGGAAATGCTGTCGCCGCGATGAAGAAGAAACGGAAGTGTGAATTCGCCTTTAAGTCTTTCGACAAAATCATCATATGGCATTCTTTTTTCGCCCATCATTATGTCGAAGGCGACAAACGGTTCGTGTGCGAGTTCATATCTGGTTCCGTGAGCCTGCATCAGCCATTCTCCGGCCAATCTCTCACCGTCTTTGAGTGCGGCTCGAAATCTTTCTTCGTTGGAAAACACCCAGTTTGAAAACTCCCAGTGTTGTCGATGTGGAGAGGTTGAAACGGGATAACCTGCCCGAACGAGAGGATAAAGAATCCCGTCAATCAGCCCGACACCTACGTTAGAGCCGTCCAGCTTTTCCTGCACAATGATCTCGTCAAATCTATCACGCCGTCGCTCTGTGGCGATCCGCTCGTGGCCGGGGTTCGCGGCATAATCTCTTTCACCAAGCCGCGAACCCGACAAGTGAGGAATACTGCCGTAATTTTTATACCCGAAAGGTTTGATGCGTTCCATGTCTGTTGTCGTTCTACAGATCATCGGTCGTAAACTTGTCCTCGGTGACCGATTTTTACAACAACAACGATCAACACATCGTCTTCAATTTCGTAAACTATCCGATATACGCCCTGCCGGACGCGATAGCGTTCCTGGCCTGATAACTTTTCGCAGCCGAGGTCGCGAGGGTTGTCAGCCAAGACATTGATCCGAGCAAGAATGCGCTTAACTTCAGCTTTTGGGAGCGGCTTCAGGTCCTTATACACCGACCGTTTGAAAACGATCTCATATTTTGCCATCGGCTTTTAGTTTTGTAAGGAAAGCTTCGTAAGAAATAATCGGTTCAGACGCGCGTTCCTCGAAAGCGGCTAGGTCTTCCTGATCTTCGCGCAATGCAGTTCGGAGCGAGTCGTTTACAATGTCGGAGATTGTTCGATTTGTATGGGCAGACTTAAGCCGAACCGCCCGATGGAGGTCGGGTTCAAGATAAACGGTTGATCTTTTTGGTTGTAATGCCACAAAACACACTATAACGCCGCAGCGTTATAACGTCAAGACGTTTTTAGTCGTTAGTTCGACAACTGATTTCGGAATGATATTCTTGATTAACCGAAGAATCGTTTGATGACATTTCTATGAATACGCTCAATACACCTTGTCTGCTGCTTGACCTCGGACGTGTAAATCGAAATGCAGAGCGGATTAGTGAGGTTGCAACGCGAAACAATGTTCGCCTTCGCCCGCATATCAAGACGCACAAGTGTGTCGAGGTGGCGCGGATACAGACGGCGGGGCATGATGGGGCGATAACGGTTTCGGCGCTGGCTGAGGCGAGGGCGTTTGCGAAGCACGGGTTTAAGGATATTACTTATGCAGTGCCGATCGAGCGTGGGAAGTTTGCGGATGCGATCGAGATCTTTCAGAGCGGCGTTAAGCTGAATCTGCTTACGGACGATGCGTCAACGGTAACGTCGCTAAACGAAGCGGCGGGCAAGGCTGGAATAAAATTCGACGTTTTCGTGAAGATCGATTGCGGAACGCATCGTGTTGGTGTCGAGCCGCACACGACTGAGGCGATGGAGATTCCGCGACAGATCGCTGATTCCAAAAACCTAAATTTTGCCGGCATTCTGACCCACGCCGGGCATTCCTACAATGTAAAAACCAAAGATGACATTCTGAAAGTTGCTCGTCATGAACGCGACGGTATGGTCGAGCTTGCGGGCAGATTGCGTGACTCTGGAATCGAGGTGCCGACCGTCAGCATCGGATCGACGCCGACTATCAGCACGGTCGATCATCTGGATGGCGTGGATGAGATCCGGCCAGGGAATTATATATTTTACGATGCGTTCCAAGCGACACTGGGAAGCTGCGGGTTTGAGGATACGGCATTAACTGTTCTTACTGCCGTCGTTCATCGTGACACTACGCGGCGGCGAATTGTAGTTGACGCCGGAGCTATTGCAATATCAAAAGACCGCGGTGCTGTTGGTATCGATCCGGCTTGCGGCTACGGACACGTTCTCGATATTGAGGGACGCGAAACCGGAATGCGCGTTACGTCGCTGTCGCAGGAACACGGCGAGGTCGAGGCGACCGACAGCGACATGTTCAACCGTTTCAAGGTAGGTGATCGCATTCGCATTCTTGCAAATCACTCGTGCCTGACCGCCGCACAGCACTCGCATTATAATGTTATTGAAAATGGGGAGATCGTCGATCGATGGGAAATTCACCGAGGGTGGTAGATATGAGCAAGGAAGTTTTGATCGCGCAATTTAACATGTGTTATGACGAAAACGGCTGGTTTGTCGCGGTCCGGAATACCATCGAGGGCGTAACGGCGGAGCAAGCCGTATTGAAGCCAGAGGGTGCGGATCATTCGATTTGGCAGACTCTGGCACATCTTAGCTACGACGTTAATGTTTATCTACAGCGGTTTAAAGGAATAGATTTCCAGCATACGGCATCGACGAACGACGAGACTTTCGAGACTTCGGAAAATGACTGGCAGGCGGAATTGGAAAAATTCGACTCGATAATGTCCGAATTTCGAAGTCTTCTGGAAGCGGCGGAAGAATCAAAATTCGCCGAGCCGGTCCTCGGGAATGAGCGGTTCAAGTGGTTCGAGTCGATCGCCGACCTAAACGCCCACAACGCCTATCACGCCGGGCAGATTCTACTATTGAGAAAACTGCAGGGAAGCTGGAATCCAGAAAAAGGTGTCTCATGATTATTCGCCACAGAGTTCACAGAGATTAAATCAATACAACGCCCGTATAGCATTTCGCAGCTTGTTTACAACGTCCTTTTCCGGCGGCGTGTTTGCCGGATAAATCACGTTCGTGTTCATAACGATAATTGATGCGGTGCGAGTCGCGGGTTCGACATCTATATAGCTCAAGAACCCATTCTGATCGCCGCCGTGGCCGATCAGTTTTCGGTTGTTTCGCGTGTCGATGAAGTAGATGAGGCCGATGTCGGTGGTGAAACCTGCGTTGCCGTTTGCGTCAACCGTCGCGGGCAATTGCGGCTGCCACATTTCTTCGAGTGAGCTGCGTTTTAATATCGAGTCGTAAAGAGACCGGTCGCTATCCCGACGCGTCGGGATTCTGACTTGCCCGTCGCTGCCGCTTCCCGTTAGGAAATTCAGGTACTTCACCATGTCAGATATCGGGGAATTCAGCCCGCTGTTTGAGACGGTAATGCCTGTGTCGGCGTCGAAGCGGCCCTCGGTGCGTTTTCCGTTTTCGATGTAGTAACTGTGCGAGCGATGTTTCAGTAAATGCGGTGGAGTGGTGTCGAAATAAGTATTGTGCATGCCGAGCGGCCGTAAGATATTTTTGTCGATGTACGTTTCATACGATTCACCCGACAAGGTTTCGATCACGCGGCCGAGGTAGATAATTCCGGGGTTCGAGTAACTAAATTTGCTGCCGGGTTTGAATTGCACCTCGGTAAACGGAAACATCGCGACAAGCTGTGACCATTCGGTCGGCTCGAATGGTTCCCACGGCTTATTGTTGCGCCACGGCCATGTGCCGTTACGAAATCCACCCGAATGCGTCAATAAGTGGCGGATCGTTATCTCGTCCATCGAGCCGTGTGAATTGTGAATTTTTCTCAGCTCAGGGACGTATTTTGTGATTGGATCGTCCAGCTTCATCAGCCCGCGGTCGCGAAGCTGCATTATCGCGATGCCCGTAAAAGGCTTTGTGTTCGATGCCCAATGATAGATCGTGTCGGCGTTTGCGGGTTGTTTTTTCTCAAGATTTGCCGAGCCGTAATGTTCCTCGGCAACGGTCTTGCCGTCTTTCATAAACACAAAACTGCTGCCGACAATTCCCGCGTCGGTAAGTTCTTTTCGGTAAGTCTCGCGAAAACTCGCAAATTTATCGGGCTGTGCTTGGATCATTGTTACCAGGCCTAAGATTATCAAAACGAACCGTATTGGTGTCATAGGTTTGTAGTTGGGCTTTTCAGTTTTCAAAACAGCTTACAGCCATCAGCTAACAGCTTTCAGCCAGAGCTTTGCTTGCGAAAGATTTTAGCTTATTATCTCGCGTGAATCACGAGGCGCTTATGAAATGGGCACATTTGATCTTTGGTATCGCGTTGTTTGTCATCTTTTTGATAACAGGCCAATACATGCGGGCTGATTTTCCTGACAAGGACATATCTATATTTTGTTCTCGGCGTTTGTGCATATTGCGTTAGGCGTTTATTTGCAACTGCGACAGCCGAAGTGGCAGCGTGTTTTACAAGTCGGCGGATCAAGCGTGCTGTTTGTGTCGAGCGTTCTGCTGATCTGGGCGTTCGTTGCGGAGACATACAGCTATGGCAAGTTCTCCGAGATAAGCCGATTTGGAATCTATACGTCGCTGGCGGGTGTGGCACTGCATCTGATCGGCGGACTCAGGTCAGTACCGCCTGCGTAAGCAGGTGTGTGGACTCGCGGCTTTTATCAAGTTGATTGCTGACAACATCTAACCACCCGCTTACGCAGGTGGTTCTGACCTGCCGCCTGTTATATTATTTAAACAATGAGTGTTTACGAAGGACTGTCAGAAAGCCAGCAGTTTGCCTGTAAAGTGATCGCCGACCACGCGCGCGCGACCGCGTTTGCCATCACCGACGGCATCTTGCCCGGCAATGAAGGCCGCAATTACGTGCTCCGCAAAATAATGCGCCGCGCCATCTACCACGGTCGCGAGCACCTGGGATTTACCGAGCCGTTCTTTTTCAAGGTCTGCGATTTCGTCGTCGATCAAATGCGTGAAGCCTACCCGGAACTCGCTGTCCAGCGTGAGTTTATCGGGAAGATGGTGCGGCTTGAGGAAGAGCGGTTTGGGAATACGTTGACTGTTGGGCTGAAGCGTCTTAACGAAGTATTAAGTCGGATGAGAGCGACTGGAGATGTAACTGGTTCGATTTCGGATTTTCCGTCAACAGATTTCGCAGAGCTTTACGATACCTATGGCGTACCGATTGATCTGATATACATCGCCTATACACAATTTCTAAAAACGAACATACCGGGTTATTCAATCGTTGATTCCGAGGCCCCTTTTATGGATGCCGATACATTTAACGATCAAGTTAAAAATCAAATAAAAAACCTGCAAGCTCGATCTAGCATTGGTCAAACACATCGTAAATCTGAGATCAGCCCGATCTATGCCGAGGTTTTAGACCGTGTTGGTTGGAACAAATTTCACGGTTATGACGGAACGACTGTTGAAACGGCTAAGGTTGTTGCGATCGTTGATGGCGATAGTCAGAAAGAAAGCTTGGCCGAAGGTGAACAGGGCGGTGTTGTTTTGGATGAGACACCGTTTTATGCGGAATCTGGTGGACAGGTTGGTGATACGGGTCTATTTGTTGGCGCTGTGCCACCTGCTGACGCAGGCGGTACTGACTTGCGGTCCGGCGGCAGCGATTTTAAGGCGACGGTCGCGGACACATATTCGCCGGTTGCGGGTTTGATAATTCATAAGGTCAAGGTTGAGAGCGGTTCGCTGAGAGTTGGGGATAAGGTGACGGCGGTTGTGGATTCTTTTAAGCGTGATGCGACGCGGCGGAATCATACGGCGACGCATCTTTTGCATGCGGCTTTGAAGGAGGTTTTGGGGACGCACGTTAAGCAGGCTGGGTCGGTTGTCGCACCGAATTATTTGCGGTTTGATTTCGCTCATTACCAGCCGATGTCTGATGCGGAGATTCAAGAGGTCGAGGACCTTGTGAACCGCTATATCCTGCAAAATCACACTGTTACGACGAACCTGATGGCGATCGAAGAAGCGATGCGTTCGGGAGCAGTCGCGATGTTTGGTGAAAAATACGGGGCTGAGGTTCGCGTGCTAAGCGTCGGTGATGGCAAGTTTTCGATGGAGCTTTGCGGCGGGACGCACATCCGAGCGACGGGCGATATCGGCAGCTTTAAAATTACTTCGGATGAGGCTATCGCATCCGGCGTTCGACGCATCAGAGCCATTACCGGTTTGGACGCCTTTGAGCGGTTTCGCGAGGACGAACGCCTGATCGACCGGTCGCTCGAGGCTTTGAAAACACAGCGTGACAACCTGCCGAACGCCATCGAGCGGCTACAGGAAGAGGTAAAGCGAACGCGAAAAGAGATCGAGGAATTAAAGCTCAAGATCGCAACCGGAGCGGCCGGCGGAGCGTCTTCTAATGAAGACGAGGCTCGTGAAATCGGCGGGGTTAAAGTTTTGGCAAAGATCGTTGACGGCCTTGACGCAAACGGCCAACGGCAGCTTTCGGACACGCTGCTTGCACGGCTAAAGTCTGGTGTTGTTGTACTTGGCAGAAAAGACGAGGGAAAAGCGAGCATTATCGTTCGTGTATCGGATGATTTGAAAGATCGCGTAAAAGCCGGGAATGTTATCAAAGAGATCGTTCCGATCATCGGCGGAAAAGGCGGTGGACGGCCCGATATGGCCGAGGGCGGCGGGCCGGATGCGGACAAGTTAAACGAAGCGATCGAGGCGGGTTATAAAGTAATTGAAACTTTCCTTAGCCCCTGACTCGTTTAAAGATTTAGTCAGAGTTCTTTGAACACCGTAAACACACGCAACTTAGTTGTCATAAAAGCGTGAATTACGGTGTTCTAATTTTATGGGAGAGTATTCTCTTGGTTGAGGTCAAAAGAAACCCGGTCGCTACTGCTCCCGGTTCTGACAAGAGAAGTATTCTGATGGCTGGGATCAAGAAACCCGGTCGGTTCTGACAAGATTATGTTTGCGGGAACACAATTCGGGCGTTACGAGATACGGTCCAAGATAGGCGAGGGCGGAATGGGCGAGGTCTATTCGGCTCACGATATCGAGCTTGACCGCGACGTGGCTATCAAATTGCTCCCAAATGAGTTTGTTGCCGACGATGACCGTCGCGGACGTTTCAAACAGGAAGCCCGCGTGGTTTCCGCGCTAAATCACCCAAACATCCTTACGATCTACGAGATCGGCGAGAACGAGCATGGCAGTTTTTTGGCGACCGAGTTCGTTGAGGGCAAGACGCTTCGCCTAATAATGAAGAGCGAATCGCTGACCTTGCCGCGAATACTGAAGATCGTCGAGCAAACGGCAAACGCGCTTGTCGCCGCCCATGCCGCGCACATCGTTCATCGCGACATCAAGCCCGAAAATATAATGGTCCGCAGTGATGCCATCGTTAAGGTGCTGGATTTCGGGCTCGCAAAGCCGGTCATCGAACTCGGTAGCGTCGATGGAAATTCGAGCAACAAGACAATGCCCGGAACAGTCATGGGCAGTGCCCGTTATATGTCGCCGGAACAGGCTCGCGGGCATGAGGTCGATGAGCGGACCGACATCTGGAGCGTCGGTGTTGTGCTTTATGAACTGCTGACGGGAATGCCGCCGTTCGACGGTTCGTCGACCGCCGATACCATTGCCGCCGTTGTTTATAAAGAGCCTTTGCCATTGACGCATATTCTGCCGAATGCTCCGTTCGAGTTGCAGCGGATACTTAGGAAAGCGTTGCAGAAAGATCGCGATGAGCGTTACCAGAGCATTAAGGACCTTGCCCTGGACATCAAAGATCTGATCTACGCACTGGATCATGCCAACAGCGGTGACCGTGCAGTTTACGTTCTGTCTGATCCGTCGTTTAGCGAAAACCCGACGATGATCCACAGCACGGTCAGCGGCAATCGTATGACCGGCGTGAACACGGCTTCTCAGTCGCAGTTGAATATGTCCGCTGTGCGGCGTTCGGCGAAAGATTGGATAAAGCTCGCGGGAGCTTTCGTTGCAATAGCACTGATCGCGGCGGCAGGATTTGGTTTTTACAACTGGTACGCGCAGGAACCGGCCCTTGCACTTGCGGCCTTTGACCGTCCGCAGGTTTCACGCGTCAACACTGACGGCCGGGTGATACAGCCCGCGATCTCGCCTGACGCAAAGTACATCGCTTATGTCAGCGGTGAAGTTGGAAGCCGCAGTCTTGTCGTTCGTCAGGTCGCGACCGACAGCACGCTAACGGTCGTTCAGCCGACGAATTTGAATCTGCAATTCGTATCATTTTCGCCCGAAGGAAATTGGGTCTATTACACCGAAACACGAAGCGATTTTGCGGTCAATACGTTGTATCAGGTGCCGACGCTCGGCGGAACTCCTAAGAAACTGATCGAGGATGTTGACGGGCCCGTGACGTTTTCACCCGATGGTAAGACATTTGCTTTCTCAAGACATGTCGGCAAAGCGAACGAAGACCTGATCGTTTTCGTCGACACCGCAACGCTTGAGCAGACCCAGTTCATCTCGTCGACTGAAACGAATTACAGCTTCTTTACGAACCGGATGGCCTGGTCACCCGACGGGGCAAAGCTGCTCACCGGTGCGGGCATACGCAAGAGCGGTTTTGTGACCAACACGGATATCGTCGAGATTGACATTACTACAAAGGTGATCCGCAAGATCAACGACCGCGAGTTTCTATTTGTAAACAACTTTGCGTGGTTCTCTGACGGTTCGGGTTTTGTCTTTACGGGCCGCGAAACTCAGAATGGCCCGGCTCAGGTTTGGCGATCGACTTATCCTAAGCCCGAGTTCAAGCAGGTGACGAACGACACAAACGATTATGCCGAGCTTGGCATCTCGGCTGACGGCAGAAACTTGATCACCATCAAGGGCGACACAAGCGGCGCGATCTGGAGCTTTTCACCGGCGACAGGATCGACTGCACAGATGACAACCGACAGCCGCGGTGTCGAGGGTATGTTTGGCCTCGCGCAGCAAAGAGACGGACGACTGTTGTTCTCACGCAGCGAGGCGAAAGAAGCCGACCTGTGGACCGCCGATGCCGATGGTAAGAACGGCAAAGCCCTATTTGCAAAGGCGGGATTTTCGGCCCAGCCGATGCTGACGCCGGACGGCCGTTATATTGTCTTTAACCTGCAAAAGGACAAGGCGTCGCGCATCTGGCGGATGGATGCGAATGGTCAGAATGCAGTCCAGCTTTCAGAAGAATCACCGGACATAGTCGATTTCAGCCCGCAAGTCACGTCGGACGGACGGCACGTTATTTTTCAGCGTCAGCTAGCCAATAAGGACAGCTTTATGCTGATGCGTGTCAGCATCGACGGCGGCCAAGCCGAGTTATTTTTTCAGGCTGAGAACGCAGGTGTCTTCGGACCCAAGATCTCGCCGGACGGAAAACGGATCGCCTTTGGCAGCTATGACATGGCGTCGTTTGAAAAAAAGATCAATGTAGCCACGCTCGACGGGAACGCGTTCGGCAAGATCGAACGCGTCTTTGAATACAACCTTGTCAACCAATTCGGCTGGTCGCCGGACAGCAAATCACTTACTATTTTGACCAATCGCGGCGGCAACCAGAATGTCTGGCGGATGCCGATAGACGGTTCGCCCGCCGTTGCCGTAACCGATTTCAAATCGGGCCGAATATTCAATTTTGCATGGGCTGCCGACGGCAAGAGTCTGCTGCTCTCGCGTGGGAACACTAACAACGACCTGATAATGATTCGCGAAACGAGCCGTTTGCAAACGACGCAGGTCGAATCCGCCGACCGCCGCGAAAGCCGTCGCGCGCGTCCGATCGTTCCATTTGTGGTTAGCGATGTTCGCTGACGAACCTGCGTACTCCGTCCAACAGCCGGTCGATTTCCTCGCTGGTCGAATATACCGACAAGCCAATTCTCACCAACCCTCGCTCGCTGATTCCAAGCCGTTCGACGACCGTCGATGCATAGAAATCGCCATGCGAAACGAACATGCCTCGTCCGGCCAGGTACGCACTTACCTTTGCCGACGGTTGCCCATCAACCGTGAACGAAACGAGCGACGTCCGTCTGGCGTCAAGCCCCGGGCCATAGAGACGAACGCCGGATATTTCAGCTAATCCATTCCACAACTGCCGCGTTAACTCGACATCGCGCTCGTGCAATTTGCCGAACGCATTTTCGATCCTTTCCCGGCGCGTATTCCCGTCTCCCAGCGAGGCGAAAAAATCTACCGCTGCGCCGGCACCGACGATCAATTCATGACTTTGCGTGCCTGTCTCGGCACGGTCCGGTGCGGCGTCAGATGCTGGTCTTAGTTTTGGAAAGTCGATAGTGCTTAGGAGTTCATTCCGTCCGTAAAGGATTCCGATGTGCGGGCCGTAGAATTTATACGCCGAGCAAGCGAGAAAATCGCAGCCGATCGCTTTTACATCGATGAGCGCGTGCGGCGCAAAATGCACGGCATCGACGAAGCTGAGAGCGCCGGCTTCGCGGGCCATTTTGCAGACCGCGGTAACGTCATTGATCGTGCCGATCGCGTTCGACGCGGCGCCGACGGCGACAAGCCTTGTTTTTTCATTAAGCAGCGCAGGCAGTGCGTCGAGCAGTAGCTGGCCGCTTTCGATATCCATCGGCAGCACGCGGATCGTAACACCCCGATCTTTTTCGAGAGCTCGCCAAGTATCGATATTTCCGTGGTGGTCGAGTTCCGTGACGACGATCTCGTCACCCGCATTAAACTCGCGTCCTAGTGCGCGGCTTAGATGAAACGTCAGCGAGGTCATGTTCTGACCGAACACGATCTCGTTCGGGTCGGCGTTGAAAAAATCTGCGAACGCGGTACGTGCGCCGTCGATAGACTGATCGGTCTCGTTGCTTGTCGGATAACCCCAATGCGTGTTGGCGTTGTGGTTATATAGATAGTCGGTCATTGCCTCGACAACGGAACGCGGAACCTGAGTTCCACCTGGGCCGTCGAAGTATGCGACTGGCTGGCCGTTGTGCTGTCGCTTAAGTGCTGGAAATTGCGCTCGAATTTCTTTAACTTGCATAAAAAAGGGGGTAAAGTGATCTCCGATCTCGGCAGACCGTAAAACACTTTACCCTAAGTTACTACAGGAGAGAACTTGGTTTAGGACGACGTTGAAAACGCGGGCGTGTCACACGCGAGTGCGTTAGCCTCAGATGTTTCTTCGTCGTCGTGTTTTTCGGTTTTGTTCGCCGTGATCAATGCGACCGAGACGACGATAATGAACGCGGCAACAAGCGTCTGGGCCGTCAACGATTCACCGGCGATTCCCCAGCCGAGCAAGACCGCGATGACCGGGTTTACATAAGCGTAGGTCGAAACCATCGCTGGCTGAGCATTTTTTAGCAGCCAGCTATATGCCGTAAAGCCGATCAACGACCCGAAAATTATCAGGTAGAACAGGGCAAAAACCGAGTTTGCCGAGACCGCCGCCGGATCGAACGTCGAAACCTCGCCGCGAAGCAGACCTACCAGCATCAACGAAACACTGCCGGCAAGCATCTGCATTCCGGCCGTCATTATCGAAGACTTCGGAGTCTTAGCTTTCAGCCCGTAAATCGAGCCTGTCGCCCATGAAAGTGCGCCAGCCATTACGGCAAACGTGCCGATCAACTGTCCGTAACCGCCAGGGCCGTTTGTGGTCGCAGGTTGTCCTGTTATCAGCAGCCAAACGCCGACAAAGCCGACCGCGAGTCCAAGAATCACCTTCCAATTCGGACGTCCGCTGTTTAGCCACAGCCAGCTAAGCATCACGATAAAGAGCGGCTCGGTTGCGACGAGCAATGCCGAAAGGCTCGACGAAATATAATGCTGAGCCAGCACGACCGCACCGTTTCCGCCGAGCAGCAAAAATATGCCGACGATAAAGCTCGTCTTCCAATGTGCGCGTGTCGGCCGTTCGTAATCTTTTGACAGCCGCGCGATCAAGTACAAGATTCCACCGGCAAACGCGAACCGCGTTCCCGCCATGAGGAACGGCGGCAGCGTCTCGATCGTGTATTTGATCGCTAGATAAGTTGATCCCCAGAATAAATAGACCGCCGCGAAAGCCGCGATCAAAACGATTAATTTTCTTCTGTTTGCCTGTTCGGTCATGGTAAAACCTGCCCCTGCTCGTTATTTCTTTTTCTTGGTATCGTCCGTGCAGCGGTCAAGCGGCAATGCCGATGTTTCCTTTACTGTTTGCAGCACGACCGTCGTTCGGGTTGTCACCACCGTCGGGATCGACCTCAGCTTTTCCCGCAGCAGAACCGCAAGATCTTCCGGGCTCGACGCACGCACTTTCAAAAGATAGGAATCTTCACCGGCGACATCGTGTACTTCGAGTACCTCGGGTATCTGAGCCAGCAGTTCATCGGTGCCGTCTCCGCAATCGCTTGTCCTAACCGATACAAAGGCAGTCAACCCAAAACCGACCGCCTTCGGATCAACCGATGCCGAATACCCTTTGATCACGCCACGTTCCTCCAACTTTCTAATTCGCTCAAGCACCGCCGAAGCGGCCAAATTGACTTGACGGGCGATCTCGGCATTTGAAATGCGGCCATCGTTCTGAACAATACTCAAGATTTGTTTGTCAATATCATCAATCATTCGTTTAATTCGTCCATTGACAGAATAATCATCGGAGATTGGGTTGTCAAGAGATATTTTCGTCTGTCGTCAGAACCGGTGAGCGGTAGCGACCGGGTTTTCGTGCGGACGATCAAACGAAACCCAGTCGCTATCGCTCCCGGTTCTGACCGCGTTGCCTTGATAGGCGGCGGTAAATAGGCATATCATCGCAGAATGGAAGCGGTGACAAAGTTGGAGCAAGGCGGCGGCGAGTTGGTTTCGTATAACCCGGCGACCGGTGGGGAAGTCGGGCGTGTTCGAGCGGTTGACACCGATGAAGTGAATGCGGCGGTCGCTCGCTCGCGGGTGGTTTTCCACAAGTGGAAAACGACATCGTTTGCCGAACGGAGCAGCCTTATAATGAAAGCACGCGAGGTGATTCTTGCGGACATTGACGGCATCGCTCATTTGATCTCGCAGGAATCCGGCAAGCCATTTGGCGAGGCGATCGCGATGGAGATCGCGCCGGTGCTCGACCTGATGCAGTATTTTGCGCGAAGCACGGAAAAGTTGCTGAAACCGAAACGAATCGTTATTGGTTTGTATTCGCTCATGGGCCGGTCGTCGCGGGTCGTCTATCATCCGCTCGGCGTGGTCGGAATTATTCCGGCGTGGAACTATCCGTTTTCGATACCGCTCGGCGAAACGGTGATGGCGTTGATGGCCGGTAACACGGTTGTTATTAAGCCTTCGGAATTGACGCCGTTTGTCGGTCTAAAGATCGGCGAGATATTTGAGAAAGTGGGCGTCCCGGAACATCTTGTGCAGATAGTTTCCGGCGGCGGCGAAACCGGAGCGGCTCTGGTCGATGCGGTGCCGGACAAGATAATGTTTACCGGCTCGGTCGGCACGGGCAAAAAGATCGCTGCGGCGGCCGCGAAAAATCTCACCTCCGTCGTGCTCGAGCTTGGCGGGAAAGATCCGATGATCGTGTTTGAGGATGCGAATCTTGAGCTTGCCGCAGGCGCCGCAGTTTGGGGCGCGTTTTGCAACTCGGGACAATCGTGTTCGTCGGTCGAGCGGCTGTATGTTCAGGAAGGCGTCGCGGATAAATTGACGAAACTGGTCGTCGAAAAAACCCGCGCATTAACGCAAGGAAACGGCGACCGCGAAGATGTTTCGATCGGCGCAATGTCGTCCGAACGGCAGTTGAAGATAGTAGAAGATCACGTAAATAATTTCCGCGAAGCCGGTGCAAAGATCGAGATCGGCGGCCGGCGGAGCGGGGACACTCCTGTCCCCATGAGTGCGAAG